>JBEKFE010000001.1:0-478450 GCA_050013475.1 Bacteroidales bacterium
TTTGATAATAATAAACTATCATTGTTTAGTATTGTAAAGTAAAATCAGGATTAACTTATTTAATATGTAAAGTGGAACCAGGATTACTAACCAAATGTGTAAGGTTTTTTCAGGACGAGACACTGCATTGGAAATACCGGGGACCTTGACCACCTACGGCCAGACCAAAATGACCACCCAAAGCCGGAGTTAAATCCTTATAATATAGTTTTGTATGTTAAAGACAGTTTGACTGCCTGAATGTGGTCAAGGAGTCCGGCTTTTGCACCAAAGAGCCTGATTCGCATAATTCTCCATTTTTTTCTACTTTTACTTCGCCATTGACTGATTTCTTACTTTGTATTTAAGATGCCCTGTAAGATTATTAATCTTATATTAATATTCGCATTGACTCAACCGCTAAGCGCGGGATACAAAAAAAATGTTCATTCCATTTCACGTCGTGAAGGTTTATCAAATGGCGCAGTGAATACAATTGTGAAGGATTCGGAAGGGTACATCTGGTTTGGAACATGGAATGGGCTTAATCGTTACGACGGCAATAGAATAGTTACATACCTGCCCGGCAATAGTCCCAATTCCATTCACAATCATGTAATTCGCGAACTGTATCCAACTTCATCGGGCCCTATCTGGATGCTTACTAACAAAGGGGTGGGATTATATGATAATATCCACGACAGCTTTACTTCATATTTTACCCGGGAATCGGAGCAGATAAACTATGATAACGATATTTCAATAAGTCATTCTGACCACTATGGCACATTTACCTCGGTTTACGGCCGCGGTATTTTCAGATTTGATAGTATAACAATGCAATTCAATAAAATTGATTTTGATAGTGCTTCTCAAACCGCTTCACTCAACATTAAAATGATAAATCAGGTGGGTAATCTTACGTACTGCATAACCGGAAGTGGTCAGGTGTATAGGATATTAGATAATAGACTTGAAGAGATCCAGCAATTACCCTTTACAGGAACACTATCGTCATCAACTACAGTCTTAATCAATCACCGTCCGTATTTGCTGATTACTCAACATGAAGGAGCTGCCCTCATAGTTGATCTGGAAGCAAGAGAAGTCCGTCAACTCAGGATAGCTGACGATATAATTACTTCATTCTCTCCTTCTCAGGGGAAAAACAGGTTATGGACCGGTACCGAAAAGGGCAGAATTTATAGTTACAATATGCTGACCCACAATTTTGATACGCTTAATGGACTTTCAGACTTGTTTGTGAACAATCCAATTTCTGCCCGGATATTATGCATTTATGAAACAGATCCTGATATCCTATGGATAGGAACCGACGGGAATGGAGTATATACCCTGAAGCTAACAGAATTTCCCAATAAGCCCCTCTCTTCAGATCAATTGGCATATCCGATTGTAAGAAGTATTCTCGTAAGCCGCAAAAGAGATGTTCTGATAGGTACCAAAGGTGGCGGAATTGACGTTTTTGATCACAACGGAAATCATATCAGGAAATTATCTGTTAAAAACGGACTGAGTAACAATTCGGTGCTTTCATTTCATGAACATGATGACGGATCTATATGGGTTGGTACTGATGGCAAAGGTGTTGATATTATTTCGCCAGATTATAAAACTATTCGCAATTTTCCGCGTGATTTCCATTGCTCAAAATCGTTGAACTTCGCTTCGGTGTATCGTATACTTGAAGACAGCGATCAGCGAATTTATCTTGGGACCAGTGGTTATGGTGTTATCATGGTGGATTTTAACAAGGCCGGCACATCTTTGCCAGTAGATTGTGAACAACTGGTACTTGATAAAAGTGCCGGACCCGGAGAGCAAAAACAAATCGTGTATGCCCTGGCTGAAGAAAAACCAGGGATTATCTGGATAGGCACCAGAGGAGTCGGTGTGTACAGATATAATTCGATAACCAAGAGAGTAATTGCCCAGTACACAACAAAGTTTCGCCCTTCCCTTATCATGAATGATGATATTCTGTCTCTGTTTAACGACTATGTTGGAAATATCTGGGTTGGCAGCAGCAATGGCCTTTTTAATTTGTTGCCAATCTCTGCTGATTCGGTAAGGATGGCCGAATTAAATGTTCAGTCAGACCTCTCGAATACCAGTATTCATGCAATTCAACTTGACAAACTGGGTAATTTATGGGTTACAACCAACCAGGGACTTTCATTAATTGACAGCAGCAGAAGGAATATCAGGAGTTATACCGTAAACGATGGTTTAATTAATATTGAATACAGTGATGGTGCCTCGTTTTTCGATGTGAAAACAGGAAAACTTTATGTAGGTGGCACTGTGGGTGTGGATGTTATACAAACAGATGAGATCAAGTTCTCCTCATATTTTCCCCCCATTGCGATTAATCAACTTCTTATTAGGAATCAGCCCGTTGAAATAGGTCCAGGGAGTGTGCTTACCAGTCGCATCAACCACCAGAAAAGCCTGAAATTAAAATATAATCAGAATTCACTTACTTTTTATGTTTCTTCTTTATCTTTTTGGGGGCAGGAACGTCACAGAATTTCTTATAGGCTAAAGAAATTTGATAATGAATGGATTATCAATCCGCCAAACCTGCCTATTAATTTTTCCAATCTGACGCCGGGTAAATACTTTCTTCAGCTACGTGTGAGTGATGAAAACGGAAATTGGTCGAAGCAAGTTAGGGAAATAGAGATAATCATTAATCCTCCATTCTGGCTGACATACTGGGCAATAGCTTGCTATGGCTTACTATTTATTGGAATTCAGCTGATCATTTTTGCTGCTTACCGCAAGCGTGAAGCAAGGAAAAAAGAAGCGATATTGCAGGAATTTCAGAAGAAAAAGGAAGCAGAATTGCAGAGTAATAAAATTGAATTCTTTACCAATGTAGCCCATGAGTTTCGTACACCGCTTACCATTATCACTTCACATATTCATGCGTTACTTGAAGATACCCGTAATACATTTGAAAACCCTCGTCTTCTAAAAGTTTACAACAACAGCATTAAGCTGCAGAAGATGGTTCTTGAGATCATGCAGTTCAGAAAATTGGAAAAGGGGAAAGAACCTTTAAATATCCAACTGACAAAACCGGTTGATCTTGTACGTGAAATTGTTTCTGATTTCGAACTTCTTTCACAGCAAAAAAATATCACCTGTGAAGTTATTGCACCCAATCCTGAACTTGTTTTCAAAATAGATGCCGATAAATTTCAGCGCATAATTTCTAATTTGATATCGAATGCCATAAAATACAATAACCAGGAAGGATTTGTCAAAGTCTTCATTAAATCAGAAAATTCATCGCTTATCGTTGAAATTATAGACAATGGTATTGGAATAAAACCTGAATATTTTCAGAAAATCTTCGAGCCTTTCGGTATTTCTTCTGTTAAAAAGAAGGGGAGTTTCCCTGGATATCGGTCAACCGGTCTAGGTCTTGCTGTTACAAAAGGACTTGTTGAATTGCTAAAAGGAACCATAAGCTTTGAAAGTAGTCCAAACGAAGGATCTATGTTTACCTGCGTTTTTCACGATGTGCATCAGCTAAGCTCTGAGGAGATACCTAATGAACCCGTTGATAAATTTAGTGAAATCGGTTTCAATGACGAAATTGATTTTGAAAATTCCATTGAAAACTCGAACATTTCCGTCGGAAAACCGTTGATCCTGCTGGTAGATGATGAACCTGAAATTCTGGTATTACTCAGAGATTTCCTTCGGGGAGATTATAATATCATTTTTGCTGAGAATGGCCTTGAGGCATACAGTAAGGTTTTATCCGAAAAGCCAGATCTGATTGTTTCGGATGTGATGATGCCCGAAATGGATGGCATCGAATTCTGTAATAAGCTACGCGAAAACTTTGACATCAGCCACCTGCCGCTGATCCTTCTGACTGCTAAAGCTGAGATAGAAGACCGGATTGCCGGATTGAAAGCCGGAGCGGATTCATATATACCGAAACCCTTTCACCCTGAACATCTGAAAGTCCGTATCGAAAAGCTCCTACAACTGAGGGTTAACATCAGAGACCATTTCGGCAAACAGGATGGGAATCCTGCTCTGGTGAAGGAGATTCCTGATCCATTTTTTCAAAAGATGCTCAACTACATTGATGAAAACATAGATGATGAAACACTATCATCTGAAAAACTTTGTGAAAAGTTGTCCATCAGTAAGTCTTCCCTTTACAATAAAACCAAATCGGTACTCGGAACTACACCTCATAACCTGATAAACCAACGCCGTTTAAGCAAAGCAGCGACGCTTCTTAAATCAACTACAATGACCGTAAGCGAAATAATCAACCAAACAGGTTTTGCCAGTAGAACCCATTTCTATGAGCTGTTTGGCAAAACTTATGCTTGTTCGCCTTCAGACTACAGAAATAAAGCAGCGAAAAATTAAACGCAATCCTGAACGAGAATAACTCTTTGCCGCGATCAATTGCATTTCTAAGAAGTCAATGATTTTTGGTTCGATGAGTTTATGCTGTTTCCGAATAGTTTCTGCCTGTAATTCTACTATTTTGTACTATACCGGACAAGATCGGGAATGGGGCGGACAGAGATTGCATACAAACGATAGTAGCTTTGTTTCCACCTAACCGCCTAAAATGGATATTGTATACCGCTTCACGCAAAATCCGCTTCTTCGTCCGACTGATCTCAAACCAGGTATTGAAGGAATGGAAGTAGTCTGTCTGCTTAACCCGGGTGTTTTTCAATTTGATGGGAAAATCTGGTTACTGCTTCGTGTTGCTGAACGTCCCAACCAGATTGAAGGTAAAATAAGTTTTCCGGTATATAATAGCAAAGGTGAAATTGAAATCCTTAACTTCGATAAGAACGATCCGAATCTGGATTCTTCTGATCCACGGATAATCAAGTATAAGAAAAAGGATTATCTGACTACACTCTCTTATCTACGACTTGTTTGCAGTGATGATGGAATTAGCTTTTATGAACCCGAGGGTTATCCTCCTATTTTTGGGAAAGGGGAGTTGGAAACATTTGGTGTTGAAGACTGCAGGGTAGCCACAATGGCTGATGGTTATAGCCTTTCGTTTACCGAAGTATCTGAATTCGGGGTTGGTGTAGGGCTTATCAGAACCAAAGACTGGAAGAACTTTAGCCGCGATGGGATGATTTTTCCCCCTCATAATAAAGATTGTGCAATTTTTGAGGAAAAAATCAATGGTAAATATTATGCTCTGCACCGCCCTAGCAGCCCTGAACTGGGTGGAAACTATATTTGGTTGGCCGAATCTCCCGACCTGATCCACTGGGGTAGACATAAGTGCATTGCCACCACGAGACCCGATATGTGGGATTCGAAACGAGTTGGAGCAGGCTCAGCACCCATCAGAACTGAAAAGGGCTGGCTTGAAATTTATCATGGTGCTGACAGCGATAATCGCTACTGTCTTGGCGCACTTCTGCTCGACATTAATGATCCATCAAAAGTTCTTGCCCGTTGCACCGAACCAGTTATGGAGCCCATACAACCTTATGAGCAAACCGGGTTTTTCGGAAATGTAATATTTACCAATGGCCATTATGTCAAAGGTGACGACATCTTTATGTATTACGGGGCAAGCGATGAAGTGATCTGCGGTGCCCGGCTTTCAATCTCTGAAATTCTCTCAACTCTTAATTTATAGATTCTATCCTATAATGATATCTAAACTAACCGCTGAGTTCCGTTTTTTCCTTTCAATGCCATACAATATGCGTGTGCTGCTTATTACCAATATGCTGTATGCGCTGGTATTACCTGTAGTGGAAATTTTCATGGCGGCTTATATCATGCGATATTTTGCTGAAACAAGCTACGTGGCCATTTTCCAGATTGCTATGTATACAGGTATAGTCATAACTTCATTTGCTAACGGATTCTTGCTTAAGAGTTTTAAGGTAGCCCACCTTTACAGCTTTGGAATTTTACTGAGCGGTTTGTCTATGGCAGGGATGATGTTTGTGAAAGACATTTCGCTTGTTGGGTTAATTGTTTCAGGCACACTGATTGGAGCAGCATCAGGATTTTTCTGGACCAATCGCTACCTGATGGCGCTAAACACTACCTCGGATGACAACCGTAATTACTTTTTCGGACTTGAATCATTCTTTTTTACTATTTCAAATATTATTGTTCCACTGGCAATAGGTGCCTTGCTGGCCTCAATTGACGGGAAACAGCTTTTTGGGATAACTTTTAATATTTACTCGGGTTATCGCATTGTGACACTCATTGTGTTTGTGATCACTATTCTGGCTTGTTTCTCGCTGGCTCATGGGAAATATAAAAACCCTGCGCAGAAACTTTTTTTGTATTTCCGTTTTGACAGACTCTGGAACAAACAGATTTTATTGGCAGCCCTCAAAGGCCTGGTACAAGGATTTCTGGTCACGGCTCCGGCTATGCTCATTATGAGATATGTCGGAAAGGAGGGTTCCCTTGGCCTGATTCAGGGAATAAGCGGAGGATTAACGGCCATACTTATATACCTGCTGGGTCGGTTTACCAAACCGAAACACCGTATTATAATTTTTGGCACTGGTATCACAATTTTCCTTATTGGAACTGTTGTTAACAGCATTGAGCTTTCAATGAGCGGTGTAATAATATTTGTCTTGTGCAAGGTATTTTTTCAGCCCATGCACGATCTGGCTTATTATCCAATTATGATGAAAGTGATTGATGTAGTATCTAAACGTGAAAATCGGAACGAATACGCTTACATCCTTAATCATGAGTTTGGACTCTATGCCGGCAGAGTTTTGGGATTGGGTTTATTTATTTCTCTGACATTCTATATTTCGGAAACATTTGCACTCCGCTGCTCTCTTGTAATTGTCGCATTGATACAAATGCTTTCTATTTTGCTTGCCAGAAACATTATGAAACAATCTTATTCTGACAGTAAATGAAAAGGAGGAGTTTTGTAATAACAGTTCTGACCTTACTGATAGCTTTATGCAGCTGTAGTCAGCAAACAGGCGAACCTGTTGCTCAAATCTCTTTGCCACGCATTGATCAGATGCCTGATATGCCTCAGCCATTGAAAATAATTGACTGGAAGAAAAAAGCCCTTCAGTTCGACAGTCTGGTATACAATTTCAACAATCAGGCATCCTATGGACCTCTAATCTGGATAGATAGTTCCAAGCGGAACTTCGATCAGGTAACATTCGGACTTTATACAGTGATTCATGATGTACGACAAGGACCAAAGAAAAACCACGGTGAGTTTCATGAAGCGCTTACCTCCCTTAATTCACTTCTAAGTGCAGGTCTGGTTGGAATAGACAAAACCAGACTGAATGGATTTAACTATGTAAAAATGGTCCAAAACTATTTTAACAGAGATAATCACTGGAATATTATAATGAACAATACCAACCCCGGAGTAGCTCAGCTCGGGGGCGGTTATGGCCGCGACTGGTGGTATGATGTTTATCCCAATGTTCTGTATTATGGAATTTCCTCTCTTTTCCCCAATGTTGAGAACGCCGAATTTATACAACGGAAAATTGCAGAACAATTCTTTAAAGCCGATTCGGTTTTGGACGGCAACTATAATTATTCCTATTTTGATTATGCTCAAATGAAAGGGATGCGAAACAACATACCATGGCAACAAGACGCTGCTGGTGGGCATGCCTGGGTTTTGTACTCGGCTTACCAGAAATTTGGTGACAAGCGTTATCTGCAGGGAGCCGAAAGCGCTACCCAGGCTCTGCTGAACCAGAAAGAAAGCCGCTTTTATGAAATTTTACTTCCATTTGGAGCATATACAGCTGCACGCCTGAATGCAGAGCAGGGGACTAACTATGATGTAACGCGAATACTAAATCAAATATTCGACGGATGCCAGTCGAAGGATGGCAGGTATGGATGGGGGGTGATTGCCGAAAAATGGGGCAATTATGATGTTTACGGCCTTCAGGGAAGCATGACCGATGGCGGTGGTTATGCATTTTTTATGAATTCCGTTGCTATGGCCTGGCCTTTAGTACCGCTGGTAAAATATGAGCCGCAATATGCCAGAGCTATTGGAAAATATATGCTTAATGCAGTAAATGCATCTCGCCTCTTCTATCCTGACCAGATTGAAGAGAAGTGCCAGTGGCTGCCAAAGCTTAAAGATCTGACCCATGGTATTATTGGTTATGAAGGACTCCGTAAGACTGATGATATGAGCAATCCCGCCTTGAAAGGCATCTCTCCTGTCGCTATTGGTGATGGACCAAAATGGGCTACCGGTCAGCCGCCTGAATCGATGTTCAGCATATACAGCACTTCCATTTCCGGAGTATTCGGCGCAATTGTTAATATAACCGGTGTTGAAGGAATTCTGGCCCTGAATTGCAATGCTACCGATTTCTATTCTGAAAATAAATTCCCGGTTTATCTCTACTATAACCCCTATGAAGAAACCAAAACTGTAACCTATCTATCCGACAGCACTATTGACTTGTTCGATATAATCTCTAAAAAATACCTGGCAAAAGGTGAAAGGGGTAATGTAAGTATCAGCTTGCCTGCCCGGGAAGCAGCATTGATCGTTGTGCTTCCAGCAGGTACACTTCTGAAAAAGGAAGGATCAAAAATTAAGGCAAGGGATGCGGTTATAGCATTCAGATAATGTATAAAATATTAGGGATCATATTAAAAACCAGAAATACAGTACTACTAATACTGAAAAATCTTCAAAATGAAAAAAGGTCTAATTATTTATCTGCTTATGTTGATAACGGCAACCCAGGGCTATAGCCAGACTACCGTTACAGGAGTGGTAAAAAGCACGAAAGGCGAATTATTGATTGGAGCCAGTGTATATATAAAACACACCACCAAAGGCGTCAGTACAGATGTAGATGGTAAATTTTCATTGACCATTCCTGCTGATATCCCGGATCCGATACTTGTTATAGGATATGTAGGATATGTCGGAACGGAAATAAAAATTGGAAACCAAACGCATTTGGAAGTGATTATGAATGAAGACATTACCCTGCTGGGCGACGTTGTAGTAGTGGGATACGGTGTCCAAAAGAAGACTGACCTCACGGGAGCGGTTAGTATGGTAGATGGATCAAAGCTGGATAAGTTTGCCGTATCGGGCATCGATCAGGCATTACAAGGCCGGGCCGCCGGGGTTTCGGTTACTCAAAATACCGGTGCGCCGGGCGATGGTGTTTCTATACGAATTCGTGGAACCGGATCGATTTACAGTGACAACGAGCCTTTGTATGTGATCGATGGAATACCGACTAAAGATCCCCAGGCTCTTAATAGTATATCACCCAGTGAAATCGAAAGCATATCTATTCTTAAAGATGCAGCTTCGGCGGCAATATACGGCTCAAGGGCCAATAATGGGGTAGTTTTGGTTACTACCAAAAGAGCAAAAAAAGGTGAAAGCAATATAGAATTTAAGTTTCAGACAGGATTGCAAACGCACGGGTACCTGCCACAAATGGTCAATACCCAGCAATATGTCAATATATATAATGCTGCTGCAAATAATGATAATCCTTACCTGCCCTCTTTTGTACAAAGGCCGCTAATTACTGATGCGTACGCGGCTACCTTGCCGGATGTTGACCACCTTAAAGAAATTTTCAGGGTTGCCGGCACACAGACCTATGATTTATCCTTTTCTGGTGGGAATGAGAAAACATCATATAATTTGTCCGGTTCCTATTTAAATCAGGAAGGAATCATTTACAATAGCGGGTTTAAACGTTTATCGGCCCGGGCTAATGTTAATTCAGAAATTAAAGACTGGTTAACGGTGAATGGAAACTTGAATGTGTATCGTACAACTACTGATATTATTGCAAGCAATGGTGACGGCTGGGGAGGAAACGGAAGCAACCCGGTTCGCTATGCTTTTTTCCGCACTCCAGCTATTCCTACTTATGACAACGCAGGTAATTTTGTTGACTTACCGGCGCATCCTGAACTTTTTGGTGACGGGTATAATCCTCTTGGCGTAGCCATAAATACTCATAACACGAAACTGGACAATGGTTATAACCTTAAATTTAATTCTATCATTAAGTTATCGAAAAACTTAAAGTTTATTACCAATGCAGGCATAGATTATAATACATCCAACACCAGAAGGTTTAATGAAAATTGGGGTACAAACCTGAGGATTAACAATCCAAACAGCCTCGATGTTGATAATAATTATACATCGACCTGGACTATTAACAATGTTCTGTCTTATGACAAAACATTTGGCCAAAACCACAAAATATCCATTACTGCAGGTGAAGAATCAATTAGGTCAACAAATTACGATGAATCATCCTCTGTTATGAATCTCCCTGACCAGAATCTGAATCTGGTTTATTTAAGCAATGGTGTGGGAATAAGAACTTCCAGTGAATCCATAGCAGGGTATACATTACAATCATTTTTTGGCCGTGGTAATTACGACTACAAAGGCAAATACCTTGTAAGCATTGTAATACGTGAGGACGGAACTTCGAAATTTGCTCCGAAAAACAAATGGGGCACTTTTTATTCAGGTTCACTTGGATGGGTAATCAGCCAGGAAGATTTTTTAAAAGATGTGAAAATAATTGACAGGTGGAAAGTCAGGGCCGGGTATGGTCTTAACGGTAACCAGGACATCCCCAATTGGTATGCATATACCGACAAACTCTCACCCCAAATAAATTATCCGTTCGGCGGTGTGGTAAATAATGGTTACGCACCAACTCAATTAGGCAATGCTAATGTAAAATGGGAAACCGCTACTCAATATGACCTTGGAACTGATTTAAGCCTCTTTAAAGGAATGCTCAATATTACGGTCGATTATTATTATAAAATTACGCACAACATGCTCGTACAACAGCCACTACCTCCTTCTGTCGGATATAATTATCTTAATGGTAACCCGTGGGTAAATAATGGCGAAATTTTAAACAGGGGCTTGGAAATTGAGGTGGAGCATAAAAGAAAAATTGGTGATTTTGGGTACAACATAACAGCAAATATTGCCACTTTACATAACGAAGTTCTCCAAATGAATGGAGCAATTATTGATCAGGCATTTGGATTCACCAGAACTGAAAAGGGATACCCTATAGGCTCTTTTTACATGTATAAGATGGAAGGGATCTTCCAAACTCCGGCAGATATTGCCAGACATGCTTTCCAGGGGAACACTCTCGCAGCAACCGGTCAGTCAGGTGACATCAGGCCAGGTGATGTTATGTATGCAGATATAAACGGGGATGGAGTAATCGATCAAAAGGATATGACCCATGTGGGCAGTCCGATACCAACCCTGACAGGAGGACTTAATCTTTCCTGTGATTACAAAGGAATCGATTTTTCATTATTTTTCCAGGGAGCATATGGGGATAAAATTTATTACCAGGCCGCCAGGGATATTGAAGGCTTTTACAGGCCATTTACGGTTACTGAAAGATATTACGATAATCAATGGACTGGCCCCGGAACAAGTAATACTCAGCCTATTGCTTCATGGTCGGACTCACAAAATAATACTGTCACATCAACCCGATTCCTGCAAGATGGTTCTTATGTCCGTTTAAAGAACCTTCAGATTGGTTATACACTTCCCAATTCATGGACCCAGAAAGCGCATGTCAGCAAGGTGCGCGTATATTTTTCAGGAACCAACCTCTACACCTTGACAAAATACACGGGTTTGGATCCTGAGATGACAACGAATAACAACGTCACCCCAGGCCAGGGAGTTGATATCGTGCGTAATGTAGACTGGGGAACTTTTCCAACAGCTATATCCTATAATCTCGGAATTGATTTAATCTTTTAACAATCGCAGCCATGAAAATAAAATATTTAATATTCATAATTTCAGTTTTTGCTGTCAGTTCCTGCCAGAAATTTCTGACTGAGGACCAGCAGGGAGTTTACTCAAGTGCAACCTTTTATAAAACCCAGGGAGAAGCCATAATGGCTATAAACAGCGCTTACAATGACCTGCTCTTTAATAGTTCCGACAATTGCATCTGGGTATTTGGTGACGTGGCATCGGACGATGCAGTAAAAGGCAGTTTGGCTGGCGACCAGTTGGATATACAATATATTGATCAGTTCAATGTAGTGCCTTCTAATTTAGAATTACTAAGCATCTGGATGAGATATTACGATGCAATAACCCGCGCTAATATTGTTCTCTACCAGGTTCCAGGCATTTCAATGGATGCGACACTCAAAGCCCGAATTTTAGGCGAAGCAAAATATATCAGGGCCCATATGTACTTCTATCTTGTAAACATCTTCGGCAGCATTCCGTTAAAAATAACACCCCCGTTAACCCAGGCCGATATTAATGTTCCTAAAAGCAGTGTTGCCAACATTTATAAACAGATTGAAACTGACCTTATTGATGCTTCAGCTGTTTTACCGGCAACATATACATCTTCGGATATTGGCCGGGCTACTAAAGGTGCAGCCTTAGGTTTACTGGCAAAAACCTATTTGTATGAGGGCAAGTATGATCAGGTACTTACCACCATAACGTCAATTGATTCCCTGCAATTATATAAGCTTATGCCCATTTACAGTGATAATTTTCATGCTGCCACTCAGGGCAACCAGGAATCTCTTTTCGAGATTCATCATTTACGTGCACAGAACCCGGGGCTTGGTAATTATCTGAATCAGTATTTTGCTCCCAGGGGAGATTCAATATACCAAGGTTATGCATTCGATGCCCCGACACAAAACTTTGTTAGCGAATTTGAAGTCACGGCCGATTCCGTTGTGGACCCAAGACTAGATTATACTGTTGGCAGACCTGGCCAAAAGTGGATCAATGGGGAATCCTTCATCCCGACCTGGTCTCCTACAACCTACATCAGTAAAAAACATATTCAACCTTTTAGCGAAGTACCAAACGCAACAGCCGATGGCTATTTAAGCTATGTTTATTTGCGCTATGCCGATATCCTATTATTTAAAGCCGAAGCGCTTAACGAATTGGGACGTACTGCAGAAGCTTTGATTCCGCTAAACCTGGTAAGAAAACGCGCCAGGGAAAGCTATTTATATGACAGCAAACTTGCAGGTTTCGGCGCTATACCCAATAATCTTCTTCCCGATGTAGTGACCACAAACCAGCAGGATACACGAACGGCGATATATCATGAAAGACGTGTAGAGCTTGGCCTGGAATTTCACCGTTTTTTCGATCTGATGCGTTATGGAAAACAGGTAGCCGAAGCAGCTTTAACTGGTACCAATTTTACTTATGATAAAGATCGTTACTTCCCTATTCCTTTAAATGAGCAGGACAATAATACAAACTTAAATAACTAATTCTTTTTAAAATAATTAATTAATTGTTTCATTAAAACTTAAAAAAATGAGAAAACAGATTTCAAAAGCAATCTATCTATTATTTGCAATAATGGTTATTGCAAGTATTTCCTTTTCATCATGCAAAAAGGATAAGGCTACTCCTGTTGTTACAACTGCTCTGGCTGATTCCATAACTAAGGCAACAGCTCTTTTGAACAATTCTGTGGAGGGTGTTGCAGCCGGTCAATATCAGAGAGGATCAAAGGCTGCACTACAAACTACCATTACCGAGGTTCAGGCTATTTTGGATGACCCTACATCTACACAGACCGATATCAATAATGCGATTGCAAACCTGAGCGCTGCAGTTGCATTATTTAAAACCAAGGCTATTGTGCCAATTGCCCAGGCTAACCTGATAGCGCAGTGGACCTTTAGTGAAGGAACAGGGAATACGGTTACAGACGCTTCTTCCAATCATCTTGTAGGTACTTTTATGGAAGGTCACTCAGTAATTGTTGGAAGAGGGCCACTTCCTACGTGGTGCCCAGACAGGTACGGAGTTGCAAATCAAGCGCTTCATTTCTCTTATGGTGGTCACATTGAAGTTCCATATTCTTCAATTTTAGCTCCTACTCAGATATCTATTTCAATGTGGTTTCAGGTTGATAGCCTTAACCTGGCAGATAACTACATGATTTCTGAAGACTGGTGGAATGGTTACAAATTGAATTTGCAAACTGCTACCAAACCGTTCTTCACATTCAATAATGGAAGCACCATTTTTGACCGGGATTGGAATGCCAATGGAATTACCGATCATAGCTGGCATCACCTTGTTGTTACCCTTACAGAAGGTAATGAATCCTATTATGGTGACGGAGCATTGATTTATACCTGGACTAATGTCACAGGAGGCATTAGCATCCTAAATCCGCAAGCCTTTGTAATTGGCCAGGCACAACCCAATACTCTTGTGGATGTTTTGCCGGCTGATGATCCTTCCCAATGGGGTGTAGGTTACTTCAGAGGTTCGATGGATGAAATAAGGATTTACAATATTGCCCTCACAGCTACACAGGTGACGAGCATATATAACGAAGAAAAACCGGAGTAAGCTGTTAAACAGATTTGATGGCTTATTTGGTGTTAGATAGATGATTATGAAGGCTACCCCGTAACAATCCGGGGTAGCTTTTTTAATGCTAATAATAAATTGAGTTGGTATAAGAAAGAATAAAAATAATTAGCTTTAAGCTTAAATTGCAGGTAACTTAAGTCGCATGCAATTAAAAAAAAAACAAATGAAATGCACTCTTGTCTGTTTTGCTTTTATATTTCTCTCCCTACAGGGGTTTTCCCAAGCAGGACAATTAACCATTTCCCGTATAGCTCAAATGCCGGATTTACCCTCACCCTTACTGATCAGGAACTGGCATGCTGTAGCGCTGAATTATGATACATTAGTTTTCGACCTGGGGAAAGCGGGTCAATACATGCCATTTGCCCGCATTGGACCTGCCGGTGAATTTAACTATCCCAACATCAGTCCTATTTTTCTCGATTCCTACGTGGGCGCTGCCGACCATCCCAATGAGGCAGAGGCAATAAACATATTGCCTGCTATTGTCGGAGCAAGCCTCGCCGGAATAGATAAAAGCAATCAGAATGGCATGAACTGGGTAGCTATGAGCAAAGTTTTTTTTAACCTGACTAACGGTCAGAATGTCTATCTCAATAATTATTCAACAACTTCGGGCAGTGATTGGTGGTATGATCTAATGCCCAATGTTTATTTCTATCAGATACTTTCGCTCTATCCTGATACAACTGTGGAATTTCATGGCCAGTTTACATCCGTGGCCGATCGCTGGCTTTATTGTGTAAATCAATTGGGCGGAAGTACTACACCCTGGACACCACCCAATATGAATTACCGGGCCTTTAATCTGGCTACCGGGCTTCCACTCACTACCGGCGTTTTAGAGCCAGAATCAGCAGGGAGCATTGCCTGGCTACTATATAATGCTTATCTTAAAACTGGAAATAGAAAATATTTCGAAGGTGCTCAGCTTGCAATGGATTTCCTGGCTGGTCTTCTTTCAAATCCATCCTATGAACTTCAGCTCCCTTACGGAACACTTATTGCGGCCCGCATGAATGCAGTTGAAGGCACGAATTACCCCATTCAGCAAATGCTCAACTGGTGCTTTGACCATAACAATCCTCTGAGAGGTTGGGGAGTCACAGTTGGAAACTGGGGCGGTTATGATACCTCGGGACTGATTGGCGAAGCCAGTGATGCCGGAAACGATTATGCCTTTGTAATGAACGGATTTCAACAAGCTGCTGCACTAGCGCCACTCCCAAAGTATGACAAACGCTATGCCCTTGCTATTGCCAAATGGCTGCTGAATGTTACCAACGCCAGCCGTCTGTTTTATTGGAATGCTCTTCCACTAACTCACCAGGATTCATATGCCTGGGCCTCAGTAAACGATCCCACCGCCTGCATCCCTCACGAATCTATGAAACAGACTTTGCTGGGAGAATCTCCTTATGCTACAGGAGATGCCATCGGAGGTCATTGGGCTTCAACAAACCTGTCTCTCTATAGCGGTTCAAGTGTAGGATATCTCTCTGCTGTGATCGACTCAACCAATGTCACAGGAATCCTTAGGATTAACTTGAACAAAACTGATTTTTATGGCGATAATGCTCTGATTTCTTACTTATATTTTAATCCTACACCCACCAGTGAACAGATAAATATTGACCTTCCGACCGGATCTTTCGGAGTGTACGAAGCTCTTACGGAAAACATTCTTGATTCAATCACCTCCGGATCATTTCAATTATCCATCCCGGCCGGTGAGGTAAGGCTGATCAGGCTTTATCCGGCGGCCATTGTACCACATGCCAGCAATGGAAGATTATATGCAGGTACCGACATACTCGACTACCATTATCAGTACAATTATTCACAAAAACTTCGTATTAAAGCCCTTTCGGTTAGCAAGAATCCTGTCGCGATTAATTCAGAATTCACAGCATATTGCGATACCGGAAATGTCACCCAGGGTCAACCGGTGCAATTTGAATGGTATCTGAATGATACACTGATCTCAGGAAAGAACCAATCATCAGCCCTCCTTACATCACCCGATACTACAGGTCTGCTTATCCTTAAATGCATAGTAAATTCCAATGGACAGACAGCGGAAGACACAATCCATATTAAGGTAGTCGGGCATATAGCCACTCTACCGGTGGTAAATGGGATTCAGTCCGGACTTAAATACACACCAACAGGCGAAGAAAACACGTTTACCGTCCTTACATCGCCAGCTCCGGGGGAAATCCTTCAATATAGCTGGAGCGCTTCAGCAGGCAATTTAATTCAAACAAGCGGAAGTTCCATAAGTTGGCAGGCCCCCAATACGCCGACAGTGGCAAGCATCAAAGTGAAGGTTACCAATCAGGATACCCTTTCGACAACAATATCTGCCTGGACCCTGGTAAAAGATACAAACATAGTATCCCAGACTCCGCTCATCTGGTATCCTTTTGATACAGGAACGCATAATGCTGTTTCTGACAGCTATAATGCCACAGCATACGGTGTAAGCAAAACTCAGGATGCACGAGGTATACAATCGCTGGCTTATCGTTTTACTTCCGGGGAAGACATTATTTATACAGATAATCAGGCTGCACTTAATTTCAGTAATGCAGTAAGCCTGAGTTTCTGGGTAAAATGCGAAGCATTTGGCTCAGAAAGATTTATAATCTCTCATGGTTCCTGGCAGCAACGTTATAAGCTCTCAATTATTCCTACCGGCTTCCTGCGATGGACAGTTAAAACAGATTCGGGGGTATGCGACCTGGACGGCTCAGCCCCAATTGTATTAAATCAATATTACCATGTTACGGCGCTGTATACCGGCTACTCTATGGAACTATACGTTAATGGAATGCTGGATACTTTTAAGCCCTTTTCAGGTGCAATACTTAGCTCAACAAAACCTTTGACCATAGGCAGGGAGGACGATGCGGAAACCCTTTATAATTTGCTCGGAAGCGTTGATGAAGTAAAGTTATGGGATAAGGAGATTCCTATTCCCCAGATTGAAAAATTAAAGGACCAGTGGTACACATCTTCTGGAATAAATGATATTGGAATAAATGATGATTACCTGATATATCCCAACCCTGCTGAAGAGGTCGTTTATATCAAATTTACAGATACTACCCCAATCAAACATATTTCACTGCTCACTTTTGATGGGAGAGAAGTATCGGGTTATAATGTTATAGTACAAAGTTCCAGGATAATGATTGAAATTCCTCAGCCTGAACCGGGATTATATTTGTTAAGGATGATTCTGAAAGATGGCCGTATGATCACCAGAAAAATTATTATTCGGTAATATAGTGGAAAAGCCGAACCCCCTGCCCACATTTGGCCAGTCATTTAATACCTAAGATATATTGCTATGTGACAATTATTTAACTACAGTGCAAAAGCTAATAGTGTTGACCACATTTACAAGGTCAGATTATCATTATTATATATCTCTAAAGATCAATGATCTATTTCTGCCCAGAGGTTGTCAAAATACTCCTGCTTTTGCACTCAGGTGCAACCGCCACCGCCAATAAGGAAGCAAGTTCTGAAACTATTCCAGCATTTTTTTAATTTTCCGAAGGGCGCCTGGTCTGTTGATGAGATAAACACCTCCAAGGATAAGCAGTACGGATATTAACATTTTCGGCGCCAGGTGCTCATTATCTGAAAGTCCCCACATTGTTGCCACAATTGGTATGAAATATGCCACAACCGAGGCAACTACCGGTGAAGTATCCCTGACAAGAAAATAATAAATTGCATTGGCAAAGGCGCTTCCTAAAACCGATAGGATAGCTATATAGCCGAAGTTAAGAAGCCAGTGAGGAGTGAGAAATACTGCATGTATATCCGTACCCAGAAGCAGCGCCAACGCGAAGGGACTTACAACAAAGAAGGAAAGGGAGGTGATCTCAAGCCCATTTAATCCTTCCACCTTGCTGACCTCGTTATTGCTGAATCCGTTCATAAGTGTGGCAAGCACCACGAAGAGACCATAATAATTAAAAGTTAAGGAGCCGCTATAAAGAAGTCCTGCTGCTCCTGCAAACCCCAGAAACACTCCGGCGATCTGCGACCTGATAGCTTTTCTTTTATAGAATACTATGCCTATTACCAGAGTAAATGCAGAACTTAATGAGTTCAGCATACCGGTAAGAGAACTGTCTATTCTTGTCTCGGCAAGGGGATAAAGGAACGCAGGAATTCCGCTTCCCAGGAAACCTATTATGAGAATAGAAAGGAAACTTTTCTTATTGAATTTTGAAATGCTGCGCAGCGCGACAGGCAAAAGGCATACAAATGAAATAAGTATTCTTAGGGCAGCCAGCTGATATGGTGAAAAAGACCGCAGCCCTTTTTTCATCAGAATATAGCTGGTGCCCCATATCAGCGATAGAAGAACAACAGCCAGCCAATGCAGGAATTTCCGGCTTTTGAACATTGATTATTTTATTGGATATACTTCATTCAGAACTTCCCACACAGCCCTTGCTCTCTGGTACATCAGAGCCCTGAAAACTGAAGGATCATCAATATGCCAGGCTTCGGGAGTACTGAACCAATATGCCGATTTGTCATTAAGCCATGTCTGCTTATACAGGCCGTAAGCAGTAAGCAATGCATCCGACATCATTGAACCGTCATTATGCGTCTTCCCCCAGTGATATAAGTTGGCGGAAAAGCTGTAAGCGATGCCTGCCCATACCTCATATTCATGTGAATATTCACTGGATTCAATGCCGGGTTTGCTTTCAGGAGTCAATGCATTACCTGCCCCCAGATCGCCTATGCCATCTCCGTCCTGATCGGGTAAGGCAAGGACCAGTCTCTTAAATGCCTGTTTATAATGCGAAGTCATTCTCTCTTCGTTCAGCAATGCCGGTAACCCGACCACATCAATGTACCTCTCACCAAGCATGGCATCGGCCATCAGGTAGTTTAATTTCTCATTGTAGTTATAATATCCCAACGTGCTGTTCCAGAATTTATTTTCAATTGCATTTCTTGTTTTGTCAAATTGCTGAACAACTTCAAGCTTTAATGCGGGATCATTCATTTTGTCACACATATCTTCCATACATTCCAGGGCGCCTATCCATAAAACAGCATTGAATAAACGGTTATTCTTGTATTCAGAGCTCTTCATTTCGGTAATCCCGTCATTGTTTGTATCGGTGGTGAGCTGATATCTGTAAGTACGTATCACCGAAGGCCATGTCTCTTTTAGGAATGCTATGTCGTTTGTCGCTTTATAATAGGCATATACCTGTTGAATAAATTTTGGTGAAAACTCTGACCAGGGAGTGGTTTGCATTCCGGCAATTCCCAGCCTGGGATCCATGTTATACCATTTTCCGTATCCGTCATAAGCCATAAAAGGATCGTCGTCGGGACTGCCGGCATCATGTGGACAGCTGCCAAGTTTTGAATCCATAATGAAATCGCTGTATGCCAGCAGGATATCGTGCTCAATTTTGGGCCATAAGGTGCGATAGACAATCGATACATGGTGGCGTACGTCAAAGGTTTCAAACCAGCTGTAATCCATGCATTCCATAACTGATTCCAGATGCTGCCCCTCACGGTTTCCAAACTTCTTTGTTTTATTAATGCATCCGTTTTCCCAGAATGATCCTCCGAATGTGGTATAATATAATTCGTTCAGGGAACATTGTTTGAGCCAACCGGGATATACGGGATTCTTTATTATCGGATTTGTCCAGTCCTCAACTTTTTGCAGCCAGCTGTCGTAATTATTCAGCGCATCAGTTGCAATTGCAAGCGATTGTCCTGGTTTTTGAGGATACTGCTCGGTGTACTTTTTCCACCAGCGTGTGCCGGATCCGAATTCTGTCTGGGGAAAGTACCAGGATAGGACGAACGGAATTACTTTTTCTTCTCCGGCTTTTAATTCTGTTGTGACGCATAATGCACCGGAGGGCATTTCGCTTTTTAATGTCAAAGATTTGCTGGAAAGAGTTCCGTCATCAGTAAAATCTTTCCATAGTGCTTCACCATTTCCGTTGCCATCCCATTCTGAAACCATCGATGCCGAACCGTTTGTGGCAATGCACCATTCCGTACCTTCTGTCTCGGGTGGATTCGATCTGTCGTCAGCTCCCATCAAAATGGCCGCGACATTCCCGGAAACGATAGCTTTGTTGAATAGTCCTTTTCTTATCTTCTCTTTATATGAATATTGTTTTTTCTTACCGGCCGAGTCATTAAATACAGTGTAGGGAGCATTGGGAAAGGTGAACATCACGGAAATCTTAACAGGTTCACTTTTCGGATTTTTTATTTTAAAAAGAAAAACTCCGACTGGGAATGATGTCTCGGTGTAATTGTCTTTTATTACCGGACTGAAAAACAGCATCGTAACATTCGATTGCAGCATTTTGTAAGAGCACCAGCCAAGAGGAAACAGGGCAGAATAAACTCCGTCGCCAACTTTCATTTTATTCCATGCAGGCAGTACATCTTCAGTTGCAAGCGTATAGGCCCTGGCTTCCTGCCCCTTGACCTGTTCCCTGATATGAAATGCGGCCTGGGTCAGGAACCTGTCTTCATAACAGCCCGGCTTCATATAAAATGGACCAAAGCTGCCACAAATATTGTACATGAAATTTCCTGCGCCGATCCCTCCTAATGGTATTCCTTTCTTTGTCCTGGTTGCGGAAGTCGAGCCTCCAAAGTCCGTTCCCTTTTCCTGCTGAAAAACAGGTCTGTTACCAATTTGTCTCTGCCATGCGCAGGAGGGTATCGCCCAATGATCATTACTCTGGCAAAAGGAGTCTGTATTAATGAGCAATAATAAAATCAAAACTTTGAAGAAATTCAGAAGGTTATCCATTTGGCTGTTTTTAAATATTTGCAAATTTTATCTTCAGACCAATTGAAATGGTCGGGTTATAAAATTAATGAAGATCCGGTCATTTATTGATCAGATTCACATCTCTGCATTATAAAGTTAATTGCTTTCATTCTACAAGTTCAAAAGAAGCTTTTAAACGAATATCCCTTGAAGAAGAGCCTATCATGACATCAAACTCACCCGGTTCCGTAACCCGGTCGAGCTTCCCATTGTAAAAAGAGAGTTTCTCTTTATCAATGGTAAAATTAATATCACGTGATTCTCCGGCTTTCAGTTTCACCTTTTGAAACTCCTTCAGCTCCTGGACCGGCCTTGCAACGGATGCTACCTTGTCGCAAAGGTAGAGCTGAATTATCTCTTCCCCGTCGAATTTACCGGTATTGGTAATTCTGAATGATACCTGCATCTTTTCCGCAGGCTTCATTTTCTTTTTATCCAGATGAAGATCGCTATATCTGAAATCCGTGTAGCTTAATCCAAAGCCAAACTCGAATGCAGGGTAGATAGACAGATCCTGGTATGCCGCACTATACATCCGGTTCGTGTCGTTCGTTGCAGGATGTCCCGTATTAAGATGGTTGTAATAAATTGGTATCTGACCGACGCTCCTGGGGAAGGAAATGGTAAGTTTAGCTGAGGGGTTATAGTCCCCGAAGATCACATCAGCGATCGCATCGCCTGCTTCGTCTCCGAGCCACCAGGTATATAATATTGCATCTGCATTTTCGCCAGTGTAACTGAAAACCAGGGGCCGGCCTGCATTGATAAGCACAACCACCGGCTTGCCGGTAGATTTTATTGCCTTTAGAAGTTCCTCCTGCACTCCCGGTATGTTGATATTGCTCCGGCTCCTTGATTCCCCGCTCATATCCCGCCGTTCTCCGATACTCAGAATGACTACGTCAGCCCGGCTTGCAGCGTTTACGGCTTCAGCGAACCCTTCCCTGCTTTCCCCTTTAATATCGCAACCTTTGGCAAAAATGAGTCTTGTCCCTTTATCAATCTTTTTCCTGATCCCTTCGAACTGGGAAACTACATCGCCGGAATCAACCCCTGGCACTAAAACATCCCATGCTCCCTTGTTTTGCATTTTCTCTTTCATCAAAGGTCCTATCAGTGCGATCGTTCTGGCTCTTTTTGACAAGGGGAGGAGATGCCCCTGATTCTTCAGCAATACTATGCTCCTGCAGGCTACGTCCCGGGCGGCCTTTGCATGCGACGGATCCTTTAACTGCCTTTTCTCCCTATCCTGATCAGAATACCTGAATGGGTTATCGAACAATCCCAATTCAAACTTTTTTTGAATGATCCTTCTTACAGCCTCATCCAGCTGATCCATGGTGATCTCCCCAGCTTTGATCAGATCCGGAAGAGATGTTTTGAAACTCCTGCTTTCCATATCCATGTCACATCCCGCATCGAGTGCGATCCGTGCTGCATCCCTTTGATCTTTTGCCACACCATGGTTGACCATTTGTCCGACTGAACCCCAGTCGCTGACGACGAACCCTGTAAACTTCCATTGCCGTTTCAGAAGGTCGGTCAGAAGATACTTGTTCCCGGTACATGGCACACCATTGAGATCATTAAAAGCGCACATAAAGGTTGCGACCCCGGCATCCAAAGCGGCTTTAAAGGGTGGCAGGTATGTCTCCCACAGTTGCCTTTCGCTCATGTCGACGGAGTTATAATCCCTTCCCCCGATTGCCGCTCCATATCCGACGAAGTGTTTTGCACAGGCCATCAGTGAATTTGTGTCTCCCGGATTCCTGCCCTGGAATCCAATTACACTGGCATATCCGATTCTCGAAGCAAGGTAGGTATCTTCACCTGCACCCTCCATGACCCTTCCCCAACGAGGATCCCTTGAAATATCCAGCATGGGTGCGAAGGTCCAGTGAATGCCTGCTGCGCTGGCTTCTTCAGCAGCTATCCTGGCACTGAGTTCAATTGCTTCCATGTCCCAACTGCATGCTTCTGCAATAGGAATGGGGAATGTAGTTTTGTAACCGTGGATCACATCCTGCCCGAAAAGCAGGGGAATCCGTAAACGGGATCTCATCGCGAATTCCTGCCATTTGTGTGTCCGGGCGGCTCCATTGCAATTTAGAATTGACCCGACCCCGCCCATGCTTACCTGCCTCTCTTTACCGGAATCAATAGTTACAGGCCCAGTCGCTTCCCAGTCGTCATTGTATTGATTAAGCTGCCCGATCTTTTCTTCCAGGGTCATTATCTTCAGCAGCGAGTCGACTTTTTGAGAAATGACTGGTTCCCGGGTGCAGCATGGAATTGAGACGAGACTTGCAAGGCCCGATAGAATAAAGATGACACCCAAACCTTTTTTTATTTTTTTCTTCATATCACACTTCAAATCAGGATAATTATTTTGGTTTTTATCTTTAGTGAATCAGATATTATTTGACAGACCAGAAACTGAACTTTTAACAATTGATACCACGATTCCACTATCTAAAGCTTCGTGCTGTATTTATCATCATTCTCAGATTTTCTGCAGGAGTATTTGGAGGAATAGCACATCCTGCATTTAAAATAAAACGATTTGAATTTTTATAGAGAGATAATAATTCCATGGTTTTTTCCCGGACATCATCTACTGTGCCCAATGCCAGAACGCCGCTTGGATCTATATTTCCTATAAATGTTCCGGAGTCATGAAATGTGCTATAAATTCTGTTTATATCGGTTTTATGATCGAGCTCGAAAGCATCAGCACCGGTCAAAGCCATGTACTCCAGTATCACATTTGTGTTCCCGCATATATGAAGTGCATATGGCAAACATTCATGGTGAGCAACATCAACAATCCTTTTTTCAAAAGACATCGCATATTTCAAATACATTTCTGGTGAAATCATTTCAGGACCTGCGGGACTATCGCCATTCGAGACCATATCGCAACCGGTCTGGGCCATCAGTTTGATAAATTGTGAACAGGCATCAGTACAGTATTCAAGCAAAAGATTTATCTGGTCATCCGTACCCATCATCAGATCAATCATGAAGTTTTGGGCGCCACGCATCATACTTGCCAGGGAGAATGGAGCCTGATCGCAGTTTCCACGAATATATATCTCATCAGCAAAGTAATCGCTTAATAAGCGGACTGCTTCCAGCCATATCTGAATATATCTGTATTTCCCTACGTCAGCTGGTTTAAGAAGTTTCACATCTTCCAGTCTTTCAAGGTTTCCCCTGTGAGTCCGGGCGGGATCGTTTACCGGGAAATCTACATGCACACCTACTGCTCCGGCTAATGTAACAGTATCAATATCAACCATGATGCCATCATAATGATACTTTTCTACCGATCTGATAAAACTGTCTGCTATTACCTTCGGGCTGTTACGAAATTGCTCCATTGTCACACCGGATTCACGGGCAGCCATCATAAAATTATGAAGCATTATGGGAACTTTATCAGTTTTCTCACCTTTAAGTGCCGCAGCTATTCTTTCATATCCGTTCATGATAAGGAGTTATGATTTCATCAATATCTTGTCTTCCACCATAGTTCAGCAAAGTACCTCTTTTTCAATCTGTTCAAGTGTTTTGCCCTTTGTTTCCATAATGTGTTTCTTTAAATAGAAAAATCCAATAAGGGTGACTAAGGACAGGAAGATAAAAGCATAACCAAGCCCAACCTGCTGTCGCGATTGAGCAATCCCAAATATCCCTATAACCACTGGAAAGAGAAAATTGAGAGATGCGCTCACTGTCCAATTAGAAAATGAGCCTAATGATGCACCTCGCGCCCTGATAATGTTAGGGAACATTTCCGATAGGAGCACCCAAACCACAACCCCCTGGGATGCTGCAAAAAATGCTATATAAGATACCAGCAGAACTACGAGCCAGTACCCATTGATAAGCCCGGTCAGAAGTCCGAAACCAAACAGACCCAGAACGATAACCATTCCTATCTGCCCGAAGAGTAACAATTTTTTTCTTCCGACCCTGTCAATGATTGCCATGGCAATAAGGGTAAATATCAGGTTCGTTATACCCAGCAGTACACTCTGACCCACAGAGGTATCTTTTGAAAAGCCAGCTATACTGAAAATCTGCGATGAATAATAAAATACCACTCCGATTCCCGTAAGCTGACTAAAAATACCGACAAATATTCCGATGAAGATTATTTTACGGAATGGTTTCTTAAATACGTTGATTTTTCTCCCAAGGTTCTCAATATTTATGGATTCCTGTATTTCCTTAATAGTCTGTTCAGTATCTATCTCATGAGATGACAACTCCTCAATAATTGTCCTTGCTTCTTCTATCCTTCCTTTCTTTACAAGCCATCGCGGACTTTTTCTTATTACCAGCAGCATCAGAAAGAATGCCACCGCCGGGATTGCTCCGCTGAAAAGCATCCATCGCCAGTTCTGATCGCCCGTTTTCAATAATAAAAAGTTTGATATCAATGAGAGTAAAATGCCGGTGACAATGGCCAGCTGAAAAGTGGCTGCCAGTACTCCCCGGTGCTTAGGCGGAGAGATCTCTGAAATGTAAACAGGACAAAGCACTGATGAGCCGCCAATTGCAAGACCGCCAATAAATCTGAAAACAATGAAAAAACTGATATTATTTGCCACTGCGCAGCCGGCAGAAGATATAAGAAACATGATTGCCAGTAACTGAAGCAATCTTTTTGCTCCAAAAATGTCTCCTGGTTTACCTATGCTGATCGTACCTAAAATACATCCAACCAATGCAGAGCTTACGGCCCATCCCTGCATCCTGGGAGTGAGCTGAAAATATCGAATCAGATCCGTCATAGCCCCATTTATAATGACTGTATCATATCCAAACAACAGACCACCTAAAGCCGCTGCCAGAGTGCATTTTAAAAGAATTTTATTCATTCAGGGGATGGATTTTTGATGTGGGTTCATCGACTTCGGTGGATACGAATGTTAATCTGACCAGATTCAGCTGAACAAGTTGACCACATCGAAGTCGGTTCTTAAAAGTTTTCTCACAGTAAAAAGTACTCAAACAAATTTATCTTTTTAATTCATTATTCTTCACAGACCAGCCAACTTTCAACTTGGCTCTCCGGGTCACCCTCAATTACAGTGGAGAAAATGGTCCGATCGACTGAAAGGAACAGAACCCTTTCACGAATAAAAATTCCGACCTGACGTAAGAGGATAAAATCTTTCAGACTTTTGGCTTAGGATGGATATAAAGGATATCTTCCTTCATCTGAACCTTCTTTTCCCTGCATTTTGAAATAGTGACGCCCATCACTATAAAAAGCACAAGCAGGACCAGTACCTTGAAGGGGAAACTTTTGATAAGCTCTAATATAAAGAAATCCTTTTTCATTTCTCGGGATTAATGGCAGAAAGGGGTTCTCCGGTTATTGAAAATGAATAAACCCTTTCTCAATCTTTAAAATGTCAATCAACATCTCTCTCAAATTTAATAAATTCATTTTAAATGAGATAAAAATGAACGGTTTTTTTTGAACAGAGTTTTCGACAGTTCGGATCAAGACAAAAGATAAAAGACAAAAGTTACAAGATAAAAGAATAGATGGGGTGATGGGGTGATGGGGTGAAACGGAGAGGGGGAGACTAATAAAAGAACTATGGGACTCTCCGCGTACATTTTTGAAATTTTATCTGAAGAAACTAAAGTTCACCGAGCCATAATTGCGGTGTTCGTAGAAGTTCGGATGAGAATTAAAAGAGTGATGCCTAGGATGCTCAAGGATGAAGGATCCGTTCTCTTCAAGTATACCTGCTCCGATAACCAGGTCGGGGATATCCTTCAGCCACGCCAGCTCGTACGGCGGATCGGCAAATATAATATCATATTTAAACCTGCAGGTTTTAAGATAAGCCTTTACATCGATGTGCAGCGTCTTAACCCCTTCCATTTTCATCTCTCCGACCATCTTTCTTATGAAACCGATATGCCTGGAATCCTGCTCCACCAGGTGAATGGTCGGTGCTCCTCTTGATGCAAACTCGTAGCTTATGCTTCCTGTCCCCGAGAAGAGATCCAATATCGCGACTGATTCAAAATCTATCCTGTTGGCGAGAATATTGAAAAGACTCTCCCTTGCATAGTCGGTGGTAGGCCTGGCTTTGAAACCTGCAGGCGGGTCAATATGCCTGCCCCTGTATCGTCCGCTTATGATTCGCAACTTCCTGCTGAAAATAGGGTGATATACCTGTGAAGAGGGATCTCGTTGAAAACATAGCTGAAAGTGAAGTTTCCCGTGAGACCTGCATATTTAATATTCCTTATATAGAGCGATAGATTTGAAGAGAGATCGTCAAATCTTTCTGCCAGCCCGCTCAGAACGATCGTCTCCTCCTGTTTGATGTTCAGATTCCTGAATACATTCAGGATGTAATAAAGTATATCGGATACGTTCCTGTATAAAAATGAATTGCATAGCTGAAGCGTGTTGTTGCTGTAAATGATGAGGTTGAAATAGTCAGCTTCAATATGGGCATGGATATAATTATCTCCGGGATTTTTCCTTTCGTGATGGATCTGATCGAACAGAGGTCGCAGGTGATGAAGCGGAACACTCTTTGGGAAAAACTCCCTGATAATTTCGGCATAAGGCTTCGAAAAGGCAAAAAGAAGATATGAATCAGGATCTTTCAGCCTGTCTGTAAAAATAACGCTGCTTTCAGATATTGTATGGTTGAATGAAAAATACTCATCCTTCCTTCCCGGATCATATAGCGCTTCGGGTATAAGCGTAAACCTGGAAGAAGAAAGAACGCAATGAACTTTCCCGTAATTCTTTTTAAGAAAATCATCCTTTGTTATTATACTCCTCACCTGGTCGGGAGTGAACTTCTTCTGATCTTCCGGGACGAATGAGCGGAGCATGATGAATTTATTCCGTATCCCGTCGAAAATGCAGAACGCAAGATCATGAGCGCTCATCTCAACCGACAGCTCATAGTTCTCAGTGGCATTTATATCAAGGGTCTCGTCAAATAGTTCTGTCAATGGCATCCCGGAGCAGAGTTTATACAAATATAAGTCAAAGATTAATTATGTTTACAAAAGAAAAGAATATCGACCTGATTTATGAGGGAGACCCTGATATATAATCATTTATCAAAAAACCTCGGAAACCTTCCAACAGAGGATCAGTCGGAGGCATTGAAGAAAGTCGCCGCTTTCATCTGCGAAAACACAAACGACATCATATTTCTAATGACAGGTTATGCCGGAACGGGAAAGACAAGCCTTATAAGCTCGGTGGTAAAGACCCTTGATCTGCTGCGGATGAGGTCCGTTCTGCTGGCGCCTACAGGCAGAGCAGCCAAGGTCCTGTCAGGTTTCACCGGCAAACAGGCTTTCACGATACACAAGAAGATCTACAGGCAAAAATCGGCAAAGGAGGGTATGGGAAGCTTCGTCCTGGACAGGAACCTGATGAAGGAAGCCTATTTTATTGTCGATGAGGCCTCTATGGTGTCGAACAGCAGCAGTGATATTTCACTGTTCGGGAGCGGACGGGTGCTCGACGATCTTGTCGAATACGTGTACTCAGGCATAAACTGCAAGCTGATGATCGTGGGCGACACTGCACAGCTGCCTCCTGTCGGATCGGTGCTGAGCCCGGCTCTTGACAGCTCAAAGCTGCAGGAGTACGGATTCAGGATAATGACGACTGAGCTCAGGGATGTTGTCAGGCAGAGCCAGGATTCAGGGATACTGATGAACGCAACAAAAGTAAGGCTGCAGGTTGCGGAGAGCGACCTAATAAGACCTTTGATCGACTGTGTGAACTTCAGGGATACAATAAGGATATCAGGTGATGATATCATCGAGGAGATATCCGCTTCGTATGGCTCATGCGGTGTGGAGGGAACTATTATAGTTGTGAACTCGAACAAGCAGGCAAACCGTTACAACCAGGGGATAAGGAACAGAATATTCTTCAGGGAGGAGGAGATAAGCGCCGGCGACCTCGTTATGGTGGTGAAGAACAATTATTCCCTGATGGAGGAGGAGGATGGTCCGGGATTCATAGCTAATGGTGACATTGCCGAGATCCGTCGGATAAGGAGTTACGAGGAGAGGTATGGTTTCCGGTTTGCCGAAATGGTACTGCGTTTTACCGATTATGATTATGAGGTGGAAACAAAAGTGCTGCTTGATGTCCTGCATCTCGATTCCCCGTCACTGCCGATGGATAAGCAGAAGGAGCTGTTCAACAATGTGCTTGCTGATCACATGGATGTCAGAACACGGAGGAAGCAGCTTGAAGCCGTAAAGAACGATCCATACTTCAACGCGCTTCAGATAAAATTCTCATATGCCGTGACATGTCATAAGGCGCAGGGTGGACAGTGGGACAGGGTCTTTGTCGACCAGGAGATGTTCAACAGCCAGGAGACATCGATCGATTACCTGCGGTGGCTTTATACTGCAATAACCCGAGCCACTGACAGGCTATACCTGGTAAACTTCAGGAATGAATTTTTTGTGCAGGACTAAACGTAAAAGATCAATAGGTTTAAAGTGTATTTATATGAAAACATTCAGAAAAGAGCTTTGGTTTGAGATTCCCACGCGCAGAGCATTCGTGAATATCACCGGCGAAGTTGAGCGGTGCCTGTCGGAAAGCGGCATACAGGAAGGTCTTGTGCTTGTTAACGCAATGCATATTACAGCAAGCGTTTTTATAAATGATGATGAATCGGGTCTTCATCACGATTTCGAAGTCTGGCTGGAGAAGCTGGCACCTGAAAAGCCCTATTCGCAGTATAAGCACAATGGCTTTGAGGATAATGCCGATGCGCACATAAAGCGCACCGTAATGGGGCGTGAGGTGGTTGTAGCCATAACAAAAGGGCAGCTCGATTTCGGTCCGTGGGAGCAGATCTTCTATGGAGAATTCGATGGGAAAAGAAAGAAAAGGGTGCTTGTGAAGATTATCGGAGAATAATAAGTTATTTTTAACCACGGGGTAACACTGAGAAAAACACGGAGTTACACGGTTTAGAAATACTCTATTGTTATATTACTCCGTGTAACTCTGTGAAAACTCCGTGAAACTCCGTGGTTAAGATTTTTTCCTTATAAAAGTCTCATATCCCTTATAATGTCCTCGATCCTTTTGTCGAGCAGCATGCGGGTCTCCTCGTACTTTTCTGCAGAATCAAGCTTTGTATTTACACTGAAATAAAACTTGATCTTAGGTTCTGTCCCGGATGGTCTTACCGAGATCTTGGACCCATCCTCAAGGAAGAACTGCAGCACATCTGATTGCACAAGGTCTATCTTTGTTGTCCTGCCCGTCAGCCTGTCGGCCGAGACCAGCTTCTCATAGTCATTTATCTTAACGACCCTGCTGTTGTTGATCGTGGAAGGCGGGTTGGTTCTGTATCCCTTCATCATTGCCTTTATTTCATCAGCACCCTCCTTGCCTTTTCTCACGATATTGATCAGGCTCTCCCTGTAGAGTCCGAACTTTACATAAATATCCACAAGCAGATCGTGGAGTGACATACCATTGCTTTTTGCCCATGCAGCTGCTTCGGCAACAAGGGCGCACGATCCTACTGCATCCTTGTCCCTTACATAATCACCCGGAAGATAGCCATAGCTCTCCTCGCCCCCGCCTATGAACTTCTTTTTTCCCTCCTGGAGGCGGATAAGCTCGGCAAAAAACTTGAATCCGGTAAGGACATTGTAGCATTCAACATTATACCCCGCGGCTATCATGTCGAATAGATCCGAGGTAACTATTGTATTTATTATGAATTCGTTGCCTTTGAATTTATTCTTTTCCTTATACTGAGAAAGGATATACCAGGTAAGGATGGCACCGGTCTGGTTACCGTTCAGAAGCACAAATTCGCCCCGGCTGTTCTTTACTGCAATTCCGAGCCTGTCGGCGTCGGGATCGGATGCCATTACCAGCTCCGCGCCTTTCTCCTTTGCCTTTTCAATTGCCAGCTTCAACCCGCCAGGCTCCTCGGGATTTGGTGATTTGACAGTGGGGAAATTCCCATCCGGCTCATTCTGCTCCGGCACACTGATTATATTGGTGAAGCCGAACATCTTAAGAGCGGGAGGGATCAGTTTCACTCCCGATCCGTGGATAGGAGTATAGACAATACCCATGTCGCTGTATTTTCTGATTATGCCCGGGTTATGTGTCATCCTTATAACCTCCGCAAGGAACAGGTCGTCGGTCTCTTTACCTATTATCCTGATGTTCTTTTTATTTGCATTGAATTTTATTTCTTTTACCGAAGTGATCTTTCTCACCTCTTCAGTTATTCCCGTATCGTGCGGCGCGACAACCTGTCCGCCATCATCCCAGTAAGCTTTATAGCCGTTATACTCTTTTGGATTATGTGATGCGGTGATCACAACTCCGCTCTGGCATTTGTAATGGCGGATGGCAAAAGAGAGCTCAGGTGTAGGGCGAAGTGATTCGAAAAGGTAAACCTCAAATCCGTTGGCCGAGAAAATATCAGCGGTGGTCTCCGCGAACAGCCTGCTGTTGTTACGGCAATCGTGAGCGATGGCCACTTTGATCTTGTTTGTTCCTAATTGTCTGATGAGGTAGTTGGCAAGACCCTGGGTCGCCATGCCAAGGGTGTAGATGTTCATCCTGTTGGTGCCGGCACCCATTACGCCCCTGAGTCCGCCTGTACCGAATTCGAGGTCCTGGTAAAAGGCATCAATCATCTTGTTCTCATCATGCTCAAGCATTTCGCGTACTTCCTTCCTGGTCTCTTCATTGAACTCATTTCCGAGCCAGTCTTCGGCTCTTTTCCTTATTTCTGCTACGGATAACATAAGTAATTCTTTATGATTTAGACATAAGTTTGATGCATTTTGAAAGGCTTGTTCTCCAGTGCGGGATCGCAAGGCGGTAATTTTCAAGGATCTTTGATTTGTTCAGAACGGAATATTGAGGTCTTGGAGCGACAGCCGGATATTCACCTGTTTTGACGGGGATGACCGGGGTCTTTATTCCGGCTTCCCCAAGGATGGCCACTGCAAATTCATACCAGCTGCACGAACCTTCGTCTGAATAATGGTAAATCCCGCCATTGAAGGCTATCTGGTTGCTGTTCACTCCGGCAACTATATTAAGAATTGCGTTTGCAAGATCAGCCGCATAGGTGGGAGATCCGACCTGATCTTCAACAACCTTTAGCGAATCCTTCTCTGAGGCAAGCTTAAGTATTGTCTTGACAAAATTATTACCGAAGGATGAATAGAGCCAGGATGTCCTGATCACCATCGATTGAGGGTGAAGCATTGCATATTTTTCACCTTCAAGCTTTGACTTGCCATAGACCGACAGTGGATTTGCAGGGTCAGCTTCACGGTAAGGAACTGACGATCTGCCATCAAATACGTAGTCGCTTGACAGGTGGACCAGCCTGCAGGAGGTATCCCTTATCACTGATACTATATTCTTAACTGCCAGCCCGTTTATCATCCGGGCTTTTTCCTGTTCTTCCTCTGCCTTATCGACAAAATTATATGCGGCACAGTTGATTATCCAGTTGGGCTTACGCTTTTTAATGAATTCATGGAGCTTATTTCCATCCGTTATATCCAGTGTATCCAGATCGGTAAAAATAAAATCGTTCCCGAAATATTTCTTTGACGCAACCTTCAGCTCGTTCCCAAGCTGACCTTTTGCACCGGTGATCAGATTTACAGACATATTCTCTCTTTATTATCAGAAGTTATTTTCAGCGTCCCTGAAATATGGACTTTTAAGGTCTTTTTCACTTATTATTGCCTTCGACATTTCGATCTTCCACTCAATACCAAGTGACTGGTCGTTCAATGCAATTCCCCTCTCGAAAGCCGGCTTGTAATAGTTATCGCATTTATATTGAATGATAGCAGTTTTACTCAGCACCGAAAAACCATGTGCAAATCCTCTTGGAATAAAAAGCTGTTTTTTAGATTCAGCTGTAAGCTCAACGCCGAACCATTGCCCATAAGTTTTGGATGTCCGCCTGAGGTCGAGGGCCACATCAAGAATTTTTCCCTCAATAACCCTAATAAGCTTGGCCTGTTCGAATGGTCTTAGCTGGTAGTGAAGTCCCCGTATTACCCCTTTTACCGAGCTTGATTCATTATCCTGCACCGGATCGAATGCTATTCCAGCTTTCCTCAGGGTCTCCTTGTTAAAGCTTTCCATGAAATAGCCACGGCTGTCGGCATGAACGATCGGTTCGATCACCAGCAGCCCATTGAACCCGGTTTCTGTTATCTTCATTATTGGATTATGTTATCTGATGCCGTCGAAAACATTTATTTCTTCATTTGCTATTCTCAGAAGATATTGCCCATACTGGCTTTTCTTATAAGGTTCTGCTATAGAGATCAGCTGCTCTCTCGAAATAAACCCTCGTTTAAATGCGATCTCTTCAATGCACGATGCCTTCAGGCCCTGGCGCTGCTCAAGGGTTGCAATGAAATTGGCTGCCTGGAGAAGGCTCTCATAGGTGCCGGTATCAAGCCATGCCATCCCTCTTCCCATAAGCCTGACCTCCAGCTTTTTATCCTTCAGGTACAGCCTGTTTAGATCCGTTATCTCAAGTTCACCCCTCGGTGAGGGTTTGAGCGTTTTTGCCCTTTCAATAACTGTATTATCATAAAAATAGAGACCTGTAACAGCGTAATTTGATTTTGGATTTGCAGGTTTTTCTTCGATCGAAACAGGCTTATTACTGCTGTCAAACTCGACAACACCATAGCGCTGGGGGTCGGTAACATAATAGCCGAAGATACAGGCGCCCTCTTTGAGCTTAGCAGTCTGAAGCAAGGAATCGCCAAAGCCATGGCCATAAAAAATATTGTCACCCAGGATCATGCAGACCGTATCCTTTCCGATGAATTTTTCTCCCAGGATAAAAGCCTGGGCAAGTCCTTCGGGTGCAGGCTGTTCAACATAAGAGAAGTTCAGCCCCAGCGATCTGCCGTCGCCGAGAAGGCTGCTGAAGCCGGGCAGGTCGCGGGGAGTTGAAATGACTAGTATATCCCTAATTCCGGCAAGCATAAGAACTGACAACGGATAATAGATCATAGGCTTGTCATAGACCGGAAGCATCTGCTTCGAAATCGAGCTTGTTATCGGGTAGAGCCTGGTGCCAGCTCCTCCCGCCAAGATTATTCCTTTCATTATCCTGAACTTTTGTCTTTTGTCTTTTATCTTTAATCTTGTTCTACATGCGTCCGATCCCGTAATATTCAAACCCTGCTCTTCTTATCTCTGCCGGGTCGTAGATATTGCGGCCGTCGAAAACCACCTTCTGATTCATCAGTTCTGCCATCCTAGGAAGATCGGGTATCCTGAACTCAGCCCATTCCGTCATAATTGCCAGGGCATCGGCATCTTTAAGAGCTTCATACTGGTCATGTGCATAAAAGATACTGTCTCCGAGTATCTTTCTCGTCTCATTCATGGCAGCAGGGTCGTAGGCCCTGACCTTTACACCATACTCAAGAAGCTTCCTTATCAGTATTATTGCCGATGCCTCACGAATATCATCTGTCTGAGGCTTGAAAGCAAGTCCCCAGATACAGACCGTCTGTTTGCTGAAGTCCTTTCCAAAATGCATCAGGATCTTTCCGAACAGAACGGTTTTCTGGTAATCATTTGCTTTCTCCACGGCCTTCACAACATTAAGTTCATAACCGTTATCCTGAGCCGTTCTTACCAGCGCCCTGACATCCTTTGGAAAGCACGACCCGCCATAACCGGTTCCCGGATAAAGGAACTTATTACCGATCCTGGAGTCGCTTCCTATTCCTTTTCTGACCTGGTTCACATCGGCGCCAAGTATATCGCACAGGTTGGCAATTTCGTTCATGAAGCTGATACGTGTTGCCAGCATCGCGTTTGCTGCATATTTTGTGATCTCGGAAGAGGCTATATCCATGAACAGGATAGGATGGTTGTTCAGAAGAAAAGGCTGGTAAAGCTTTCTCATTATATCTGCAGCTCTCTCCGTGGATGTTCCTATCACTATCCGTTCCGGTTTAAGGAAATCTTCCACAGCCGAGCCTTCCTTGAGAAATTCCGGGTTTGAAGCCATGTCAAATTGCACATCGGTCTTTCTTTTTGCCAGCTCCTCCCTGATTGCCGCCTGCACCCTGAGGGAAGTCCCAACCGGGACAGTGCTTTTAATAACCACGATGATATACCCCGTTATTACCCTGCCGATTTCGGATGCGACCTGCAGAACATGCTGGAGATCTGCGCTTCCGTCCTCACCCGGAGGTGTGCCGACCGCAATGAAGATCGCTTCGGAACCTTCTATCCCTTCCCTGATACTTGTAGTGAACTGCAGTCTTCCTTTTTCAAGATTCCTTTTCATCATCACTGCAAGCCCGGGTTCATAGATCGGAACGGTTCCATCCTTAAGCTGTCTTATCTTTTCGGAGTCAACATCAACACATGTCACATTAACTCCTGTCTCCGAAAAACATGTTCCCGTAACCAGACCTACATAACCGGTTCCAACTACAGTGATCTTCATGATAAAAATTTCTTTTAAGTACTGCTGTTTGTACAAAGATAGTATAACACCTGAAATATGGAAATACATTTCTGTCCTGCGGTCCTGCGGTCCTGCAGTCATGCGGTCAAAGACAGACTGCAAGACCGCAAGACGATGCTTTAGCCCTTGAAAATAAGTCCCGTATTGCATTTTTTTCAAAAATTAAAATTATCTTTGCAATCCAAATTTCGAACAAAATAATGTCTAACTTATTAATTTTTAGTTTTTTAATTTAACATCATGACTGAAAGCAAAGGAAAATCGACCAAAGGAGAAAAGGTTGAAAAAAAAGAGACCGCTGAAAAAACGGTAAAGAAAACCACAAGAACAAAGACCACGGCAGCAAAACATTCAGAAGAGGCAGCCTCGACGAAAGTGAAAACCGCAGAGGCAGAAGCAGAGCCAACAAAAGTAGTTGCAGCAGTAGTTGCAGTAGAAGTTGCAGCAGAAGTTGCAGTAGAAGTAGAAGCAGAAGTTGCTGCAGAAGCTGAAGAGAAAAAAGAAACAAAACAGACCCGGATAAAATCAGATACGCCGGCGTCAGAAGAGCCAAAAGCTGAAGAAAAAAACCAGTCTGCCAATGAGCAATTTGACTGGGATGCATTTGAAAGCGCAGAGCTTCGCAATTCACCAAAATTCACCGAATACGAGGCGATGTACGACAAGACACTCTCGACAGTGGCTGTCGATGAGGTCGTTAAAGGTACCGTCATACAGATGACAAACCGTGAGGTTGTTATCAATATCGGTTACAAGTCTGAGGGTGTGGTGAGCCTTAATGAATTCAGGTATAACCCCGGTCTGAAGCTGGGAGATACTGTTGAGGTTTATGTCGAGAGCCAGGAAGATAAGAAGGGACAGCTTGTTCTTTCGCACAAGAAAGCACGCGCTCTCAACTCATGGGACAGGGTTAATTCGGCCCTTGAAAATGACGAGATAATCACCGGTTACATCAAGTGCCGCACCAAAGGCGGTATGATCGTGGATGTATTCGGTATCGAAGCTTTCCTACCGGGTTCGCAGATCGACGTCAAACCTATCCGCGACTATGATATATTTGTTAACAAGACAATGGAATTCAAGGTTGTAAAGATCAACCAGGAATTCAAGAATGTCGTTGTTTCACATAAAGCTCTTATAGAAGCTGAACTTGAACAGCAGAAGAAAGAGATCATTGCAAAACTTGAAAAGGGACAGGTCCTTGAAGGAACTGTTAAGAACATCACCTCCTATGGCGTATTTATCGACCTTGGCGGTGTTGACGGGCTTATCCACATTACCGATCTTTCATGGGGCAGGGTAAATCATCCTGAAGAAATAGTCAAGCTCGACCAGAAACTTAATGTTGTCATCCTCGATTTCGATGATGATAAGAAGAGGATCGCACTTGGGCTCAAACAGCTTACACCTCACCCGTGGGATTCGGTCGATCCGAACCTCAAGATTGGTGATAAGGTGAAAGGTAAAGTCGTTGTAATGGCCGATTACGGTGCATTTGTTGAGATTGCCACCGGCGTTGAAGGTCTGATCCATGTATCGGAAATGTCGTGGTCGCAGCACCTCCGCAGCGCACAGGAATTCATGAAAGTTGGAGACGAAGTTGAAGCCATTGTTCTTACTCTCGACAGGACAGAAAGAAAAATGTCGCTTGGCATCAAGCAGCTCAAACCGGATCCATGGCAGAACATCGAGGAGAGATACTCAGTTGGAAGCAGGCATACGGCAAAAGTCCGCAACTTCACAAACTTCGGCGTGTTTGTTGAGATCGAAGAGGGTGTTGACGGTCTGATACATATATCTGACCTGTCGTGGACCAAAAAGATCAAGCATCCTGCTGAATTTACGGCTATCGATGCAGAGATCGAGGTTGTAGTGCTTGAGATAGATAAGGAAAACCGCAGACTCAGCCTTGGGCACAAGCAGCTTGAAGAGAATCCCTGGGATGTATTTGAAAATATCTTCACTATCGATTCAGTTCACGAAGGAACAGTCGTCGAGGTTTTTGAAAAAGGTGCTATTGTTGCTTTGCCTTATGGCGTTGAAGGATTTGCTACGCCAAAGCATCTTGTAAAGGAAGATGGACTGATGGCAAAAGTTGATGAAAAACTGATGTTCAAGGTGATCGAATTCAATAAATCCGCCAAAAAGATAATTGTATCTCACAGCAGGGTTTTTGAAGATGAAAAGAGAGCAATTGAAGCTTCAGTGAAGAAGCCCGAGACTGAAACTACCAAAAAGGCAACCAGGAAAGTAAAATCGAACATGGAGAAAACAACTCTTGGAGATATATCCCAGCTACAAGCATTAAAGGATGAAATGGAAGAAAAACAGAATAAAACTTCCAAGAAATAGAAAAAATTGCTAAATTTAAGGTTTAAATTAAACCTTATGGATTTCAATATTGAGAGCCGGAACAACAGTACCCTAATTCAGATTCAGACCGAGAAGCTTGATACACACATAGCTCCCGCTCTGAAATCCGAACTTGTGCTGGTATCGGGCAAGGGTGAGAAAAATATCATTCTCGATCTTGCAAAATGCCAATACTGCGACTCTTCAGGCCTGAGCGCCATTCTGGTGGCAAACAGGCTTTGTAAAAACGCCGGTGGTACATTCGTTCTCTGCGGCCTTAATGAAGCCGTTGAGAGACTTATTACCATTTCTCAGCTCGATACGGTACTTACAATTACAAGTACCATTCAGGAGGCTGAAAAGATGATATCATAAGCAGTCAGCATTGCAGATCACATATGAATCTGACAATACTTGGTAGTAGTTCTGCATTGCCGACTTCAGAAAGAAACCCATCCGCTCATGTGCTTGCTGCTCATGAGCGGTTTTTTTTGATCGACTGCGGCGAGGGAACCCAGCTGCAGATGAGAAAGCACCATATCCGATTCGCAAAGATAAACCACATCTTTATCAGCCACCTCCATGGCGACCATGTCTTCGGTCTTTATGGATTACTTTCGACCTTCAGCCTCATGGGAAGAGCAGCCCCTCTTCATCTCTATGCCCCGGAGAAATACGAGGTGATACTCCGGTCTCATCTGGCAGACTTTGATATCCATCTTAATTTTGAAATTGATTTTATCCCGCTTAAAGACAAGGACCCGGTTAAGGTGCTGGATGATAAATATCTCACCGTGATTTCATTTCCTCTCGAACACAGGATCCCTGCTTTCGGCTTTGTTTTTACAGAGAAAATGGCTGACAGGAAAATAAAAAAGGAATGCATCGAAAAATACAGCATCCCCGTTCCAAGGATAATGTCAATTAAAAAAGGAGCAGATCTCATTCTGGATGACGGAACAGTTATACCCAATGATGAGATCACTTTCCCGCCTCCGGCTCCCAGATCCTTCGCCTACTGTTCTGATACCAGCTATTTTAAGCGCCTGTCATCATTCGTGAAGGGAGCAGACCTTCTTTATCATGAGGCTACATTTGACAGGTCAGAGGAAAAACTGGCAGCAAAAACCGGCCATTCGACCACCATAGACGCTGCAACCGTTGCCCTTGAAGCCGGGGCGGGCGCTCTTATCATAGGTCATTTTTCGGCCAGGTACAAGGATGTAAATGTCCTTGTTGAGGAGGCTCGTACCGTGTTCCCCGGAACATTCCCGGCCATAGACGGAAAAACCTATGAGGTGGGTGATGTCGAACCATTCTGAAAGTTGGTTATCTTTGCGGATCTGTTAACCGAAAATTATACAAATTGCAGGAGAAAATAGTGATACTTGATTTTGGCTCCCAGTACACACAGCTGATAGCAAGAAGAGTAAGGGAGCTGAATGTATATTGTGAGATATATCCATTTAACCATTTTCCAAAACCAGATGACGATGTAAAGGGAGTGATCCTTTCAGGAAGTCCTTCTTCAGTGCGTGATCAGAATGCACCTTTCCCGGATCTCAAAGGCATAAAAGGCAGACTGCCCGTTCTCGGCGTCTGCTACGGAGCCCAGTATCTTGCGCATAAATTCGGGGGAGAGGTGCTTCCTTCCGATACCCGTGAGTACGGAAGAGCCAGCCTGGTCTTTATCGATGACAATGATCCTCTTTTCAGCAAAGTTTCACCTGGAACACAGGTGTGGATGTCGCATGGAGATACAATAGCCAGGATTCCTGATCATTACAGGATCATAGGGTCTACTTCCGATGTTAAGATAGGTGCATATCATATCCAGAATGAACCAACATGGGGCATCCAGTTCCACCCCGAAGTGTACCATACAACCGAGGGAAGGCAGATACTTCTGAACTTTGTTGCCGATATCTGCGGATGCCATGGTGACTGGACACCCGATTCATTTGCTGATTCAACGGTCAAAGAGCTGAAGGCAAAGCTGGGAAGCGACAGGGTCATCCTTGGCCTGTCCGGCGGGGTGGATTCATCAGTTGCTGCAGCTCTCCTGACAAGGGCTGTCGGCAGAAATCTGACATGCATTTTTGTTGACAACGGCCTGTTGCGCAAGGATGAATACAGGAAAGTGCTCGAATCATATCTGGGTCTTGGTTTCAACGTCATCGGGGTCGATGCCGGCAACAGGTTTCTTGACCAGCTTGAAGGTGTCAGCGATCCTGAGACAAAAAGAAAGATAATTGGAAGGATCTTTATAGAGGTTTTTGATGAGGAAGCTCATAAAGTGAGCGATGTAAAGTGGCTGGCCCAGGGGACAATCTATCCCGATGTGATAGAATCAATCTCTGTCAATGGTCCTTCCGCCACTATCAAATCGCACCATAATGTCGGGGGCCTTCCTGAAAAGATGCACCTTCAGGTTGTTGAGCCGCTTCGCCTTCTTTTCAAGGACGAGGTCAGAAAGGTGGGAGAAGCTTTAGGGATGCCCGATATTATCCTTAAGCGTCACCCATTTCCAGGGCCAGGACTTGCAATAAGGGTCCTGGGGTCCATAACCAGGGAGAAGCTGAGAATACTTAAGGAGGCCGATGAGATATTCATTGAAGGTCTTAAGAAGCACGGGCTTTATGATAAAGTCTGGCAGGCAGCGGTGATACTGCTCCCTGTTCAGTCTGTGGGGGTGATGGGAGATGAAAGGACGTATGAGAACGCTGTCGTGCTCAGAGCCGTAGGATCAACAGACGGAATGACGGCGGACTGGTCGCGTCTGCCTTATGAATTCCTTGGAATGATCTCCAACGAGATCATTAACAGGGTGAAAGGGATAAACCGCGTGGTTTATGATATAAGCTCAAAGCCCCCGTCGACCATCGAATGGGAATGATCAAGAATTTTAAACATTCCTGCTTCAGGGATGTTTGTTTTAATAGAGGAACATATTTTAATCATATCTACCATAAAATGAATAGAAAATTGCTTTTGATCATGGCAGTTGTTATGACTGTCGCCTTTTCATCGCTCAGCGGACAGGTGCTGAATGAAAATACATTTAAAATAGGAAGGACAATCAGCCTCATAGATGCTTTTTACGTTGATTCGGCTGATGTGAATACCCTTACAGAAAAGGCCATTGTTGAAATGCTGCATTCACTCGATCCTCACTCAACCTATATATCGGCCAAGGATGTGAAGGATATGAACGAACCTCTCAATGGTAATTTTGAGGGCATAGGGATACAGTTCAACATACTTCACGACTCTATTATCATCATTGAACCGATCAAAAACGGCCCATCCGAAAAAGTCGGGCTCAGGGCCGGCGACAGGATAGTGACAATTGACAATGAGAAAGTAGCCGGGATCAAGATCACAACCTCAGGCGTCCGGACAAGACTGATGGGTCCAAAAGGAACCAGGGTTGAGGTGGGCATTTTCAGAACGGGCGATAAGGGAGTGAATACCTATACCATAATAAGGGATAAAATTCCGATAAACAGTCTCGACGCAGCATATATGCTCAATGATGAGACCGGATACATCAAGCTGAACAAGTTCGCAGCGACTACCGAGCAGGAATTTTTCGACGGTCTGAAGAAATTTGAAAATACCAGCCTTAAAAATATTGTAATTGACCTTCGGGGCAACCCGGGCGGGTATATGCTTGCTGCCGTGGCAATAGCCAACCAGTTCCTTGACGGGCAGAAACTTGTTGTTTATATGCAGGGAAGAAAAACTCCAAGGGAGGATTTCAAGTCAACAGGGAGAGGCATTCTTACAAAGGCAAGGCTCGTCCTGCTTGTTGACGAAGGATCTGCATCTGCAAGCGAAATATTGTCGGGGGCTATGCAGGACTGGGACAGGGGAGTATTGATCGGGAGAAGAACATTCGGGAAGGGCCTTGTACAGAATGGATATTATCTTACGGACGGCTCCATGATCCGTCTTACCGTCGCCAGGTACTATACGCCTACGGGAAGATCTATCCAGAATCCATATAAAGATGGTTATGATAAATACATGGCGAGCTACATGAAGAGATTCTCAGACGGAGAGACACAGTTTGCCGATAGCATACACCTGCCTGATTCGCTCAAATATAATACTCTTGTTAATAAGCGCAGGGTCTATGGTGGCGGGGGATTGATGCCTGATGTATTTGTTCCCGCCGATACCTCTTACTTTACCGATTATTATGGCAATCTCATCAGGAAAGGGATATTCAACATATTTACTCTCGAGTATGCAGATAAGAACAGGAAAAAGATACTCAATGATTTTAAAAGCTTTGATGATTACAAGAGCAGATTTGAATTCAAACCCGAAGATATAAGCCTGTTTATCAAAACGGCAGAAGATGCAGGTGTAAAATATAATGAAAAGCAGTTCAATACGTCCAAAGAGGAGATCATAAAAATACTGAAGGCAATTGTTGCAAGTAATTTATGGCAGACAAACGAATATTTCAGGATCGTCAATGAGGGCGATGTGATGATCGACAAAGCCCTGAAGGTGCTTGCAGACAGGAAGGAGTATAACAGGCTGCTGGGGGTGAATTGAGAAGTGAGTTGAAGAGTTGAAAAGTTGAAGAGTTGAAAAGTTGAAGCGTTGAAACGTTGAAAAGTTTGACCCCCAGACCCCCAGATCCCAAGACAGCAAGACTACAAGACTACAAGACTGCAAGACTGCAAGACTGCAAGACTGCAAGACTGCAAGACTGCAAGACTGCAAGACTGCAAGACTGCAAGACTGCAAGACTGCAAGACAAAAAAAGAATGAAGTTCATCGCAAAGACCCTGTACGGACTTGAAAAGGTTGTAGCCGGAGAGCTGAAAGAGCTGGGTGCTACGGGCATTACCGTTGACAACAGGGCAGTTTTCTTTTCAGGTGAGCTGCCGGTCCTTTATACCGCCAATTACATGTCGAGGACAGCCCTGTCATTTTTGTACGAGGTTTCCTCATTCAGGATCAGATCAGCAGATGATCTGTATAATGGTATTCAGAAGATCGGTTGGGACAGGTACATGGACAGCGATGATACATTCTCGATCGTGCCGGTGGTAAATTCGGAAATCTTTAACCATACAGGTTTTGCGGCTCTTAAAGCAAAGGACGCTATTGCAGACTATTTCAGGAACAGGAGCGGAAAGAGACCATCCGTAAACACATCTGATCCGGATATTCTCATCAACCTTCATATCAGCCACAACACCGTAACGGTATCCCTCGATTCCTCTGTTATACCGCTGTTCAAGAGAGGATACAGGGGGGAGACCCTGGCCGCTCCGCTTAATGAAGTTCTGGCTGCAGGCATGCTTATGCTGTCAGGATGGAAAGCCGATGCGGACATTATTGATCCAATGTGCGGTTCCGGCACTATAGCCATTGAAGCAGGACTAATGGCATGCAGAATTCCTCCCGGAAGGTTCAGGAGATCATTCGGGTTCCAGCGGTGGAAGGATTATGATGAAAGACTTTTTGAAGCTATTAAGGAGAGGTACGACGGAAGGATCTCCGGATCACCTTCTTGCAGAATAAGTTGTTCAGATATCTCTCCCGAAGCAGTGAACACGGCCATTATCAATATCAGAAATGCGGGGCTTGAAGGGGTCATTCATCCTTCCGAAATGGATTTCAGGGATCTTAAGTCAGATTCACAGGGTGGTTTGATCTTTATAAATCCTCCTTACGGAGAAAGGATGTCGCAGGGAGAAACAAATGAGATCTATGGAATGATAGGAACAACCCTGAAGCATAAATTCACAGGTTTTACCGCCTGGATCATATCGTCGAACAGGGAATCGCTTAAATTCATTGGACTGAAACCAGCGGCGAAGCATGTTCTTTTCAACGGTGCCCTCGAATGTCTTTTTGAAAGGTTCGATATGTATGGAGGCAGCCGCAGGCATTCAAATAGCTGATATCAGAATAAAATGACTGTTCATCATTTAAAAACGGCGTGTTTATCAAAAAATAACCGATTTGTTCAAAAATTGAAAAGAGAATAAGTTAAATTTTGGTTACTTTAGATTTTTATTATATTTGTTATCTGAAAATTTTATCACCTCTTTCTAAATGAGGCTTAGATGAGCTTTAACGTAGAGACTTACCTTGAAGACCAGATAGATGGGGATGTTATTCTTTTTTATAAGGGTAACATCGATTCTGACGTCATAAATCATGTTCTTGACACTGTCGAGGACAAGATGGTCCAGGTAAATGAACACTCGAAGCTCAGGAAAAAGGTTTATAATGTTCTTGTCGAGAGTCTTCAGAATCTTTACCATCATGTTGACAAGGTACCCGAGGATTTTGAGGACCAGACATCAGAGAGATATGGTGTACTGGTAGTAAAAAAGGTTGACAGCGGCTATAAGATCATTACAGGCAATTTTGTAAGGGCTGAGAACATCGAAAAACTGGAGGAGAGGATAAAGCGGATCAACAGGTCGAGTCATGAAGAGATCAAGGAACTTTACAAATTTATCCTGAACCATCAAAAGATCTCTCAGAAGGGTGGCGGAGGCCTGGGCCTTGTAGATATTGCCAGAAAGACAGGCAACAGGCTCGACTATGCATTCAGCGAGTACAACAACAAACATTCATTTTTTTACCTTAATATACTGGTTAACGAAGAAGAATTGAAATAACTATTAAAAGAGATTAATATGGAACCGATCGTCATTGAAGGAACATCTAAAACCCCAACAGTTAAGTTTGACGCCAGCGAAGGTGTCTTTGAAATAAAAGGGCGTTCTATCCCCGAGAACTCTGTTGAGTTCTATAAACCGCTTGTTGACTGGCTCGATAGCTATAAGGAGAGCCCGCTCACAAAAACTGTGGTAAATATCAGGCTTGAGTATTTCAATACAAGCTCTTCAAAATGCATTCTTGATGTATTCAAGAAGCTTGAAGCTATCCACAAGGCGAAGAATGAGGTGGAAGTGAACTGGTACTACGAGGAGGATGATGAAGATATGCTCGAAGCCGGCGAAGATTATGAATCCATTATCAGGGTGCCATTTAAAATGATAGAGATAGTAGAATAATCTTTTTCGCGTAAAGAGACATAGATCGGTTATTCCAGAATAAAGGAGGCTGCCTGAAAAGGCAGCCTCTTGTATTTTATTATTATCAGCGTCTGTCTTTCCGCCTTAATCAGATCCCTTTCCTGATTTACCCATCAACATCTCACCTGAGTCAAGCACCTTCTTGAGCAGCCTGAAATAGAGTGCAAGATACAGAAGGATAGTCATGATCCACAATACTATGACGTTAACGATATATGTTTCCACCTGCATTCCGAAAATATTTTTTACCGGAGCATAGAAATGCGCCCTGATAAAAGGTGATTCGGGATACCTGAATATGGGATCCATCTTTTGATAAAGCCTTCCCTTATAGTTGAGTATCTGGTCAGTTTCGCCCCTTGCCTTGACAAACTCTTCAAGTTTTTTATTGGTATTATCAAATTGCAGCTTAAGGAATTTATTATTATCAGCTGCCTTCATTTTTTCCTTTATATTATCCTTTGTGCTGGTAGCCCAGTTATACATCCTGATACTATACCTTTTTACATGTTCCAGGAACTCCTTTGTCCCTGCAATAACATCTGAATTTATCTTTTCAGGTGTCAGGTAGCCGGCATATCTGTAAAGGCTGTCGGGTCTCGTCCTGAGATATTTGTTCACTTCGTAATTTAACACTTGCAGTTCATTCTGGAGGTCAGCGTCACTGGTTATCTTTTCGATGGTGTTATTTATATTATCAAGCTTTGAAGTAAGGTCGGTAACCCAGTAGTCTCTGTAATACTGGGCCTGACTGGCGGCCTGATCATACTGGTAAAACTCCCTTTCAAACTTGTTGTTGACAAATTGTTCCACGGCAAGTGCTTCATATCCCCACCTGGCGGGCCAGATTTCTCCATAGAAGGGTATTGCCACAGGGGATGAAAGGTTCGGGTTAAGCTTTTCATATTTTACCATGACTCCGCTGAGAATGATATTCGGGATCACCAGGAATGGTATAAGAATGTAAATAGTGACAACCGCCTTGAAGCTGTCAGAGATTACAAGCCCCATCATGTTTGAACACCCCCAGCAAGAAAAGAGAACAAGCCAGTACTGGAACCACATTCCATGTATCTCCGTGATAAGGTTACCGACAAGGACAAAGGTGAAGGCCTGGATAGCCGATATTACAAACTGAACAGAGACCTTTGAAATAAGGTAGCTGTTCCAGCTGAGATTAAGGAAGGCCTCCCTCTTCAGTATCTTCCTGTCCTTTATGATCTCTTCGGCGCTTACGGTAAGTCCCATGAAGATGGCAATAATTACGCTCATGAAAATGTAAACGGGAAGGTTCTCATTCTCAGATAAAGTATAGTGACCGTTACCGCTTTTGTTGAAATATTTGATAAGCAGGGAGAGGAACAATGCCAGAATGGGTGCCTCGAGAAGGTTTATTATAAGGTACTGGGTATCAGAGAGCTTGGACAGAACATCACGCTTTGTAAAAACGAGGAACTGCTTGAACTTTCCGGGAGTTTTGAAATTGATCTCCGGAATTCCTTTTCCCTCATCAAGAGGTTCTTCTTTTCCCAGCAGGAACTTGTTGTAATGTTCGCTCCATTCACCCGGGGATATTTTTCTTGTACTTGTAGGCTGTCCATATTCATCGAGCACCCTTGCTTCAACAATATTGAATATCTGCTCGGGGTTTACATTACCGCAGACATGACACTCGCTTTCGTTATAGTTGGCGTGATGTATTCTTGTCTTGAAGTAAACTATAGATTCGATCGGGTTGCCATTATAGATGAGATGTCCACCTGTATCAAGTATTATCAGCCTGTCGAACATCTTGAAAATGTCAGAGGATGGCTGGTGAATTACAACAAAAAGAAGTTTTCCCTTAAGGGCAAGTTCCTTCAGAAGGTCCAGGATGTTCTCCGAGTCTCTTGATGAGAGGCCTGAGGTAGGTTCATCGAGGAACATAATTGATGGTTCGCGGATCAGCTCAAGGGAAATATTCAGTCTTTTTCTCTGTCCTCCGCTTATTTTCTTGTTAAGCGGGCTTCCGACCTTCATGTCCCGAATCTCGTAAAGCCCGAGACTTTTCAGTGTCACATCCACTTTTGTCATGATCTGTTCTTCGGTGAGATTATCGAAGCACAGCTTGGCGTTATAATAGAGGTTTTCAAAGACGGTAAGCTCTTCAATAAGAAGATCATCCTGCGAAACATAACCGATAAGCCCCTTGACGGATTCACTTCCGCCGTGAATACTTACGCCGTTTATTTCAACTGTACCTGAGAACGGCGGGTTTATGCCGTTAAGAACACTGAGAAGAGTTGATTTTCCAGCACCGCTGGCACCCATTATTCCGACCATTCTTCCGGATTCTTCCTCGAAGCTCATAGGATGAATGCCGACCTTTCCGCTTCTGAAACGGTATTCAAGGTTGTCGACCTTGTACACCACCCTAGATGCGGACAGCTCCTCCCTGAAGAACTGTTTTATGACATCGCTGTAGTATATTGGTGATGATTTCGGATCCCTTAGCGAAGAGCCCGGGTTGAATGGATATACCTTGTCCTCCTGAAGCAGCTGACCGTTCATGTAAAGTTCACCCGTGTGCGTAAATCTCACGAAATACATACCTGCAGAGTGGACATACAAGACCCAGATCTGCCCCTTGACGTCGCGGTTCAGCAGATGCTTGTACTCATGACCCTCCTGTTTCTCAACACTGTCAATTACCAGGATACCCGGCGATGAAGGTATCTGGGGAAAGGGGCTAAGAACAAAGCTTTTTATAAGCTTATGTTCATTCGGGTCAACATTGAATGATTCAAATACAGCCTGGATGAATTCGAGTTCGAGCTCGCTTACCTCGCTGCTTTCCGATCTGCAGAATTCAAGCAATTGCACGAGCACGATTATTTTCTGATCCTGGGTGAGCTGATCATTAATATCATTACATATTTTAAGAACCCTTACTGCGATGGCTGCAGTACGCCTGTTCTGGGTGCTCTTCTTCTGTTTTTCCTGTGCTTCCTGGTAGTATTCATCAAAAAATCCCATATAGGTTTTTACCAGTTCCTCGTTCAGCTGTCTCCTCAGGAAAGCTTCAACCACAGCACGCCTGTCACTGTCATTTGTCTGCGGTCGCGCGATGATCGCGAAGAGTTGCATCAGGGCCTTTAAGATCTTCTCACTCATTTTTAATCATTTAAATATGACTGAATTTATACGGTGCCTTCTTACCTGCCTTATTCAGAACAGCCCCCGGAAAATTTTATACCGGCTGAAATTAATAATTTGACTGAAATAATCCTAATGATACCAATTATCACTTTGAAGAGAAATAAAAAAATGAAGGTATGCTCAGCTTTCCTTATTTCTTTGAATTCTTTCCGTCTTTCCTTTTCTTATTCTTTTCAACCGAGAATCCGAATTTCCCCATAAATTTTCCCGTCAGGTAATACTTCCCATGCAGATAGCACAAGGGTTCGGCATCATTAAGCCTGAACAGGCCTGTTTTATCATCAAAGAGCTCACTGTCAGCATTCACGGCAACAACTTCGGAGATGAACATGTGATGCGATCCGAGCTCCATGATCTCTTTCACTACGCATTCGATATTCACCGGTGATTCTTTTATCATGGGAGCTTTGACTTTTGAGGAAGCCAATGGAGTGAGCTTCATCTCACTGAATTTCGTATGATTTGCGCCTGTCTTAACGCCACACCAGTCCGTCGCATATGCGAGTGAAGCTGTCGTGAGATTTATTACAAAATCGCCATTCCTTTTTATTATATCGTAAGAATGTCGAGAAGGTCTGACTGAAATATAGCACATAGGCGGATCTGTGCAAATGGTGCCTGTCCACGAAACTGTAATGATATTGTATTCTTCAGGGGTGCTCCCGCAGCTCACCATAACTGCAGGAAGAGGATAGATCATTGTTCCTGGTTTCCAGATTATCTTGCTCATTGTTCGGGAGGGATCACTTAAATGACCTGATGCATTCTTCCGTGTCGTTACATATATCAAATATTGTATGAAGATGCAATACTTCGAAAAGATTTCTTACCGCCGGCTCGGGATTGGATATCTTGAGCTTGCCATAGTTGTTCTTTGATTCCCTGAAGCATGACAGAAGGCAGCTGAAGCCTGTGCTGTCGATATATTCGACTCCTTTAAGATCGATGATCACCCTGCTGCCGGGATGTTCAAAAAGCCTGATGACCTGCTCTTTTATTTCGTCAGTGACCAGCGCGTTGATCTTGTTTACCTTGAATGTAACAACTTCAACATTTCCCACCTTTTCAATATTCACCATCCCGAAGACGATTAAAGATTACCTGAATATATTTCGAGCTCTTCTACTGCTTTTTTTGTCTCAGACTCAAATCTGTCCACACAGGCTGCATAACTATCAGTCTCCTTTCCGGATTTGGCATCAAGCTCCAATGTCTTGAGCATTACGGCCAGATCTGCCATCCCGATTATGGAAACCGACGATTTTGCTTTATGGGCGAGCAATCCGAGAGCAAAGTAATCCTTATTTGCAAGCAATGTTTTCATTTCAAGAGAGAACTCGGCAGCCTGTTCCCTGAACAGATCAACAAGCTCCCTAATAATTTCCTTATCGCCGCCTGAAACAGATTCTATGTAATTGGTGTTTATAAATTTGAAATCCACGATCGGGCAAATTATTGATTTTTCGATAATAATTATAAAACAAAAATAACATTTTTTCCTATTTATGGTTTTAATAATAGTGTTAAAGATGATAATCAAAAGAGTTCCGTCTATTAACCTAAATAAATGTTAATTTTATCGCATCAAAAATGACAAATATGAAAAGACCCTACCTGCTTCCGGCTTTGCTTCTTTTGCAGACCAGTCTGCTTTTTTCACAGGAAAGTGTTTCTGTCAGCAGGAAAGAGTTTAATACCGGGAAACCCGGCTTTGATGCAGCATGGAGGCATGTGAAAGATGGCAATTCTTTTTATTCAAAGGGAGGAATATGGTATTCCCAGGCGCTGGATGAATATAAGCTCGGATATGGTTACAATAAATTAAATGCAGCTCTTAACTATAAGATGGGGGTTTCGGCCCTTTTTTCTGACAGGAAGGAGGAGGCAGCCGAGTATCTTATAACCGCTTACGGCCTGAATAATAATGTTTCTGACGATATACTTCTTCTCACGGGCAGGGCCCTGATCTACAGGAGCAGGTATGCTGAAGCCGAAGAGAAGCTCAAGGCATGGCTGGATTCAGGATCAAAGAGATCCAGGTCAGATATTGCATTTGCAAACCGGCTTCTGGATGAGTGCAGATCGGCAGCCATTATAGCCAAAGATACCTTAAGGGTCGAAATAAAAAATGCAAGCGGTAATATCAATTCCAATGCTGACGATTATTCAATTGTGTTGACTGCGGATGGCAAAAAGATGTTTTTTGCCTCACGCAGACCTGTGAAACCTAAAGAGTCAAGCCATTATAAGGATACTAAATACAATGAGAATATCTTTGTCTCGGAGAATGTCGGTGGCAATTGGAGTGTGGCAATGCTGGCAGGGAAAAAGCTGAATACCGATCTTTGTGAAACGCCTCTGTATATCGACAAGTCAGGCGAATTGCTTTATGTTTATAAAGGATATGAAGGTAACGGCGATATAATGGTCTCCGAATTCAGGAAGGGCGAATGGAAAGAGCCGCAACCCGAAAAATTTGGCATCAACAGCGACAAGCCGGAAACCTCTTTGTCCATCGCTCCCTCAGGCAATGAGATCGCATTTGTAAGCGACAGGGGAAAGAAAGGATTGGGCGGCAAGGACATATATTTTATTCACAGGAAAGGTAAAAAATGGTCAAAGCCAGTAAATGCAGGCGATTCACTTAATTCAGCATCCGATGAAGAATCAGTATGCTATTCCAGGGGGGGCGATACTTTGTGGTTCAGCTCAATGGGTCACAATACGTTGGGAGGATTTGATATATTCTACTCGGTCAGGAATTCTGACGGCGGCTGGAAAAAAGCTGTAAATGCCGGTTATCCACTTAATACACAATGGGATGATATGTTCTACGTTCCGTCACCTGTCAAGGATAGCATATTCTATTTTGCATCGAACCGTGAGGGCGGCATGGGAGGACTTGATATATATATTGGAAGGATACTTCCTGCGCCTCCAGTTCCGAAAATTGTCGCGAATGTACCCCGGACCGATGTCACTCCGAAACATGATACAATCTTAATACACGATACTGTCCAGGTGGTGAAGCAGAACCTGCCAGTTCAGAAAGCGGAACATGATACTGTGGTTGTACGCGATACAGTTGTGGTTATGAAAGAGGTCCAGGCAGTGGTTCCGAAAGAAAAAGATCTGTTTCTCACCGGGAAAATTACCGATTCGGATAACGGTTCGGCAATTATAGCAAGGATCGATGTCATCGATCCGGATGCAGGAGGTGTTATAGCCACTACAGCTAGTTCTGATGGCGATGGGTCGTACAGTGTAAAACTTACCGGGAAAAAATCGTACACTATCGATATAAGAGCTACCGGTTATCTTTCGGATATAAAGAAAATTACAATCCCCGGTACCTTTACGGATGAATACCTCACTCTGAATGAAAAACTATCACGGGCAAAGGTCGGGAAGAAGGTGGTAATGAAAAATATCTTTTTCGAACTGGGAAAGTCGGTACTGACGACATCCTCATTTGATGAGCTTGACCGTCTTGTCAAAGTTCTTGAGGATAACCCGGGGATGAAGATCGAAATATCGGGTCATACTGATAACTCTGGCAGCCAGATTGTTAACGCAAAGCTTTCTACTGAAAGAGCCAGGGCTGTGGTTGATTATATAGTAAAAAAAGGAATCGACAGGGCCAGACTCTCATACGTGGGATATGGTGCAGATCAGCCTGTTGCAGATAACTCAACCGCAGCTGGCAGGTCAAAAAACAGGAGGGTTGAATTTAAGATCCTTGAATTCTGACCTGTTTAAATCCTCCTGTTCCGGAAATATATGACTTCCGGCAAGATTTTTCTATATCAAAATATTTACATTTAGCCTCTGATTAAAATTAAAAAAGATGCTGATGAAAACTACAGCTTTTACGCAATTTCATATAGATAAGGGAGCAAAGATGGTCCCTTTTGCCGGCTACAATATGCCTGTTGAATATTCAGGCATTACGGATGAACACATAGCTGTTCGGGAAAAACTGGGAGTATTTGATGTTTCACATATGGGTGAATTTGTTGTTACCGGACCCAACGCCTTTCCTTTCCTGCAGCACATAACCTCAAATGATGTTGCCGCATTATTTGATGGCAAGGTACAGTATTCCTGTTTTCCCAATGGCAGGGGAGGCATTGTCGACGATCTTCTTGTTTACAGGTACAACCCTGAAAAATACCTACTTGTCGTGAATGCTGCCAATATGGATAAAGACTGGGAGTGGTGCGTCGCGAATGCCAGTGCATTCAACCTGCTGCCGGGGAAAGATCTGGTCAATATTTCAGATCAGACCGCTCAGCTTGCGATACAGGGTCCTCTTGCCCTCAAGGCTATGCAGAAGCTTACTGCCACTCCTGTGGTTGATATGGAATACTATACTTTCAAGGTAATTGAATTTGCCGGGATAAAGGATGTGATCTTCTCAACGACTGGCTATACGGGTGCAGGCGGGTGTGAGATCTATGTTAAAAACGAGGATGGCGAAAAATTGTGGAAGGCCGTCTTTGAAGCAGGCAGGGAATTTGATATCAGACCAATAGGTCTGGGGGCAAGAGATACATTGAGGCTCGAGATGGGATATTGCCTTTATGGGAACGATATAAATGATTCCACGTCTCCGATCGAAGCTGGGCTCGGCTGGATAACGAAATTCACGGATAATAAGGATTTTATCGACAGGCAGCTGCTGCTGAAACAGAAGAAAGAGGGTGTGACACGACGGCTTAAGGGATTTGTAATGATCGATAGGGGAATACCAAGGCAGCATTATGAGGTAGCTGATGCTTCAGGAAAAATAATCGGAGAGGTAACATCCGGGACAATGTCACCAATGATGAAGCAGGGCATCGGGATGGCATACCTTTCAAGTGGCCACTGGGATGCCGGTTCAGAAATATTCGTCAGGATAAGGAACAAGGATCTGAAGGCCCGTGTGGTCGATCTTCCCATTTATAAAAAGGGCTAAGCCACTCCATATCTCAGTAAGCATATATGGTAAAGTGCAATCTCGAAGTCTGTTTCTCACCGGCAGTTTTCAATCGTTTTGAGAACAGGGAGGCTATAATCGTGATCATTGATGTGCTTAGGGCAAGTTCCGCAATCTGCACTGCCTTTGCAAACGGGGCTGAAACGCTGATACCTGTAGCTGAAATTGAAGAAGCCATGGAGTTCAAGAAGAGAGGCTGGCTGGTCGCTGCTGAACGCAACGGATATGTTCTCGATTTTGCGGATATTGGTAACTCACCCTTCAATTTTACACGGGAAAAAGTATCAGGCAAAACCATCGTTTACTCAACAACCAATGGCACCAGGATAATCGAGATGGCATCCAAATCATACCGTACCGTAATAGGTACTTTTCTTAATATCACGGCACTGTCCCAGTGGCTTATCAGCCAGGGACGCGATGTTATTCTTTTCTGTGCCGGATGGAAGGATAAATTCAATCTCGAGGATACGATCTGCGCTGGCGCCATTGCAGAAAGATTATTGGAATCCAGTGTCTTTTCGACTATCTGCGATTCCACTCATGCTGCCATCGACCTGTGGCAGCTGGCAAAAGCGAAACCACTTGAATATATTGAGAAAGCCGCTCAGAGAAGCAGGCTGCGGGAAAAGGGACTTGACGACTGTATCGGGTTTTGCCTTTCAGAGGATTTCACCGATATTATACCAGTGATGATCAATGGTGAACTAAAGGGTGCAAGAGCGTCTGACCTGTAAAATCACTTTAGTTTAAATGTATCATCTTTTTATTGAGTAATTTTGAATATACGATAGTTTAGAAATTAAAATAAATATCCTCATCATGAAAAAACATAATTTTTATGCTGGTCCTTCAATTCTTCCTCAATACACGCTGGATAAAAGCATTGAAGGAATAAAAGAGTTCGCAGGAACCGGTCTTTCCATACTCGAAATTTCCCACAGAAGCAAGGAATTCGTAGCCTGTATGAATGATACAATTGCACTTATAAAAGAGCTGCTCGGGATCCCGGCAGGTTACCAGATAATATTCCTTGGCGGGGGAGCAAGTTTGCAGTTCTGTATGGTCCCGATGAACCTGATGAAAAAAAAGTCGGCATACCTGGTTACCGGAGAGTGGGCAACAAAGGCCCATAAAGAGGCAAAATTCTTCGGTGAGGCGGTTGAGGTTGCATCATCAAAAGATAAAAACTTCAACTATATCCCTAAAAACTATGCAATTCCGGCTGATGCTGACTATTTTCATATTACAACGAACAATACAATTTACGGAACAGAATGGAAATATGATCCCAAAGTAAATATTCCGCTTGTTGCCGATATGTCATCGGATATTTTCAGCCGCCCTGTGGATATTTCAAAGTACTCACTGATTTATGCAGGCGCTCAGAAAAATCTTGCTCCTGCCGGTGTGACACTTATTATAGTTAAGGAAAATATTCTTGGGAAAGCAGACAGACCAATTCCCACTATACTGGACTACAGGACTCATATCAAGGGAGAATCTATGTTCAATACACCTCCCGTTTTCGCTGTTTTTGCCGCACAGCAAACACTGAAATGGCTTAAGGATATCGGTGGCGTTAATGCGATGCAGAAGAAAAATATTGAAAAGGCAAAGGTACTTTATGATGAGATCGACAGGAACAGGCTGTTCGTACCGACAGTTCCGGACCCGGAGGATCGCTCCCTTATGAATATCTGTTTTGTTATGGCACCGGAATTCAAGGAACTTGAGAAGGAGTTCTCCGATTTTGCCAGGTCCAGAGGTATGCTGGGTATTGAGGGTCACAGGTCTGTTGGAGGATTCCGCGCTTCAACCTATAATGCTCTTCCAAAAGAGAGCGTTGAAGCCCTGGTTGACGTGATGAAGGAGTTTGAGTCCAAAAAATAAATACATGAAAATACTTGTTGTTACGGAAAAGCCATTTGCCCCCGTCGCTGTAACCCAGATCCGCCAGGTTGCAGATGCTGAAGGGCACGAGGTTGTTATGCTTGAAAACTACAGGAGCGTTTCTGAATTTCTCTCAGCAGTCGCAGATGCAGAGGCGCTGATAGTCAGGAGCGATGTTGTCAGTGCCGATGTCATCAATGCTGCCGGGAAGCTGAAAATTGTCGTCAGGGCCGGTGCAGGTTATGATAACCTTGACCTTCAGGCATGTACGGCGCGCAACATTGTCGCAATGAACACGCCGGGACAAAACTCCAATGCAGTTGCGGAGCTGGCTTTTGAGCTGATGCTTTATAATGCCAGAATGGGCTTCAGCGGAAAAACAGGTACCGAGCTGAGAGGCAAGACACTGGGCCTTCATGGATTTGGAAATGTCGGACGATTCATGGCAGGCATCGCCAGGGGTTTTGGAATGAAGGACTATGCTTTTGATCCCTATATTGGAGATGCCGCCATAAAGGCAGCGACCGTAAGAGTCTGCCGGAGCCCGGAGGAATTGTATACCACATGCAAGTATGTCTCGATCCATATTCCTGCAAACGAGAAAACGAAGAGATCTATCGGATATGAGCTGCTTAAGCTTATGCCGGCTGATGCCGTACTTGTAAATACTGCCAGGAAAGAGGTGATTGATGAAGAGGGACTGATCAGGACCTTTACCGAACGATCAGATATCAAATATCTTTCTGATGTTGAACCTGACTGCAAAGCTGTTTTCGAAGAAAAGTTCAGGGATAGATTTATCTTTACTGCCAAAAAAATGGGAGCACAGACAAAGGAAGCCAATATAAACGCTGCAATAGCTGCCGCTCACCAGATAGTTGACTACTTCAAGACGGGTAACGATAAATTCAGGGTAAACTAGCGACCAGATTAATTATGGCAATTGTAAAACCATTCAGGGGATTACGGCCCCCGCGTGCAATAGCCAAAGACCTTGCCTGCCTGCCTTATGATGTTATGAGCTCGGCCGAAGCTGCAGAAATGGCTGCCGGCAAGGAATGCTCCCTGCTGCATATCACCCGGTCGGAGATCGACCTGCCTGAAGGTACAGATAGTCATTCAGAAGCTGTCTATGAAACATCTGTCAGAAATTTCAGAAAATGGCAGGAAAAAGGATGGCTGGTCAGGGATAAAACGCCGAGGTATTATATTTATGCGCAAACCATGAAGAGTAGGACACAGTATGGGATCGTGGGCTGTGCCTCAGTGGATGACTACTTAAATGGGATTATCAAAAAGCATGAGCTGACCAGGCCTGACAAGGAGCAGGACAGGATGGTCCATGTACGGGTCAATAATGCAAATATTGAACCTGTATTTTTTGCCTATCCTGCAGTAAAGGAGATAGATAAAATAGTTAAAAAGATCACTACCAAAGAAAAGGCAGAGTACGATTTTGTGGCTGAAGATGGTTTCGGGCATCATTTCTGGGTAATAAAGGATAAAAAGATGATCAGGGAACTCGAGGAGCTCTTTGCAAGGAAAGTTCCATTTACATACGTTGCAGATGGTCATCACAGGACCGCTGCTGCTGCTCTGATAGGTAAGGAGAAACGCGATAGTAATCTGCATCACACAGGAAAAGAGGAGTATAATTTTTTTCTCGCTGTTCATTTTCCCGAAAACCAGCTGAATATCCTCGATTACAACAGGACCATAAAGGATCTGAACGGTTTGACCGGGGAAGAATTTATTGCCCGGCTTGAGCAAGGATTTGTCGTTGAAGAGAAAGGAGAGGATATTTACAAACCGGAAAAGCTGCATAATTTTTCGATGTATCTCGATAGCAGATGGTACAGTCTTACTGCACGTGAGGGAACTTATAATGACGAGGATCCGATCGGTGTTCTCGATGTTACCATTCTTACTGAACAGATACTTCAGCCGGTTCTCGACATCCAGGATCTGAGAAGATCGAAAAGGATCGATTTTGTCGGAGGTATAAGGGGACTGGAAGAGCTTAAGAAGAGGGTCGACAGCAATGAGATGAAAGTAGCGTTCGCATTATATCCGGTATCGATGAAACAGCTTATAGATATTGCAGATACGGGCAATATCATGCCACCGAAAACCACATGGTTCGAACCCAAGCTCCGTAGCGGCCTGGTTATTCATCTACTCGATTAAACGAAACCTCCTCTGTGTCCCTCTGTGGCTCTCAGTGTCTCTCTCCCGATAAATCGGGACAAGTTGTGATAGTTTTTAAAGTTACACAGAGTGACTCAGATATAGTACTGTTACATTTTGTGGTAGTGCTATAGTACATAATGTATAAAGGAGCTTAGGGCTCCTTTTTTTATTGTTTAAATATAAAGCAAATAACTCTTGGATCGTATCGTTATAACCTTTATTATTGTGATTGTAATTAACTGTAATTCAATTACATAAAATCCAAAGACCTAAAACTTATAAAGCAATCCAATAAAAATACGCCCTACATTTTACATGAAGTTCAACTCATGTATAGCAGTCTTCCCAGAGATGTTCCAATGGTGACAAAAATAAAATGCTCATAGGGTTGATCTAATGGGCGAGTCACTGAGAAAAACCAGGTACAGATAAAAGGATATAGAAATAATGGACTTAAAAAGTTAAATTTGTTTAACCACTTTTTACCGTGAGAAAACTCTTTTTAGATGACCAACTTTGATGTGGTCCATCTACTCCGGCGGAATGTGGTCAGATTAACCGGCGCATGCAACTAAAGTGAAGATTGATTCGATAGAAAAAAAGGCAGTAGAACAAAAGGCAATTGATAAGAAAGGAAAATTATAATTACCAGGATAATAGCTTAGTCAAAAATGGTATATGCAAATACGGTTAAAGAATATTGTAATACTTCTTATGGTTTCCTTTATATTGAATGATTCTACATATGCACAGCAAACTCATGTCAAAAAGGATTCAACTATTCTTTATAAAAAAATAGAATCCTACTCCGAACAGGGCAGGGTTAAAAAGTTTATGTTTGGTTTGGTTTTCAAGCCGGTCGCGAATAATCCAAAGAAAACAGAAGTCAAAATAAAAGGGTATAAAAAACTTATACAAAAGTCTTACAGAAACTATGAAGGTAAGATAATCAGGAACATCAACATTGCCACACTGGATCCTTTTGGTTACTCATCCACTGATACAGGGGAAATAAGACAGAATTTCTTTTACAGAGCCGGGGATATGATGCATATTAAAACGCAGAATATCACAATCCGGAACCTGATACTTATTCACAAAAATGAACCGTTTAATACATTGCTTGTAAAAGAATCTGAGCGGCTGATACGCAGTCAGAAATATGTGCATGAAGTCTGTTTCTACATTATTTCCGCCAGGGGGGCACCAGATTCAGTAGACATTATTATACGCGAATTAGATAAGTGGAGCATAATCCCGGAAGGATCAGTTTCGTCTTCAGGCTTCAGTGCCGGGATAACAGAAAAAAATTTCTTAGGGTCAGGTCATGAGTTTCAAAATACTTTTATCAGAAATTTTAATAGTGGAATAAATACTTTCATTACAAACTATTTCATCCCGAACATCCGGAACACATATATCAACACAACGTTGCACTATTCAATCGATGGGCAGGCAAATTTCACTAAAAGCCTGGTCATTGACCGTCCCTTTTTCTCTCCACTGACAAAGTGGGCGGCAGGTATCTCTTTTATCTCAGTATTTAAGAATGATTCCCTGAAGGACCTAAATTCGGTTTATGCTCCGATAAAACTGAAATTCCTGACACAGGATTACTGGTTTGGTTATGCGCATCGGCTTTTCAGGAATAATGCTGATTTGGAAAAGATAACCAATTTAATATTCGCAGTACGGTATCTGAATATCAGATACTATGAAAAACCATCTGAATTTAATGACCCCCTGCATATATATTCAGGCGAGAATTTTTATCTGGCTTCAATAGGAATTTCAACAAGGAAATATGTTCAGGATAAATATGTTTTTGAATACGGTGTCGTTGAAGATGTACCGGTCGGTAAAGTCTATGAGCTGACAGGCGGCTATCAGGTAAGGAATAATTACGGACGGTTATATTTAGGTTTACGATTTTCCTTCGGCAACTATTACAGTTGGGGATACCTGAGTCCTATCCTGGAGTACGGAACTTTCATTCATTCATCCCATACTGAACAAGGTGTTTTTTCAGGAGGTGTAAATTATTTTACAGGCTTAATTGAAATTGGGAAGTGGAAATTCCGGCAATTTGTAAAACCCCAGTTTATAATTGGTTTAAACAGGTTCTCTTACGATAGTCTGACTCTCAATGATGGTTATGGTCTGGATGGCTTTCAAAGTAAAGTATTGTCGGGGACCAGACGCCTTTTAATTACTTTTCAAACACAATCATACTCCCCGTGGCATTTAATAGGATTTCATTTCGGCCCCTTTCTTGTTTGTTCTTTTGGAATGCTCGGCAATGATGTTAAAGGATTTAAGCACAGTAGTGTGTATTCGCAGGTAGGAGTGGGGATTTTGTTTAAAAATGAGAACCTGGTTTTTAATACATTTCAGATATCCATTTCATTTTATCCGTTAATTCCAGGCAACGGACAGGATATATTCATAATGAACTCCTTCAGAACATCTGATTTTGGATTCAATGATTTTGTAATCGGGAAACCTGGAGTATCTATATACAATTGACATGGAGTACCATCCTTTCCAGACTCTTGTCACCCTCCTGATAATGTGTGAATAATGTAACTCTTTTCAAGAGTTATATAACTTCTGCGGCAGTGTCACAGCATACCTTTGTACTCATTTAAGATACTCCGGTGACAAACGGAGATCAAGTGTCATTGAATTACATTTTACAACTATCATACAAAGTAATTTTAGCCAGAATGAAATCACGCCTCAGAGTTTTCGGAATATTTATTGCACTCGTTCTATTTAGTGTAATATTTACAAAATCGGCGGCAGCTCAGCAATCTTATGTGAGTTTCCAGGTTTTCTATGATCAATTAAGCCCGTATGGTCAATGGGTGGACTATCCCAATTATGGTTATGTATGGATCCCGGAAGCCGGACCGGACTTTGTTCCATATTCATCAGGAGGCTACTGGATAATGACTCAATATGGCTGGACCTGGGCATCAGATTACAGCTGGGGCTGGGCACCTTTTCATTATGGTCGGTGGGATTACGATAACAATTATGGCTGGTTCTGGATACCCGGAAATGAATGGGGGCCCGCATGGGTGACCTGGAGAAGGGCCCAGGGATATTACGGCTGGGAACCAATGGGGCCAGGTATAAGTATTAGTATGAGTTTCGGGAATAATTACAACAATTACAATAATCATTGGGTCTTTGTAAATGAAAAATATTTTGGAAGAAACGATTTCAATCGCTATTATGCCAATCAAAATGATAATGAAAGGATCTTCAAAAGTTCCAGTATTATTAATAATACCTATGTAGATAGCAGACGGAAGACAACATACGTTACGGGCCCGGCCAGAGCGGATGTTCAGCGGGTAACAGGAAGTAATATCAGCTCTTATTCCATTAAGGAGAACAGTGTACCTGGTCAGGCTCTAAGCAATGGACAGTTCAGAACCTACAGGCCCCAGGTAATGAATAACACTGAAAATCAAAAGCGGCCCTCCCCGACAACGATCACAAACATAAAGGATGTCAAACAACCTTCAGAGAGAAAGACCGTCAATCCGCAAAATACAAATACTGTGAAGGTACAACAGCAAAATACTGTGAACCGTAAGAATACAACTAATCAACAAAATAAACTAAACCAACAAACCACCGTAAATCAACAGAAGACTATTAAACAGCAGAATGCCACAAACCAGCAGAACGCTGTAAATCAACAAAATGCCGTAAAACAGCAGAATACAGTAAATCAAAAGAATGCTGTAAATCAGAAGCAGGTACAAAAGGGTCAGGGGACCCAGAATACAAAAAAAGGTTTTGTGTCAAAAATCTTTGGCAAGAAAACCCAAACAACCGACAAAACAGGTACCCAGCAGGATAATAAGAAATAGCAATATCTCTGATTCTTACTTATTTATATTTATAGAGACGGCATATAAATGTGCCGGGTATTTCAGATAAGCTTGCCCGTTTTCAGGATTGGATCTTAAATCATTCTTATAATTGTAAATGCTTTACACTTTTAGATTGCTTCACTTGCAGGCAGGCTGGAACTATATGTTTCAGAGTGGAAATGGGAGAAAGAAATATAATAAAATGCAGTGAGCATCAGTATTTTACATGTCAGAAAAGGATGTGAATTATGTAAGATTATTTCTGAATTATGTGACACTCCCCGGTCTTAATGGAAATACCTTTGCTTTCGTATATTCATTAATTCACAATACTAAAACTAAAATTAAATGAACCCGAAAAAATTGTTAACAACCCTTGCGATAGTATTGGTTGTTCTAATTGCGGGATGCAAAAAGGACGATTATGTGGGAATCGTTGGAGTTTGCCCGGCTGTTATTTTGACGAGCCCCGCAGATGCCGCATCCGGGATACCTCTCGACATGATCGTTACGGCAACCTTCAATGAAGTTATGAATCCTGTAACTATCACCCAGGAATCTTTTACCGTAGGATTGTCAGCAAAAGGTATGGAGGCACTCGCAGGAACAGTTTCGTACACTGGTACAACTGCATCTTTTACCCCATCAAGCGCCCTTTTACCCAATACTAATTATACCGGTACAATTACAGCATCGGTTAAAGATTTAATGGGTAATGCCATACAGACCGATTATGTTTGGAACTTTTCTACCGGTATATATCCCACGGTGATTTTGGCCGACCCGGCAAACCTTGCTACAAGTGTAGTTCTTAATACAACAGCTTCTGCAACTTTTAGTATGGCGATGGATCCGCTGACCCTTACAGCAACAACATTTACTTTAAAACAAGGGGTGACGCCGGTCTATGGAACAGTTTCGTACACAGGTACAACTGCGTACTTCACACCTTTCAGTAGTCTTTTATCATCTACCACATATACTGCTACTATCACAACCGGAGCTGAGAGTGCACAGGGCATTCCAATGGCGAATAACTATGTATGGACATTTAATACCGGTGCAACTGCAAGTCCGCTGGGTGTTGATCTTAAAACAGCTGGCCAGTTCGGTATACTCGCAGGTGTAGGAATCAGCAACAATGCGGGCATAAGTGAGATTCATAATATGGATGTCGGGATAAGCCCGGGCGTTCGTTCTTCAGTTACGGGATTCCCTCCTGCCATCATGGTTGGTGGAGCGATATATGCTTCTGATGATATTGCACCTCCCGGTGTGGCTGCTATGCTGATACAGGCTAAACAAGACCTGACAGATGCGTATCTTTTTGCTGAAGGAGCAACTTCGCCGGCACCGGCAACAGTCGCAGGTGATCAGGGTGGCAAAACACTTGCCCCCGGCATTTATAAATCAACATCCACACTGTTAATACAGTCAGGCGATCTTACTCTTGATGCCCAGGGTGATGCAAATGCCGTTTGGATTTTCCAGATAGCATCTGACTTTACCACTGTGGGCGGAGCAGGTGGCAATGTTATCCTCAGGGGAGGCGCTCAGGCTCAAAACGTCTATTGGCAAACTGGCAGTTCAGCGACTATTGGAGACTATACCTCATTTCAGGGAAACATATTGGCCCTGACATCCATAACGATGAATTCACATGCAACTGCAGTGGGCAGAATGCTCGCAAGAAATGGAGCAGTTGTACTGACCAGTACAAATATTATCAATAAGCCATAAAAAATTAAAGATATGAAAGTTAAAACTAATTTTAAAAAGGGATCACGCATTGCGTGGTCCCATTATAACCTGCTCATCAGGACTCTCATTTTAAGCGCTTTGATTCTGACAGGTATACAGGCGACCCTTCAGGCGCAGGCAGATCAGTACACGAGACCCACATGGCGGTTTGGCGGAGCATTAGGTGCAAATATTAATTTCTATCGCGGCTCCACACAGGAATTGAATTCAGATATAACAGTTCCCACTGTTTTTCATAATGGCACTGGTTTGGGGCTTTATATTGCACCCCTCCTGGAGTATCAACCCATTGATTCAAAATTTGGTTTCATGCTGCAGGTAGGATATGACGGCCGGAAAGGTAAGTTCAAAGAGGTAGTTACCCCTTGTAACTGTCCGGCGGACCTATCCACTGACCTTAGCTATTTAACAATAGAGCCGAGCTTGCGCTTTGCCCCGTTCAAATCTGATTTTTATTTGTACGGCGGACCGCGTATGGCTTTCATTTTGGCAAAATCATTCACTTACAAACAAGGGATCAATCCAGCCTATCCTGATCAGGCGGTCACCCCTGATGTAACCGGGGATTTTAGCTACATGAACAAATCGCAGATCTCATTGCAAATCGGAGCGGGATACGATATTCCACTCACGTCGCAGAACAAGCAAAAACAAGCTATACTCTCTCCCTTTATATCTTTTCAACCTTATTTTGGTCAGTTCCCACGTTCAATAGAAACATGGAACGTGACCACTTTGAGAGTAGGAGCTGCCATTAAGTTTGGACGCGGTCATAAAATTTCTGCACCGGCTAAAGATGTTGTAGTAGTACCTGCAAAGGTTGCCGTATCAGAACCTGAAGTCGAGTTTTCTATAAACTCTCCTTTAAATATTCCGGTCGATCGCAGGGTAAGGGAAATATTCCCTGTCCGTAATTACGTGTTCTTTAACCTGGGGTCAACTGAGATACCCGATCGTTATGTGTTGCTCACAAAAGATCAGGTGAAAGACTTCAAAGAAGACCAGCTGGAAGTGCTTGCACCAAAAAAACTGACTGGTCGTTCAGCCAGGGAAATGATAGTCTATTATAATGTTCTTAATATTCTGGGTGACCGTATGGGAAAGAATCCATCCGCAACTGTCAGGTTAACCGGAGCGTCAATGCAAGGACCGGAAGACGGAAAGGCAATGGCAGAGTCGGTCAAGAGATATCTGGTAAATGTGTTTGGAATTGATCCTTCGAGGATCAACACCGAAGGCCGGGTTAAACCCAGGATCCCGTCTGCACAGCCGGGTGGCACAAAAGAGCTTGACCTCCTGAATGAGAGTGACCGCAGAGTGTCTATCTGGAGTGATTCGCCAGCATTGCTTATGGAGTTCCATAGTGGTCCTGATGTCCCGCTCAGGCCGGTTGAATTCATAGCCGTGCAGGAAGCACCCATTGACAGCTATGTAACTTTCAATGTTAAGAGAGCTAATGAAGCATTCTCATCATGGAAACTGGAAATAATGGATGAAAAAGGTACGGTCCAGAATTTCGGACCTTATACAGAGGAGAGGGTAAGTATCCCCGGAAAATCTATTCTGGGCGTCCGTCCTGAAGGGAACTTCAAGGTGACAATGATAGGTCAGACAAAAAGCGGAAGAACAGTAAAAAAGAAAGCTTCTGTGCATATGGTCCTCTGGACCCCTTCGCAGAGAGAAGAGGGGATGAGATACAGCGTAATTTTTGAATTCAATGATTCGCAGGCCATCCCAATGTACGAAAAATACCTTACTGAAATCGTCACGCCAAAGATTCCTAAAAACGGGACAGTCATAATTCATGGTCATACTGATATTATCGGAGATGAAGCCAATAACATGACTTTGTCATTGGCCAGGGCGAACGAAGTCAAAGGTATTCTTGAAAATGCCTTATCGAAAGCCGGGAGAATCGATGTTAAATTTGAAGTAACCGGATTCGGTGCGAATCAGGATATGGCACCATTTGATAACAAATTGCCGGAGGAACGCTTTTATAACCGGACCGTTATAATTGATATTATTCCCCCTAAGTAGGATTTTTAGTCAATCATAGTTTCTTCACGTAAAAGAAGCTGTCTGAAAGAAAATCAGGCAGCTTTTTTCTTTAATCTATTAACAACAAAAAGGGTATAATTGCATTTGGGAATGTGTGCAAAAGGCAAACACCTTGACCACATTTAGCCAATAAGATTTTCTTTAACATACAAAAAAAAACAACAATGATTTAACTCCTGGGTGGATTGGTCAATTTGATTCGGCCAATTATGGTTAAGGCTACTGGCTTTTCCATAATAACCAATGGTCAGATAAAAAGATATTTGGACAATATTAGGAATTGATTTAAATTTTTGTATCTCAAATGTCTGACAGAATAAAAGCGTTATGGAATCGCATAATTCAGCTTCCATTAAAGCAACAATTTTTATTTTACTTGCATAATTTACAATTCTTCTCTTATGCTCAATTGGGAAACAACCTGAAAAAGCTAATAACTCTATTAGTGAAATGGGCTTAAGTACTTAGAGTACTTAGAATTAAGAAGGGATTGAACTACAGATATCTGTTCAACCCCTGTTGCCGTCCCGATGCCTGTTATTCCTTTCACCCTGGCCTTTATATCCATGGCCTCTGCTTACATAGTCCCTGCTTCCATAGTCTACCCGTCCGTGGCCTGAATATCCATAGTCTCTGTATCCATGGCCAACATATCCATAGTTTCTATACCCATAATTTCTATATCCAGGGCCAATATTTAACTGGTTCGCATATCCGTAGGGATAAAGCGGGAAACAGGAATAAAGGCTGACTAATAAAGTTATCAGTATAAAGCCCAGTTTAAATATTTTTTTCATTGCTGTAAATTTTATTTTCTGGTTCATAATTGAATCTCAAAATAAGTATTCTGCAAATAGCATGCCTGACTATTGGCTTTCTGAAATTTTTAAGGACGGGAGTTTAAAACCGGTAATAAATGATCAGGTCACTCCGGCTGTCTTTTATCAGGATAGCATGCCCTTCCACACCATCACGCTCTTGAGAATGAATTATTTAACTTATAATCAGAATTTTGTAGCAATACCGAAAATTAAAGGATGCATCTTTGTATTATAATGCACTAACTTTAATGAAGTCAAACGCTCATCTGTGCAGACGAAGGATTGTCATTGTGGAAATCAACATACTCCGGAACTTCGAGGAGAGGCGGCTAACCGAGGATGAAATTGCCCATGAGATTAATAAAATGCATTCGTTATGGTTTAACAGTACAACAAAGAATGGTGTCAATTCCCACCGACCTTTGTTTAAATTTAAACGGATTGTCTTTAAGTTTTAATGAAATTCCAGGACCAGACCTCACCAGGTTGTATCTGGTAGATTCTGGGATACTTTATCATGGTTTTAAAGGCAAAGGTTGGCCGAAGATGATCTATCAATGGCGACTTCAGAACATCTTAAAAATGGTAATTGTACCCATAACCTTATTTAACCGCTACCAAAGTCGGTCTGATTTCACCGAACATCCAAAACAAAACAACAAGGATTTAACTCCGGATTTGGGTGGTCAATCTATTCCGGCCAACTTTGGACAAGGTCTTTTAGGATTTCTGCTTAGTCATAATATCTTCTTCTTCTGTAGTAACCTCCACCACCACCGCCAAGAAGAAGAACGAGACCCAAAATAAATCCCGCCCAATATAACGAACCTGCATTATGTTCAGCATACAATGCTACATTTGCCCCCAATAATTTCGCAATCAATACGAAAGGGGAAATGAATCCGTGAACAATACCATACAGGATACCATATTCCTCCTTGGTCATGCCAACAGGAGCACAGGAAGTAACAAAAAACAGAACCGGCAATAATAATAATCCACTAAATATTCTTTTTGTTTTCATATAGATTAATTTTAAAATGTTTTTACTCGTTAAGTGATATAAATTTGAAGTATATCAAAAATGTCAAAATATTTCCATTCAGAGTTTTTCCAACTATTCAGACAACATGAAGACACACCAGACAACAATATCTGAAGTAATGCGTGTTTATAGGCTAAAGTCAAAGCTCCAGAGAGCCTACGGGTTTAATAATCTAAGCATACACCCTTCAGACTTTCTATTCCCGAAGAGAATGGTGATTCCTATCTCCCTGATCCCTGGAATCTTGTTGATGTCTTTTATGCCTATTACCTTGATCTCCATATCTGCTTTTGTGTAGTGGGTAACAGGAAAAAATGGTTAATGACAAGATTACAAGCAGCAGGAACAGTTTTAATTTTTTCTTCATTTCTTTTAATTTTAATTTATGATTTTCTCCTTTACTCAGGGCAAGGTTTAACTTTTAATTAATTGATTTATTCGTAATATAGTGCCTGACAAAGGTATGTACCACAATCCAGGATAGCCTTACATAAAATCAGAAATAAGTTATATAATTCACACCAATTTAAATGAAAACTGAAGATTTAAGAGAATTGTCATTCAATGGTTTATATGTGAAAAATATGGCTATCCTGGCTGCTAAAATAGTGCTGATCATCAAATTAGTTAAGATAAAGCTACCGCTGACATTTTAATCAGCGGTAGCCCTGACCTAATCCTGGTGAATGATTATTCCCTTAAAACCAATATATAATTACTAATTCATGAGATGAAATTGAATTATCAGCATATTAGGATTTTATAAATAATATTCTTAATTTCTTGTTAAATTCTATCAACTACAGATTCTCTTCAGAATCTTAGATTACATTGCAATTATTAACCAAATTATTTATAAATCATGAAAAAAGTATTATTCATTCTGGTTTTAGTGATGGCAGCTCTGGTTGTCAATGCACAGGTCACAAGTACTACTACCAATGCGAAGTCCACTCGTACTTCTGTCAAGGTAGCTGATCTCCAAAAAGCAATAACAGACAATATTGCAAAAGATTATGTGGGTTTCACTGTTAAAGAAGCAACAAGCGTTTCAGCAAATAACGCTGTTACCTATGAGGTAGTTATTGTCAAAGGGACCACCACTGAGACTCTTGTTTATGACAAAGATGGAAAATTTGTCAAAAAACTGGCTCAAACAGCAGGTACCACAGAGAAAAAAGTTGTCAAAACAACAACAACTACTACAACTACTAAAAAGTAATAATGCCCAGAAAGCATTAAACATTTGAAAACGGTGCCTTATAGCACCGTTTTTTTAATTTGATGCTGACATTTTTGAGAGTGAGCAATCGAAATTAGGCATGGTTATGCGGTTTTTCACTCATTTGCATATGTAATATATTCTTTGGAAATTTGACCCGGATGCAATTCCTTCTATTAACAGCTTTAACTGAATTTTATAACAGGGTAACAAAGGATTATTATCAATGGCATACAAAGATGTTTTAAAAAACGGAGTAAGGACATTTGAAGATCTTGAGAAATGGCTTATAGGGCGAAAGGCAAAGGTTGACCCCAAACTCAGGGACGTTATTGCAAAATATCCTATGCGGGTAAATACCTATTATCTCGGGCTCATTGAAAAGATGAATGACGGTATATGGAAGCAGGCAATTCCAGATGTCAATGAACTTGAGCATTATATGGACCTTACTGAAGATCCGCTCGATGAGGAAGGGGATATACCGCTTGGTGGTCCCAGGACAATAGTACACAGGTATCCCGATAGAGTTTTACTGTTAGCATCAAACGAGTGCTCAATGTATTGCAGGTTTTGCACCAGAAAACGAAAAGTTGGTGATGACCATAAAAACCCTTCATTGGAGGATATTAATAAGGGTATTGAATACATTGCATCTCACGAAGATATCAGAGACGTATTAATCTCTGGCGGGGATCCATTATTGATTTCAAATAAAAGGCTTGATGAGATTCTGGGAAAGCTGTCAGCAATTAGCCACCTAGAGATCATCAGAATTGGTACAAGAGTCCCCTGCGTTTGGCCGCAAAAGATTATTGAAGACAATGAATTAATTGAGGTACTGAAAAACCATACTCCCCGGTCACTTAAACAGCCTCAATTCTTTATAAACACTCACTTTAATCATCCTAATGAAATAACCGAAGAGAGCTTCCAGGCAATTAAAATTCTAAGGGAACTTGGCATCCCAATAGGAAACCAAACTGTTCTGTTAAAGGGAGTTAACGATGACACGGATGTAATGAGAGACCTGATGCACGGACTCGGGAAATTAGGAGTAAAACCATATTATCTGTACTATGCTGATCTTGTAGAGGGAACGGGTCATTTCAGGACAGAAGTATCTAAAGGAAAAGAAATCTGCAGAGACCTTTGCGGAGCTACTACAGGTTTTCTTCGCCCGACCTATGTAGTAGATATGCAAGGTGGAAGAGGAAAAGTTCCGGTAGATCTTGGGTATACAGATGGAATTAGTGAAGAAAAAAAAGGAGGAACTTTCACATCAGCGATCGGACTTGGCAAAGTCTTTGTAAACGATCCGATTGAAAGAATAGAAGGGAAACCATCAAGACATAGTCAGAACAGGAAATAATAAATATTCGTATTTCATTATTTCACTCTCCTGACCACCTCAGGCTGATCTGTTTTCACCGGATATACAAAACAAAACAACAAAGAATTTACTCAGGGTCTGTGTGGTCAATTTACTCCGGCTAATTTAGTAAGCGGAGTAAATCTCTTTGACGATTTTAATCATTTCCCAATCCGTTCTCCTGATGTAGGGATTTCGACTTTTAGGTTATAATTTTATATAAGATTTTGGTGTATTTTTCATCCTGAATAGTTTTTAATGTGATAAGCTATTTCAGGACGAGACAAGTTCTTGAAGATTAAAATTTATATGAAAATCCAACTCCCAATATTTCTTTAAACTGAATTCTAGATCCTACAGACTCCCCGGGTTCTATTATCCCGTCTCCGTTTTTATCAAAGGGGACCTTGACTTTGTCATCATAAATAAGGTCAGTATTTATACTGGCAGTAATAAATTTATTGACTTTCAGAGCAATAAAAGTTTCCCAGTTCACAACAATATTCTGAGGATTTTTAAGATAGTCGGAGAACAGGTCGATCTTTGTAGTAAAAGAAACATTCTTCATAAATTCATTTTTGAAATCATTCTTCGTATAGATAACTCTTAAATATCCACCGAATTCACTTAACGACTTTTTTCCTGGTTTTACGCCAAATGCACCTGAATCAGAAAGCATTTTATCACTAACAAAAGTGAATTTTGCTGTTACCGGTGCAATAAATGCACTGAAATATGCATTTGGCTTGTAGTCTAGCCCAAGGGCAAGTAAAAGATATGCCGGAGCAAAAAAATCAGATATTTTAGTAGAGTCGTTCGGATAATTATATCCGGGACTCATCTGGGTCTTAAAGTTTAACAGGACGGCATAATAAAAATTTTTGAATGCCTCTCTGCCGTATTTTGATAAAAAGTCAAATTTATCGTCAGTTTTCATGAAAGGGGATTCCTTTCCCTGTTTTATAAGACCATAACCAAGATCCAATGAATTATCCCAACGGGATTTACCTTTTTTAAGGTTTGCAAAACCACTGAATATTCCGTTAACAGCAAAAGAGTTTTGTCCCCCTGCTGCCCAGTTAGTCAGGGAGGCTTGTGCCAGGTTGATAGTAAAAACTCCACCATCTTTCCAACCTTGGGTAGTGTCGGCTGTTACTGTGCGCAATTTTTTTTCAGCTTCGGTAACCTGCCCCAAAATAATCTGGGAAAGACTGGTGATCAATAAAACTGTTGTAATGAATCTTGTGTTCATGATAGTCGTAATAATTATATTTCATAAGATAGTTTTAATAGAATAAGGATCAACAATCCTAATCAAATTTAGGATACTTTTAGTATATATCAATTTTTTTTATTGTATTAGTATTCTGCAGGAATAACCTTTTTATCATTTAATTCCTTGGTACAAAAGCCAGACAGATTGACCACTTTGGTCAGGCAAATTAAACTTTAGGTCCAGTTGTCGATAATCAACTTTGCCACACAGACTATTGTCAAGGGCATTGACTTTTCCAGTAGCATCAGAAAATGAACTGGATATAAATTTTGGAAAATCTTTGTAGATATCAGTTGTTGATACACTTATAAATTGTAAACAACTTCACGGGTGGCTAAAAAGGCAATTTGAAAACAGTCCTAAGGAAGTAGAAGCTATTATCAAAAAGCTTAATAGCCTGAGTCGCAGCCTTAGCAGTAAACTCGAAGAAGAGGATAGGCTCGTTGAAAAGTATGTTACAGGTGGTATAAGTGAGCCAATATACGATAGGTATGTAAAGCTATTAAACTCCGAGAAAAGGGTCTTACAGGACAAAATAACTGAGGTGGATTCAATGAGATTATTACTTGAAGAGGGAGATTGTCAATACAAATATATGACGGACAGGTATAACAAGCTGGAAGGCCTTGAAAATTCAACAGACCCAAAAGAAAAGAGGAGGATTATTTCTACATTTGTTGATCATATAAATGTTGATAGGGGTGAGGACAAGAATAAACACGTTGTTGAAATTATATACAAATATCCAGCATCAAATAACATTTACTTGGAGGATGGTACTTAAATAGAAACAGGGCGAAATATATTCCAGCAGAACTTGGAAAGATTAGAGGCATCAAAGGCAACCACAATTATTGACAGTTACACAGAGGGACACAGAGAGAGAATCCCAGGAAATTAATTTCATGGTAGATATTGTATCAAATATCAGATTGCTGAGGCAGGGGATACCATCTTCGGTAAAGATTGTTGCGGTTTCCAAGACTAAGCCAGTGGAGGATATTTTGGCTGCTTATGAAGCAGGGCAGAGGATCTTCGGCGAGAACAGGGTTCAGGAACTGATATCAAAGAGAGAGATACTTCCCGGTGACATTGAATGGCACCTTATCGGACATCTGCAGACAAACAAGGTTAAACAGTTAATTCCCCATATAGGAATGATTCATTCTGCTGACAGCCAGAAGCTGCTTGAGGTGATCGATATGGAGTCGGGAAAAGCAAGCCGGACGACCGATTGTCTTCTGCAGTTCCATATCGCCAGGGAGGAGACTAAATCGGGGCTGACAATAGATGAAGCTATCGGAATACTGAGCTCTCCGGCATTTGCCAGGCTTAAGGCAGTAAGAATCTGCGGCGTCATGGGAATGGCAACTTATTCCGGCGATAATGAATTGATAAGAAGTGAGTTCAGGAATCTGAGAAAATATTTCATCCAGCTTAAAGAGCGATTTTTTCCGGATAACTCGTCATTCAGGGAAATTTCAATGGGCATGTCAGGCGATTACAGGATCGCAATTGAAGAGGGGGCGACAATAATCAGGATCGGAAGCCTGATCTTTGGAGAGAGGGGGAAAGATTAAGAGACTAAGGGACGCCAGACCGCAGGACTGCAAGACTGCAAGACTGCAAGACCGCAAGACCTCTACGACAGCACAGAAACCAGTTCCAGCATCAATGCAGATTTATTGCTTGTCCGGAGCTCAGGATTTTCCCTCAGGAGAATAATAATATGATCCCTGGTTTTTTTTGGTATAAGATGTGAGCAGCCCTCAATAACGGTAAAGCACTCAATTGCTGTTCCAAGATCGCAGGTTCCGAAGATCATTGCAAAGTCGGGGGCCCATTCAGAATAATCCAGCCCCGACTGCCAGCAGGAAGAGACAAGCATTCTTATAGTATCCGGTTTGAATTCCTTTCTTAATTCAGCTATTATTTCTCCCCTTAATGACCGGTCCTTCATATCGTTCATGAAATCCTGGATACGTTTCCTGATGATCGTGTTGGGAGATGAATTATACAGCTCTGTAAGCAGCCCTATAATCCCTTCACATGGTTCCTGATCTCTGAGGGCATTGATCGTATCGATCACCACCCCGGTATTTCCACCCTTCAGTCTTTCTTCAAGCTGTTTTAACCTTTTTTCTGATCCTGCCATCGGGGCATAAAATTTCTGCAAAGGTATGAATCCTTTGCACTTTTGTAAATAAAGGTCTGCATGCCTTTTAAATCTTATTGAATAATCCGGTAAAATGATGACAATAATTGTTTTTTATTAAGAACATTGAATATTATAAGCTAAAACTCCATTTGAAAAATAAAAATAATGTACTAATTTAGTCGTGAATTAATTCAGACACTTAAATTTTTGAATCATGAATAAAAGGTTTAGTATCGGAACAGGAATATTCGCAGTTATGTTACTGTGTTTGCTTCTTCTTCAGGGATGCGGTTCTGGCGGAAATAAAACTCAGAAAAAGGAACCGGAAGCCGGTCCGCCTAAGGATATTGAAAGAGTTCAGCAGGATATTAAGCAGGCTAACAAGATCTTTGAAGCCCTTCCTTCGCCTCTTGAGTCGGCCATGCTTATTAAATCTGCAGGGGCGCCTTTCGACAAGAAATTCCTCAATCCGGTTGACAATACGAAATTGTATACTACTACAAGAAACCAGGCTCTTAATCTTGGCATATATACATGCGACCTGAGCTTTGCAAGCCTTTATGACCAGACGCAGCTCATCATCGATTATATGAATGCTGCCAAGAAGATGGCCGATGGGCTTGGCATTCTGGATGCAATCGACAAAAATACCATTGATCAGCTGGAGCAGAATATAAATGACAAGGAGACAATAATGAACATAATCTCCGAGACCTTCCTGAATTCCAATTCGTACCTGGCCGATAATGACCAGTCCGCAGTTGCTGCAATAGTACTTGTAGGCGGATGGATCGAAGGCCTTTACCTGTCGACCCAGCTCGTGAACCTTAAGGAATTCAACGGAAACAAGCTCGTAAGCACTATTGTCGATCAGAAGCTCTCAATAGATATTCTTGCAAACCTTCTTAACAGCAATAAGGGACATCCGACCGTTGATGAGCTGATAATTCAGATGAATCAGCTTAAGCTGGTCTTTGACAAGATCAAGCTAGAAACAGGTCCCCTGAGGGCTGAAATAGATAAAACCACCAACACGACAATGTTGAAATCCACTGCCAAGATCGATGTTTCTATCGAAGTTTTCAAGGAGCTTATTGCTACAGTCGCCAATATCAGAAGTACATTTGTTAAATAACGCTTACCATGAAAGTTGTAAAAGTATTGTCCGCCCTGGCTTTGATATTCTTTGCAGTTTCATTTACAGTTAATGCACAGTGTAAAGCCTTTGCAAAAAAAGACTGTCTTCCCGAACTTGCGCCCTATACGCATGACGGTAACTACCATGCCGCTATCCTGGTGGAAGGTGAGGAAGCTGAACTATACAAGACATTCTATTCTGATATGGAATACAGGGTAGCGGTTGTCGGAGAAGGTAAGCTTCCTGAGGTTGAATTCAGGATCCTCGATGAAAATAAAAATGTTCTATACTCGAACAAGGATCATAATTATGCCAAGACCTGGGATTTTAAACTGGAGAATAGCAAGCAGCTGAAGCTGGTTGTAAAGGTCAACCCTTTTAATAAGCCTGGCGATACTCCTGCAAGCGGCTGCGTATCAATTATGTTTGGATTTAAAATGAAGAAGTAGCTACAGCGTTAAAATAGGTCATTATTCTAGGGCCGTTGCATGCAGCGGCCCTATATTTTTACAATAAATATATTATTTTAGCTTACCTGACAGGTAACGGCCCGTATGTGATTCCCTGCAGCGGACCAGATCCTCTGGTTTCCCTGCGAAAACAAGGTTTCCTCCCGTATCCCCACCCTCTGGTCCCAGATCAATAACCCAGTCGGCACACTTGATAACTTCCTGGTTATGTTCGATCAGTATGACGGAATGCCCGTGGTCAATTAGTGCATTCAGCGACCTGAGCAGCTTTTTTATATCGTGGAAGTGAAGACCTGTCGTAGGCTCGTCAAAAATGAACAGAATGTGGCCGCTTCCCTTCTCCTGGCTCAGAAAATACGCCAGCTTCACCCTCTGACTCTCACCTCCGGAGAGTGTGCTGGATGATTGTCCCATCTTTACATAGCCCAACCCGACATCTGCCAGCGGCTGGAGCTTTGCTGCGATTTTTTTTTCACTCCTGCCATTCTGTGAGGAGAAGAATGCTATGGCTTCATCTATTGTCATTTCAAGGATGTCGTGGATATTTTTGTCGCGGTACTTCACCTCAAGAATCTCCTTCTTGAACCTCATTCCCCTGCAGCTTTCACAGGTCAGTTCAACATCTGCCATGAACTGCATTTCAACTTTAATGACACCTTCACCCTGGCACTCCTCACACCTTCCTCCTTCAATATTGAATGAAAAATGTGATGCCCTGAAATTATTCTGAACCGAAGCCTGCAGCTCTGAATATAGCTTTCTGATCTCATCGTAGGCCTTGATGTAGGTAACAGGATTCGACCTGCTCGATTTGCCTATAGGGTTCTGATCGACCATCTCAATTCCCGTGAGACTGCTGACATCGCCTTCCAGATAACTGAACTGCCCAGGCTTGAAGCTGTACCCGTTTATCTTGTTGCTAAGCGCTTTATAAAGTATTTCATTCACAAGGCTTGATTTGCCTGATCCGCTTACTCCGCTTACGGCAGTAAGAGTATGAAGCGGGAATTTAACGTCGAAAGATTTGAGGTTATTCTCACGTGCCCCCTTTACCTCAACATAGCTGTTCCATTTGCGTCTCTGACGGGGTACCGGGACAGTAAGTCTTCCGCTCAGATATCCGGCTGTAAGTGATCTGTTCGACTCTGAGAGATCAAGCCCTCCCTGGTAAATTACCTCTCCCCCGAGGCGGCCTGCCTCAGGGCCCATGTCGATAATCTCGTCGGCTGCCCTGATAATCTCCTCCTCATGCTCCACCACCAGGACACTGTTTCCAAGATCCCTAAGTTCCCTGAGAACTCCAATAAGCAGATTTGTATCTCTCGGGTGGAGCCCTATGCTCGGCTCATCAAGGATATACATCGAGCCAACAAGATTGCTTCCAAGGGAAGTGGCCAGGTTTATCCTCTGGGATTCCCCGCCTGAAAGCGTAGAAGAAAGCCGAGCGAGGGTAAGGTACGGAAGTCCAACGTTTATCAGGAATCTCAGCCTTACATCTATCTCCTTAAGAAGCCTTTCAGCTATCTTTTTGTCCTGTTTGTTGAGTGAAATATGCTCAAAGAAATCATATAATTCAGATACCGGCATCGAAACAAGCTCCTGGATGGTCTTTCCATTCACCTTCACATAGCCTGCCTCCTTCCTGAGCCTCGAGCCAAGACATTCGGGACATGTTGTTTTGCCGCGGTACCTGCTTAAAAGCACCCGGTACTGTATCTTGTATTTTTTTTCCTCCAGATGATGGAAGAACCTGTTGATACCATAAAAATACCTGTTGCCGTCCCATAGCAGCTTCTTCTGGTCGGGAGTAAGCTGGAAATATGGTTTGTGTACCGGAAAATCAAAATTCGGAGCTCCGGCGATAAGCCTCTCTTTCCATTTTTTCATTGTTTCTCCCTTCCAGCAGACTATAGCATCCTCGTATACAGAAAGATTCTGATCGGGAATAACAAGATGCTCGTCAATACCAATGATCTTTCCGTAGCCTTCGCAAACGGGACATGCACCAATCGGGTTATTAAAGCTGAACAGGTGCTCTGACGGTTCAATAAAGCCGATGCCATCCTCTTCGAATTTTACCGAAAAGTTTTCACGCCTTGTCTTATTATCCTCCATTATCATAAGCTGGCAGAAACCGTTACCGGTAAGTAGTGCTGTCTGTGCTGAGTCGGCTGCCCTGCTTATACTTTCAGCTGAATGATCGATCACAAGCCTGTCAATCACAATATTTACCCTCTCACCAGGCTTGCAGCAGTCCGAAGTACCCTTTTCATCGATCTTTATAAGATCACCATCCTTCTCTATCCGGTTAAATCCTTGTTTGCACAGAAAGGCAAAATATTCTTCAGTTTCGATATTTTCGGGGATGCGTCCAGGGGCGGTTAATATAACCCTGGTATTTTCAGGAAGAGTTGAAAGGAATAAGGTCACATCGTCGACGCTGTGCTTTTTAACCTCCTTGCCGGAGACAGGTGAGAATGTCCTTCCTGCCCTGGCATACAAAAGCCTCAGATAGTCATAAATTTCCGTCGTTGTTCCAACCGTAGACCTCGGATTCCGCGTATTGACCTTCTGCTCGATGGCAATGGCAGGAGGGATCCCGTTTATGAAATCCACCTCCGGTTTATTCATTCTTCCGAGGAACTGCCTGGCATACGAGGAAAGACTTTCCACATACCTTCTCTGTCCTTCAGCATAAATAGTATCGAATGCAAGGGATGATTTTCCAGATCCGGAGACGCCTGTAATGACAACGAGCTTGTCCCTGGGTATTGAAAGAGATATATTTTTCAGATTGTGGACCCTCGCTCCCTTAATTTCTATTCTCCCCTCCATAACCCGTTTTTTGATCTTAACCCTGGACCGCTTCGTCAAATAAATATGTTAAAATTCAAAAGTAATACTTTTCAGATTAATTTTTTTTCTTTTCTTTGTGTTAGTCGTCAAACTAAAAAAGGATTGCCTATAGAAAACCTCTACTCTTGAAACCTAAAAAGAGTGAGTTATGAATAAGATGATTTCCGATTATGAATTGATTCAGCAATTCATAAAAGGCGAGCAATCCAGTTTTGAAGAAATAATCCACCGTCATAAGAACAAAGTCTACGCATATATAAGTCTTTATATACGCGACCAGGCTCTTATTGAGGATATCTTCCAGGATACTTTTCTGAAGGTGATCCAGTCTGTAAAAGCAGGGAAATATTATGACAACGGTAAATTCCTGTCGTGGGTGATGCGTATTGCACATAACCTGATCATTGATCATTTCCGCAGACTTAAGCAGATGAGCGTAACATCTAACGATGACTATGAGTCTGATCTTTTTAATTCGCGGAAGTTTTCTGACGCAAATGTTGAAGATACGCTGGTCAATGTGCAGATCAGGAAGGATGTGCGCAAACTGATTAGCCATCTTCCGGATGATCAGCGCGAGGTAGTCATTCTTCGTCATTATGCTGGGCTGAGCTTCAAGGAGATCGCCGAATTGACAGATGTCAGCATTAATACGGCTCTTGGAAGAATGCGATATGCCCTTATCAATATGAGGAAGATAATGCAGGAAAAACAAATGATCCTCACAAAATATTAATTCCTCTGCAATATCCTTAAGGCTACCACGTTTTCAATAAAAAGAAAACTGGTTTGCCTATGGATTTAATATCTACTCCCTTTGTTAAATATCATCAAGTAAGGGTTAACGACACCGACATCTACGAGGATGCATGGGGTTTCAGCTCGGAATTCGATGATGTTTTTGGCCTTCTCGGAAAGATAGACAATTCTCCTGCAGCAGCAATGACGGAACGGCTGATCGAAATGATTAGCAGCAGGGGTGGATGCTGAGATGGGCTGGTTACCTCCCTACTGGTTCACGAAATAAATGGAATGGCAGGCTGCAATTCCTGCCGTTTCTGTTCTGAGCCTGCTGCTTCCAAGGTGGACAGGCATATAACCGGATTTAATTGCCGATCTGATCTCCTTTTCTGAAAAATCACCTTCCGGTCCTATAAGGACTAGTGCATCACTGCCTCTTCTATAAACATCCGCGATGGAATTCTTTTCAGTGAGAGTGGAACAATGAGCTATAAACCTGGCCTCTGCACGCTCTGTTCCTATAAAATCGTTAAAAGTTGCGGGTTCATTTAGAAGGGTGATCCTGGCTTTCAGCGATTGCTTCATTCCGGAAATAATGATATTATTTATTCTATCTTCCCTCACCTTTTGTTTCTCCGTGTTCCGGCAGATCAATGGTGTGATCTCATCAATCCCGATCTCGACGCTTTTCTCGATAAACCATTCAAACCTTTCGGGATTTTTGAGCGGGGAAATCGCAATATGAAGATGGTAGTTTCTCTTCTCGAAATCTCTAATGATGTTACTTACTGATATTTTACATTTTGCAGGATCAGGATCTTCGATCACACCCTCATACAAGTTTCCTTTTCCGTCAATAAGCCTTACCGGGGTCTCTTTTCTCATGCGCAATACCCGAATGCAGTGCCTCGACTCCTTTTCGTCGAGGATCCAGGTCTTTCCTGATATTCCGGGTGCATAAAAAACCTGCATTTATATGCTTTTCTCAAAAATAGGGATTATTTTCAAATTTATGAAAATTGGCCTCCAGTCCGATACTCATGGCTGGATCCAGGACCTTGAGCTGATCGAACCTGGTGAAAGGGGCAAGGGCGGAGGTATAATTACCTGTTTGCCTCCTCATCAGGGTTTTCGGATGTCATCCTCTGCAAAAATCTGCCAAGCCTGTCCTCAGAAGAGATCATATAGGTATAGGGAACCCTGATCGAAGAATCAGGATGTTTTCTGTCCTTGATCTTAATAGACGAAATGAGGTTATTATAGTTAATGTTTCCGGCCTGCGTCATCAGCACTCCCCTGAAATATGAAAAGTAATACCAGGTCGATTCATCCACTTTCAGGTACACATCGAGCATATCCCCAGATCTTCTTCTCTGGATCTCAATATAACCGTCGACATAAGCATTGATTGCCTGCGGTCCGATGAATCCGATACCGATCTTGCCTTTCGATCTGAAAGAAGATGTAGGTTGATTCCACTTAAGCTTTACATCATTGAGCAGAAGCTGGAACGTAAATTCTTTAGGCAGGGATTTTGATGTCCCGTAAAGTCCCATCTCTTCATTTATCTGGTTCGCTGCAGTTTCGCCGATCAGATCCTTCATGCCTTTCTTATAGAACTCAGAGTTTAGATTTACAGCTTTCAGGGTCGGGATGGCACGGATCTCATCACTCATCATCTTAAGCGCATCGGAAGAGAAATAGAAGTCAAGTGCAATTATTGCATTGACATCCAGCCTGTTTGAATCCATTGCATGAATTACCTTGCCTGCAGAGGACATCTTCAGGAGGTCAAAGTTTGCACCAAAATTCAGCTTTCCTTCTCCCGAAAGTATGCAGAAGCTTTTGTCGAATGCTATCTGGTTCCCTGGAAGGGTCGGGTCGGCTATTTTTTCAAGTGAGGCGATCTTATATCTGCCAGTCTCCTTATCAAAGTAAAGCATCCCCAGGGCATTAACCATCTGTGCATCGCTCCAGGATTTCCTTTCTGACAGAAATGCCGGATAAATATGAGTCGAATCGATGTCCACGAAGGATCCTGAGACAACAAGGTTATCATTGAAATCCCTGGGTTTATCCCCATAGGGTATCATGACCATTTTTGGATTGACAGAGGATTTGAACTTGATATTATAGCTTTTGATGTTACAGGTTTGTACAATACCCGCTGCCCCGGTGAAAGTCAGGAAATCTGCCCTGGCCGAAAGCGCTACATCGCCGCTGAATGAGAATGCAGGGCTTAGCATGAATTTCTGTGTGGCAGGGATATAACCTTTGGCAGTTGTGGTAGAAGTATCGACGCTTATATCAGGGAAACTTATCATCTGAATATTTCCCGCTTCATCCTTGTAGTCGTAAAGTGCACTGCCTGTATAACGTTTACTGTTCACCACAGAGATCACCGCAGAATGGAGGATGTGACGATTGTTTACGGCCACGATGGCACTGTCCATGGTTTTTATCCTGGCTCCCTTGCTGATCGTTATCCGGCCATTATTAGGCTGTATGAGGGCATCGGCAATATGGATGTAGTTTATATTTTCAGCTTCAATCGATTCCTGCTGAAGGTTATACCTTCCTTTCAAGGAGGAGAATGACACGGTATCATTCAGCATATTGGTAGAGAAAAAAGTCGGTTTGTCAAGCTGCTTGAATTTAAGCTTCAGGAGCTGCTCTGGCGTAATAAGTGCAGATGATGCTTTTCCCCTCTGTTCCATGCTCAGTACCTTGTCCTTCATATCGTAGGAAAAATCAGTCATCTTACAGATATAATCTATTTCAGGGAATTTAACCAGTGAAGAATCAGTGTTAAGCCTGAACGCCGCCTTCTGAATGCTGAAGTCAATGGTACTGTTGACATTCTCAGCTATAAAGGCAAATCCTTCACCGTTAAGTGCTTTAAGATCATAGTCGGATGTATCTGCCAGAATTTTCTCTGAGGCAAACGAATATTTATGGGCGGTTATCCTTGAATCCGGCATATCGATGGTACCAGTACCCTTAAGGGAGGAGGGCGTAAGATTCAGTTTTCCGTCAAGCAGAGTCCCGTTAGCGAACATATCAAATTTCTTATTCTTGTTGTTTTCAACCAGCCAATCGTCCTTCCCGGTCAGCCATTTAATGGATACATCTGTGCTCTTCAGGTCAGGGAACTTCCCTTCGGCATCGACAGCAATATCAAAAGTTCTGGCCTTTGTGATCAGTGAGTCCGGGAAAAAATTGTACTGATCAGAAACTGTCGTCGAAGAAAGCCTCTTTAATGTGCCTATACCCACAAGACCTTTGTTGCTAAGCATTATGGTGTCGAACATCTTGCCCTTTCCTCCGTAGACATCGATCCCATCCTGAGGAACATTCATTGTAAATCCCAGGGAGTTATCTTTCTGTACTGTAAGAAATTGCCTTGTCGGTTTCAGAATATTCCCGCCATGGAATTCGCCGGCAAGATTCATCTGTTCATTTTTGTAATGATCTATGTTCTCATAAGTAAACGGATCGACCCTGAAAAAGAAGTCACTTTGCTTATAAATGCCTTCGAGCCCTGGTATCCTGTCAAAGAAGATGTAAGAGAAGCTGATGGCATTTATGATCGGATATTGCTGAAGACTCTGCAAGCCCGATTTATTTTTCGGATCATCAATAAAAAGTTCGGCAGTGGAAAGCTGGATCAGGTTGTCAACATCCTTTATAACGGGATTTCCCATTTTATCCTTCTGATCTGTCTCGACTGCGATCCTTATACTGTCGATTTTCTGGAGCCTTATCTTGAATGTATCATAGTTGAAGTTAAAGCTATGCCCGAAGATCGTGAAAAGCCCGGCCTGGACCACACCATCAAAAGAAAGGCTTCGGTTTTTGCCAATGATGATCCTGTCGTTATATGGATATATTGCTACTTGCTGCGAATCACTGAGGAATACTTGCTGAACGCCATTAACTGTAAGCCTGAAGTTCTTAAGGTCTATGAACGCGTTATCCGTGGGTGCATTAGTCTGACTTAATATTGAGATAACATCGTAATCTTTTTTACCTGCATTGGCCTCGATGTAATCATCTACCTTCTTTTTGACTGTTACCTCCTCATTTGCTCTGTCAAAGAACAGGAATCCCCTGTTGGCAAGATCGATGCAAAGACCAGTGACCGCATCCTCGGGCCTGTCAAGCCAATTGGCAAATTCATGGATAGGGAAGGTGTTCGAATAGAACCAGTCGGCAAATTTCCTGAGCTTAAAGAGTGGATTATCCTCATCTATCCCTGCAAGCCTTTCGAAAGCCCGGGAATTGAAAAATGAAGCTGATTCGAACTTAGCCTGACCCATTGATGCACCCCTGGCTCTTGAAAGGATTATTCTTGACTCCTTCATGTTCCACGAAAGGGTCTCAAAATACATGTCGAGCGAATGGAAGGAATCAAAGTACGGGCTCTTTGAGGCTGGACTATTGGTCCTGAAAAGGTTGACCTGCCTGGTCTGTGTAATGTAGGAAAAGCCGATGCATGAATTAAAAATAGAATCCTTGCCAAGATAAAGAGTACCTGAAGCATCCTGGGTATTGATCCCCGCTTTGGAAAAAAGAAATGTTCCGGAAGAGATCTTGATATACAGAGTGTCATTCCTGTAAAGCGTGATCCTGGCAGGCAGGATCCTTTCCCCGGTTCCTTTTACGTTTGCCCCTTCAAGGGTCAGTCCGCCTTCATAATTGACCCCTTCGTACAGGTTTTTGATAAGGAATTTTTTAAGGCTGGTCACAAACTTTGGATATATGGCTTTTTCAGGGGAACTGTAAGATGTGGCCTGGTCGGTAAGCTTACCGTATACAGGCTGTCTGAAATAGGTTTTATGGGTCAGGCGGGCCGAGTCTGCGGTAAAACCGGTTCTGGTGGTGTTAATCCTGTATTCAAATATTTCAGTGAAAACATCCTCCTTTGCATACCCCGCTTTCTCCCAGAAGACGGTGCCTTTCGAACCTCTGAATTCAGCTATCTCAGGAAAATAGACTCCTTTTACATTGAAGATCTCCGTGCTATCCTTCCCCGATCTTGCAGTAAGTGTTACATTATTTACCGTCATCTTAAAAATGGTGTCGAAGGAATAATGTATATCGGTACCCTTGATCTTCCATTTTGTACTCCCCGCCTCATATATTGTATTGGTTCTTATAAATGCGCTTGTATTCCGGAAATACCGGTCGAGATTATCATTGCTAAGCAGCTGTTCCCCTGCCGTTTTGTTAAGCCCTGCCAGCCAGTTATTTATGAATTCAGGCGGTTTAGCATGTTCTGTGAGATCCGTAAGTGCCCTGAGAAAATCGATGAAATGAGGCGCGGCCCGGAGGTTGCGGGCAGCCAGCTTTGAAGCTATCTCAATGATCCTGAGCATATTTTCATGGCTGAATCCGGAGCTGTCCCATTTTGTACAGAAAGAGCTCGTTATACCGTTTTGTTCAGGCGTCAGGTTGGGTCCGAGAAAAACAGTAAGCTCAGCCCTGAATTTGGCCGGATCGCCTGAAAACCGTTCTTTAGCCTGGGAAAACAGGAGATCTGACACTAAAACTGCCAGTGCAGTAATCAGAAGCACTTTTTTTATCATCTGGTCGATTTTTTACCTCAGACAGCCTCGGCAATGGCAATGAAATCCTCGCTTTTCAGAGATGCTCCGCCAATAAGGCCTCCGTCTACATCGGGCATTGAGAATATCTCGGATGCATTTGATGGCTTGCAGCTTCCGCCGTAAAGGACTGAAATATTATCAGCACAGTTTTTTCCATATTTTTCGGATACCAGCCCCCTGATGTACTTATGCATCTCCTGTGCCTGCTCCGGCGTGGCATTAAGTCCTGTACCTATTGCCCAGACAGGTTCATATGCTATCACAATACCCTGTAATTCATTTTCATGAAGGTCGAAAAGTCCATTCTCAAGCTGTCTCCTTACCACCTCAAAGTGTTTTCCTGATTCTCTTTCCGGCAACAGTTCACCGCAACAGAAAATCACTTTAAGTCCTGACCTGAGCGCAAGCTTGGCTTTCTTATTCAGCAGGGCATCATCTTCCCTGAAGTAGGTCCTCCTTTCAGAATGACCGATTATTACCCAGGAGGCCCCTGTGCTTTTTATCATATCACAGGATATTTCACCGGTGAATGCCCCTGAAGGCTCTGAAGAGCAGTTCTGGGCTCCGAAATCGATCTTACTCTCTTTCAATATCCCTTCAAAGCTGGAAAGGTGAATAAAGGGAGGACACAGCACGAGTTCTGCTTTTATTCCGCTTTTCTTGTGATACAGTTCCTTAACTGATACTGCAAGCCTGATCCCGTCAGTAAGATTCGTATTCATTTTCCAGTTGCCGGCGACAATTTTCTTTCTCATTTTTGAATGTTATTTGTTTCTGTACTATTTAGTTTCCTGATCCTTTCAGAAATGTTTTCAGGAAGGTTTGCCCATGACCATTTGCCTTCAATTGTGCCCTTTATTAAGAGGATATATCCGGGATTGGAGCGAACCATCGTTTTAAGGGTGGTTTCATCGGTTGTGCAAAATTGTAATCCATTGTCATAGGAAGATATTTCATCCGATCCGGAGGCAGTCAGAACATAGAAACCGATACTGTCCGAGATACATTTCCTTCCTGCTTCAAATCCCTTTTCAAGATTTTTCCTGGCCGCTCCCCTGAGCTTTCCGGAGACCATAAGGATTATTGGATCAGGAGTACGGAGGATTGAATCGGTTATGTTCACATTGTCCCTTGTGGTGACAGAAAAATCATGAATTGGCGGTAAATACCCTTTTTTAATAAGCCTGGATCTCTGTTCGATGAATTTCCATGTCGAATCGCCGGCAGGATAATCCTTAATTGAAAACGCCTTCCTTTTACCCTCTTTTTCATAAATAAATGTGGTCTCGTACTGAGTTACCGGTGCCCCTGCGGGCATCATCATTTTTCCCGGGATATATGTTCCGGTCGAATAGGGAAGAAAATCGATCAGGGGCAGGAAGGTAAGGTTATAAAGAATAAAACCTGTAAAGGTCAATGCAGCCAGGGAAGCTATAATCCACTGATATGACCGTCTGATCCTTCCGTCAGTTTTATAACGCTCGCTGAAAAGAAAGATCACGAAGGAGATCAGGATCATATTTTTACCGAAAGTCTGCCAGTTTGTAAGATGAACTGCGTCGCCGAAGCATCCGCAATCTGAAACGGGATTTGTGAGTGCAAGTATGAAAGTGAGCGGGGTGAAGATGATCATCAGAATGAGTGCGCCCCAGATACCTTCCCTCCTTCGGATGCCTGTGAGGATTGTAAACCCCGTTAGAAATTCAGTGAGGCAAAGAATGATCGAGAAAGGCAGGCTTAAAAACTGAAGAAAGCCCATTCCGAATGCCTGGAAATAGTCATGGAATTTATATGCCGAGCCCAGTGGATCAATGGCTTTGACCGTGCCTGAAAAGACAAACACGGCTCCAACGGTTATTATGGCTATTATCCTGAGAACCTTCATTCTAAATAAGATTTCTCTTTTTGATCAGATCGATGATCTTTTGAAATATTTCATTTTGCGACAGCATTCCTCCATCAACATTACAGCAGTTTACTACAGCAAGTCTGTCATCGGCTTCAGCCACGCTCAGATAAACTTCCCTGACCCTTTTCTGAAAATCAAGGCTACTTTCATGAATATCAATCCTGCCATTAAGATATGTCCTGTCGTTCCCGTTTCTTTCGGCAGTAAGCTTATGTTCAGTAAATCGGAAGGGTACATCAAGGAAGATATTCAGATCGGGCCTTGGAATGGCAAAGTGGACAAATTCAAGCTCGAGGATCCAGTTTTTCAGTTTATCGCGTTCATTATCAGAGCCCAGCTTCGCACACTGGTAGGCAATATTTGAATAGGTGTACCTATCCAGGATAACTATCTTTCCATTGCGGAGCCAATCTGAGATAATGCCAGATGCATCCTTCCTGTCTCCGGCATAAAGCATTGCGACAAGGTAAGGATCAACATCATTCAGAGAACCGAATTCGCCCCTGAGGAACCTGGCAATAAGTTCCCCGAACCAGGGAGTCCCGGTCCTTGGGAAGTGCAGGTACTCGCAGCTGAACTTCCTGCCTGTGAGAAAATCCCTGAACAGTCCGATCTGCGTGGATTTCCCAGCTCCGTCAAGCCCTTCAATTACGAATAATTTCATTTCCCGGTCACTTATTATGCAAATGTAATAATGTAGGGCTAAAACAGAAAGTAGAGTTGCAAATATTAGGCGCCTGAATGCAACTATTTTAGAATCGTTAATAAATGTGCTAAATTCGGAGATTGGAAAAAAGATGGGGAAACCAGGCTATATAAATATCAGGGGAAGGCTCGTCAGCCTGAAAACTCCAAGAATTATGGGAATTATTAATATTACGCCTGATTCATTTTACAAGGGTAGCCGCTATAGCGATGAAAAATCAATTCTTTCAGCTGCAGAGAAGATGATCGGGGAGGGTGCGGATTTCATTGATATCGGTGGTTATTCATCACGTCCCGGCGCCGGACCAGTGGAATTGGAAGAGGAGAAGAACCGGGTACTGCCTGCCATAAAACTGATCTTATCAAAAATCCCTGATGCGATAATTTCAGTGGATACCTTCAGGGCATCTGTGGCAAGAGAAGCAGTCTGTGACTGCGGGGCAGATATCATAAACGATATATCGGGGGGTGAAGCTGACAGCGAAATGTTCCCGCTGATCAAAGAGCTTAATGTTCCATATATCCTTATGCATATGCAGGGTACTCCGGCAACTATGCAGATAAACCCTGTTTATGATGATATAGTTGCAGATATACTGCAATGGTTTGGAAAACGGATCGTGGCGCTTCATTCGGCAGGGGTGAAGGATCTGATAATCGACCCTGGATTTGGATTCGGGAAGAGTATTGACCAGAATTTTGAGCTTCTTGGAAGATTAAAGGAATTTTCGTTAGCGGCTCTTCCCTTAATGGCTGGTTTGTCAAGAAAATCCATGGTATGGAAGACACTTGATACCACGCCCTCAGATTCACTGACAGGAACCATTGTCCTTAACACGATAGCATTGCTGAACGGTGCCAACATACTCAGGGTACATGATGTAAAGGAAGCCAGGCAGGCAATTCAGCTCGTAGGAAGACTTAAGGAAGCGGAAGCTGCGGAATAGCAGATACTAATTGCAAATTTGTCAATGGAGTTATCAAATCCGGTTTAAATTCCGGACCCTGTTCGGGAATGATGTTTTATTAATAATTAATCCAGGAAAATGGCAAGGTTCAGGCTGATCATCGAATACGATGGAACAAAATATGCCGGCTGGCAGCTGCAGAAAGGGGGCAGATCTGTGCAGGGAGAGATCCTCGATGCATGCCGGGAGCTTTTTGGAGATGCAAAGATTGATCTTTATGGCGCTGGCAGAACAGACAGTGGCGTTCATGCTATCGGACAGACTGCTCATCTGGATGTTCAGACCGAACTTACTCCGCTTAAGGTAAGATACGGTATAAACGACAGGCTGCCGGCTGATATCTGTATTATCTCTGTCGACGAGGCCGACCAGCGATTTCATGCAAGGCACGATGCAATTGCACGAAGTTATATTTACCAGATCAGCCGCAGAAGAACGGCTTTGGGTAAAAAATATGTATGGTGGATCAAAGATGAGCTGGATTCAGATCTCATGAATGATGTTGCCACTCTGTTTGAAGGGCTAAAGGACTTCAGGTCATTCACTGACCCTGATCTTGAATCAAGTTCTACCAGAACAGAGATATTGTACTCAAGGGTGACGGTTCATAAAAATATTATTCTGTTTCATGTAATCGGGACTCATTTCCTTTGGAAACAGGTGAGGCGCATGACCGGAGTACTGGTGGAAGCGGGCAGGGGAAAACTTTCTAAAAAGGATATTGCCGGATTCCTGAGGAGCCAGTCAGATATCCCTGCAAAGCTGACAGCCCCTCCGAGCGGACTTTTCCTCGAAAAGGTCTATTACAAGGGTGACAAGATCGTTTATGATGCAAAAGCTGTAATGAATATCTGATCCGGAAAAGATGCTGAAAGACCGAAGACTCTCTAATGGTACTTGACCCTGAGATTCACCTTGTTATCGTAAACATAATAGCAGGGATTTTCGCACTGCTGCTTCTCATATCGGACTCTCGGATAAGCTGAGTTGACGGCAATTATTATCTCACCTGTCTGGCTGAAATACTCTGCTGTGAAAGTATATCTTGTATTGATTTCAGCGGCATAGCTGTATTCCTCAGAATCCGTAGTGAATGAATCGATCAGGATACTGTCATCAAGGACACCCCTGTAGACCTTTACCAGTGCATAATTATTTACTTCCGGTTCAAGTTTAAGATGAATGTTTGTGGTTGTCGGTTGATCGGTAGTGCAGTCGCTGCAATCGACGATCATGAACCTCTTCTCGCACGAGAGCACTACGATCAATGCAGCTAAGAGAGCGTATATTGCAAACTTTTTCATAATTAAATTCATCACCATTTAATCACTTTTGCAGGTGCCCTTGACTTATTTAAGAAGAAGGACCAGGAAAAACCGATCCGCAGCCATATCGGACCTATCTTGTAGAAATCTGTATTCATGTATTCCAGTCCGGAATCAAATGAGAAAGATCCTTTGGTCCATTTGACCCCGGCTGCCGGCATAAATCTGAACTTGCTCCCCGGATTGATATCTGTTCCCTTAAGCTTATTTCCGAAGCTGTAGCCTCCGGATACTGTGCCGGTAAAATACCAGTTGCCTCCATACTGATTATCGGTAAGGGGAATATCCTTGAATATGCCGGCATAGGCAATTGCTCCCTTGTCGTAGTACTGGTAATAAATATTTTCATCCTGCTTCATAAGGACCCTCGTGTACCCTGGCTTAAAATCGATTCCGGCGATAAAACCGAAATTATATGTCGGTTCCTTGAACGAAACCGATATTCCAGTATAATAATCATAAATACAGTTCTTTATAGAGGCAGTAACAGATACTTCATCAAATCCCCACCCTGACCCTGATTCACCGTATAGCTTATATTTCTTCAGAACAGGGATGATGTCTGATCTCCGATAGATAATGGCCACTGAACTGTGAACAACCGGCTTTCTATCGTTGGTAGCCCATTTGTCACCTTTTCTGAGAAGATATTGACAGGCATCTTTAGCATTTACCTTGATGCAAAGGTCAAGTGCATCATATTTGAATTTATTTACTGCATACATGTCAGCTCCATATTTCAAAAGCAGATCCATCATCACCGTGTCTCCGTTCTGGGCAGCGATCAGGAAAGGCGTAAATCCATCGTTGTCCTTTTCATCTGTTTTTGCCCCGTTCTGCAATAAAAGATCGGCGATATCGGCAGTACCTGACCAGACGGCTGCCATCAGCGGAGTTGTTCCATCAAAGCTTTTTACCGAAACGTCAGCATCATAATATAACAGCATATCGGCGACATAAAAAAAGCCATATAATGCTGCATAATGAAGGCATGTGGCCCCATTTCTGTCAGCATATTTAATATCAGCGCTATCTCTTATCAGAAGCTCAGCCATATCAACATTGTTCCTTTTCACAGCAACCAGAAGAGGTGTCTCAAGGAACAAAGTTGTGGCATTCGGATCGGAACCGTTTGACAGTAACATCTTTGCAGCCTCGATCTTGTCATTTGCCACGGCATAAAACAGAGGAGTAATTCTTTCACTTGTTCTGGTATCGATCTCCGCACCATACCTGATCAGCCACCAAATTTTCATTGTATCTCCGCTGGCAGAAGCAGTCAAAAGAGCATAGTTCAGGCTCGTCTGTGCATCTGGTCCTGCAAGAATGGAATATAGCTCCGATGTATCACCCTGTTGCTCCTGGGAATATGAATGCAACGAACTGACCATAAGCATAATAAGCATGACTGATCTGATAAAAAAAGGATATGTCAGACGACCTGATCGCATAATTACAAATTTAAGATTTTGATCGTGATAAAAATAGGTGCCAGATACTATATTATAATTAACACAATCTTTTGACCTTGTAAATAATACTTTTTATTTTTGCGAACAAATATTTTTACAGTTGACCAAGCTAAGGAAGATATTAATTGCCACATTGCTGATAGGGCTTATAAGCTACAATCCAGGTGCAGTTGAGAAGGGTGGAAAGATTTCAGACAAGCTTGTCCCCGTTAATGTAAGACTCTCCAATTCGACATCGGAAAGTGCCGGGTTCTCTTCTTTTGAGAAAACTGTCAGCTCATTTTTGAGAAGGTGGGAGATTGCCGGAGCTTCTATTGCCGTTGCCAGGGATGGTAAGCTTGTCTTTGCCAAGGGGCTGGGACTTGCCGACAAGGAGCATAACATACCTGTTGAACCATATAATAAGTTCAGGATCGCCAGTGTCTCCAAGCTGATCACGGCAGTTGCAATAATGAAGCTTCAGGAAGAGGGCAAACTTTCTGTCAATGACAGGGTTTTCGGTCCTGACGGTATACTTAATGATCCATATTTCAGCGATCCCAGGGATAAAAGGGTTTACGGCATTACTGTAGCCCACCTGCTTAGTCATGAGGGGGGATGGACAACAAGGTGGGGCGATCAGATGTTCATGCCACTGGTCGTTTCGGATGCCATGGGGATCAAGCCTCCGGTCGATACAAGGACGATAGTCAGGTTCGCTCTCAATAAGAATCTGCATTTTACCCCTGGTTCAGGACGATCATATTCAAATCTCGGTTATGCGATCCTCGGGCTTGTAATTGAGAAGGTTTCCGGAATGTCGTATGGAGATTACTGCAAGAAAGAGATACTCGCTCCTATTGGGATTTACGATATGACCCTTGCCAGGAATCTTCCTTCGGAAAAAGCACCTTTCGAGGTGACCTATTATGAACCAGGAGATGCTGAGCGCAAGCCATCAATATATTCTTACAGCGATATGGTGCCGGCAAGCTATGGAGGCAATGATATTGAAGCTCTTGGCGCAGCAGGCGACTGGCTGGCAACAGCTCCTGATCTGATGAAGCTTCTGCTTGCAATTGACGGTTTTGACACAAGGAAGGATTTTCTGTCCGAAGAAAGCATAAGGTTCATGACCGATACCAATAATGGCTATGCACCTGTAGGATGGAAGACGACTATCTACGACGGTACCTGGTGGCGTACGGGCACTTTCCCGGGCACGGCCTGCATGATGAAAAGGCAGGCTGACGGAATTGCCTGGGTGGTCCTGCTTAATTCAAGTGCCTGGAACGGCCCTGAAATATCAACTGATATCAATTACATGATGGCCCGGGCTCTTTACCAGGTAAAAAAATGGCCCGATGTGGACCTTTTCGGATACTCTGTATCCGTTCCCCTTCAGGATGAAATTAATACTAACTGAAAACCGTCATGTGTTTCTCAGTCAATGTTAACCTCGTGAAAGAGGAGCTGGAAAACAGGTATGGAGCAACTTTCCTCGACCCGGATAAATACCATCCCAGCTATTATTATCATGCATTCGGACTTCCGGGTATCCCGGTGATCTGCTCAGATAAGCCGGAAAAGATCCGGGTAATGACATGGGGGTTGATACCGGCGTGGGTCAGGAACAGGGAAAGTGCTGAAGAGATAAGGTTCAGGACATTTAATGCAAGGGCTGAGAGTTTGGATTCCAGGCCCTCCTTCTCCGCTTCATTTTCTTCGAAGAGATGCCTGGTGCCGATTTGTGGCTTTTTTGAATGGCAGCATACTGCCACGCGGAAGATCCCGTGGTATATCTTCAGATCTGACAGCGATCTGATGTCGCTGGCCGGTCTATGGTCGGAATGGACCGATACATCCACCGGAGAGCAGTTGAACACATTTTCTGTCATTACGACTGATGCCAACGAGCTTATGGCAAAGATCCATAATTCAAAAAAGAGGATGCCGGTCATTATCGAAAAGGGTTCTGAAAATGTGTGGCTCGACCCACATTCAGAAAAGGAGGACCTGAAGAAGCTCCTTGAACCTTTTCCTCAGGAGATACTGGCGGCTCATACCATAAGCAACCTTATAAACCGGAAGGACACGGAGAGAAATTCTCCCGAGATAATTAAACCATACTCCTGGACCGGGGGAGGTAACGACCTCTTTTAGGAACCCCTGCCGGTTTTCATACCTTATTGTGCCACAAACTGATAGGTGAGTGTACCGGCTTCATTCTTAATTGCGTTTATATCAGGATTGAAACGTGATATCAAAGCTGTACTGACTGCTGTCTCGAGCAAACATGGATCCGAAGTTGTGCTCTCAGCAGCAATAACTGACGCATTTGTAACATCTCCCCTGGGATTGACATCGATCGAGAGAACCACCTTCCCTGCACTTTCACATTTATAAATGGGAAGCGGCAGGTAGGTGTGGGTCCTTCCGGGCAGGTTATAATAGATTCTTGTGGGACCTGAATACTTCGAAGCCATCTCATTGGCGCTTTCTGATCTTTTGTCCTGACGATCCTTCAATTTTTTATCATCAGCCTTTTCCGCAATCTCTACTCCGTTTTCCTTAAGCTTTTTTTGATCGTCAATATAGTTGTCCTTCCCCAGTTTACCGCTCTCAATGAGCTCCTCTTTAACTTTATCGATGTAATCATCCTTGTTTATTTTGACATCGGGCTGGTTTGCCAGGTTACGGGCAATGTTCAGAAGCTCCTGATCTCCTCTTACCACCTGTTCCACCGAATAAGCCCTTGACTGATCCTGGATCTTTCTGGGTTCCGGTTGAGGTTCTGCCTGCAGGGCAACCTCATATTGCTTTGTATATTCTTTTATGCTGAGGCTCCCTATCCTGACGATCATAAAGATAATTCCTGCTATAAGATGAATTATAACAGTAATAAGGATAGCCGTAACCCTGCCTTCAATTTTTGCCATACCGTGCGAAATTATAAATTATTCTTCTATCGCTCATGTTACTGCGGTGAAAGATGGCGTCAGAACTTCGTCATGATCTTCAGGTTCAGGCATCTTCCTGTCAGATAGTCAGGTATGGCATATTCTCTCGACTGGCCGCTGAGGTTATTCAATGTACTTACCCAGTAATAGGAAACAGTGTTATTGATGTCAAGCAGGTTGAAGATCTCTATTCCTGCGACAATTTCATCAAAGAATCTTAAGAACCTTTTTGAAGAACCTATATCATTCCGGCTTTTAATGACCTTGGTCATCCCCAGGTCGACCCTTCTGTATGGGGGAAGCCGGTAATACTGGTCATACCTGTCATCATAGGGAGATATTGCCGGCAACCCTGTTGCGAATGCGATAGTTATATGTGCCCTCCATGAAGGATAGCCGGGAAAATAATCCTGGAAGAATATATTGGCGCTGAAGGTCTGGTCAGACGGAGAGGGGAACCAGCCATATCCCGAGGTGGGTATCTCCAGTTTTGAGTCCATAAGAGAGAGGCATATCCACGACTCGGCGCCCTCGACGAACTCTCCGTTTAGCCGCAGATCTAGTCCTCGGCTGAATCCATCAGCCGAATTTTCACCGGAATAGATAAGCCTGACATTATCCATATAGTAGGGAATTATATCAGACAATATTTTATTATATACTTCAGCAGTCAGCCTGAATGGTCTTTCCCATGCCCTGAAATCATATGTCATGCCGGCAATCATGTGGATCGATCTCTGCGACTTGATTTCTTCATTTATAGTTCCGTCAGGAAACATCATCTCCCTGTATAGCGGGGGCTGATAATACAACCCGCCGGAAAGCCAGAATGCCAGGCTGCCTCCTGTGATCAGCTTTGCTGAAATGCGGGGACTTGCCAGTATCTCATCAGTGAAGGAATCGTAAAGTCCCCTTATTCCTGCATTCAGCTGGATCACATTCGATCCCGCTTTAAACCTGCCTGATGATTCGACCCAGGCGTTGCCCGAAAAGTAAAGAAGATCATTTACTGCTGATATCAGCGAAGAGACTTTGAGACTTTCTGTATTATATGGGATGGAATATCCTGCTGAGTCTTCCATTTTCCATTCCTTTAACCTGTCATTGAATTGTTCCTCCCGGATGCCGAGTCCCCACTTTAAATTGAACTTCCCGGATTCTTTCTCACCTTTATATTGTAATGATAAGATGGTGGCCGACAGCCTGTTCCTGGCGTGCGACAGGAAGCTCCCGATCCCGATATTCATTATGCTGTCGGAAAAATTCTCTGATCCTGTATTTTTGTCAAGGTCATCCAGACGGTAGGATCCCCTGATGTCGAAGGTTTCAGACTCATTGGAGAGATAAGAGGAAACGAGTATTTTGTGTCTGACATTTCCTCTGTCCCTGAATTCCCATCCCAATGCTCCGTTAAATGTGCTGTATTTATCTTTTTCACCTCCATTGAACAGTACGTACAGCTGGTAAGCTTCAGTCTCTGTTCCAAATGAGCTTGTCATGCTCTCCGGTATGAATTTATAAGTATTGGACGCATATGATGCAAGAAGCGATAGGGTAGAGCTGGGTCCGGTCTTCCAGGTGAGGATGGACTGAACATCAGCAAATACAGGATGATAATCCCCTTTTGAATCAAGTGTTTTAAGCATCATGGTGCTTGACTTATATCGGGCACCGATAAGCCAGGTCAGCCTGCCGGTTTTGTCAACTCCCTCGTTGTGGATGGAGCTTGTCAGAAGTCCTAGTGAAACTGAGCTACGTATGGAATCAGGTCTCCTGTATTTAATATCCAGGACAGAAGACATTTTATCGCCATAGGATGCATCGAATCCTCCTGAGGAGAAGTTTACCGATCCGACCAGGTCAGGATTAATAAAGCTCAGCCCTTCCTGCTGGCCCGATCTGATAAGAAAGGGACGAAAGATCTCAACGTCGTCAACATAAACCAGGTTCTCGTCATAATTACCCCCTCTTACCGAATACTGGCTGGTCAGTTCATTATGGGAAGCTACGCCGGGCATAGTCTTGAGTATTGCTTCAAAGCTTCCCGAAGGGGAAGGAAGTAAATTTAAATCCTTTACAGGTATCGCTGTAAGCCCTGGCGCACCGGTCATCCTTTGAGAGGAGACCGTAATTTCCCCTAAGTTGCTCACCTCGGACCTCAGAATTATATCAATGGTTGTCTCAGGCTTATCACATCTGATAATTCTGGTCTCAGTCCTGTATCCTACACGTGAAAAGATCACAATACACTCCTTACCGTTCATTACTGCAGGGATGGAGTAGAAGCCCGACCCTGATGTATAGCTTCCTGACCCTGAGCTTCCGATCGAAACACTCACATTTTCGACAGGCAGACCAGTTGAATCTTTGACGAACCCTTTAATGACAGCTTGCTGGAATGCCAGGCAATTCTCCCTGGCCGCGATTAGGAACTGGAGAAGCAGCAATATTTTTATGATACGGAGCATTCAGCTCTTTTCTGTGTTCTCGTCCCTGGATTTTGATTTGGACTGCTTGATGACCTTTGCTTTTTTAACTTTATCAGGACTCTTCTCATTTTTGAGCAGCCCGTTTTTAACGCCGCTGAAGAATTTAGCCCATGCAAACGGGTTCAGAAGATTGTTGGCTGGCGACTGTCCCCTTGTATAATTTGCATCTGCAACCTGGTGCATCGCCATCCGGTATCCGGCCTCAGGGCTTGAAATATACGATGGAGTATTTTCGAGAGTTGTTCTAATGGAGGCAAGATTATCGTACATATTCTGTATCTGCGGCGTCATAACCGGTTGGTTGGCAAGAAATTCCTTCTTAAACTCCCCGTAAGATTTCCAGGGGAAGATCGAAACGCCTTCAATGGATATCGTATCAGATACAAGTGACAGATCTTTCTTATACAGTCTTCCATCAAGTGAAAGCGGGACCTGGAAAGTAAATCTCTTATATCCCAGTGCGCTGACGTATACAGTGTCTCCCGGAAGGGATATGAGGGAATATATGCCCGTCTGCTCGCTTATTGTTCCTTTACGAAGCCTTCGGGAGATAATACTTACACGCGGAACAGGATTCTTTTCATCATCAGTTATTATCCCGTTTACCTGTATCAGCGTATGCCTGTCTGCAAACTGTGCAACTCCCGAAATGAACGGGGTCAGAAAAAGCAATATGGTGTAGACGGTTCTTTTCAATCCTGTTTTGTTTCCCGGAAACCGGTAGACTTAAAAAACGGTTGTAAAATAAGCAATATTGGATGTAATGCTAAAACTTTTAACTATTTTTTAATATTTAATATTATTGACAGTTTTATAAGCGTGAAAATTCCCGACATTTCGGGATATTTAAAATAACCGGTTTAAACATGAAAATATATGCAGAAGCTTTTATTATTAGGTGATGAGGCAATAGCCAGGGCTGCCCTGGATGCGGGATTGAGCGGGATGTATGCCTACCCTGGCACTCCGTCTACCGAAATAATGGAATATATTCAATCTTTTCCCCTCCCTGCTGAAATAAAGGTGCATCGCGAATGGTCGTCGAATGAAAAGACTGCTATGGAAGCCGCACTTGGGATGTCCTATGCAGGTAAAAGATCCATGGTGGCCATGAAGCATGTAGGCCTTAATGTGGCTGCAGACGGGTTCATAAATTCTGCAATTACAGGTGTAAATGGAGGACTTGTTGTTGTCGTGGCAGATGATCCGTCAATGCACTCCTCGCAGAATGAACAGGATTCCCGGTTCTATGGCAAGTTTGCTTTTGTGCCTGTTTATGAACCTTCATCACAGCAGGAGGCTTATGATATGATATTCGATGCATATGAGCTTTCTGAAAAATATTCAATCCCGGTGCTTTTCAGGATCACAACACGGCTTGCACATTCAAGGGCAGCAGTTGAGCTTAGGGAAACACTGCCGCAAAGATGCCTGAAGCTACCGGCAGACTCTGCCCGCTTCGTTCTTTTGCCTTCAAACGCCAGAAAAAGATACAGGATACTGCTGAATATATATGATTCCCTTAAGTCTGATGACCTTATTGCAAAATACAACTCGGTCAAAGAGGGAAAGAACAGGAGTCTTGGGGTGATATGCAGCGGTATTGCCAACAACTATCTTCTTGACAATTTCGATGGAGCCGCTCCCGGTTTCACTGTCCTGAAAATAACGGCATATCCCTATTCCAGGGATATTGTGAAGGAAATCCTGGGCCTGTGCGAGGAGATCCTCGTTCTTGAAGAAGGCTATCCTTTCATCGAAGAATCCTTGCGAGGGATACTCGATGAAGGAAAGAAGATATACGGCAGGCTTAACGGCAGAGTCCCGCGCGATGGTGAGCTTAACCCCGCGATCGTGGCAAAGGCATTGGGTGTCCCTTTTGCCACTGGTCCTGAAGTTCCCGATGTCGTGAAGATGAGACCGCCTTCTTTCTGTAAAGGCTGCGGCCATATAGATATGTTCAATGCAATAAATGAAGCCCTCAGATCATACGGTCCTGTTGGCGTTTTTTCTGATATCGGATGTTATACCATGGCTGCGCTCCCGCCATTCAGTTCAATAAACTCATGCGTCGATATGGGCGCATCAGTTACCATGGCGATAGGGGCAGCTGATGCCGGCCTGTTTCCTGCAGTTGCGGTGATAGGTGATTCAACTTTTACACATTCGGGTATGACCGGCCTTCTGGATGCGGTTGTTAAAGACTCTCCTGTGACCGTAATAATAGGAGATAACTCAACCACAGGCATGACGGGTGGTCAGAAATCTCAGGCCACGGGAAGGATCGGGAATATTTGCAGAGGGATTGGAGTTGCTCCCGACCACGTCAGGATTATAATTCCACTCAGGAAGAACCATGATGAGAATGTCAGGATCATGAAAGAGGAATTTGAATATAAGGGTGTCTCGGTGATTATTGCTGAAAGGGAATGTATCCAGACAGCGACCAGGAATAAAAAGAGTGGATCCCCGAACGAATAATTAATTTTTCAGACAGATGAAGAAAGATATAATTTTATCAGGTGTTGGAGGGCAGGGTATATTATCAATTGCTGCCGTGATCGGCCTTGCCGCGGTCGAAAACAATCTGTTTCTCAAACAATCGGAAGTTCATGGAATGAGCCAGAGGGGAGGCGACGTTCAGTCACATTTCAGGTTGTCAGACAAACCGGTGATGTCCGACCTTATTCCTTACGGGAGTGCGGACCTTATTATCTCAGTTGAACCCATGGAATCGCTCCGGTACCTTCCATGGCTCTTCAAAACTGGCTGGATAGTGACAAATTCCACCCCTTACATTAACATTCCCGATTATCCTCCGGTGGAAACTATCATTACAGAGATAAAAAAAATTGAGAATCATATCATTCTAGATGCAGACGTTATCGCAAAGGAGAGCGGTTCGGTCAAGGCAATGAACCTGGTAGTGCTTGGTGCAGCTTCCCGTTATATTGGTATGCCCTTTTCAAGCCTTGAAAATGCAGTAAGGAATCTCTTTGGCAGAAAAGGGGAGCAGATCGTTGAAATAAATCTCAAAGCACTCAGAGCCGGGCGAAACTTCCCGGCGGAAAAGGAAAGCTGATCTTTCAGAATTTGAGTGAGGCGTTAAGGTATATCATGTTGCTTATTGTTTTAGCAGGATCATCGGGGAAGATACCCTGGTAGTCGGCAGCAACTTTGATCATCTTTGATATTCTATACTGAATCCCTGCTATCAGGAACGAATTATCTTTCTTGAAATTCCAGTCTCCATCAACCCCTGCCGGGACTACTGATCTTGAAATGTCATACCTTGAGAAGATCATCCATTTTTCAGTGATACTGAACCCTCCGGTAGCTGAGATTCCCCAGGCATTATGTCCATTTATTGTGTCGAGGCTGGTCTTAAAGTTAAATTCACCTCCCAGAAAATATTTATCAGTTTTGTATCCCGCAAATGCCAGGAAAGTATTTTGCCAGACCCCATTGAGCTTCATAATATCTCCGTACAATCTTAAAGCAGTATTATGAGAAGGCGTAAAGGTCAATCCAAGAGAACTCTTCAGATTGTTATCAAGCTGCAGACTTGAAGATCCTTCTCCGTTAAGCAAAGAGAGGTCAGCCTGAAAAGTGTCGCTGAACTTAAATTTTACTTCGGCTCCAAGGTCAGCATCGAATCCATACCCATTCCGATCCTGGAAAGTATTTGCCAGATATCTCATTCCCAGGAATCTTTGTTGAAAAGCGAATAATTCAGTTGAGATCATGCCCGCAAAGAAACTGATCCTGTCATCCGAATAGTCTATGGAAGCTTCCCTGAAATATGCATACCTTTTCGGTTTTGACCCTGCAGCCAGATCATCAGGTGAACCTATATTGAGTAACAGCACAGTATAAAAATTTTTATCAAATGCATAGTTATAACCGAAATAGGCCCTGTTAATGCTGAATCCTGTGGTCTTTGAATCATTCTTCTGCAGATTTACATGAAAATCTGTGAATATTTCAACTATTGGTTGGCTGATACTGTCTTTTTGTGAAAATGATAATTGGCTGACGATTGTTATAAAACTTATAAGCAGGAATAATTTCTTCATCAGGCTTTGAATAAAAGTAAGTTAAGTAGTTTCGGGGTATCAAATATAGTATTTTATTTATGTGCCTGAAAATTCCTTTATTTTTCTGGTGCTCTGTAACATTTTCTGAAAAAGAGTTTATCACGATTTTTTCACTTATTTTGATAGAGCGCTAAAAAAATAAATTCAAACAAAATGAAACCTGACCTTTTATTTCTTGTTTTCTTTGTTTCAACTCTGGTTGCATCAGCCCAGAAGGCTGACTTCAGGGCTGCCGAGAAATTCCGCGGAGAGAACCTTGCTCCCAAATACTATGACCTTTCGGTCAATCCGAACTGGATTGAGGAATCAGATATTTTCTGGTATTCATTCAAGACCTCTGCAGGGAAGAGCTACTATTATGTCAATGCGGCAACCTCCTCAAAGCGACCCATGTTCGACAGCCGGTATATGGCTTCAGAGCTTAAGAAGCTGACTCATCATCCCTATAACGAGCTTGACCTGCCGATAAAGGATATAAAATTTGAAAAAAAGAGTACCACGAAATTCACCTTCATGGTAGATACCATAAAATTCATTTACGACATGCAGAACTCCAGGCTGGTGATCAGGGACACCATTGGCAAGGATAAGAAGCCATCATGGCCCGTCTATTCTCCCGACAGTACCATGTTCGCTTTCGCGAAGAATCACAATCTCTACCTGATGAAAGCAAAGGATAAAGACAGTGTTGAGATTCAGCTTACTACTGATGGCGAACGTTATTACAGCTTTGCTGAAAATGGCGAGGATACAACAAAAAACAAGAAAGTGAAGGCCAGCGTCGAATGGTTCAAGAATTCCAAAAAGCTTTATGTTGAAAGAGAGGACAACAGGAAGGTAAAGGACCTTTTTGTCGTCGACATTCTTGCAAAGCCAAGACCTAAGCTACAGACATACAGGTATTCTATGCCGGGCGAAGAGTTTGTTCCCCAGTCTGAGCTGGTGATCTTTGATGTCGCCTCAAAGAGCAGGGTGAATGTTGACCTGAAGAAATGGAAGGACCAGACCATCAGGGTAATGTGGTCTTCGCAGAAATCTGCAGACAAAATAATCGTTATGAGGAAAGACAGGCCGCTCAAGAACCTGGATATTTGTCTTGTAAATGCCGAAACCGGGGCTGTCATGGTTCTCTTCAGCGAACAGACCTGGCCCTATTTCAATGATGAATATACAAGGCTTTCTGTCCTCAATGAAGGGAACGATATAATATGGTGGTCGGAAAGAACAAGTTGGGGTCAGCTTTACCTGTACGATGGAAAGGGGACGCTTAAGAATCAGATAACAAGCGGGTACTTTGTCACAGGCAGGGTTGAACGGATCGATACTCTTGGAAGAATGGTCTATTTTGAAGCATTCGGAAAGGAGGAAAACGTGCATCCGTACTACAGCATGAAATATAAGGCATCCATCGACAGGGGAGGAATGACCCTTCTGACAAAGGAACCTGCAAATCATTCATTTTCAATGTCAAAATCAAACAAATTCTTCGTAGACACATATTCAAGGGTCGACATGGCTCCGAAGGCTGTTTTGCGCGACAATAACGGAAATATACTGATGAATCTCGAAACAGCCGACCTTTCGCAGCTCTATAAGGCAGGATGGAAGATGCCTGAAACCATTGTGGTAAAGGCCAAAGACGGAGTCACAGATCTGTATGGAGTGATGTACAAACCGTTTAATTTTGATTCGACCAGGAAATATCCGATCATCTCGTATGTTTATCCTGGTCCGCAGACCGAATCGGTACCCTACAGCTTTACAGTTACGGGGGGTAAAAATGTACCCCTGGCCCAGCTGGGTTTTATCGTTGTCAATTTCGGGCACAGGGGAGGGAGCCCGATGAGAAGCAATTATTACCACACATTCGGTTATAATGATCTCAGGGATTATGCCCTGGCAGATGATAAATACGGTATTGAACAGCTGGCTGACAGGTACAAATTCATTGATATCACCAGGGTTGGGATCTACGGACATTCTGGTGGCGGTTTTATGTCAACCGCAGCAATTCTGTCATACCCAGACTTCTATAAGGTGGCCGTCTCTTCTGCAGGAAATCATGACAATAATATCTACAACCAGTGGTGGGGTGAGACTCATAATGGAGTAACTGAAGTGATAAAGAAAGCAGATACCAGGGACGCAGTAAAGGACAGTACGAAGAAGCAGGAGGAGCAGATCACATTCAAGGCACAGGTTGCAAAGAACCAGGACCTGGCAAAGAACCTGAAAGGGTACCTTCTGCTTGTTCATGGGGATATTGATGACAATGTACATCCCGGAAACACCCTGAGGGTTGTCGACCAGCTTATCAAAGCCAATAAAAGATTTGATTTTATGATGCTTCCGGGCCAGCGTCATGGTTTCGGGGATGATACCCCATATTTTGACAGGATGATGTGGTACTATTTTGCCGAGCACCTGCTTGGAGATTACAGGACAAATGTCGATCTGCTTGATTTCTGATAAAAAACCCCGCACCAGGCGGGGTTTTAAGGAATGCAGCTATTATTAGCTGTCAACATGGAACCGGATCAAGCCTGTTCCTTAGGGCTTTTAAGCAGAAGAAGCTCGTTAGCGACGATCTCTGTAATATACTTTGTCACGCCGTTCTTATCCTCGTAGCTCCGGTAGACGATCTTTCCCTCAACGGCTACCTGTCCGCCTTTTTTCAGGAATTTACCTGCTATGTCGGCAAGCCCGTTCCAGGCAACCACGTTATGCCATGTGGTTTCATTTATTTTCTGGCCATCTCCGTTCTTGAAGGAGTCACTTGTTGCCATGGTAAACTTCACGACTTTCTTTCCGCTTTCAAGGGTTTTGGTTTCAGGATCCATTCCCAGGTTCCCGATCAGCTGTACTCTGTTCTTTAATGTGTTCATGACTTTTGATTTTAAGTTTGACGATCATATTATCCTGCACAAACTTACACCCGGTTTATAAGGTGATTTGGTAATTAAATAATTATAGTCGTTTTCAAATCATTTATAATTGTTTAAGTAGTTTACTTTAACATAGATTTTGGTGGTCTATTTCTATCCCATACCTTAAACTGTGAAGGTTTTTCATTAAACATTATTCTTCTCATCTGTCCAGATTGGAAATATATCATCAATCCACCTGAGCTGACTGAGATTTTCTTGATTAAACGTCTTAACTGGCTGCGAAGGTTTAAACGGAGATTGAGCAACTCCTGTTTTTTGGATTCGTCTTTTCTCATATTATCCATAAGGTCTATTAGTTCACGGATGCTTTTTATATGTTCCTCAGTCTGCTTACCATTGACGGATAATAATGCTATTTGGTTTTGAATTTCATCTCTTTCAGCTATTAACTTATCAAGTTCTATTTTTTTGAGTTCATAGCTTTCACCCAGAGCTTTCTTAAATTCATAGGACATAGGCTTTTCTGTATCTGCCTTCATATTTTCCATCTTCTTTTCAATACTTTCTATCTCACCCTCTTTGGCTTGTAATTGATTCTGCAATAGAGACAATTCCGATAAGGTGTTTTCCTTATTAGGTATAATATCAGCAACCTCCAACCCCTTACAAAATGTCAATACTTCTTTTTCAACTTCAAGATAATGCAGTTTGGGAAAATTACACAAGCCAATTAAAGCATTAGCACATTTGAATTGATCTGCTGTTCGCAGTTCATTTCCCTTGTTCATATATCGCATTGGACTACCACAACCAGAGCATACTGCCATATGATTAAAAAGGTTGTTAACCAAGTCACCACGTCCGCCACCTCTGCCATCTTTTTTAGCATTTGTACGTATAATTTCCTGAACGCTGTTAAATAAATCTAAATCAATAACAGCCTCTCCATAGTATTTTTGGATTGGATCGCCTTCGGGAATGTTTTTACGCTTTCCGTTGACTTTTGTGTATCGATAGAGTTGTAATTCACCAAGTAGTTTTCTATTGTTATTTAAATAGAGATCAACCAAGGAGGTATACCATGCTGATTGTCTACGTTTCTTTGTTTCTTTGTTTATTATCTTGCCTTGAGGTTTCCAAATGCCTTTCATGCTATTTAGTTCCCTGGCTATCGTGTCAGAGCCTTTACCAGATCGCTTCATTTCGAATATCTGTTTAATGACTGCGACTCGTTCCGGTATAGGTTCAAAGTCTATGGTGACAAATTTGTTTGGTATGTCTGGATCAGGAATTGGTCTGAGCCATAACGGACAATTACTGGATATTTTGCGTTTGCCACTGATAACATCTGCTCTTAAATTTGCCCAAGCTTTACCTATCCTATCTGACTTTTTATCCGATTCCTTATTACCTTGGTCTAAACTAATGGATTTTTGAATTGAAGCACCTACGTCATAGTTTTCTTTGTTATGAAGTTCCTTATCCATCCAAGTATAGATGCCAATATCTCTCAAGAGTATTCCAGTATATAGATATTCAGCTTCTAATACTGGTAGTCTTGTAAGTCTATCCAGATTCTCCATAATGAGAATACTACCTTTCGCTATTTTACCTTCATCTACCAGTTTTATGAATTCACCTAATGCTCCTCTTGTTAGATTATCTCCCGTATAGGCAGATAATCCTTTATCTGTTAAATGTAAAGTATCATCCAATGGTAGTTTCAATTTCTTAGCTATTTTTTCGTCAGGATCGGATTGACGCCTTTCACTGTCTCCCTTTTCTTGTTCTTTGGTGGAGAACCGGTTATAACTATATGCTTTTGGTAGATTACTCATTTCATTTATTTTTTTGAAGCATTTGCTGAACCCTAAACAGGGACCATTTACTGCCACTCATTGTGGTGTAACCTTCTTCATTTAAAACGTCTGCGATCTGTTGGAGAGTCCTACGTTTGCCATATTTAGGCTGACGGCGGAGAGCAACAATGTGACGGACTATGGCTTGACCATCCACACCTTTGTACCCTTTACGGCCTTCACAACTGCCTGTCTCTGCACGCTTGCGATCACGTGATGCCTTCAAACGTGCCACCAGCATCCGTTTGTCAAGCTCTGCCACTGCCCCTAATACTTGGCGGATGAACTTCCGTGTAGGGTCACTTGACAGCAAGTCAGCCCCTTCCTTGGCAGATATCAAGTTAAATCCTTTCAGCTGAAACTTTGCCACAATTCCTTCCTGTATCATCAAGTCTCTTGCCAACCTGTCTAACCCTTCAATTATAACAGTTTTAACCCCATGGTGATTCTTTTCCATGGACAGCATCATCTCAGCCAACACTGGACGATATAATTCTGTGCCTGTCCATGGTTCTTTGTAGACGTTGACAATCTTCATGCCTTGTGACAGTGAATAGTCAGTACAAGCTTGCAGTTGCCTTGGGAAGCCATCTCCTTTTACCTGTGATGTGCCTGACACCCTTAGATAAAGAAATACGTTTGTCATGTTATTGTAAATTTACGAGTTAAAATCTGAATGAGTTTTTGAAATATGGCCAAAGAGCCTTAATATCAATTTGTATGGTGAAATTTGTCGAGGTGTTACCCACCGCCATCTAAAAAATATAACAGTCAACAGGGTACACCCTACTAACTGTTATATGCGGCCACGTGTTACTTCTTATCTGCGAGTTTAGCGGCGGCACGTCTACTGGCGATGTTCATATAGATAGTGGCGCGAGCCATAACGAACTTAGGGTCAGTTACTCCTTGTTTAGCCTTATATGCGGCTGTGAATTCTTTGAGGATTCTGTCCTGATCAGCCTTTTCCTTAAATAGGCGTTCTCCGAGGGCTTCGTTAGATTCAGCATGTACTTTAGCCTCTTTCTTAGGCTTTGCCTCTACCTTTACAGTTTCCTCAGCGGCTGTCTGTAATATACGTTCAGCCTGTTTGCTGTTCTGTGCGATTACTTTTTTAGTTCCCTGAACAGTCTGTTTCTGTGTTAATTCATTGTTTTTCATTGTTTTATGTATTCGTTTACAAGCACAATGTTACGACGAGTATTTATGACCCCAATGAGTTATTTATGGTATTTTACAGTTACCATAAATTATGTTTGGTACAGCCGCATTATCAGCGGACCTTTAAGATCATTTAATAACACAGATTTGTAACTACATTATTTGTCTGGGTCATGTCACTGCTTATATACGATATACGGGACAATCATTTATCACAAAAAATCACTATGAAAGCAGCCTGCTGTCATTAGATCAGTTTAAAGGAGTATTACACTACTACTCTAACAGAGGTACTGGCAGACCTTATTAAAAGTATTGATCTTTAAAGCACGTTGACTGGTGACAAGACAGGGTGTGTTTACACACACTTTGATCAGTCTATTCTATGACATTTTTTATCAAATGAGCCAAAATCGCCTCTCGCCACGGCGGACCGCACCAGATTGAAGGGGGGTAAAAATAACACAGACCACACACCCTCAACACTAATTTATTGGAACACAGAATATTCTTGGAAGTATAACACTGATTTAGTGTATTCTACGGACTAATTAGAGACTAAACTATAAATAGACTGATTAATAAATCGGAAATATATTACTGTCAGGATTAGAGAGACTTTATATTATGTTTTTATTAGAGAAATATTCATTTTATTTATTTAGAATAATCATTACATCTTTTTTTCTTATAACATTTTTTGCAGTCTGGAAATTTATAAAAATCATCTCCAAATGAGTGACCATTTTCACACATATATAGTCTTTCAAATTCTTCATTGTCATCATTTGCTATCTCATTCTCTTCATCATCCTCTTCCTCATCCTTTGCTCTATTGGCAGAATTATCTAAATATGCTTCATGGTAGGAATCTTCTTTTAGTTCATTTTTAGACTTTGTAGGTTTGTAGAAACCAGACCATCCATTCTTGATAGCATTGTCGATTGAGGCGATAGCCTCATCCGAGGTGCTTATCTTGGCAAGTCTTTTGGCATAGTCTTTCATTAATGGGAGGTCTATACTTAAATTCTTTTCTTGGCGATATTTAATATATCTTTCTATGGCAAGATTAAATTCTTCACTTACTATATGACTTTTTGAAAACGAATTTTCAAAAAGTCTATAAATATTTTTTTCAGTATTTATTTGCTTTATATTTTTTAAAGCATTTGTAGTACGGTTCCCGTACGTGCGTGAACCGTATGTTCGGTTCATAGGCAAATCTTTTGATTTTTCAACAAGCAGGTCCTTATTTATAAGCGCTCTACTGGAACCTGTTGTTCGGGAATTAGTATCTATCCAGGTATAATTTACTTTAATGTAAGCTTTAGAGAACTGCCCAGTCTCTTTTTGTGTGCCTTTAAACTGTTGAATCAAGCCAATATCACATAATTGTTTTTTGGCAGTACGAAACCTGACACGTCCTAATCCTGTCCCTTTCAAACAAAACTGATCAACTGCCCATATTTGATTTGTTTTTTGCTTGATAGCAGTACGACAATAGAATGTATATAATGATATAAGATCAGGATTCTTATATCCTAATAACTTGTCATATACTCCAACTGATAGAAGATGATTTTCATCTGGTATTTTTACTCTCGTTTTTCTACGTATCATTTGTATTCCTTATTTAGTCAGTATTCCGTTTTTTAAAAGAACCTCGGGAAGGACTGGCGGAATACAAACCAGTCCTTATCAGCTGTACAACCTATCACCGAGGTATGTTTTTATATCATATCTTTCCCTTAATCAATTTTTTATTTTATCTCTTCTGCAACCTGTAAAAAATGAAATTGAGCTGACTGTAATACACCTCTTGCACCTACAAAATCTATGCTTTCCTCCATTGGAATCCTCCCGTTTGATGTTGCTTGCCTTTCAAACAGTTTATAATACCACTGGAATGAATCATCAATGTTTGTGAGGCAAGCTTTATACTTGCAAAAGTCCTGATGTATTTACCATCCAGTCCATATTGGTGGACAGGAGTAGAAACTTTACCACCTAAAAGATATTTACTGACATAAGGTGCAATGTCAGGTACTCTTTGAGTTGTTGAATCTTTACGTGTCATAATCAATTTAGTTTAGTGAATTTATCTTCCTTTTCTTTAATGATTTTATCAAGATATTCAATCAGTCGTTGTGTCTCTCTGATGTTGTCTTCAAGGATTGTTTTTATTCTTCCCCAGTCTTTGGACAGATTTTCAATAATCTCTTTAAACTTCTTATCATCTTCCATCGCTTTAAGTTTTAAAAAAGAAAGGGGCAGACCTATTGGGACATCTGCCCCTAATCTAAAGAAAGAAGGTATAGACCTTCCGGAGAAACGTGACATGTCAGAATATCATTTCCTTCTTATTAGTGTTCCTTTTTTATGATAGTTTTTGAAAGTCTCAGGGAATGGAGGGAGTTGATCCTTCGGGATTGCTGAGCCATAAAAAGTGAATTGTGTAGGCAGAGGAATGCCTCTCATTCTTGCTTCATCCCTCATCCTTTCAAGTTGTTTTTGATCCTTTTCATACAGATCATCTTTCCATATTTTTGCAAGTTTTCTGTAATCTGATACAGACATCCCATTATATGGTGATCTCTCATCCGATATTATTAATGTACCATCTCCTGTACGTCCAATCACTTGACCATCGAGTTCGACGAGTATAGAATTTTCCAAACGTCCAGAACACATCAACCCCCAGTTTAAGACCATTGAATCAGATATTGCCTGTTTTTGTTTGTCAAAACTTTCAAGCATTTTATCAATCCGTGTCCGTTCTTCCTCAAGGACATCTAAGGTGCCTTCAATTATTGATTTCCTTTCTTTCATATCAGGTAACATTTCCTCAGGCTCATCAAATCCGGCATTCATTTGCTGTTCACAATAAATGTCAAATTCTGCTTCTATATGGGCAAGCCTATTTTTGCAGTCAGGAATTAAAGCGATTCTTTTTTGTCCATTTTCAACATAATATCCTAACTCGTCACCTACGTACTTAAATCGTTCAGCTCTCAGATTATTTTCATCCCAGAACATTGTACCAATTCCGACTTGCTGTTGTGCAGAACTTAGAAAAACACTGTCATTCTTTAAGCGTAAGAAAGTAGCATCATAAATGGGATCAACTCCTGTCTTTTTCGTTTTCATAATATGTTTGATTTAATAGTTATTTGAAATTCGGCAGAAGTATTTCACCTGCTTCATCATCTTTTACAGGCTTACGATCTTGAACTGTGCCTGCGGGGTACAAAGGCTCACCTGGGTCACCCTCTTCGTTGTCTTCGATGTCTTCATTGTCTTCGATTTCTTCGTTATCCTCAATCCTCTGAGCAGAATTGACAACAACGGTACTCTGTGTATCTAACCGAAGATTACCGTTTGTGAGTTCATACGTGGCTTGATACTTTGTTTTAAGCCCTGTTGATACGTTTGTGCGGATAAATATAAACGTACCGTCCGCATCAACAGAAATTAACTGGTCAGTATCCCTGCCTGTAGCACTGTTTTGAAGTGCATTTTCGATCATCTGTTGAACTTTATTTAACTGTTCCTCACCCTGTATTGGGATATTTACCATAATCCCATTAATCCCCGGATTGTACCTTAGGGGTTCTTCTCTGTTACTTTCATTTCTTTTTGTCATTTCTTTTCCTCCTATTTTTATATTATTGATTGAATCCTGTATTGTACTTTAAAGGTTCTTCGTGCATGTTTTTTGCAATAGTTAGATAACTTTTTATAAGGCATCCGGGATCACCTAACTTTGTGCCTTCCCGAATAGCTTTTTGAGCAAATGTCAATACCGTTGTTAAGGGATAATATTGGGACAATACAACAAGGTCATTCATTATCTCTGACTTTGCCTCCTTACTGATGTTTTCCGACCAGTCAATTACCTGAGTGAAGTTCCTCTCTAATATTACCATATCTGTCAGCTCAGGCAGACTAACACCATTTTCATAGTTACAGATTTCAGGAATTGATTTTTGCAGTTTACTCGCAATGTCTGATTGTTTCAGACCTAACTCTGTTCGTATCTCCTTCAGTGTTGCCATGTCTTGTTATTATTAAAATAAAAAATAAATGTAAGACGACTATGTGATGTCATTAGCCTAAATGGAAAGGTATTTTTATGCCAACTAACTGTAAATGAATATAGTGGAGTTAGGTCAACACTGGCTAATTAGGAACAGAAACTTATTTAAAATGAGTATAAATAACGGGCACAGTTTAAAGAAGTGTCTTTTAAAAGTTTATTCAAAGTTGCGACCATCGCAACCTTCCATTTTAAGCCACTTCTGGGGATTTTGTACCTTTGTAGTGAATTATTAATAAAATAGCAATGAGAGCATTTAACGATTTCGAGAAACAGGTTATTAAAGTATTAGCTAAGACTGAAGCACCAGCAACGATTGACCTTATTCCTGTCTTAGAACAGATTCTTCCAGAAGATATGTTTATAGGCAAAACTGAGGATGATGATATCCTTCAAGAGTGGTATTATATTAAGTACAAAATGAATCAAATGGCTTATGTTCAAGGCATCCTATCAATTAAGATTTCTTCTTTTGTTCAACTTATTGATGAACTTGTAAAGAACAACTATTTAGTTAAAGATGCTAAGCCACCCGATTCAACATTGTTGAAGGTAGGTAAGCTTTCAACCGATTCAAATTACGTTAGATATAATCTTGGCAGTAATCTTACTTATGATAAATTAAGAGATGTTTTGCTTTCAACTTATTACACAACGGAAGACCTTCATAATCTACCTAAGCGTAATTTTCAAGACATTACAACATTTTTAGGATTCCGACAGTTAAGATGGACAAGGATAGCTCTATATGTAACTGTAGGAACAGTAATAGCTGATATTGTATTAAAGATTCTTGAGGCCTTTTGCAGATGCGGATAAAGGCAGCATGCGCTTATTGAATGTTTCGCTGTCTTATTCTTAAGGCACTACTTATTTTTTATAATAAGAAGTTGATTGTCATAATCAATTGTTACTGAGCCAAGTTTATTCATTACGTTCTGACCTATAAGCATTGGGGCTTCAATTGAATTTGAAATACTTGCTTCAATGTTTGTCAATGTTTGATTTCCAATAATTAATTTCTTTATTAAGAATCTTTTACTTTTAGCCGTAGAGCCATCTGCAAAAGTATATGTTTGATCAGGTAGGAAGTCACTTTCTGTTACAGTTTTAGCCCTAATTAATGTCATTGCGACATCAGGAGAGATTGAAACTTCTGAGGCTCCTGAGTCAAATATGAAGTTAATTCTTAATACGTCATTTAGAACAACAGGCACTTCAATTAATCCACTTTCAGTTTTTGTTATTTTTATTTTATTTGAAAGTGTTTCAGAATTAATGTCTGTGTTATTTTTCTCACTGATTTTCTCAATAAGATCAGAATTGAAAGTCATATTTTTCTTTACTGACCCATTAATATCAAGGTAATGCCAATCTCCATCTTTAACCCATTCTTTTGACTCAGGAAGAAAAACTAATGAACCAACTAATCGCGTTCCTGAAGAATCAATAATATTATCGGATATTTTATATCTAATTGAATCCATCCTATTCAAACTTTCATTGTAAACAAGCCATAAACCAGATTTTAGCTCTAACTGATAATATTTTTTATCATAACTCCCTTTGCCTATTAGCTTACCACTGATAGAATACTCTTTAAATTCCCCATAAGGATATAACCATAGTGCATAACTATGCTTTTGAATGATTTTAGTATTAGGAAAATATTCTACCATTTCATCGACAGGTGGATTTGAGGAGATATTTTTCCTTTCAACGCTGAGTATATTTTTATCTGTATATTCTCTGTATATATAATTAGGTTTGGTAATGGAACTATAAGCTTCCCAACTTCTGCCATCCTCCAATTTTTGTTTGATATATGTCTGTACTCCATTTTTATAAATAGTTTTCGAAGAAATTTCCCCACGTGAATCCCAACCTAACCATATACTATCTCGAAGACCAAATTTGTAATATTCTTGAATAAGCAAATTACCCGCTTCATCAAAATACAAACACTTACCATGCAATAAACTACCTCCGGACGCTCCCTTGCTTGTCATATGTCCAGAAAATTCATTGTACCAATTATATTCAAGGTCTTCTTTAAATTTAATGTCAATTTTATCTGTTATAATATTACAGACCTCGAGCTTTAATATATTGGCACCATTATAACCCTCACTAAGATTAATTCTAACCTCTTTCGTATGGACAACCTGACCTTGAAGTGGGAGTGAAATCAAAAGAAGAGCTACAATTTCAATTCGTTTCATAATAAAGCAGTTTTATAAAGAAGCAGTATCCCCTGGTGAAAGTCTCATTACATAAGCGTGCGTTGTCTCTACAACAAATGAAGGGGATACTGCTGATATCAAATATCGGAAATACAATTAAATTATAGATAAGTATTAACGTAATTTTTTCCATTTGGTATTTACGATAGTATAGGTACTTATATTTAAACTAGGATAATTTTCAGTATTCTTTAAAATTGAGGCAATCGTTCTTATAGTATGATCCTCAATTCTTTCCAAAATATTTGAAAACTCCTGCCGTATTATATCATATTTAAAATAGTCCCAGTTTGCTGGCATGCATTGATGCCTGCGGCCCGGTTTTACTCTTTTCCCTAAAATTTCAGCCTTCCCAATATATAATTGTTTTGTTGATGTATTTGCCAGATAATAAATAACATTGACAGCATTTTTATGTTTATTAAAATCTCTCACTTTGTACCAACCAGTACTCTTTTGTATTAAATATTCCTTACCACCCTTATCGAAAATCCAACCAAAAACATTTTCATTTACTAACCGCTCAAATAATGTATTCCATTTATTTTCGATTTTTATAAAAACATCTATCCTAATTTCGCTTTTATTAACGGGAGTAAAAATCATTACTTCTTGTTCTCCCCCTTCAAGATCAGTTCTGAAGTGCCTTTTATCAAAAGTGCTTCTATCAAATAGTTCCTTTTGGCTTTTGAGGATTACATAACTTTGTATAAAAGTTGTTCTAAGTTTAACCAGAAAGTCCTTATTTGCTTCCCATCTTATTTGATATACTGGAGTTGACTTCTTTCTATTAATATGGCGAATTTCAACATCATACTTCTTTTTATCCCAGATTAATGTAATTTTTCTAGCGGTTCCTAACCTTACAGCGGATCTATAAATAAAATCGCTAATATGGCCTTTAGGAATAGTAAATCCCCATTCCATCATAGACTGATCAACTTTCTTGTAATATGGTTTCATACAATACTTATTTAATGCTGCTTCAATATCAGATATAAAGAAGCAGTATCCCCTGATTGAAATGTCTCGCTGCATTTGTAGTGCTTATCTGCAATACAAAAAAGAAGGGGATACTGCGAATATCAAATTTCAGCAATATTCTGGTGCTATCAAAATAAATTTACAGTTTACAGAATGTCAAAGAACGGAAGCCTGAATCGCTATGAATTCAGGCTTTAATTGTTTGTTAGTATAGTTATACTACTTAAGGGGAGATCGTTTGACAGCAGGCTCCTGTCAGCCTGAGTTCTTTATTCCTTACGGATACTGTAACAACTCGCTGTTTCACCTTCTCGACAAGATTAAGTGCCAACTCATCATTACTACGTACTGCCATATCAAGTACTGTTAAGATTATTTCCTCTGCATCAAACATTCTCAGATCAACATCCTCTGATTCCTCAACGTCTCTTGCCAAGACATAAACCCATCGAGTAAATAGTGTATATGGTATTTCCGTTTGCCCCTGAAACCTGCTTAGACAGGCTTTAACTAAATAATCTTCATCAACTTCCTTAATTTGTACTTTTGCTCTTTTCATATTTACCTCCTTTTTTAGCAAAGCTCGTCCATCTGAGTAATGTAAAAAAGAAAGGCAGGAGTTAATACCTGCCTTTTTAATCATCTCCTTATTTTATTGGAATTTAAACTAACTAAACATTTATAGACGTTTGTACCCGTTTGAAAACGTTTTTTTGTTTCTGTATCAGGATCAAACCTATCATTCGTATTTTTAATTAAACTTAATAACCAGCTCAAAACATTCATGAATTAGATGCAGCACAATCACCTCAGAACTAAATCATTTCAGTGTAAGTCAATCGAGTGTCGTGGTAGAAGTTTATTGGGCTTAGTAATTTGTCCGGGTAGAAAAAGCTGAGCAAAAGGAAAAGAGCTCCCGGTTTTGTCATGATTACGGATGCGTCAGGGTAACGTTACAAACAACTTACCTTTATCTGATTCGCCACATAGTATAATTGGTTCGTCATCAGGTAAATATTGATGATGTACAGAACAATCAAATGCCTGTCTATCTATGGATCAGAAACTCAGATGCCCCGGAATATTATCTTTCGGAGCACCAATATTTGACTAAACTGTTTATTTAATTCTTTTAAAATTATATGTCATTACAACCTTCCCATTCATAATAAAGTTTTGTGAAAAAGAATCTGGTGATTTTAATTCTCCTTCTACTTTAACTGATGCTTTATCAGGGTTGGAGATATCGGAGAAGTGCATTCCTTCATATTTGGTATTTGACGTGAACCATACTGCCCAGATCTCAATATCCTTGCCTTTTACAAGATCAGCCCCCACATATTTGTCAAGTTTGCTATCATACCCGTAGAGTTCCTTCTCTTCAGTAATCATTTTGTCCTTTACTACTACCTTGTCATTGCACTCTAATCCCGTCCCGAAAGCTTTAATGTTCTCATAATAAACAGTGTCTTTTGATAAATCAGCTTTCCAATTACCGATCATTTGCTTCATAAGCTCAACCTGATTAGGTTTTATCGTGGTGGTTTGTGCCTGTACTCCGTTTAAAAAGAATAACAGGAATACAGCAATTGAAATTGTCAAACAAATTTTTTTCATTTGATTTAGATTTGGTTTATAGATAAAATAAATAACTGTAAGTCAGAAATATAATGCAAGATACTCCAGATCAAAGGCAAAGTCAAATAAATCTGATTCACCACATAATAACCTAAAGCAACTGCAGACTGGAAATATTGAGGATTTTAAATGTGATTTTTTCTGAATCATTCAATTAATTTATATCCGGGTCTTGAATTTTTGATAAATTGTCCTTCGATCAGGTTTAAAATTCATCTGTATGAAAACGGTTCAATTATTCATAAAAAGTTTAACAGGAGTATTTTTCTTTTTGTTAATTCTTTTCATTAGTGCGGGACGAATAAGTTACTGGCAGGGATGGTTATATGCCGCAATTAATATTATATCAGTATTTTTAAATTCCTTGGCCTTGAAAAATAAGGAAGAAATTGCCGCAGAAAGGTTGGAGGTAAGATCAGGAACAAAATCCTGGGATAAAGTTATATTAGGTTTATCGGCAGTTACATTAATAATAACATATATCGTTGCCGGATTAGATTCAGGCCGGTTCCTATGGTCTCCAGGATTTCATTGGGGAATTAATGCAACCGGAGCAATTCTTATTCTGTCGGGCGAAGCTTGTTTTCTTCTGGCACAAAAACAAAACAAATTTTTTTCAAGCCTAGTGCGCATTCAGACTGACAGGGGGCATACCGTATGTGATACCGGAATTTATAAGATCGTACGGCATCCGGCCTATTTTGGAAATATAATTACAGCCATTGGCATACCATTGATCCTGGGTTCTCTCTGGGGTTTTATACCATCTGCCGTTTCTGTTCTCCTCATCATAATAAGAACATCTCTTGAAGACAGGACTCTCATCAATGAGCTGGATGGTTATCGCGATTATACTTACAGGACCCGGTACAGGTTACTCCCATACATTTGGTAATAAGAATCATCACATTAAGTATCCTCATCATATACATCATTTTTATTTTATATATCTTTATACAAACTTTAGTGCTGTGGAAAGGAAATGTCTCGATTGCGGCGATATCATTCGCGGCCGCGCCGATAAGAAATTCTGCTCCGACCAGTGCCGGAATAATTACAACAACAAGCTTAATCGCGACTCAAATAATTTTGTGAGGAATGTGCATGGCCTCCTCAGGAAGAACAGGAGGATTCTTGCAGACCTGTATGTGGAGGGTAAAACCAGGGTTCACAAGGATGCATTGTACGCAATGGGTTACAATTTCAGCTTCTTTACACATGTGATCCAGTCAAGGGACGGAAAAAGCTGCCAGTACTGTTTTGAATACGGGTTCAGTGAATTGAATGATGATTTTGTTGAGCTCAGACAGAATGCCGGTTATCCTGAATACCAGTAAGCTGTCTCAGGACATGATAATTTATCTGCGGGCTAGAACTTCTCCTCTTTATTTGCCGGCTGATTGCTTGCCACGGTAACCGGGACGACCTCACCATTGTAGTTTACAGACTGTATATTCAGATTGTTCACAGAAACTGTACAATGTCCTGAAGGCTGGACCGTGATATAAAAATCAAATGTATCATTGTCTTTTGAAACTCTCATGGTAATATCATAACTGCCGTTTGATTGTTTGTTGACCATCTCATATTTAATGGTGTGACCATGAAAGTTAATTCCGGTAATGGGCCGTGCTCCATATGATCTGCCTAAATAGCCCAGACTTATAGAGGCAATTTCCCCGTCGACAATAATATAATTTCGGCTTGGAACGAGATCCCGAAAACCTCCTCCCTGCATATAGATCCTGTTGACCTTAACTATGAACCTGCGCGATTCAACAGCCTGCTTGATCTCAGTCTGCCTGGCAAGCTTTTTCTCTTTTTTCACATTCCCCTTGTCAGCTGAAGCCTCTTTCGAAGTGGAACATGAAGAGACCACCACAGCCATTGCCAGCAAAAACAATATCTTTTTCATAACGGGAAGCATTAATACATTACTATATATCCCAAATTTCATGCCATGATTGCAATTTAAAGTATAAAAGGAGCCCGGGTAACTATAAGCAACTTATACTATGCTGTCACTTAACATTTTTTGACCATAGGATCGGGATAGGCCCGGGACGATGTGAATAAGTTTTTACACGTCAGCACTTTTTATGATATAAAATCGTCCATTCCATGCAACCTTTTGCATAATTTTGACGTTATATATCAATTAACGGAATTTGAAGTTTAATTAAATAAACGTAATATGAAAAAGTCTATCCTTATTATTTTAGTTGCAATTCTGACTCTGCCTGGCTATTCTCAGCTTATCAGATTTGGTATCAAAGCAGGTGCTGAGTCTGCATGGACCCCACAATATACGTTTGGATCCGGTTCAAATATCAGTGTTGACGCAGTGAAATCCGCCAACTGGGGATGGAATGCAGGTATTTTTCTCCGCATTAAGCTTCTCGGCATTTACATACAGCCTGAGGCAGTTTTCGGATCAACCTCATTCGACTATAATGTTGACAGCGCTTCTGTTAAAAAGGCGTTGACACAGAAGTTTAATAAGGTGACAGTTCCGATACTGATCGGCTTCAAGCTGGGACCCATAAGAGTAAATTTAGGTCCTTCAGCTACGATGCAATTAGGAAATCCGAAAGCTCTACTCCAGACTGCTACATATAACGACATGTATAAGGGAGCTGTTTGGGGTTACCAGGCAGGTCTTGGAATTGACCTGTTCAAGAAACTTACCATCGATGCCAGGTATGCAGGAGGATTTGGTGACCAGTTTGGAAAATCAATAAATGTTGGCGGTCAGACCATGAAACTCAACAATGCATCACCGTCAGTTCTTCTTAGCCTGGGATATATGTTCTGAAATAAACGATAAAAGATATGGAAACTCTCCCGGTTTAGGGAGAGTTTTTTTATTTTTACATATAATTAATCCCGAATGAGATGACAGGCCTGTTCAATATGGGATTTTCAGGGATCGAGGGGATATTGCTTATCTTCTACCTTGTTTCGATCCTGTTTGTCTGTTTCATGATAGTTTTTGAGAACCGGGCCCCCGTCAAGACACTCTCCTGGGTTCTTGTTATCCTGCTTGTTCCGGTACTTGGCATCTTTTTTTACATCTTCTTCGGTCGGAATTTCCGAAAGCAGAAGATATTCTCGAAAAAAAATATCCTCGATATGGAACAGCTGAGCAATATTGCAGCTTTCCAGGTGAATTCGCTTCCGGAACGTATGGCGCTGGTGAATGAAAAAGTCAGGGAAAAGGAGCACCTGATAAAGCTTATGCTCAGCAACAATAAATCAGCACTGACCGAATATAACAGGATTGAGATACTTATTGACGGTACAAATACCTTCCCTGCCATGTTTCATGCGATAGAGGGTGCCGAGCGTTTCATTAACATGGAGTTTTACAGGTTCGAATCAGATATTCTCGGGATGAAATTCTGTGACGCCCTCATGGAAAAGGCAAAGATGGGAGTGAAAGTCAGAATAATATATGATGATGTGGGAAGCTGGAGCCTAAGCAACAGGCTTATTAAAAAAATGAGAAAGAGCGGGGTTGAGATCTACCCGTTCATGCCTGTACAGTTTCCCTGGCTTACAAGCAAGTTAAATTTCAGAAATCACAGAAAAATACTTGTCATAGACGGCCTGACAGGTTTTGTCGGAGGCCTGAATATTGCTGACAAGTACCTGCATGGGCTAAGGGATATAGGGAAATGGCGGGATACACATTTACTGATAAAAGGGGATGCGGTAGGGGCGCTGAACAGCGTTTTTATGGTCGACTGGTATTTTGTCAGCGATATCCTGCTCAAAGATGATGAAGTAAACCAGCATTTTGAGACATTGCCTGACCGTTGCTGGATACAGGTGGCATCAAGCGGACCGGATTCTGACTGGGCAAACATAATGCAGGTTTACTTCTCTGCAATAGCCACTGCCAGGAGATCGATATATATCTCCACTCCATATTTTTCTCCGGATGAAAGTGTCCTTAATGCAATAAAGACCGCATCCCTCAGCGGCGTGGATGTAAGGATATTGCTTCCGGGCAGATCAGATTCTGTCGTTGCCTACTGGAATACACGGTCTTACATAGACGAGTTGCTCGAGGCAGGCATTAAGATCTATCTATTCAACGACGGGTTCAACCATTCCAAGTATATTCTTGTTGATGATGTCTTTGCCTCCGTCGGATCAGCAAATGTTGATATGAGAAGCTTTGAACTGAATTTTGAGATTGCCGCTCTTATCTATGATGAGGAGTTTGCCGGCAAGCTGCTGAAGGTTTTTATGAACGACCTTTCAAGAAGCAGCCTGGTGATTCCTGCGGAATGGAACGGCAGGAAAAGAAGCGCCAGGATCAAGGAATCACTCTCGAGGATATTCGGACCACTGTATTAATTCCATCTAAGATATGGGCCTCTACCGGGAAGGTGACATGCATGAATTCATCGTTGGAAAGCAGGTAGTTGCTCCGGATAATGTTAAACATTTTATGCTTTCAGGTCCTGATAAAAGGAAATTCCTGCTACCTGCCGGTCAGTACCATCATTATAATATAGTTCCCGGGCATAAGCTAGTCTGCCGGATCGACAAGATCAACTGCAAGGGGGAGATCTTTCTTGAGCCCGTTAATCCATGGTACAGCGAAGGGGAAATCTATTCTTTTGAAGTCACTGGTGTGGAGATGCGGTCGGATCAAACCGGAAGGAAGGTTAGAACAGTAATTGTATCAGATCGTTCGGGCAATGAGATCGCCGTGGAGAACAGTGGCAGGATTCCGGACCCTGGCAGCAGGATCAGACTCCTCGTGGAGAGAATTTCCAAAGGCAGGCTGATATTAAGGAGAGCTCATGCCATCGGAAAGAAAACTGAATTGTTGCCCGGAAAAGAGTATGAATTTGTCGTTGAAAACATATCAAAAGGAATTAATAACTATGACGTTTATGTTGTTACCGACACATTTGGTAAAAAGCATACTATCCCGAAGAAATATTACGAGTCATATGGAATTAAGCCCGGCACTAAATTCACCGGGAAGGTGGTTAAATACAGGTCTGATGGGGGAATGATAATTGAACCTGAAAATCCATATTACAGGGTGGGTGCACTTTTCGAAATGAAGATCACAGGTTTTTCGAGGAATATTGATGATGACTTATATACGCTGGATGTTATAGATGAATTCGGGCATTCTCATTGCATTAAAGTTTCTTCGGTACCCGATGGAGAGATTATAAAATGCAGGGTCAGAATGATAAGAAAAGGGCAGCCGCTTCTTGAGATATTGTAGATCCTCACCATCCGGATGGTTTCACTCAGGTCTTATCCTGCTTCCTTTCATCCCCCTCCTTCGAGCTGTTCGATGCGATCCAGAAATAAATTACGGTAAGGCTTATAAAATAGGGAAAGAATCTTATCAGGCTGTTTTTTAGTGAATTATAGGTTTTATCAATCATTACCAGAGTAAAAACGGAAACAGCCGCGTAGATCGCAGCAACTATCCATCCCGTAAATGAAGCGGGAAGATATATCCAGCCTTTTTTTGTGAAATGAGCTTTCATGAAAATCGATATTTAATTGTTGAGCTGAACTTCATTTGCCGAATAGCATTTTTATTGCTACAAGGAGCAGAAATATGCCAAAGATCTTTTTAAGCGTATCCTGGGGGATCTTTACTGCGATCTGTGAGCCGAAAACAGATCCAAGTATAAAAAACAGTGCCAGAATGCCCGCAACCCTCAGATCGACATGTCCGGCTTTATAATAATTCATGACCGCAAATATACCCACCGGAGGGAGCATCATCGCCAGGCTTGTTCCCTGGGCTGTCTGCTGGGTGAACCCGAGAATGATGGCCAGGGCAGGAATAACTATTATACCTCCGCCTACGCCCAGCATACCGGCCATAAAGCCCGTAAGCAGGCCAAGCACCACTATGATTAATATTGAAGTGACTGACATTTTCATTTCTTTTTATCGATATTCTAAAGTTGATGTAAAAGTATCAAATATTGTGATATATAGTTTATTTGTTGAAACGTTGAAAAGTTGAAATGTTTAAAAGTCAAATCACCCTTCAACCCTTCAACCCTTCAACCCTTCAACCCTTCAACCCTTCAACCCTTCAACCCTTCAACCCTTCAACCCTTCAACCCTTCAACCCTTCAACCCTTCAACGCTTCAACCCTTCAACCCTTCAACCCTTCAACGCTTCAACCCTTCAACCCTTCAACGCTTCAACCCTTCAACGCTTCAACCCTTCAACCCTTCAACCCTTCAACCCTTCAACCCTTCAACCCTTCAACCCCTCAACCCTTCAACCCTTCAACCCTTCAACGCTTCAATTTGAACTTCTTCCGGATTTTCCTAAATTTGTATTTCATTAAAATTTAGCATGACAAGCAGAAAAAAGTATCTTCTTGGCTTTCCACTGGTAATTTTATTGTTTTTCATTCTTCTTATTTGCTGGATTGCATTAGGAAAAGGAGTCTTTTATAAAGGCGAAAGGTCGACACTTATTATTCCAACAGGATCGACATATAAACAGGCGTTGGATTCAATATATTCATCACTTAATATCAGGAACAGGAGAATATTTGAGTGGATATCCGTGAAAAAGAATTATCCCGCGCTTATCAAACCGGGAAGATATGTTATTGCTAATAAAATGAATTATTTTAAGTTTATAAATATTCTAAGGTCAGGTCGTCAGACCCCGGTAGATCTGACCTTCAATAATGTAAGATCTGTCTGCCAGCTTGCAGATAAGGCAGGAGCACAGATAGAGGCGGATTCTGTTCAGATAGCAACCTTCCTTTCTGATCCCTCCAATTATTCGAAAGACGGGTTTAAAAAGGAGAATGTCATATCTGCTTTCATCCCGAATACATATAAATTATACTGGAATACCTCAGCTTCAGGATTTTATTCCAGGATGCTGAAGGAATATAATAAGTTCTGGACTGATGAACGGATCAGTAAGGCAAGAGCAGAGAATCTTTCACGGATAGATGTTTCAGTTCTGGCATCAATAATTGACCAGGAGACTTCAAAAGATGACGAGAAAAAGAGGATTGCAGGCGTCTATCTCAACAGGCTGAAAAGAGGAATGCCCCTGCAGTCAGATCCTACTGTCAAATTCGCCCTGAACGATTTTACAATCACCAGGATACTTTACAAGCAGCTTCAGGCTGATTCACCCTACAATACATATAAGCATTCAGGGTTGCCACCGGGGCCGATAGGATGTGCTACGGTCGAAGGGATAGATGCTGTGCTTAACGCTGAAAAGCATGACTATCTCTACTTCGTGGCGAAGGCCGATTTTTCGGGCTATCACAATTTTTCCCGGACACTTTCCGAGCATAACCATTATGCCGCGGAATATCAGAAAGAGCTTGATAAAAGAAAGATATTCAGATAGACCCGATCACTTCAACTTCACGCTGAAGCTCGATCCCGAATTTTTCATATACTGATCTCCTTATCATTTCTGAAAGGTTGAAAATATCGATCCCTTTTGCTTTGCCATAATTTACCAGCACAAGAGCCTGTTTTTCATGGACTCCCGCATCACCGATCCTTTTTCCCTTCCATCCGCATTGTTCGATGAGCCAGCCGGCAGCAAGCTTTTTGCCTCCTGAAGGTTCGTCATATACCGGTACCAGGGGATGGCTTGACTGTATTTCATCAGCTTTCTGAACAGTGACCACAGGGTTCTTGAAGAAGCTTCCCGCATTTCCGATAACAGTAGGATCAGGCAGTTTTCTGCTTCTGATAGTAATAACAGCCTTACGAATATTTTTCAGCGATATTTCCCCGATGGCTGCAGTTTCTGCCTCAAGAAAGCCATAGTTAAGTTTGAACAGAGGATCTCTTGAGAGGTTCAGCGATACCCTGGTTATCAGGTATTTGTTTCTCAGTTCTCTCTTAAAGATACTATCCCTGTAACCAAATTTACAATCCCCGGTAGTGAACTCTCTTATTTCACCTGAATCGAGGGAGACGGCAGTGATCTTTTGCAGGCAGTCCTTTATTTCTACTCCGTAGGCTCCTATATTCTGCACAGGCGTAGCACCGGTATTGCCGGGTATATACGACAGGTTTTCGATACCTCCAAGGTCATGGTCTACGCACCATTCCACCAGCCTGTCCCATGTTACTCCGGCCCCCGCGGAAACCGTAACACTGGCTTTATCCCGGTCCTCCGAAAATATGAAGTCAATTTCAGGATGAATAATTGTGCCATGAAAATCCGAGATAAACAGGAGATTGCTTCCACCGCTGACAATAAGATTTTCTCCCCTGGCAAAGTCACCATTCCTAACCATTTGAGAAGCTTCTTCCTCAGATCTGATCGCGACCAGTTTGTCGGCCTTATAATCAAGACCGAAAGTATTGTACTTCCGAAGTGAAATATTTTCCATGGCAACATTCAGGGATCAAATGTAAATTTAATAAAACAACCGGGAACTTAACACCCCCTCTCCCCATCCTTCCTTTTGTGGTTTTTACTACCTTTATCCTATGCCCGGTAAGGTTCATAAGCCAAAAGTGATCTTCAGCGTGACCAACTGCATCTGTCACGATCAGAGGGTGCAGAAAATTGCGGAGGAGATAAAAAGTATCGGAGCCGAAGTGACAATTGTGGGAAGAAGAAGGGGCGTCTGCTGCAGGTCAGGGTCCGTGCAATTCAGGACCAGACGATTCAGGATGATCTTCAGAAAAGGATTTCTCTTTTACATGTTCTTTAATATCAGGCTGTTCTTCTACCTTCTTTTTCACAGATCCGATCTTCTTGTCTCAAACGACCTGGATACGCTGCTTCCCGGCTTCCTGATCTCAAAGATCAAAAGGGTGAAGCTTGTCTACGACTCTCATGAGTATTTTACAGGAGTACCTGAGTTACAGAACCGTCCGTTTGTCAAAGGAGTATGGAGCACAATTGAGAGGTCGGTCTTTCCTCGTCTGAAACATGTTATGACCGTAAGTGATTCAATAGCTGACCAGTATATGATGGAGTACGGGATCAGACCACTGACTGTGCGAAACTGTTCACCTGGTTCAGGTTCGTTGGCTGGCTATTCAAGAAAGGAACTTGGGATCGACCCGGGAAAATTGTTACTTGTGCTGCAGGGCGGAGGCATAAACATTGACAGGGGAGGAGAGGAGCTTATAAGGGCCATGTCGAAGGTCGGGAATGCCTTCCTGTTCATTATTGGATCGGGTGACGTTCTGCCTCTCCTGAAGAATATGGTAAACAGCGAGGGGCTTGCTGAAAAGATGAAATTTTTTCCCAAAATGCCCTGGCAGGAGATGATGCGGTATACAAAGTCGGCCGATGCTGGGTTCAGTCTTGATAAGAATACTAACATCAATTACAGGTTCAGTCTTCCCAACAAGCTGTTTGATTACATTTCAGCAGGTATCCCGGTCGTAGCCGGCGACCTTCCCGAAGTGACCCGGATTATAACCGATCATTCCTGCGGGATCGTAATTCCTGAAATATCGCCTGATGAGATAATTCAGGCCATCAGATTGCTGGATGAGAACAGGGATCTGCTTAAGATACTTAAGCAAAATTCAAGGGACGCTGCCGAAGTGCTTAACTGGGAAAAAGAGTCAGTAAAGGTCCGTGAATTCTATTCCAAACTCCTGAATAATACTAAATAATCCTCTGTGACCCTCTGTGGTCCTCAGTGTCACTCTGTGTAAGTTCTTAAAAAATAAAGGTACACAGAGAGGCACAGAGAAGACACAGAGAGACACAGAGGTTTAATTATAATAAATTATCAGGAAAAATATTAATTTGCATCCTCAAATTCTGAATAAATAACAGGTAGATAATCTCATTATGAAAACCAATCGTCGTAACTTTCTCAAAACTGCTACAGTAGCAGGTGCCGGTGCAATGGCAGGCGGGCTGTTACCGGGGTATGTTCAGAAGGAACAGCAGTCAAAACCCGATCCAACCCTTCAATCGGTAAAAAGATCCCATACCCAGCGGTTCAATATGTCAGGCTTTGCCGCTCCGGCGATCCCGACAGTGCGAATAGGCATAATCGGCCTTGGCGACAGGGGAAGCGATGCCGTCGAGCGTCTTTGCTACATTGATGGGATCGAGATCAAAGCCCTGGGTGACAAAAGAGAGTTTGCAGTTAAGGCATCGCAGAAATACCTGAAAAAGATCGGCAGGACTGAAGCTAAGGAGTTTTACGGATCGGAAGATGCCTGGAAGAAGTTGGTCGAGCTTCCGGATCTTGATCTGATATATACATGTACACCATGGATCCTTCATACGCCAATATCCGTCTATGCGATGGAACATGGTAAGCATGTTGCCTGCGAGGTACCAATTGCCCGGACAATTGATGAGGCCTGGCAGCTCGTCGAGACTTCGGAAAAAACAAAGAAGCACTGCATGATGCTCGAGAATTGCTGTTATGATTTCTTTGAGCTGCTGACTCTCAATATGGCCCGCCAGGGCATGTTCGGTGATATAATACATGGGGAGGGGGCCTATATTCACAACCTGATGGGCTATAATTTTAAGAAGCCGGTTGACGATCAGCAATCAGACGGCGCCTACACCGATATGTGGAGGCTGAAGGAAAATGCATCGAGGAACGGCAACCTTTACCCGACACACGGACTTGGTCCGATCTGCCAGCTCCTGAATATTAACAGGGGCGATAAAATGGAGTATCTCAGCTCAATGTCAACTTTTGACTTCACGATGGGAAAGCACGCCAACGAGCTTGCTTCTAAGGATCCCTTCTACAAGGAGTTTGCCAACAGGAATTACAGGGGAAATACCAATACCACCCATATTATGACAAGCCTGGGTAAAACGATCCTTGTCCAGCACGATGTCTCCTCGACACAGCCCTATTCAAGGATCCATCTTGTAAAAGGAACTGCCGGCATGGCGATGAAATACCCGAAAGAGCTGATAGCCCTTGGCGAAGACTGGATTAAGGATGATGAGCTCAAAAAGCTTTTTGATGAACATTCGCCTGAGATAGTAAAACGTGTCGGGGAGATGGCAAAGAGGGTGGGAGGACACGGAGGCATGGACTTTATAATGGACTGGAGACTTATGGATTGTCTCAGGAATGGACTTCCTCTTGATCAGAATGTTTATGACGGAGCTCTCTGGAGTTCTATTGCACCGCTTAGCGAATGGTCTGTTGCCAACAGATCGCAGACGATAGATGTTCCGGATTATACATGTGGTTCGTGGAAGACGAACAAGCCCCATGAGATCAATCTTGAAACTGGTGGGAGCACAAAAGTTTTGGATATAAAAGAGACCTAGCAGTGAAAATCCTGCTCAGGGATAATAAAAGCGTTGAAGCGTTGAAACGTTGAAGTGTTGAAGTGTTGAAGTGTTGAAGTGTTGAAGTGTTGAAGTGTTGAAGGCTCAGTTTTTACCAGGCACCGAGTACCGAGCACCGAGCTCTTACAACCTGTAACCCAGGACCATGACATCATCTGTCTGATCATCAGTTCTTTTCCACTCCATGAATCTCTTTTCAAGTACTTCCCTTTGCTGCTTCAGAGGGAGCTTGTGTACTTCGAGGATCAGGCTTTTAAAAGCCATGTATTTGAGCTTTTTATGATTGCCGCCCCCGAACTGGTCAGCATAACCATCAGAGTACATGTAGATCATATCTCCCGGGAGAGTCTCTATCAAACGGCTTAAGAATTTCTTATCCTCATCATCAAAATAACCTATCGGCATCCTGTCGGCATTATACTCTTTGAGTTCATTGTCCCTGATGAGATAAAGATTATTATAGGCGCCCGAGAACTGCAGCTGGTTTTGTTTTTTATCGATAACGCTGATCGAAATATCCATTCCGTCTTTGGCCTCATTGATATTGCCTTTCTGGTGGAGGGCCCTCCTGACCTCACGGCTGAGATCATCAAGGATTAATCCCGGATCAGTAATCTTGTTTGTATTGATTATCTCTTCAAGAAATGAAATGCCCAGCATGCTCATAAGGGCCCCGGGCACACCGTGACCTGTACAGTCTGCTGCTACAAGAATAAGCTTGTCGCCCAGGCTGGAGAACCAGTAGAAGTCGCCGCTTACGACATCCTTTGGCAAATAGAGAATAAATAGTCTTTCCTCAAGACCCTTTATCTCCTTCACTGACGGCAGGATAGCTCTCTGTATCCGGCTTGCATAGTTTATGCTGGCTGTGATATCATGGTTTTTTTCCTCTATAATGTCGTAGGCTTCTTTCAGCTCTACATGCCTCAGGCGGTATATCTCTTTCTCCTGCTCTGACTTTTCTATTGCATGTGCAACCTCTATATTGCTAAGCCGGCTCTGCACCTCCGTGCTCTGGAATGATTCCTTTGCCTTAAGGTATTTTTTGAAGTTCTTAAGCGCTTTGTCGTGTTGTTTGTGGTTCTCATAATGTGTGGCAAGGGCGGAATGGGCCTCAGCTATCAGCGCCAGAGACTTCAGCTCTGCGGCCATCCTTAATGACTCCTCAAGCTTTTCCTCTGCCTTCTGCGGTTCGCCCAGCTTACTGTAGACCCTGCCTGCACCCATCATACATTGCAGCTTGCAGCGCTTATCAGCTCCATCCATGCCCTGCTCATAGAAATCAACCGCTTCGGGATATTTTTTCATATCCTCGTAGGTATTGGCTATGCCGAGCAGAGTCCAGGGTATTGCCGATTCCTGCCTGTTGCGGCGGCGTATGCCGAGGCTGCGAAAGTAGTATCCGAGTGATTCCTCATATTTTCTTGTCTGGCGCAACACCATCCCGATCCTATTCAGCGATGAGGCAACCGCATTCTCATCATTCAGATCCTCTCTGATCTTCAGGCCTTTATTGAAAAACTCGAGCGCTTTGGGGAAATTACTGAGGCGCGTGTAGATCAGTCCCAGCTGGCTGCAGGCCTCACCCTCTGATTGATTATCCTTTATCTCCTTTGATGCCTTCAGTGCATCCAGCCAGAAGTTGAGGGTGTTTTCATAATCCCCGAAGCTTTCATATATATTCCCCTTGATCAGAAGAGCCCTCACGTAGCCTTTCTCGAGCCTGTTCCGGTCGAACCATCTTAAAGCTTCGGTAAGGTACCTAAGTGCTGTTTTATTGTCTGATCTGTAGAATGCGAGGGCAGCAATATTAAGCCGGGCATTGGCCATTCCCCCATGATATTTTATTTTTTCGGCCTGTTTCAGGATGGATTGAGCCTTTTTTGGTACAGCTGCAGAATCGGAGTATCTTGACTGCCAGATCAATTCGTTGGAACTATCTATTTGTAAAAATCCGAAAGCTGCCATATTTATTCATTGATTATCAATTAAGTAAAAATAATCAAAATAGAAAGACATTCGTCTCGTTTTTCCATGCTATTTATTCCTTAGCAGTTCCCTGACTTTTACAAAATCCGGGTGAGTAATTCCCTTTTGTTCAAAATCATCAATATCAGCCTGAAAAACTTCACGATAAGTTTTAAATTCCGGAATATCCGGACATGGTTGATCTTTATACTTACTATATACTTTAACCGCTTCATCATATCTATTGTTAAAGATCAATGCGAGAGGCAGATTTGTTATTAAATATTCATTAGTGCTATCTGCCTTAATACCTATCTGAGCTGCTTCGAGTGAGTTCCGATATTGTGATTTGTAAGAGAACATATGAAAGCAAAGTTGCGAACAATATGATGAAATTCTTGGTTTGCTCCAGCCGGGTGGTAATGAATCAGAAGTGGTAATCAGTTTAAGAATCCTGAGCGTCATTTCAGGATATTTAAGGTTAATTGCTATAGTGTCAAGATCGCCACAAGCAGGAATATATACATAAAATGCATCCTTGATGTCATTGAATTTTGTAGCCGTTTTAAACTTATCATTTATTTTTAATATTGTTCTGTAAAGTGAATTGTCAGGAAATAGCCTGTACAGGAACTCATTATTTGCCAGTAATACAGCATACTGGTGGAAGTTATTTTTCATCGACCCTGCTTTTTTAAGCAATCTTCTGATAATTCCGATTATTCGGGAATTGGGATTCAGATCAGGTTGAATCTCCGCTTTTGAAACAAAATATATCAGGGCATCATCGACCAGGTGCGGATCATCTGAGTTGATAATATCGGAAACACTCAAGATCCCGTAAGAGAGCTTCTGGCCGATAGTCAGTGGTTTTAATGAATTAGAACCGATGAATTCATCGTAAGTGGGTTTCAATGTATAGATTCTAACCGTTCCGTCCTTATATGCAACGATTACTGATTTGTCATCACCGGAAAAGACAGCAGAATTTACCCCTGAATTGTTCTGTTGAAAGATGTCAAGGGTTTCCCCTGACAGGCTCCATACTCTTGCTGTCCGGTCCTGTGAGCCGGTCAGGATAAGTTTTCCATTATGTGAAAATACAGCCGAGTTTATAATGTCCTTGTGACCCTCGAAAACATGAAGAACACCTCCATTCAGATCCCATAGTCGGGCTGTATAATCGGCTGATCCTGTGAGAATTTTTTTCCCGTCAGGAGAAAATGCAACAGCGAATACAAAATCCTTGTGCCCACCAAAAGTGTGGAGAACTTTTCCATTAAGGTCCCAGAGCTTGGCAGTCTGATCGCGTGAACCGGTCAGTACAGATTGACCATCAGGGGAAAAGGCAACTGCCCTTACTGTCCAGTTGTGACCTTTTAAAACCTGGAGGGTATTACCGTTCAGATCCCATATCCTTGCCGTGTTATCATATGATCCGGTCAGCAGTTTTTTACCGTCTGGTGAGAAAGCTGTTGCATATATATCGCTTTTATGACCTTTTAACAGCTTGCTATTCTTGCTTTTAAAATCCTGTATTATTGCATCATTTGTGTTAAAAGTGCTTAAAAATGAACTCCCGTCAGGAGATATTGATACTGAGAAAACAGGCTCGCCGGCCAAGGTTAAAACTTCACATTTACCAGTCTCAAGGTTCCATAAACTGATCTTTGAATCATCCGAACCAGTCAGTATTTTCTTTCCATCGGATGTAATTGCAACTGATAAGATAGCTTTTGTCCCATTTTCCAGAATATCTTTAGTATTATCCTTGAAATTCCAGATTTTTATTGATTTATCGATTGAACCGCTAACGATTTTTTCATCCCCTTTGAGGAATTTTGCCAGCACTTCTCCCTGGTGCCCTTTTAAAAGCTGGATTGTATTACCCGACATATTCCAGATTCTTGCAGTATTATCAGCAGATCCGGTAATAATGTACTTTCCATCTCCAGAAAATTCCACAGATTTAATATAATCAGTATGACCTTTAAATGTTTGAATAACATTGCCTCCGAGGTTCCATAATTTGGCAGAATTGTCAGCTGATCCGGTAACAAAGTATTTCGCATCAGGTGAGAATGCAACGCACGTGATTGCCTCTTGCTGGCCCGAAAAGCATTTAAGTAATTTACCATTAATGTCCCAGAGACGGAAAGTTCTATCGAAAGATCCTGTCAATATGAACCGGCCATCCGGAGAGAACCTTGCTGAAGTTACCCGGCCTGAATGCCCTTTTAGAGTTTTCTTAATATTTCCATCAGTATCCATTACAATTGCTAAATCTCCAGTAGCAATGACAATCTCATTACCCGAGCCGGATAATTCTGCATAGTTGATAGCATTTTCCTCAACGCTCTGAAAGATTCTTTTATATTTACCTTTAAAATCCCATGTAATAAGATTTCCATGATTATCTCCTGTTATTATATTTTTATAATCAGGCTTTATTACTACAGATGTAACCTGTCCAAGGTCTAAATAAAACCTCTGGATAAGATTTCCTTCATTATCATATAGTCTCGATGTTTTATCACGTGATCCAACCAGAATCATTTTCCCATTATCTGAAACAGCTAGTGAGAGGATGGCCGATGGAACCTCAAAGTTCTTGGAATAGAAACAATTGTCATAATAGATCCGGTTCAGATTCTCTTTAATTGTTCTGTTTACAGGGTCGAGAGAGTATGCATACTGGGCGATCTGGAGTGCTACTGTTGGATCTGCCGCAGATACCTCTCTGGACAGAAAGTTAAAATTATTAGCCCTGGCCTGAATCTCCTGTCTGACTGCTTTATTACGTTCCCTCATAGCCCAGAAACTGAAAGAAGAAAGAACAATTATCAGGACCATTCCCGCAGATATGAATATATTTCTTCGTCTTCTTTTTACTCTTTGAAGTGCGTTTTTACTCTCCTCAATAAAATGGTTCTGTTCCCTGGGCAGATACAGTCTGTTCTCATAAGGAGCGATGTAAGAGAGATCATCGGCCGATAATAGTACCCTCCGTTTCTGCCAGTTATTACAGGCATTATCAATAAATTGTCTGACCTCAAGGATTTCTTTCTCCACCAGCGTGATCTTTTCAAATATCTTTGCCGCCAGAGCATCATGCCTGAGCTCATACCTGTCGTGTTGATCCTTGTCGCAGAGTATCCTGAGGCTTACAAAACCCTGTATCATTTCTGAAAGTGCCTTTTCGTCAGGAGTCCTGCCGAGAGTCACAATATAATCCTTAACTTCTTCAACCTTCATCGGCTGCTTGGTTCCTTTCACCGAAACAAAAGCTTTGAGTACTGCAAGTGCGGTATCCGGATCTGAGAGAAGCGATATCTGTTCATCGAGGAAACTGCCAAGAAGGTCAGAGACATCACCAACCTTCGACAGGAGAGAGGTTGTGAAACTTACCCCCCCGTCGGTTCCCCCCCTGAAGGCGGGGATATCGGCTGAAGAAAGTTTTAGGATTCGGTCGAGAAAGACCTGAAGGTAAGTAAGTTCCACATCAGCGGTTTCAGGGCTTAGCTTTTCCAATAGTGTCTCTGCAAATCCCTCTTCTACCTCAATTCCTGCATATCTGCATGGTCCATTAATGGCTTCGATTGCATTAATGTGTGACATCTTTTCTATCCTCACCCTGTTCTGGAATACCGAAGGAATATATCTTTCAAATTCAGTGAAGCTGGCCATGTACTCCTCGCGCATCACGAATATGAACCTGCATTGGTTCTCCGAATCGATAATTGACTTTACAATCTGGATAAAGAGCTTCCTTTCCTCCCTGCTCCCGAATATGAAAATCTCCTCAAACTGATCGAAAATGAAAAAAACTGGTTTGTAGTGATCGAGGTAAAGTGATCTGACACCCTTTTTAAACTGCAAAGCGGTTGAAATATCCTGTGTCTGCGGGGTTATCGATGCAGCCCTTACGACTGAAGCCAGGCTTTCAATCAAGTTCCCTCCCCGTCTTACAACAAGCGGTAGCCAGTCTGTCTCCTGGAACTTGTTTGCCAGTCCGCAGTGGATAAGAGATGATTTGCCGGTTCCGGATACGCCATAAACAAGCATTATCTTGCTTTCGAATACCCGGTGGTAGAGTTCTTCTATCTCGAGTTCGCGGCCGAAGAAGATATCGCGATCCTCTTTGGTGTAACTATCGAGAAATTTGAATGGGGACTTCATATATGGTATATTTTAAATTCTGTTCCGCGTTTCGCGTTCCGCGTTTCGCGTTTCGCGTTCCGCGTTCCTGTCTCACCGCTCTACGCTCTACGCTCTCCTCTCAACTCTCTACGCTTCTATCTTGCCCCCATCACCAGCCAGATAAAGAATGAGAAGCCGGTAAGGAACACCAGCATTATTGCCGAGTTGAAGGCGTTAAGCTTCCTGACGGTGTCTGTCTCTTCAGATCCCTGAATAAAAAGTACCGGTATAAGAATGAGCAGGCAGAGGTGGCCGACATAAATGGCAATATTTGCCCCGCACCAATGCATCGCCTTGAAGATGAAGCAGACCATCACTATCATCATTGCAAGCATTGATATGACATTAACAGTTTTTTGAAAGCTTGTGGTTGCCAGCTTATTCTTATCGAGATATAACATTGTCGAATAGCCCAGGACAAAAATAGCTGCTGCTGCGACCATTAAAGTATAAGCTCCTGGCCAGTGAAGGAATTTCATAAATACGCTAACAAAAAAGAGAGAAGAGGAGATCAATCCGAGAGAGAAAGTACTTTTTTTCATAAGGTTGATTTTACAATTAGCCTACTCTGATAATGGAATTTTCAGCAACTTTCCTTAGAAACTTTATTTTTTATTTGCCTATCTGAAATTATTCGGATAAGCCTGCTTTAGTAAATTTAGATAAAGGCTGATTTAAAGTCAAGTTTACTTGATATTATTATTATAATAAATGAGTAAATTAGATGGAGATTTAGCTATGATGTTATGAATCCGATTACTCTTCACAAAAGAATCCTCCTGATTTGTATAACAGGTATAGCATTAACAATTATCTGGGCAATCGCGGCACCCTATATTTCAAACTATGTAATTGATGAAATATTAGCAATATCGTCACTTTCAATCTGTTTTCTGATTTGTACATTTCTTGTTTCATACACTCTGTCCAGGCCAGAAAAACTAAGATTCAGGAAACTTTCAAGAATATCAGTTTATCTCTATCCGGTTCTTTGCATATTGTTAATAATTGGTTTTATAAATATTGATTTGAGCATATTTTCTTACCTGGTATTAATGGTTGTCCTGTTTCTAGCTGTATTTCCATTGATGCACTTTTTTGTATTCTCAGAACCGACGAGTCTGAAAAGTACCATAGTGCTTATCGTTTTTTTTTCTGTGGGTGTTCTTATGAAAAGATATCACCTCCCATTGGCGGGAACGGTATTGACATTAAGTCTGACTTTCGGGGCAATATCTTTTTATATTTTTGGAATCAGGTGCCTCTTCTTTCCGGATAAAGCACCCTACCTGAAGAATATTGCTTTTTTCAGCAGCATAACAGTTGTCTTCTCTTTTTTAGGATTATTATTTAAGCTCCAGCATTGGCCACTGGGAAATTTCCTTGTGAATTCAGGGCAGATATCTCTGATAGGATTGACTCTTATTGTCCTGTTCACTCTACCATCATCAGGTTATGCTGACTGGAAAACTTATCAGAAGAAAATACTTCTACGCCTTCTTCTCCCCTGGATCCTGGTTTTTCTTCTATTTACACTGAGGTTTCTGCTGCCGGAAATAAATCAGATTATTTGGGGCGCTAATAAGGAGATCAACCATATTCCTTTTCATATGTCGGAATATCAGGTCATTTTGAAGAATGGTTTGAAATGAACTTGATCAAATTCCAACCAGATTCTTCTCTCTGAGTTCATTGGGCTTGAGTAACTTGTGCTGATTCAGCAGCTCCATAATAATATCTGGAGAGAGAGGCATTTTATTAATAATACTTCCATCCACCCAGAAAATATATTTGCCTTCCGAACTGAACATAGGGTTTGTCCCTTTCACAGTTAGCAATCTAAGCCCGTCTGTTGCGCAGAGATCAATCCTAAGTTCTTTCTGATACTCGCAGGCGGCCATATTTCCTGATGGTGAAACGACCAGCCTTCTGAATTTCCGGGGCATTATTATATCTTCATCAGTGTGTTCCATATCCATATATTCAGTATAATATTGTGTATTGAACTTGCTGTTGTTGTCATAGAATAATACCTGGTTGTAGTTCAGATTATCTGTAGCTTTCAAAGAATCTGTGATTTCATAGCCTGTAGAAATTATATTGTACTGGTCCTTGCTGAATTTTGCATTACACATTTTCCTGTAATAAGGGCCATAAAGAGGATTTTTTAAGTCCTCATCTGGTTCTCCAATATTATGACTATTCGATCTTGGAGAGTTTTCACTATTTCTGGTGAACATGTAGGCAGTATTGACCTCTTTGCCAAGAAGGTTCCAAATTCGCTCTGTGCTGTCTGCTGATGCAGTGAGAATATAGTTCCCCCGGGAATTAAATTGACAAGACCATACAACATCCTTGTGGCCTATGAGGGAGTCATAAATGCTATATTTATTCAGGTTTGAATTAAAGTTCCAGACGAGAACCTTTTTGTCACATGAAGCACTGGCTATAAACCGCCCGTCAGGAGAGATATCAATCGAATTTATCCTTTTCTTGTGACTCTCAAGATGCATTTGAAGTTCCCCCTTACGATCATATATCTCGATAGCCTTATCCTTAACTACAGCTAACTGGAATCTGTTGTCATGAAAAAAGGCAACAAGCCGTTCATCCATCATATAATTCGGGGTAGTGGTAAATGAATATTTTAATTTACCACTTAAGTCCGTAACTATGCCTGAACCATCTTTATAGACTATGGCTAACAGAGAATCAATGGAGGATATTTCAATATGTAATGGTTGTTTTAAGGACTCAAAAATACTCATCTTGTTGCTACCGGGATTTAAAACAAAAACAGAATTATTGCTTAACCATCCGAAAATGTAATCCCCTTTTTGAGATATATCAGCATTTAAAATTTTTGCTGGCAATTTATATGGTCTGAAACCTGTACGCATTCTGCTAGCACTATCCGAAGAGATAGTATCAGCAGATACTATTTTTTGAAACATGCTCAGCATTAAATGCCTGAGTACAGTTGAGTTTTTATTTTTTGTCCATAATTCAAATATCCCTTCTATACCATAAGCGGGATCTGATTCTGACTGCAAAAGGAAACTGCCTATCTGTACTTTATCTTTTACAGTTTCAAGCTTACCCTTGTATTGCCGGAAGATAGCAGCCACCATAATTATAAAGACCAATGCAGACAATCGGGTTATCCTTATGAGAGTTTTTTTCTTTAATTCGATCTTTTCCTTACTCTTGACTACAAACTCAGCAAGGGCCTTCGGAAGTATCAGTTTGTTATCATAATCTTTCAGGTAATCAAGATCCTCTTTGTTAAGGAATACTCCCCGGGTCTCAAAAGAATAAAAAGCGTTCTCAACGAACTTTCTGACCTCAAGCAACTCTTTCTCAACGAGAGTGAATTTCTCATAGATCTTGGCTGCAAGTGCATCATGCCTCAGCTCGTACCTGTCGTGCTGATCCTTGTCGCAGAGGATCCTCAGGCTGACAAAGCTCTGGATCATTTCTGCAAGAGATTTTTCATCAGGATTTCGTCCCAGGGTCATAACATAATCCCTTACCTCCTCAACCTTCATGGGCTGTTTGGTGCCTTTGACCGAGACAAACGACTTAAGAACTGCAAGCCCGGTATCTGGGTCGCTAAGAAGAGATATCTGTTCATCGAGAAAGCTGCCCAGCAGATCTGATACATCACCGACCTGCGAAAGGAGTGAGGTCGTGAAATTAAGCCCAGCCAGCCCCCCTTCGTCCCCCCTGAAGGGGGGATAATTCCCGGCTGCCGATCTGAAAATCCTGTCAAGGAAAACCTGCAGATAGGTCAGTTCGACATCAGCGCTTTCAGGACTCAGCTTCTCAAGAAGGGACTCGGCAAAACCCTCCTCAACATTTATTCCGGCCACTTTGCATGGACCTTTTATTGCTTCAAGTGCATTGGTATGCGACATCTTCTCGATCCTGACACGATTTTGGAAGATAGATGGAATGTATCTTTCAAACTCGGTAAAGCTGGCCATGTACTCCTCGCGCATCACGAAGATGAACCGGCATTGGATATCTGATTCTACAATTGCCTTAATTACTTGAATAAATGACCTCTTCTCGTCCTTGTTACCAAAGATGAAAAGCTCCTCAAACTGATCGAATATGAAAAATACAGGTTTGTAATGATCGAGATAAAGTGATTTTACCGCTTTTTTAAAATGAAGAGGAGTGAGGATCTCGCCGGTTAGCGGGGTTATTGAAGCAGCCTTTATTGCCAGCCCAAGATTATCCAGCATATTTCCACCTCGCCTGATCACAAGCGGAAGCCAGTCGGTCTCCTGGAATTTATTTGCCAGTCCGCAGTGTATAAGAGACGACTTTCCGGTGCCGGATACGCCGTAAACCAGCATTATCTTGCTTTCGAAAACGCGATGGTAGAGCTCTTCTATCTCACGTTCGCGGCCGAAGAAGATATCGCGGTCTTCTTTTGTGTAGCTATCGAGAAATTTGAATGGAGATTTCATATTTGGTATATTTTAAATTCTGTTCCGCGTTTCGCGTTCCGCGTTCCTGTCTCACCGCTCACCGCTCTACGCTCTACGCTCTACGCTCTACGCTCTCCTCTCTACGCTTCAAACATCATTGTAAGTAAAGTTATTCTAAATCCATCTAAAAGTCAATCATGAATTGGAAATTTCTTGATCTGCAGGATGAGCAACATGATATTACCCAATATTTCATCTAGCCTTGACATTGTGAAAAATAACACATAAATTTACTCATGATTGGAAGTTATGCCTTAAAGCGGCTGATTATGAATGTTTGTTGTAACTCGATAAATACTTGATTTTCACTAATCCAAAAGAACATGAAAAAACTAATACTTGTCATTCTCGCCATGTTTAGTGCAAACATGCTGCCTGCCCAGAATCCAACTCCGGATTCATTAGTTGCAAAGTTTCTTAAGACTATAGGTCAGGATAAAATGGCAAATATGCAGACTGTTAAAGTGACAGGAAAAATCACTTATAAGAATAAAAGGACAGTTGCTATTACCACAATTGATAAGAGTTCGGGTTTACATCGGACTGAAATAAACATGCAGGGAACAATGATTATATACGCCGGAGATAAAAAAAACAGCTGGATGATTGATCCAACAACAGGCTCCTCTGATCCGCAGGATTTGCCAACTGATGAGGTTAAACAGAATATCGCCGACTATGCCTACCCCTATGCTGATTGGGACAATCCATTAATTAAATGGAAGGAGAGGGGAGACAAGCTTGAGTTAATTAAGATTGAGGATTTGAATGGAACCCCTGTATATAATATTAAGATAACAGATAAAGATAGAAACTATGTCAATTTTTACATGGATTCGACAAAATTTATAATACTGAAAGCCATTTACAATATTAAGGAGGAAGGCAGGACATTCGAAGGGGAAGAGCTCTACAGTGATTTCAGGTCAAATGATGGTATCACTGCTGCTTTCAAGGTTGAAGAATTTATAAACGATCAGAAAATGGCAACTATGGTTATTGACAAAATGGAGTTTAATATTCCTATTTTTGATATACTTTTCAAAAAACCGGTAATCAAAAAGCAATGATGTGAATGATCGTTACGGCCAGGATCTAGTTATTAAGCAATTCCCTCACTTTTGCAAAATATTGATTTGAGATACCTCGTTTTTCAAGATCAGCTATGTCTTCACGGTAATAAAGTTTATTCGTTTTATAATTATTCTTGTAAATGTATTCATTGTTGCACTTGAGGTAAATTTTCTCTGCTTCATTAAAACGGTTATTTAAAACCAGCACAAGCGGATAGATTGTATTAACATATTGATTTGAACTATCAGCTTTCATTGCCAGTTCAACTGCCTCGAGAGAAGTTTTAAATCTCCTGTTTTGCAGCAATGGCCAGGATAGACCTGTAAGATCGATTGAGACAGTATGCGAGGCGGACGTATCAACAGACAATAATTTATAAGAAATCTGAATCAGACAATCAGGGATGTTAAGTGCAGTTTTTATTGAATCGAGATTGCTGCATTTCTCAGAATAAAAATTATACGCATCCTTAATTTCTTCTTTTGTTGAGGATATGAGAAACATCTGGTTAGCTTTTTCAATTTTGTCTGACACAGACTTCTCAGGTATAAATGTGAATAGATCTATCCCACAGGAGATAAATGATTTTCTGTTTGTTGTATTGCTAATGGTGCTGAATAATTTTTCAAATATATTTTTTGCTGCATTTATATAGTCGTTTTTGTTATCCTTATTCAATTTTGCCTGTGAAAGGAAGTATCTAATTCCTTCAAATAATATGGCCACATCCTTTTCATTGGTCAGATTACCTGTGTTTATAATGCTGTACTTAAGTTCCTGTTCTGTATTTAATATTTCTGACCTGCCCTCTTTCAGGAAAAGGTTTAAAGGTTCTTTTACATTGCTTATCCTTGCTGTATTTTCTGCGGAACCTGCCAGGATCATTTTCCCGTCAGGAGAAAATGCAACCGAGCGAACCGGATTCTTAAACCCGGTCAGTATTTGCATGGTGTGTCCCTGGAGATCCCATAGTCTTACAGTTTTATCGTCCGAGCATGTCAGTATGGTCGCCCCGTCAGGAGAAAAAATGGCTGTATTTAAAACATCAGTGTGACCGGTGAAAACCTGCAGCATTTTTCCCGTCAGATCCCAGAGTCTTGCAGTTTTATCCCTTGATCCTGTCAATATGGTTTTTCCATCAGGTGAAAAGGCAACAGAACTGATCCCCTCGGCATGTCCATAGAATGTTTTTAAAGTATGTCCCTTCAGATCCCAGAGTCTTGCGGTTTTGTCCCCTGAACCTGTCAGTATCTTTTTCCCATCAGGTGAAAAGACGACCGAGCTGATCCCGTCATTATGCCCGGTGAATATTTGCAAAGTATTTCCCTGGAGGTCCCAGAGTCTTGCAGTTTTATCCATTGACCCTGTCAATACGGTTTTGCCGTCAGGTGAAAATTCTACCGATCTGATATCTTTAGTATGTCCGCTGAAAGTTTGCAAAGCGTTCCCTTCAAGATCCAGTAACTGGGCAACATACAGTCCGGTAAGAATGGATTTTCCATCAGGAGAGAAAACGATCTTATTGGAAATTATTGGAAAAGATTGAGTAATGTTTCCATTGAGGTCCCAGATCTTAACCGTGTTACCATCATCTGACAAGGCAAGGATTTTTTTGCCATCCGATGAAAATGCCGCATAATTAATTACAGATTCGCTATCATTCAAACTCCTCTCCTTAGTCTGAGATATATCCCAGATCCTTAATGTTCCATCTGAAGAGGAAGTCAGAATTTTATTGTCTTCCGGTGCAAATGCAACTGAATTAAGGATTCCGGTATGACCTTTGAATATTTGCAAAGTTTTACCCCTCAGATCCCAAAGTCTTGCTGTCTTGTCAGACGATCCGGTCAGGATATTTTTACCATCTTTAGAAAAAGCTACCGAACGTACATTATCAGTATGACCATTAAGTGTTTGCAACATTTTTCCTTTCAGATCCCAAAGCCTTGCCGTCTGGTCTTTTGAACCAGTCAGGATCGTTTTTCCGTCAGGGGAAAAAGCAACTGCACCAACATATCCATGATGACCTTTGAATTTCTGAAGAATGTTACCTTTCAGATCCCACAGTATTGCGGTCGAATCAGCTAACCCCGTAAGTACTGTACTGTCATCAGGGGAGAAGGCAACAGACTGGACTGAGGTGTGTCGATCCAGTATTTGCAGGCAGTTTCCATCAAGAGACCATAGTCTGGCAGTGCCATCGTCTGATCCTGTCAGAATGGTCTTGCCATCCCTGGAAAATGCCAGGGATGTTACGCCATATGTATGGCCTTTGAAAACTCTTATTATATTTCCTTTAAGGTCCCACAGTCTTGCAGTATTGTCCCACGATCCGGTTAAAACCGTTTTGCCATCCGGCGAAAAGGCAATTGAAGTAATATCGTCGTATCCGTAATGTGATATCTGATGAATATTATCAGTAAACTCACTAATTATGTGTCCAATAAAAAAATATGAAGAATTTCCATTAAGGTCAGATATTTTTGCAGTACGTCCTGAGGTTGAAACTATCCTTGTCCAATCTGGAGATATCTGAAAAAGACCTCCGGCTTCCCCTTTGTACAGGATCTTATAAAATGAATTATCATAATAGATACTGTAGAGATTACCCAAAATATCCTTATTGCCTGGATCTATTCCAAATGCATAGTATGCAAGCCTCAAAGCAATGGTAGGATCCTGTGCTGCCACCTCCTTTGAGAGGAAGTTGAAATTGTTCGCCCTTGCCTCTATCTCCTTTTTTTCAGCGATCGTCTTTTCGTACAACGCTCTTGATTCGGATTCCTTTGCCTCATCCCTGGCTTTAAGTGCCTTCATATCGGATTCAACTGCCTTGTCCCTGGCGATCAGCGCCTCCTTTTCGGAGCTGTTTGCTTTTATTTTTTGTTCATTCGCGATCTTTTCATTTTCCACGGCCTTCCCTCTTTCCCTCACAGCCCAGAATGTAAACCCTGCAAGAATAAGGATCAGGGCAACTGCAGCGGAAGTGACCATGTTTCTTCTCCTTTGACGCACCTTGACCAGCTCTCTTTTGCTTCTTTCGACAAACCTTCCATAATCATCGGGCAGGTAAAGCCGTGTTTCGTAAGGCGCTATGTACTGCAGGTCCTCCGCAGAAAGAAGAACACCTCTCTTCTCCCAGCTGTGATATGCATTCTCGATCAGCTGCCGTATCTCAAGAAGCTCTTTCTCAATCATCGTGATCTTCTCGAAGATCTTTGAGGCAAGAGCATCATGCCTCAGCTCATATTTATCATTCCTGTCCTTTTCCTGCAGTATCCTGAGGTTCACAAAAGAGATAAGAAGATCATTGATCGTATTTTCATCGATGGCTTTACCGGTTGTAAGGGCATATTCCCTGATCTCCTCAACGTTTACCGGACGCTTTGTGCCTCTTGCCGAGACAAAAGCTTTCAAAACTGTCATTGCAACCTCCGGATCAGGAAGCTGGCTTATCTGCTCATCCAGGAAGCTGCCGAGAATATCATAGACATTCCCTGCTCTTTCAAGGTCTGAAATCTGGAATATGATCCTGTTTGTATCATCTGCAACACCTTCAGATGCCAGCCTGAAGATCTTATCGAGATAAACCTGGAGATATGTAAGCTCGATTTCACTCTCTTTTGGCGGGCATAGCTTTTCCAGCATCTTGTCAGCAAAACCCTCCTGAACATCGATATTGTAAATCTTACATGGCCCTTCAATTACTTTCCTTGCATTGCCGATGTCCATTTTTTCGATACGTATCCTGTTGCTGAAAAAGCCGGGAACGGATTTTTCAAATGTGGTGAGCCAGCCCAGGAACTCTTCACGAAGTATGAAAATAAATCTGCACTGTATCTCGGATGCCAGCAGTGATTTCAGCACTTTGATAAAACCTTCATCCTCCTCCCGGTTACCGAATATAAATAGCTCTTCGAACTGATCGAAGATGAAGAAAACCGGCTTGTAATGGTCGAGGTAAAGCGACCTGACTGCTTTTTTGAACTGCGGAGCTGTTTCGATCCCACCCGGTTGTGGTGTCAGCGATGCCGTTTTTACAGCTGTTGCCAGGCTCTCCAGGATATTGGCCCCCCGGCGGATCACCAGCGGCAGCCAGTCGGTCTCCTGGAATTTGTTAGCCAGCCCGCAGTGGATGAGAGACGACTTTCCGGTGCCGGATACACCGTAAACCAGCATTATCTTGCTCTCGAACACCCGGTGGTAGAGTTCTTCGATCTCTCTTTCACGGCCGAAAAAAATATCGCGGTCTTCTTTGGTGTAGCTGTCAAGGAATTTAAATGGGGATTTTATTGTTGCCATTTATAAGTAATTATCTTTTATTTATGTGCTTTTGATCTGTCTTAACCATCATTTCATCATATAAAAATGTCATGACTTCCGCTTCTGAATACCTTAAATCAGACTGGATCTGGGAGAGAGTAATTATGACAAACCAGGAAGGCAGTGCCTGAAATTTATAGTATTCCCATCTATCCCCTTGATCTGGTATTTTTCCTGATCCGCTTGTCACCTTGTCTTCTATATTCAGTGCTTTATCAATGCTTCTGGAAATATTGGGTTCACCATTAGTTAACTCTTTTAGAAAATCCTTATAATCCCGAATAAATAGCTTCAGACCAAACGCTTTTCCATTCATGTTGGAACCAATCATAATTTCAGAGGGAACATTCGTGTCATCAAGTCTGGCTTTTAATTTTGCAACATTAATATCTCTGCCATTCAATGCAGGGCACCCTGGTCCCTCTTCCGAATTAATAACTTCAATCTTCAGATCCTGTATATAATTAATTATCTCATTTGTTCTCGATCTCAAATTGTCCGCATTTTTCTTAAAATCCCTTCCAGCTTGCGGGAATTTCTTTGATGTAAGAACTAGTTTGTTGTACGTGCTGTCAAGTTTCAGGATGGACGATTCAGTTTCTCTGCTTATCCTTTCATCGCTATAGATAAAAGGGCCGGTACAAACATTAAAGAATGTAGATTTTATAGCATTTGTACGCAGATAATTGTAGCCTAAGAAGATCAGGGTGAAAATCAGGAAAAGCAGGTTCATAGTCCTGTTCTCCCTTGTTTTAATGACATAATATCCAAAGAATGGCAAAAAGAATAAGATATAAACAATATTTCCAAGGTACCTTATTGCGCCACTCAAAGGCATGTGGAAGGCACTGGCTGAAATTATCAGTATTGAAACAAATCCTGCAATTGCAAGTCTCTTGATTCTGTTCCTGGTTTTATTCGATTCTTTTTTACTTTGGGCGATCAGATTGACAATCTCTTTATTTACGAATAGTCTATCTTCATAGGGAGCAATGTATTTTAAGTCATTTGAATTTAAAAGGATCTTTCGTTTTTCATATCCTAAATACGCATTCTCGAGGAATTGATGTATTTCCAGCATTTCTTTCTCGACGATCGTAATCTTTTCATATATCTTTGATGCCAGGCTGTCATGCCTCAGTTCATATTTGCCATTCTCGTCTTTATCCTGAAGTATCCTCAGATTGACAAACTTCTGCAAATATGTATTAATAGAATCATCAGAAATATTCTTCCCTAATGACCTTGAAGACAAAATAGCCTCATTTTGGGTGAGTTGTTTCTTAGTGCCTTTTATTGAGACAAATGATTTCAGTATCGTGAGTCCTGTTTCGGGTTCATCCAGATCTTTTATCTGCTCTTCGAGGAAACTACCCAGGAGGTCAGAGACATCACCTGTCTTCTCGAGCAGGCGAAGTGTAAAATTAAAGTCAGAGGAAACCTTAAGGGTTTCTTTTTCATCAGCAGCCAAATGGAATATTTTATCCAGGAATACCTGCAGATATGTTAGCTCCACATCGGCATTTTCAGGACTAAGCTTTTCGATGAGGGTTTCTGTAAAACCTTCTTCAAGACCGATCCCGGCAATTTTACATGGACCCTTGATCGCCTCCAGTGCATTTATATGCGACATCTTCTCGATCCTTACGCGGTTCTGGAAAATGGAAGGGATGTACCTCTCAAATTCGGTGAAGCTTGCCATGTACTCTTCGCGCATGACGAAGATGAACCTGCACTGGGCTTCTGATTCAATCAGGGCTTTGATCACTTGTATGAATGACTTTTTTTCTTCTTTGTTGCCAAATATGAAAAGCTCCTCGAACTGATCGAAGATGAAAAAAACCGGCTTGTAATGGTCGAGATAAAGAGACCTGACAGCTTTTTTGAACTGGGGAGCTGTCCCGATCTCACCCGGTTGTGGTGTTAGCGATGCCGTTTTTACAGCTGTCGCCAGGCTCTCCAGGATATTTGCACCCCTGCGGATCACCAGCGGAAGCCAGTCCGTCTCCTGGAATTTGTTAGCCAGCCCGCAGTGGATAAGAGAGGACTTTCCGGTTCCGGATACGCCGTAAACCAGCATTATCTTGCTTTCGAAAACCCGGTGGTAGAGTTCTTCGATCTCTCTTTCGCGGCCGAAGAAGATATCGCGGTCTTCTTTGGTGTAGCTGTCGAGGAATTTAAATGGTGATCTCATGTTCCGCAGACGTTTGTTTTGTTATTTCTTCTTCGAAAAAATAATTATCCAGAAGATCAGGCCAAGCAAAAGAGGTATCCCGAAGGCCACTGCATTTTCAATCATCGTCATTGTCCTGTTTTCCATGACTTTATACATTACCTCTATAAGTCCGAATATTGACAGGACAAAAAGGATCATGCTGAGTCTTCGGTCAGATTGTTTTTCAATTATGCTGTTTTTTTCAACTTCATCTTCATGAGTCTGGCGCAGGACATTATTCAGCTCGTAAAGCTCATTTTTAAGCTCGGTCTGCAGTTCATTGATCTGGAAGTTATTTACCATCATTACATAATAATCATTATGCTGGTGATAGACCGACACTTTTGAAAAGATGGCCTTCAGCGATATCCTGGCATACCTCATAAGATAGGCTTTGACCGCCTTATGGTCGCCGGGATCAATGCGTGAAACATCCTTCATCAGCTGAAGAAAGACCGATCGCTGCATGACTCCAAGAATAGTCAGCCACAGGCTTTTAGGGAAGGAGTTGTTATAGAATGTCTTTATAAATTCCGGGTCTGAAGAGCTGCAGTTGTTAAATACCGCTGCGCCCTCAAGGCTGTTTGCATAATAGATCTGCCTGAAAGGCTGGAATAGTTCGCTCTCACGCTGAAGGACATCGGCAGCAGGGGAGAAATCAAGGTTGTAGACTTTTCTCAGGTAGAACAATGCACGTTGTATAATATGTTCATCCTGTATCTCTTCTGAGGATTGTACATAGGTCACCGGGTAAAAGCGATGGCTGTCAAATAAGCTGATCCTGAACTTTACATTCAGATCGTAAAGCAGATAATTTATGAGATGGCTCAGCCTCCAGCCCGTGACCTCTATGTTCCCGGGAGCTGTTTTATCAAATATGCCCTGTTCCTTACCTGCTATAAGCGGAAGGACCTTGTTTCGTTCTTCCGGTCTTTCATTCCGGGAAATAAAAAATGCCTCATCATGCCTGTTGAAGATCCGCACCAGGTAGTTCATCTCTATAAAATCAGCAAGTGTGGAATGCTGGGTATCCTTACCAGCGGGAGCCAGTTCGATGCCGAACATCAGGAGAGATATTCCGGTGAAAGGATGGTAGATTATCCTGAATGTGTCGGGATTGAAGCAGACCGGGAACCTGGAAGGGTCCTTAACCCTGTCGTGGGTATCGAAAGCCTTGTTACTAAGCCAGTAAGTTTTATTATTGAATATTTTAACCGGGACCGCTTCTTTCCTGAGCTTCATTATCACGCATGAGGAATCGTCGTGTAAGCCTTCCTGCTCGTTTTTAATGAAGAAATCTCTTACATGGTCAAGCAGGAAATCCAGCTTTGGCACATCTTCATCGGTTTTTGTCCAGATCTCGGTATCACTCTCCGGAGTCCATCCCTGACCCAGGCTGAAAGGCAGCATGAGGATGATATTCCCCTTATCAAGTTTAACGGTGTTCATAGGGCTTTCAATTTTTTTGTTCCATTTCAGGTTTATATTTGTACACAAGATCCAAACGAAGTTTCATGTTCAGTGTCAAGCGTTCCACGTTACGCGTAGGGGGAAGAGGGAATTCAGTAAGGGTGAAAACAATATTCCTTTCCAGGAAAAACATTTCCTGATATAGGTAAGTGCTTAATTTATAAGGCGGTGCCGGTGATAGTAGCCAGCATATCCTTGAACTGGCTGACAAGAGAAGCATAGTTATGCAGGCTTCGCAGATCACATTTTTCAGTCACTTCCGTTCCGATATACATGATCTGATCACCCCTGAATTTGGTGTAAAGGAAGATATCCTTTTTGATATCAAACTTCTCCTTGTCGTCGATCACTTCTGAGTTGGTATCAATTATAAGAGGAGAGAGGTTGAGGTATTCATCAAATGTCTTCAGCGACTTCATCAGCAATACGGAGTTGCTCTCTGCATATTTCGTCTCTTCAAGCTCCTGTGCCTTGAATCCCGAATCGGAACTGTTCAGCAGATCAATTGTATGATTGAACCGGGCCTCCTGGTTTTTTGGATGAATGACCTTTATCTCTCTTACAGATACCAGCTTGTACTTGGCAATAAATGACAGCTTTTCAAGGATCAGGGCCAGCTTTTCCTCGTACTCCACACACCGTTTTTCTATCTCCTCATTCGTAAGGTTGATCTGGTAATGGCCGATCTCATTCCTTTCGGGTACCCAGAAGTCGAGAGCAGCATAGAATTTTTTATCGAAGTTTTCACCCATCTCGGGCATGAACCAGGGATTCCCCTTATCCTGCATGAATGTTCCAAGAGCCCTTATGAGCCATGTATAGTTACCCATGCTGAGGACCATTATCCTGTCGCCGAATTCTTTCCTGAAGCTTTCGGGAAGCTCAAACCTTTTTTCCTTCGCATCCTTCCAGACCTGGCAGATCATCAGGAAGCTGATAAACTGCATGGTGCGCTCGATGGTCTTGAATATCTGATCGAGACGCATCCTGTCGAGCTGGCGGGTGGAAGCCGAGAAGAGTCTTCTGAGCTCAACGCCGATGGGCCAGGGGAAATTCCTGATTATCAGATCGCCAAGCAGCCTGGGATCAAGGGCCTCTTCCTCATCGCCCTCGTCGGCAATAAGCATCTTTTGCATTGATGGCTTATACTTCACCATCTCCTGAAAAACTTTCTGGATCAAAAGTTCATTGGTAGCAGCCATAATATTAAGGATTAATTATCACTTGTCTCATCATTGCTTCAATGCCAGCATTTTTTTTCGAAGGCTTAATTTACTAAAAATAATATACATAAACAATAAATTCATTTAAGATCAGGGTTGGTTATTGAATGGTATGAGGTAAGGATCCATTACATCCGGTTTTAAATGATCATATCAGGAACAAGACACGGGATTGGATTCCCTGAATTTGTAACATCGCCGGTTTTTCTCTATTTTTGCAGATCGCATTTTTATTTTTATGGTATATCTGCTTCTATTTCTGTTTGTTACAGCATTATTTGTATTGATACCAGGTCGCAGGGCATCTCTGGTAATGGCAGGGATAAGCATATTCGTGGTATTGGCAGTAAGTTCTTTTATTGCAATTGTGAGTCTCCTGCCGGGGACGGACCTTTATCAGATCTCGGGAAATTTTATCAGGGAAAATATTTCTTCCATGGTAGTTTGCGATAAGCTGAGCGCCTTCTTTATCCTTATTATAAATTTCACTGTAGCGACCGGCTTTTTATATTCAACAGGATATCTTAAACCCTATCTGGACAGTAAGCCACAATCATGGATAAAGCTTCATTACCTTTCACTGACATGGCTTCATGCTTCAATGACCATGGTACCCCTGTTAAGGAATGGTTTCTGGTTCCTTATGTTCTGGGAGATCATGACTCTCTCTTCCTTCCTCCTGGTGATCTTCGATTTCGATGCAAAGGGAACTCTTAAGGCCGGATTATCCTATCTTCTTCAGATGCACGTTGGCATGCTCTTTATTCTGGGAGCTTTGATCGTTTCGTCCAATGGACTAAAAAGCATCTCTTTTGATAACCTGAAGAGCTTTTTCCTTGTTAATTCCAACTGGCCGGTCTTCCTGATGTTCTTTATCGGGTTTGGATTAAAAGCGGGTTTTATCCTTCTTCATACCTGGCTCCCTGATGCCCATCCTGCAGCACCTTCCCACGTTTCAGGCATCATGTCGGGAGTAATGATCAAACTGGGGATCTATGGGATAATGAGAGTAACCACCTATCTGGCCGGCGATTTTGCCGCGATCGGGGCTTCCGTGATTATTTTCTCGGCAATAACCGGATTATTTGGAGTAATGATGGCTATACTTCAACACGATATCAAGAAGCTTCTCGCTTACCACAGCATTGAAAATATTGGAATAATTGGATTGGGGATAGGCCTCGGCATCTACGGCACTGCAACGGGAAATGTCCTGATATCTGCTGCCGGATATGCCGGAGCCCTGCTTCATACACTGAATCACTCCCTGTTTAAATCCCTGCTCTTTTACAGTGCCGGATCAGTCATCAGCAGGGTCCATTCGCAGAATATTGAAAAAATGGGTGGCGTCATGAAGTTCATGCCTTATACTGCATGGGCATTCCTGATAGGCTCGATAGCTATTGCGGGCCTTCCGCCCCTTAATGGCTTCATATCAGAATTTCTTATTTATACTTCACTTTTCACAGGGATCGCAAGTCCGTCATTCTATCCCCTGATAATATTCTTCCTGGGAATGTTATCCCTTGTGCTGATCGGAGGACTGGCTCTTTTATGCTTTACAAAGGTATTTAGCATAGTCTTCCTGGGACGACCGCGATCAGATTATGAAGAGCAACCCTCTGAAGCCGGAAAAGTAATGCTGATATCTAAATTTTTACCAATGGCGCTGATAATAATTATCGGGATCCTTCCATTTATCATTATCAGACCCCTGATCTCCCTTACCGGGTCAATCTTCCCTTTTACCAGAACGATCTCGCCGGAATCATTTTTTAAGCCAATGAGCTTTATATCGATCGGATCACTCTCATTGATCGTCCTGGTCGTGATCGTCCTGGTCATAAGGGCAGTTGCTGTACAAAAAAGAAGGATCGTCACAGGTCCCACGTGGGGTTGCGGTTATTCTGCCATAGATGCAAAGCAACAATATACGGCTACCTCTTTTATACAGGAATATGCTGCCCTTACCAGACCGATAATTAAAACAGGCTATACAAAGATCAGCTACAGAGATGATGAATTGTTCCCGGAGAAGCGTGATTTTCACACACACTCTGATGATAGTATCAAGTCGAAATTAATATTCAGACCTGCTGATTTTATCGTGAATGTTCTGAGGCGGGCTGCAATATTTCAGACAGGAAGGTTACAGCATTATGTACTCTATTTAATGTTGTTCCTCCTTTTAATATTTCTTCTGACTTTTCTGAAACTTATCTGATAAGGATGATTGCGTATTTACTTATCATAATAACATCGTGTTTTATTACCGGACTGATAATAAGGACAAAAAGCATAGTCTCCGGCAGGAAGGGACCGGGTCTGTTTCAGCCCCTTAAAAATGTCATGGTATTACTTCGCAAAGGAATGGTGTACAGCGAAACATCAGGCATGATCTCAAGAATAGCCCCGGTTGTGGTACTTGCTACCGTGCTTGTTGCCGCATTGATAGTACCTGTTGCGGGATTCAAGCCAGTACTCTCTTTTAATGGTGATTTTATCCTGTTTGCTTATCTCCTTGGTCTTGGAAGATTTATGATGATAACTGCCGCATTCGATACCGGAAACAGCTTTGAAGGAATGGGGGCAAGCCGCGAGGCGCTTTATGGTATGCTGATCGAACCGGCATTATTCGTACTGATCGCAGGACTGGTTGTATTTACGGGAAACTTTTCGATGAGTTCGCTTTTCAATCTTCCGGGTGATGCAAACTATAATCTCATTTATGGAATTATAATATCGTATGTAATTGGCAATATAACTCTTGTCGAAAACAGCAGGGTTCCCGTCGACGATCCGAAAACACACCTTGAGCTGACAATGATTCATGAGGTAATGGTTCTGGATATAAGCGGATTTAACCTGGCGCTTATCCAGATGTCCCTGTTCCTGAAATTTGCAGTTTTCGGAAGTCTCATCGCTTCAACGGTCATTCCAGGCAACCTTCCGGTAATGTGGCGACTGATATTATTTTCTGCGGTGCAGCTGCTCTTTGGGGTCATAATCGGCCTGGTGGAATCATTCAGGACCCGTTTCAGAATGAACAGAAATCAACAGTATATTCTGACCGTGACGCTAATTGCAGTGATATTGTTTGTAGTAATCCTTTTTGCAAAAAAGATATTCTGATATGTTGACATTACTGTACGTTTTATTTGGTATATCCCTGGTTTATATTGCCTCTACAGAGAAGTTTAAGCACTATATTCAGGCTTATACCATTCAGGGCGTACTGCTTTTCGCGATGGCCATAATCGAGCTAAAGAATTTCAGCTTTATAAACCTTTTATTTATACTCGCTGAGACAATTGTATTCAAATCTCTGGTGGTACCCTATCTGCTCAGGAAGATATTGCAGCGTACCGGGATACATAATGTTCATAAGAGATCACTGCAGGGAAATTATACCGTGATGCTCATGCTGGTAATTCTTGGGGTAAGCCTCCTTCTTGCGCATGAGCTCTCAATCCCTTCAGTAAATGAAGTTTATATGGTCATAGCTTATTTCACGCTTTTCACGGGGCTGCTCCTTATCAGTGTCAGAAAGCTCATATTCGGACATCTCGTAGGATTTCTGATAATAGAAAATGCCGTATTCCTTTTCTCAATTGCCATAGGAAATGAATTTCCGCTTCTCGTAAATACGGGAATTTTGCTCGATATTTTTGTTGCCGTTCTGATAATGAGTATGTTTCTTACAAGTATCGGACACAGGATGGGTGGATTTGAGGTTGAAACACTTTCAAAACTAAAAGACTGATAATGTTACTGGGGATCTATTTTTGTGCAGGAATAATTTTATCGGGACTGATTTTTATTTTTCCATGGCGAAGGAGCATTAATTTCTTCACTTTTCTTTTCATTATTGTACAGTTGCTTTTTTCTGCACTCGCATTCCTGAGAAAGGATCAGACGGATCTCCATTATTTCACGTATGATTCCCTGGCACTTATCTTTCTTATCATTTTATCTCTGATATCCTCCGCTACATTTTATCACAGTATTATTTACACAAAAAGTTCCGGTCATTGGCAACGGGCATTGTTCTATTCTTCATTTATTATCCTGAATATCTCGCTTACAGGGGTATATACCACAAATAATTTCATTGTTTCGTGGATCTTCATAGAATTGACAACGCTTTCCGTGGCCTATCTGATAAACCACCATGGAAGTGCAAATTCGCTTGAAGCAACATGGAAATACATTTTCATCTGTTCTGTAGGCATCGCTCTCGCATATATCGGGATCCTGTTTGCCAGTGCATCCTCCGGAGTAATTTCTTCCGGAGACATGTCTTTTAAAGGATTGCAGGTCACTTTCGCAGGTATCAACCCGGTATATCTTAAAATGGCATTCATCCTGATCCTTGCCGGATACAGCTCAAAACTCGAGGTCTTTCCGCTTTATACCATCGGAATAGATGCAAATTATGTTGCACCGTCGCCGGTTAGCGCATTTTTGTCCTCAGCTCTTGTCAATGGCGGTTTTGTTGCCTTTTTCAGAGTGTTCCAGGCTATATCCGGAACTGTCATTAGTGTCTGGATCAATCATGTCCTGCTTATTACAGGGATACTTTCGCTTCTTGTAGCTGCGATCTATATGCAGAAGGCGACAAACCTTAAAAGGATCTATGCTTATTCGACGGTCGAGCATATGGGATTAGTGCTGATCGCATTGAGCCTTGGCAAGATCGGAATATACATTGCTCTGCTGCAGATAACATTTCATTCATTCATTAAATCCGGCCTCTTTTATCAGACCGGCCTGCTGCACAGGGTCATGAAATCATATAAGTTGTACAAGTCAGGAGGTTATTTCCGTCTGAATCCCATAGGTGCCCTGATATTGATCTTTGGCGTAACCCTGATAACCGCTGTGCCTCCGTCAGCTCTTTTTTACAGCGAATTCCTCCTGTTCAGGCAGCTCGGGAACGGGCACGCGGTGATCTTTATAATAGTTGCCTTTCTGCTGACACTGATCTTTTACGGTATCTTCCTGAAAAATACAAAGATCCTAGTGGGAGAAACAGCACATGTCCATACAGATTTTATTAAAATACCTGTCATAGAATATACTACCCAGATACTGTTCTTTTCTTTAGCGGTGGTTTTATGTTTCTATATACCCGGTTTCCTGAACGATCTTTTTATTTCAGTATCAGGACTGACTGACGGATTCTTTTACCCAATACTTAATTTCTGATCATGGAGGCGGAGAAGTATCATATTATAAAGGAAAATCCGGGAATCGTTAAAATACCGAAAATCCCGGTTCTGGATTATCCTGATTTCAGGGAACAAACGATCTCATTCCTGAAAAGGGGATCATTTCATTGTGTCAGCTACTTTGCACGGAGAGGGAAAGAATTTGTCTCTTTTTATATTTTCATCGGGAGTGATGACACCCATGAAATATTAATTTATCAGCACAGGCAAAATACAGATATAAAATCACTTGATTCGATCACCAGGGAGTGTTTCCAGCTCCATGTATTTGAGAGGGAGATCTTTGAGAATACCGGAATATATTTTGAGGGTCATCCCTGGTTAAAGCCGGTCAGGTACCCTTCTGACAGGGTGAATAAAGATTCAAAAGTTTCGGAATATCCTTTTTATAAGATCAGGAGTGAAGAGATCCATGAGGTGGGCGTTGGCCCGATCCATGCCGGTGTGATAGAACCGGGTCATTTCAGGTTCCAGTGCTATGGTGAGAAGGTATTGCATCTTGAAATACAGCTGGGCTATCAGCACAGGGGCATTGAAAGACTGTTTATTGCTAAAGATAGCCTTCTACAGCGATCTGTCATCTCTGAATGTATAGCAGGGGATAGTGCGATAGGGCATGGGCTCGCTTTTGCACAGGTCGCTGAGGCTCTGGCCGGTTCGGAGATCAATACTGTTCTGGAAGCGGAAAGAATCATAGCGCTGGAGATGGAGAGAATCGCGATCCATATTGGAGATATTGCAGCATTATGTGGAGACGTGGCATACCAGCTCGGCCAGGTCGGATGCGAAGCTCTGCGTACAATCGTAATAAACACCATGCAGGAGTGGTGCGGCAACCGCTTCGGTAAGGGCTTAATTCGACCTGGCGGTACAAATTACCCGCTGGATCCATCCACTTCAGCCATGGTTCTCGACAGGCTGAAAGAGATCCGCCTGCGATTTGCAGAAATTGCCGATATGATCTTTAATGATTCAGGGATCCTCGCAAGGTTTGAAAACACGGGAACCGTATCTTCAAAACAAGCCTTCCTCTCGGGCGCTGTAGGCATGGCAGCCAGATCAGCCGGCTTATGCCGGGATATCAGGAGATCTCATCCTTTCCAGGCCTATACAAAGCTTTCGTACAGACCTGTCCTTCTTGACCAGGGTGATGTTTATGCCAGGGCGCTTCTTCGGAAAACTGAGATTGAATCATCCATTTCTGTCATTAATGAACTGATCATAAGTGAAAATAATTTCAGGGACAACCCTGTCGGGAAACCCGATTACTCATTGAAGTTTGGCCCCGACACAATAAGCATAAGCCTGGTGGAGGGCTGGCGTGGTGAGATCTGTCATGTTGCAGTCACTGACAAGGCCGGGAATATTGAGACGTACAAAATTACGGATCCCTCCCTCCATAACTGGTATCTGCTCGCACTGGCTGTGAGGGAACAGGAAATATCTGATTTCCCGGTTTGCAACAAGAGCTTTAACCTTTCTTATTGTGGCAATGATCTATAAATGAAACTAGAGAGATGCTGAAGGAATTAAAAGTACTGAAAAGTCATGGATCACAGTATGTCAGGAACCTGCGAACGCAGCCGGTTTCAGATCTTTTCAGGGGCCGGCCGGTCATTTCAGAGGATATCTCTGAAGCAGAGATAGTGGAAGTCGCTGGTGTTTGCCCGGTGAATGCCATAGATAAAACCTGCGGGTCTATCGATATCGGAAGATGCGTATTCTGCAAGGAATGCGCTTTCATGAATCCGGACAGGATCAGATTCACCAATGATTACAGGTTAGCCACAAATGTCAGGGAAGGGCTGATCATCAAGGCAGGCGTAAAAGCTCCTGTCAGGCTGGATGAACAAAGGATCAGAATTGAGATCCGGAAGATATTCAGGGCTGCATTAAAGTTGCGGCAGGTATCTGCAGGAGGAGATAATTCCAGCGAGATGGAACTTGCCGCTTCGGGCAACGTGAATTTCGATTTCGGACGTTACGGGATAGAGTTTGTTGCTTCACCCCGTCATGCTGACGGAATAGTTATCACAGGTCCGATAACCGAAAATATGGAAGAGGCTTTGCGGCTATGCTATGATGCCATACCCGGGCCAAAAATTATCATTCTTGCCGGTGCAGATGCAATCAGCGGTGGTGTTTTTGATGGCAGCCCGGCACTTAACAGGAAGTTCCTGGACGAACATCATATCGACCTCTATGTTCCGGGCAACCCGATACATCCGTTGACATTTATCAACGGTGTGATGGATCTGCTGGGGATCAAATAGAAAAGATTATGGCAAAAAAGATCCCCTCTTTGGAGGAGGGGATCCGGAGAAACTATAATTCCGTTCCTTCGATCTTCAGCACCCAGACATAGCTGAATGGGAATGTTGCAGCTGCCGGTGGCAGCTTAATATTCAGCCCGGTCTTATTGTCATAATTCCACTTAAGCGGAGAATCTTCATTACCAAGCATAACTATCTTTGATCCTTCAACCGGTTTGATCTGTTTTATCGTGACCTCTTTCTTCCCGAGATCGAATAATGAGGCATAAATATATTTTCCATCAGATGATGCAGTATACCTTATGTCGTCGCCTTCCTTAAAGTTTTTCAGCTGTTTTGCTCCGTAGATCGCCTCCCCATTCAGCTTCAGCCATCTACCCATCTCTTCGAGCCGTTCAACACTGGCAGCGGGGATTAGTCCCTCCGAAGTAGGTCCGATATTAAGAAGGAAGTTGCCTCCCTTGGAAACTATGTCAACAAGATTTTTAACCAGTGTTGCGGTCGATTTCCAGTTTGTATCGCTTGTCTTGAAACCCCAGGTATCATTCATTGTCATGCACGACTCCCAAGCCAGGGCAGATGAAGTTGAAAGGATCTCCTGTTCCGGCGTACCAAAATCACCAATGAAGCTGGTATCCCTGCTCATTCCCTGCATACCCTGGCGTCCTTTTCCCACCCTGTTGTTTATCAGGATGTCAGGCTGAAGGTTGCGTACAAAGTTATAAAGGTCCTTTCCCTGAGCTTCGGTCCACTCTTTTACCCATTCACCGTCAAACCAGAGTACTCCGAGCTTTCCATAACCTGTAAGCAGTTCGGTGAGCTGTTTCTTAAGGTAATTCTCACGGTATCCTGTCCAATGCACAGAGTCTGCATCCGGCTGGTGCCAGTCCATGATAGAATGATAGAAACAGAAGACGATCCCCTGCTTCGCGCATTCGTCTGAAAGCATTTTAAGGACATCCTTCCCGTAAGGAGCATAATCAACAATATTATATTTCGAAACTTTTGAACCCCACATCGCGAAGCCATCGTGATGTTTTGATGTAATTACAATATACTTTACCCCGGCATCCTTTGCAATCCTTACCCATCTGGCGGCATCAAACTTCACAGGGTTGAACTGTTTTGCAAATTTCTCGTATTCGGCTCTTGGGATCTTTGCATCATTCATCAGCCATTCACCCAGTCCCGGATATATCTTTCCATGGTATTCACCGGCCGGTACCGAATATGCGCCCCAGTGAATGAACATTCCGAATCGGGCATCGTGCCACCATTTCATTCTGGCTTCATAAGCTTCCTTTGATTCTTTTGTGTAATCAGTCTGAGGCGCTGTTTTGGGCTTGCATGATATCATGCTGATCATCAGCATAAGAACAAACATAGCTGAAGTAATGATTTTTTTCATATTGTGTTTATTATGTAGAATTTAAACAATCGACCCACCCCACCTCCCGCAGAGCGGGACAGGCTCTCCCAGGAGGGGATTTTTGCTATTACGCCTTTTTGCCACTGCGCCTTTGTGCCTTTACGCCTTTCAGTATCCCGCTGCCTGGCCGTCCTTTCTTGATTCAGAGGCCCCGAACCACACATTGTTCTTATCGTCCCACATTATTGCCTGGTATCCGCCATAGCCTCCCAGGTCCCATTGAACAGTATGTCCCATCCTGAGAAGCTTTTGTATCTCTTCCCATTTGAATCCATTTTCGAGGAGCAATATACCGCCGTTTGTCATCAGCTCGCCAGTAGGTTCGGAAGAGCCGATATGATGCATTCTGGGCGCATCGCCCGCCTCCTGGAGGTTCATTTTAAAATCTATAAGGTTCACTACGATCTGCACATGGCCCTGCGGCTGCATATCGCCTCCCATTACACCGAAGCTTATCCATGGCTTCCCGTTTTTGGTAATGAATGCAGGAATAATTGTATGAAAGGGCCTCTTCCCGGGAGCATAGCAATTATTATGACCCTCTTCCAGGGTGAACATCTCGCCTCTGTCCTGCAGAATAAATCCCAGTCCCGTCGGGCACATTCCTGATCCCATTCCGCGATAATTGCTTTGAATAAGCGAGATCATGTTCCCGTATTTATCGGCTACTGTCAGATAAATTGTATTTCCCGCTTCAGCCTTGCCGGCCGGAAAGACCTTTGCAGCCTTGTTCCTGTCGATAAGCTTTCTCCTCTCAGCCGCATATTTTTTTGAAATAAGGTGGCTAACAGGAATAGATGCAAAAGCTGGATCGGCATAATATCTTGCCCTGTCCTCGAAGGCCAGTTTTTTTGCCTCTGTAAAAAGGTGAATATACTCTGCCGATCCAAATCCCATCGATGCAATATCGAATCCCTCAAGGATGTTCAGCATCTGGAGAGCGGCAATTCCCTGCCCGTTCGGTGGAAGCTCCCATACATCATACCCGCGGTAGTTTGTGCTGACAGGTTCGACCCACTCCGAATGATGCCTTGCAAGATCGTCATAGGTGAGGAACCCCCCCTGTGATCTCATGAATGCATCAATGGACCTTGCTATGGAACCCTGGTAGAATTCATTACGGCCCCCTTTTACTATCTTTTCCAGAGTACTTGCAAGAAGAGGGTTCCTGAATACTTCACCCTTTGAAGGCGATTTTCCGTCAGGCATGTAGACCTCCTTTATGTTGGGATAGTCCTTCAGAAGCTCGGTGCCCTGCTGCATATAGTATGCAATAACCTCGGTGACTGGGAATCCTTCCCTGGCATAGCTGATGGCAGGCTGGAGAATATCTTTCATCGGCAGTTTGCCAAAAAGATCATGGATCTCGTACCATCCGTCAACACATCCGGGAACCGAGACAGGCAATGGTCCGTACGATGGTATTGCCTGTATATTGTTTTCCCTGAAATACTCAAGCCTCAGCGACCTTGGCGATCGTCCGCTCGCATTGATCCCGTAAAGCTTTTTCCGGTCTGCGCTCCAGATGATCGCAAAAAGATCTCCTCCAATGCCGCATCCCGTAGGTTCCACAACACCAAGAACGGCATTGGCCGCGATCGCTGCATCGAATGCATTTCCTCCCTTCTTCAGAATATCGAGCGCAACCTGTGTGGCAAGGGGCTGTGATGTTGCAGCCATCCCGTTGCGGGCAATCACCTCCGATCTTGTAGCAAACTCCCTTCCGGTTATCCTGTCCTGACCGGCTGAAGCGATGGAAAGTATAAAAAGTATTGAGACAGCTATATTGGATTTCATCGGGTAACAGATTTGTAATGCAAATGTATAAAATATAGGATGACAGGCATATTGCCTCAGCCAAATTCTGAGATGCAAACCGTTTTTACTTCGACATGGCCTTCGCTCTCATGTCAGCTGGCATCTTTTCAATGGCATATCTGAAAGCAGTCCGTGGCATCATATCGCGGTTTTTCATAACAAAGTCATAAACCCTTTTGTGATCGGCTTCACTTGCAGCTTTAAGCATCCATCCGTAACCTTTTCTTACCATATCGTCCTTATCAGTGAGCAAAATAGTTGCAATTTCAAATATATCATCCTGAAATTTTCCCTTACGTGCAGGGACGATCAGTGAAACAGCAGCTGCCCTTCGCATCCAATTGTTTTCTGAAACAGCCCACTTTTTAAGATTAACCAGGCACTCCGGGAATTTTTCAATAAGCTCTCCAACAGTATGGTTACAGAATGTATCGCATGATGCCCAGTTACTTACATAACTATCTATCCATCTCTCAAAAAGTTCAATCTCTTCCGGTACAAAGCTCTTTCTTACATAATAGGACCAGTGGCAGGCCATGAAGGACTCTTCCATATAACCCGATTTCCAGAGCTCTTCACAGAGGCTGAATATTCTCTTTTTGCTTTTGTCGGGCAGCTCTTTTAATATTTCCTTTCCTAGCTTTTGCACGTCCCCATTTTTAAGCCCGTAAAGCTTTACATCCTCTTTAAAGAAATATTCTCCTTTTTTTCTGATCTCCTCATCAGAGCCCTCTTTGAGTTTCTGCCGGATATGCAATATGACCTGATCCATACTAATAGTGTTTTACTTCTTCCTGCCGGAAGGACCTTTTTCGGGATTAACTAATCTGAATAAAGTTAATAAGGATTTGATTATGTTTTGATAATTTAGCGAACGGTAGCATTTAAAATCGCCAGGCCATGAAAAATCATTTTAAAATCTTAACAATTTCTTCCATTATGATATCGGCATTTATTTCGTGTGGTAAACCTTCAAAACCTGTGATACAGGAAGCTGAAGGTTTCAAGTATCTTGTTGACCAGTTCGAGGATATAAGAGTACTTAAATATCCTCTGCCAGGTTTTGAATCTCTTTCACTGCAGCAAAAGAAGCTTATCTATTACCTGAGCGAAGCAACCCTTTCGGGCAGAGATATCCTGTGGGCCCAGAATTTCAAATATAACCTGCTGATCCGCAAGACCATTGAGGGTATTCTTAACAGCTATAGAGGCGATCAGGGATCTGCAGAATTCAAAGCCTTCATTACATATGCAAAAAGGGTTTTCTTTGCAAACGGCATTCACCATCATTATTCGTCAGATAAATTCAAGCCCGGATTCTCTGCTGAATATTTTGCAGATCTTGTAAAGAACAGCGATCCGTTAAAGCTACCTCTGGCAAATGGGGAGAAGGTTGAAGACCTGCTGAAAGTAATTTCACCGGTGATGTTCGATGAAAGCCTGTTCTCAAAAAAAGTGGAACTGAAGGAGGGGATCGATATTGTTGCCGCCTCGTCGGTTAATTTGTACGACGGTGTTACACAGAAGGAGGTAGAGGCCTTCTATGCCGGCAAAACGGATCCGAAAGATCCGAGGCCGGTTTCCACCGGGCTCAATTCAAAGCTTGCAAAAAAGGATGGAAAGGTTGTTGAGATGGTTTATAGATCAGGCGGTCTTTACGGAGAGGCTATCGACAGGATCATTTCATGGCTTGATAAGGCGAAGGATGTGGCAGAAAATGATATGCAGAAGAAGGAAATAGAATTGCTTATCGACTATTACAGGAGCGGAGATCTGAAAACCTGGGATGACTATAATGTCGTATGGGCAAAGGATATAACACCTGTTGTTGATTATACCAATGGCTTCATAGAGTCGTATGAGGATCCTCTTGGAGTAAAAGCCACATGGGAGGCAATTGTAGATTACAAGGATCCGGAAGCGACAAAAAGAACAGAAACTATCACGGCCAATGCACAATGGTTTGAGGATAATTCTCCTGTAGAGCCGAAATACAGAAAGGAAAAAGTTACCGGTATTGCGGCCAGAGTGATAAACATTGCAATGCTCGGGGGTGATTGCTATCCTGCTTCTCCGCTCGGGATAAACCTGCCAAATGCCGACTGGATAAGGAAAGAGGTTGGCTCCAAATCAGTGACTCTCGCAAATATTACCGATTCCTACGACAATGCCTCACGCGGCAGCGGTTTTCTCCAGGAGTTTGCCGCTTCACCTGAGGAAATTATCAGGGCAGATAAATACGCAAGTTTATCAGATGCAATTCATACGGATCTTCACGAGTGCATAGGTCATGCCAGCGGTAAACTGGCTGCAGGAACTGATCCCAACGCACTGAAAAACTACCAGTCGACCCTTGAGGAGGCCCGTGCCGATCTTTTCGGATTATATTTTCTGATGGATAAAAAGATGACTGAGCTAAAGCTGCTGCCTGATCCCGAAGCAGCAAGGGCAGCATATGACGGCTTCATCAGAAACGGACTACTGACCCAGATCGTAAGGATCAAGCCTGGAAAACAGATCGAAGAGTCGCATATGCGCGACCGTGCAATTATATCACACTGGGTATTTGAAAAAGGCAAAAAGGATAATGTGATAGAGATGTTCAGTAAAGATGGAAAGACTTTCGTGAAGATAAATGACTACGATAAGCTGAGGATCTTATTTGGCGAGTTTCTGAAGGAGATCCAGAGGATAAAGTCTGAAGGAGATTTTGAGGCCGGGAAAGAGCTTGTCGAGACCTATGGGATAAAAGTGGACCCGGAACTTCATAAAGAGGTCCTGGAGAGATATGCGAAGCTTCATCTTGCGCCATACACTGGCTTCGTAAACCCGGTCCTTATACTTGTAAAGGATTCAAAAGGGGAGATAACAGATGTCAAGGTAGAATATACCGATGATTTCCTTGGGCAGATGATGTACTACGGAAAGAACTATTCATTTCTGCCTGTAAACAATTAAGAAGAATAATTAGTTACACAGAGAGACACAGAGGGCACACAGAGAGACACGAAGACTGCAAGACTGCAAGACCGCAAGACCGCAAGACTGCAAGACCGCAAGACTACTTAAGATTCTTCCAGAACTTCTCTTCCGATCGAGAGATCTCGCGTGATTTCTTCCTTTCAAGCAGGTAAAAGTAGATCATCGCCACTGCTCCTGCAGCCATAATGCCTATGAGCAGATACTTGATAATGTTTGAAAAATCCTGCCCGGTCGACATTATATGGCCGCTCAGGGATTCTGCTTCATTGATCTTGTGTCCGACATCAATGTTGAAGATGTTCTTCATGAAGAACAGGCTAAAGAAGGCAAGCAATCCTGACATAAGCGGAGTTGCGACCCATCCAAGGCCGATCTCTCCGAGTATCCTGAAATTTATGTTCCTGGCTCCTTTGTATATGCCGATTCCGATAACACAGCCTACTACTACCTGTGAGCTCGAAATGGGAGCAAGCGGGATAGGAGGGAGCCCGAGCTTCACAAAAAAATCTGATAATCCGGATGAGGAAAAAATGAAAAGGACCAGCGATTCAGCCAGAACGACCACAAGGGCTGCTTCGGCAGAAAGCTCCACAATATTGGTTCCGACAGTATCCATGACTCTTTTTGAATATGTCACTATGCCAACTGCGATTGCCAGGCTTCCCAGGAGAAACAGCTGCTGATCTGAAGAAAGAGAGAAGAGTCCGAGGTCAATATCCCGGAGGTTAAATGCCGGTGCGAAAACCCCCATCACGTTTGCAATATTGTTGGCGCCAAGGCTGTATGAGGCAAATGCGCCGACGATTATCAGCCCTGTCCTTATATATGATTCAAATCTGATGAGGTGAACGTTAAGGGTTTTCTTTACTTTGTTAATCAGTATATAGAGTAAAATTGCAAAGAGCGCACCCAGTACCGGCCCTGTTATCCATGCCACAACTATTTTCGACAGGGCGGCTCCATTCGTGGTATTGCCGGTAAACAAATTCCATCCTATGATAGCGCCCACAATAGCCTGGGTTGACGATACAGGTAATGAGAATTTCGTCATTACATAAAGTGTAATAGCCGCTGCCAGGGCCAGTGTGAATGAGCCGCCTATAGCATTTACTCCGCCAAGCTTTCCAAGTGTATGAGCTGCACCTCCTCCCTGCAAAACCGCCCCGATAATGACAAAGATCGAGGCAATTATGGCTGCTTTCCTGAATGAGACCATTCTCGATCCGACGGCGGAACCAAAAACATGAGAAGCATCATTCGCACCGAATGACCATCCGAGGAAGAGACCGCTTGTAAGGAAGAACAGGATCATTACATAACTATCTTTATCGCCATACCGGAGAGCAGGTCCGCGGCTTTTTGTGCAAGGTCGGATATGCTTTCGATATGATGAATAATATATCTCAGGTGAGCCTTATGGGCAAGGTCAAGTTCAGGCGAATCCTGGAATATCCTTTTCTTCATGTTGAAGGATATCTTGTCGGTCTCGCTTTCGAAATAATAAACCTTCAGAAGCTTTTCCCTTACAGTATGCGGTGCCTTGAAAAATGCTCTTGCTGCCGGCATCAGCTCTTCGGCTGCGTTGGCTGAAGCCTCTGTAAGAGTAATAATGTCGTGGTTAAGCTTTTCAGGAATTTCAGGTATCTCTATATCGATTTCGTGAAGAGTGCTCTTTATGGCATCGATTATCTCGTCAAGTTCGTCCATAAGCTGCGATACTTCTGCACGATGTTGCGGAAGGATCGAATGGGTTATCATATCATTTTCGATCTCGCGCTGCAGCTTATCAGCCCCGCTTTCCAGAGAATCTACTTTCTGCAGATGGCGCTGAAAGGCATCCATATCTTTCGCCACGTAAGACCTTATCCCTTCCCTGAACACAAGAAGTCCAAGGTCAATATTATCAAAAAATTCATCGATCCTCAGGATCAGGTTCTTTGTAGTTCGGGTAAAAACAGCCATTTCAGTGAATATATGGTTATACAAACAAATATAATAATTACCTGCCTATTATGTTACATTAATAAAATGAGACATACTGATAGTCGTCGGGTCACTGAAATCAGAATTCAAATATTTTCTCAATACGGTTCCTTTTCAGGTACGATTTCAGGATTACCTGGATATCCCTGTTATCTCTCGAGGCTTTTATGCAGTCGTGTATCGCTGTCAGTCCGAATCCCATGTCGTTGATGTTGAAGTAACCGTACCCGGCGTACTTCCCGTTAAGGATCTTGACCGCGCACTTCTCCTCTTCGGAACGGCCTTTATCAATTATGAAGAAATTGTGCCGGGTAAAGATGAACTCGTCAAGTGCTTTTTCTGCCCTTTCATTATATTCCGCCGGAGATTCCTTACCGCAGCAGGCGCCCTTGCACACTCCGACCTGGTAATGAAAGCAGGCGCCATCCGTCTCATACAGACCGGTCAGTTTCTGGCACAGGCTATAGTTTTCGGCAAGCCTTATAAGAGTTCCCCTGGCTTTATCCCTTGATGTGAATATCGAGAGATGTGATTCCTCATCCTTAACCTGCCTGAAGGAGAAATTAAGGTATCCTTCCTTGTCGTAAGAATGAAAGATACCCCACTGGAATCCGGTTCGTCTCTGGGCCCTGTTATATACTGGTTTGTTTTTCTTTATCTCGAATGACTCCTTTATCAGTGCTATCAGTTCGCTTCCTGTAACCTCCCATTCGATCGATGCTATGGAATCGCGCATCTCCATTGCCCTGTTGGATGTGTTATTTGAAAGATGTGTGGTTATCCTGCTTAGAAGGTTCCTGCTTTTACCAATATAGATAAGACTACCTACCGGATCGTAGAAATAATAGACACCTGGCTCTTCGGGTATCCTCTCGAGAACAGAAAGATCAAGAGAGGGGTTAAGCTTTGCGATCCTTGTATTTCTGATCAGACCTGATTTTTGTCCGAAGATCTCCCTGTCTTTTTCGAGGCACATCTCAAAAAGCTTTACTGTGGCAAGTGCATCGCCTGATGCCCTGTGCCTGTCATTAATGGTTATGCCGATCTCACTGCAGATGTTACCCAGGCTGTAAGACCTGTGGCCAGGAAACAGCTTACGGCTGAGGGCTACGGTATCGAGGATCTTACGCTGATAATTGTAGCCAAGCGATTTGAACTCTTCCCTTATGAATGAATAATCAAACCTGGCATTGTGGGCAACTATTGTACGCCCTTCAGTAAGCTCAATAAGGGTCTTTGCTATCTCGTAAAACATGGGGGCATTCTCAACCATTTCATTTGTAATGCCGGTAAGGTTTGTAATGAAGTAAGGGATGTTCCGTTCAGGATTGACCAGTGTGACGAATTCCCCAGTGGTTTTTTCTCCATCATGCTGGTAGACAGCAATCTCAGTGATCTTCTCGAGTCTTGCACTCCCACCTGTAGTCTCTATGTCGATGATAGCGTACACCCTGCAGCCATACAAAATTGCCAGCCACTAATATAGCTCATTTAGGTCAGGAGTTTTAAATAGTTTGTATTTTTGGATGATCAATTCTTATGTTTTATGGGTGAATGTTTTGGTAAATATTATATCCTGAATGGTTCATTGAGATCGGCAGAGACATTCAATAATTCGTTGATCTACGAAGGGGAGTCAGTTTATGAGGTTCTGAGGATGGTCGGCGGGCTGCCGGTTTTCTTCAGCGACCATGCAGAAAGATTGCAGGCAAGTGTAAATATCGCAAGCAAACCCCTGCTGTCTGACAATAATTCTCTGATCAATGATCTGCTGAGACTTTCAGGTGAGGAAAAAAAGGAGATGATCAACCTCAAGATAGTATTTAATTATAATAATGAAAGGAACAATTGCCTTCTATATTATCTCGAGCCTCATTACCCGACTGATGAACTGTACAACCAGGGAGTGAAGGGAATTCTTTTCCGGGCTGAGAGGAAAGACCCGGAATCGAAAGTCATAAACCAGAAGCTGCGATCGGAGATAAACATGAAGCTTGATCTGGAAAATGGCTATGAGGCATTGCTTGTAAACAGGGACAACTGCATTACCGAAGGCAGCAGGACGAATATTTTCTTTATTGCTGATGACAAGCTGTTCACCGCACCTGACGGATCGGTACTGAACGGCATAACCAGGAAACATTTGCTTGAGATATGCAGGGAGATAAAAATGGAGGTGGTACATGGTTGCGTGAATGCCGATGAGATATCATGTTATGAGAGTGTCTTTATGACGGGGACAACACCCATGGTGTTGCCCTTTCACAGTGTCAATGACATTAAGTTCAACGTAAAGCACCCCTTTATCGCGCAGTTAAGGAACCTCTATCTGGCTAAGGCTGAGGAAAGTATAAAGAGTTTCATTAAGGATTAAGTTCAAGTTTCAAAGAGAACCACGGAGGTTTCACGGAGAGGCACAGAGATTGCACTCTGTGATGCTCTGTGTCCCTCTGTGTCGCTCTGTGTAAGTTTTTCATCCGTCGGTACCAGCAAGACTTGCATGACATATAAAGATATTGTCTATCTTTGACACCATTAACTAAAATTGAAAACATGGCAAGTGTAAGGCAGCTTAAGAAAGATATAGATAATCAGGTTTTTGCGATCATTTCCGATTGCCTGCTCTATTCAGGGCTTCATCCCGATGATAAGAATGAGGAGATATCGAATATCATCGAGGAGGCAGTTTCGCTCAGGAATGATCTTTTTGCACGGATAAACAATCCTGACGGCAAGGATAATCCTTCAGTCGTTAAGAAATATTATTCAGCTATAACAGCAGATCTGGCTGCAGGTTCTGATAAGCTATGCCAGAGCCTCAGCGCTGTTTCGAAGAAGAAGAAAAAGTAAAATTCCTGTAGATCATCCTGCCGCATGAAAGGCAGCTGCCATCCCTTGTATTTATGTGCCTGATGTCATAGCCCAATCTTTTGGTTATGACACTTTTGCATTCCGGGCAGATCGTATCCTGTCCGGAATCTGACATCGTATTCCCGAGGTAGACAAAGTCCAGATGACTGCTTGCAATTTCATAAAGCTCCGTAAGCTTATCGTGTGGAGTCACCGGATCATTTCTTTTGTACATAGGAAAATACCTGCTCAGGTGAAAGGGTACATCCTTACCTAATTCAGCCGCTATCCAGCTGACCTCGCTTTCCATTTCAGCGGGCAGGTCGTTCCTTCCCGGTATTACAAGTGTTGTTATTTCGAGATGTTTTCCGGCCCTGGCTATCTTTTTAAGGGTCTCCAGTACGGGTCCGATATCGGCGCCGGTGATTTTCCTGTAAAAATCATTATTGAAAGCTTTCAGGTCAACGTTGAATGCATCGATCAGGCCCAGGTACTCTTCAAGAGGCTTTTCTGCAACAAACCCGTTTGTGACCATTGCAGTTTTAAGGCCTTCATGTTTTGCAGCTTCAGCAACATCAATTATATATTCAAACCAGATCACCGGTTCATTGTAGGTGAAAGCAATTCCTATATTTTCGGATGCCCTTAAAGCCTGTTTCAATATTTCAGCCGGGAGAACCCTATTTTGGTCCGTTTCAGGCTCGGACTGGGAAATGTGATAATTCTGGCAGAAGTCGCATCTCATGTTGCAGCCCCACGATCCGATCGAGAGTATCTTCATTCCGGGAAAGAAATGATAAAGCGGTTTTTTCTCTACCGGATCAAGTGCATACCCCGAAATGATGCCATAGGTAAGAAGCTCAATCTTTTCACCTGTGTTCTTTCTCACACCGCAAATGCCCGTCCTGCCTTCTGACAGCTTGCAGTAATGTGGGCAAAGCAGGCATTCAAGCTTGCCTTCTTCTATTCTTCTATTCAGAGATAACATATTTATCAGATCCTTTGTGAATCCTTTGTGTTCTGGTGCCTTAGTGGCATTTTCTTTTTTCTGCCACGAAGACACTCAGCCTTCTCTGAAGATTCGGCTGACAAAGTAAGGCACCAAGTTGCACCAAGGTGTTTGTTCATGTTACAATTCGTTCTTTATCTCAAGGAGGATGTTGTGATCGGCAGCAAACTTTATTATTTCATCCTTTATAAGCTCTATCTTTTCGATATCGGATACGCCAAAGCGCGTGAGGATCCTTTTTGATGATCTGAACTTCACTATAAATTTCAGAGGGTAGATCTCTATCATTTCAACATCAGCAGGGTATATCTCCATAGCAGAAAGAAAGGCATTCTTCTTAAGAATTATCTTTTCAGCAGTGAATTCAATGAACCTGATCCCATAACCAAAACCCGACCAGATCAGGTAAGCCCCAAAACCAGTAAGAAAGATCACCGTGACCCACAAAGTGCTCCCCGGGTTAACTGATCTTGCGTTATAAATAAACCAGTAAATGGCGATTGCGACACAGGTTAAGCCAAAAAGCACCTGGAATATCATGATAAGCCTGTTATTCTCCCTCATTTCAAGGGAAAAGTGTTTTTTCTCCATTGACTTCTCTTTCTTGCAATTTACCTTTTTTATGTTATTGAACAATATTATATTTTTTTAGCACGAGACCTGGTTCACTTTGAATTGAAATTATTACTTTTATTGGCAATTAATGACTTATTCTCAAACCAAAAATATCAACTATGAAAGAAGATTCAAACAAAATGTCACGCCGGTCTTTTATCGGAACAACCGGTGCAGTTGCAGCAGGTCTAACTATTCTGCCGAGTTCTGTAATAGGCGGACTTGGGCACCGTGCTCCCAGCGACAAGCTGAACATAGCGGTTGTCGGTATCGGAGGCATGGGAAATTCAAACCTGAAGCATGTTAAACCAACCGAGAACATAGTTGCTTTATGCGACGTTGACTGGGGTTACTCAAAACATGTCTTTGAGGAAAATCCGGGTGCAAAAGCATACTGGGACTGGCGCCAGATGTACGATGAAATGGGTAAATCGATCGATGCTGTAATTTGTGCAACAGCCGACCATTCCCATGCCGGGATCGCAGCAAATGCCATCGCCCTTGGCAAGCATGTATATTGCCAAAAGCCTCTTACACATTCCGTCTATGAATCACGGCTCCTTACCAGGCTGGCTGCAAAATATAAAGTTGCAACGCAGATGGGTAACCAGGGATCATCAGGTGAAGGGGTGAATCTGGCAATTGAGTGGATCCAGAACGGCGAGATAGGGGAAGTACACAAAGTTGAGGCTTTCACAGACCGTCCAATATGGCCACAGGGTCTTAATGTACCCAAAGGTGAATGGGTTCCTGATACGCTGAACTGGGATCTCTTCATAGGCCCAGCAAAAATGCGTCCTTACAACAGTCTCTATACACCCTGGAACTGGAGGGGCTGGTGGGATTTCGGAACCGGAGCTCTTGGAGATATGGCATGCCATATACTTCATCCAGTTTTCAAATCTCTCAAGCTGCAGTACCCGATCAAAGCCCAGGGCAATTCAACACTCCTTCTTACCGACTGCGCACCAAATGCCCAGATGGTAAAACTTACCTACCCTGAAAGAGTTGCCCCCAAAGGATCAAAGATCAAATACCCTGAAGTGGAAGTTTACTGGTACGATGGCGGGCTTCAGCCAATGAAACCAGCCGGCTGGCCGGACGGCAAGAACATGAATGATTCAGGTGGCGGCGCTATTTTCCATGGTTCCAAGGATACTCTTATCTGCGGATGCTACGGAGTTAACCCATGGCTGCTGTCTGGAAGAAAGCCTGTCGTTCCGAAAACTGAAAGAAGGATCGAGAATGCAATGAATGGCGGACACGAAATGGACTGGGTACGTGCCTGCAAGGAAAATCCTGATACAAGGGTCAAATCAAAATCCGACTTCTCCGAAGCAGGACCGTTCAATGAGATGGTAGTGATGGGAGTTCTGGCAGTAAGGCTTCAGGGTCTTAATAAGGAACTTGAATGGAACGGCGAGAAAATGGAGTTCACCAATATTAAGGATGAAGATGCGGTCAGACTTACCATTTCCGATAATTTCAAGATTGTCGACGGTGATCCGAAATTCGACAGACCGGATATCAAACTGAATGCAAAAGAGTTTGCTTCAGGAATGATTAAGCATACCTATCGTAAAGGATTTACTTTACCAGATATGCCGGCATAGCCCGATAGAGCTTATTGATGAAAAGAAGGGGCTGTCTCAAACGCCCCTTCTTTATTTTATGCCCCTTTATTCTATAGTTAAACTGCAGGGGTACCTTTCAACCCAATCTCTTCAGCAACCTCTCTCATACCCATTATACAATCAGTTATAAGCTCATCGAGACCGGTTCCCAGCATCGCGGCACCCTTTTCTATTACGCTTCGATCCACCCCGGCTGCAAATTTTCTGTCGTTCCATTTCTTTTTGACAGATCTTGCCTCCATATCGAGAATACTCCGGCTTGGTCTCACAAGCGCGCTTGTCGTCACAAGCCCGGTGAGCTCGTCCATCGCATATATCGTCTTTTCTAGCACCGATAAAGGCTCGACATCCGTGGCAAGTCCCCATCCATGACTCAATATAGCCCTGATGTATTCTTCCGGCCACCCGTTTTCCCTGAGGATCTTTTCTGTCATTATACAATGCTGTTCAGGGTAAAGCTCATAATCAAGATCGTGGATCAGCCCAATCACACCCCATTTCTCTTCATCCTCACCGGCTTTACGTGCCATGTAACGCATAACTGCTTCTACTGACAGGGCATGCCTGTACAGACTTTCTGATTTATTGTAAATTTTGAACAGCTCCAAAGCCTGTTCCCTTCCCGGAATAAAATCTGACATAGGTAATTGAAGAATTAGAAATGCTAAATTAAAACAGTTTCAGGAGAAACAAAATCTATCTGACCTTAATCATCGGACAGGTGCTGCTTATCGTCATCCCTCTCACAGTCAGATAATAAAATCCGGGAGCCAGGTCAGGATAATCTATATCAATGTTGTTTTCACCCTCTATAATGGCAGTCTTAAAGCTTTTTATAACAATTCCGACGGAATTTGTCATCGTTACAGTCGCATCATCTGATGTCTTCGAATTGATAGTTATCCTGAACTTATCAATGAAGGGATTGGGGAATGCCTTGAATGGCTCCACTATCTTTATGTTCTCTATCCTGGTATCTGCAGTGTCGTTCAGAAGGTAATTATCATTGTTATTTATGGAATACACCTTGAGATCATAGTAATCATATTTTGACAGGTCGGGCTTTTGTGTGAACCAGACCGTGGCTGAATCGAGATAGTTGCTCAGGATATCGTCAAAATGCTGATATCCCGCCGGAACATTATTAATTGAGTAGGCCAGGTCAAACCCGTTCCATGGGTCCTTTCCCTGGTTAGTGACCCTGACCGAGACAGAATCAGTGAGAAAATGTGTGGTCTGCAGGGGTGATCTGATCTGGTCGACCGACAGATCCTTTTGAATGAACACCACATTGGATGGATCTGGGAAATCTATCAGGTCGAGCCATGCACAATCTGATCCCTTTGAAACACTTTCATCTTTGCTGTACGTCCATTCAATTTTATTCAAACCCTGGGGAAGTGCCACTGTTTTAGACTGCCATCCTGATTCTCCTGACATTCTGAATATTGTATTATCATTTACCATGAAGGTCAGGAAATCGTAGTATTGCTCTGATGACACCTTGCAATAAAACCTCAGAGAGTCTGGTACTGTCAGATTTAGCTTTATGATAAGACTTGTACTTTCATCATTGGTTATATGGCCCGACAATGCAGAGTAGAGGCCGTCGTATGCATCATTGCCCGTAATGACCCAGGGAATGCTGCTGTCATTTATCCATGGAAAAACATTAAAAGAATTAACTTCAAAGCTCTCCCTGGCCTTTCCGATCCTGAATACAAAATCCTTCGATTTATCGTATGGGGTGCAGCTTAGCAGGGAATTTACCGAGAAATACTCCCCAAGTGGGATGGATGAGGAGATGCTTACCGGCATGGTGTAAGTCACAGTATCACCGGCACCTATTACTCCCGATTTATTTCCTGGTGGAACAATGGTAATGCCAGTCTGGGGGCAGCTTATCTGAAAGTTACCGTCAGCAGGGCTGCTCCCTGAATTTGCAACCTTGAAGATCATGTTTACAGTCTCACCAGGATCAGGAATAAAGTTGCCATTGCCTATACCGGTATCATCAATATAGCAGCCGAGAATCGAAATATCAGGTGCATGGAGAATGATATCTATCCTGTACCTTTTCTCAGTTTTCCTGTCTTTTACGACCAGATCCATCGGGATGGATTCTTTATCAGGCACAGAATCTGCAACCTTCAGAGCCATGCTTCTGGAGAGCAGTACAGACGATTTCCCATTCAGAGATCCGATATAAACAGAATCGGTGATTATTTTCACCAGATCTGAATTGGTAGTAAGCTTTGCATAGAGGCTGTCGGCATTTGTCAGCCCGAGATTGTCGATCTTCAGCGAGAGCCAGAACGACTCATTGTAGTCAGCCTTGCCGTTATTATTGCCTGAACTGTCATTGACAGATGATGATGTCAGGTTGATGAATTCATCATTTACTTCACCAAAAGTTATTTTTTTGATCAATGGTACCCTGTTCTGTCCTGTGGCAACAAAAAGAGATGAATCATTGGATAAACCTGGAAGCCTGAGAACCACTGAACCATCCGGACTTGCATATGATGCATCAATAAGGCTGTCTCTGACCGATACAGCGACATATGCAAAAGGATCGGTGATCAGGGAGAGTGAAGTGATACCATTTGGCAGCGAATCGGGGATCTGTAAGCTGAAAGGATCCGGTTTGCCTATTATTGGTATCAACGAAGGGTCTCCCAGAAGTGTATATGTTTCCCAGTAATATTTTTTCCTTGTACTGGTACTTGAGCTTACTGAAAGGTTACCTGCATAATTGACCTGGCCCATCGTAATATACCAGTCGGATGGCTTCTCATTGTTCAGATGAAACAGCCTGTCGTATGCCCCAAGGCCTGTTTCGGAATACTGCGGGTCAGAACTGATCGTTCCGACACCTACCGACCAGAAATAATCCTCATCCCAGTAAGAATCATCCGAACAGCCTATATATCCGATAGCTCCCTTTTCGGGAGATACGATCATTTCATTGCCAAGCGAGGCTGAATAATTGAAATGTGCCGTCTGGCAGGCATTGGTTATGACAAACGGATACATATTCTTGTTCTTTAATAGAGGTACATCAGTAACCCGCAGGGCCGGCTCGATCCATCCGTCCACTTCTCCATGTCCGGTATAATTGACGAATGACACTCCGCCGTTAATGAGCTTTTTAATGGTGTCTGAGGAGGATGCGGAATTTGGATAGTAGAAGATATGCCCATCAATTCCGTTATTTGAATTGATATAATTGGATGCGGCATATTTCACCTGTCCGTTCATATAATCATAGTACCCGCCGTCATCCCCGGCCGTTACAATTGCCCTGTTATAGAACTGGTTGCTGTCTGCAAACTGGAATTGCTCATACTGCAGCAGCTTGCCAACAACATTTTTAAGCTCCGTAGTATCGGCAACCGGTAGCCTTCCAATGAACATATCGGGTATATAGTCACCGTTCCCGTCGAACTCCCCATAGTAGAGATCCGATACCTCCGATGTGCCTTCCGAAAGAGGTATCCTGTTAACATCACCGACAATAAGAAGGTACTCGGGCGCAGGATTATCCTCTGTTCCGGACTCATATATTTTGGTAAGAGTGTCCTTAATGCCTGCAAAAGAGTTCCCGGCTGGCCAGGTGCCCTTATAGATAGTAGTAACCCTGAAGCCTTCCTGTTTTTTCCATGTGATGAAAGGCTTAAGATTCTTCCTGAAGGCTGAATCGGTAAGTATTATCATTCCCACAGGCTTTGTTGAGTAACCCGTAATATATTCTGAAGGGTAATAATTCATGGTACCTTTAGCCAGCGACTGAGCAATAACGGGAGATTCTGCCATCGGCGGAGCAACTGATTTCGCTCCTGAAGGTTTAAAGTCAATACTGATCCTCATGGATGTTATCACCTCAAGCTCATTCAGATAGGGATTATATCTTACCGGCGAAATGTAAACTGTAGCGAGCTGATTGTTCCTTACCCTGCCTAAATTCTCGATCTTTACAGTGTCGGAGCCGATCAGACCTTTCTGCGAGTAGGTAGCTTTATCAATTTTGAAAACAGCTTGCTGCACGTCATTTTTTGTCATGCCCTCCTGTCGGGGGTAAAGCAATCCCTTGAAGTTGTTCTGGGAAGGGGTTAGTTTTTGGAATCTTACATCATGTATTGAAACAACAGCCTGACTGTTCCCGGGTATTATGATCAGCCTGCTAAAAACAGGAAGCTCCGGTTTCCCAGTCTCTGATGAATTGTTATGACCGGGTATCGATATCCTGTAATAAACGCCTGATGAATTTGTAATGCTTTGAATATCAAGTTCTGATACCGAATAATTAATGGTGAGGGCATGGTCAGCAGATACAACATAACCAGATTTCAGATTACCATTTAAATGGTATCTGAAACTATTTCCCTGTTGTCCGTATAATGATACGGATAAGATCAGGAAAACCAATAATGTTGCAAACTTACCCTTTTTGAGAAGCATCAGTGTAAATCACTCAACGCTATAACCTAAATTCTTCTGCCAATTTATCAAAAAATGAAGAGAAAGTGAAAGTCCTGAGAAATAATTTGACCAAAGCAATAAGATTCGTAAATTTATAGCTGTTTCTTTCATATTAAATAACCAAAACAGGCCATGAAGAGGATCTTCTTAATAATTCTGGCAATTCTGCTATCAGCCAGCGTTCTTGCCCAGTTAAATAAACAGGGAGTTCCTGCTATTATAAACTATAATACTAAGGTAACGCAGGCTTATGATTATAACTGGAGCATTGTGGAGGATAAAACCAACGTCCTTTATTTTGCCTCCGAAACCAAAGGCATAATCAGATTCGATGGGCACAGGTGGTCTGTGATCCCGGTCAGGAAAGAGGCGCTTGTCAGGGTTCTGTGTGTAGCTAATGATGGCGTTATCTATGCCGGAGGCGCTGAAGAATTTGGTTTTGTTCAACCTGAAGGAAATGGATCCTTGAAATATGTTTCGATCTCAAGCCGGTTTGATAAACCTGCTCCCGATAGTACGCTCAACATGAAGAAGGATCAGAATAAGTCAAAACAAAACATTACGATAGGACAGATCTTTTCGATCATTACAAAGGGTTCATTGATCTATTTTCAGAGCCAGGAGTCTCTATTCATTTATGATCCGGCTAAAGACAGCGTGAAATATGTCAACCTGAGGAATTTTGGCCTTATGCAGGTTATAAGAATGGTAAATGTCAATAACAGAATAGTCTTATCTGATAATATTTCTGGACTTTACGAACTCAAGGAAGACAAACCGGTCCGCCTCCCCGGAGGTGAATTCTTCAGCATGAAGTGGAGCACAGTGATTATGCCGGAGAAGGAAAATAGTCTGTTTATCGGAACTTATACTGATGGAGTATTCCTTCTTGATCTTACGACCGGCAAGGTATCAACCACAGTTCTTGACCCGCTCCTAAATGATAAGCTGAAATCAGCCCTTCTGTACACCTCGGTTGATCTTCATACCGGGGAACGGCTTCTTGGAACTGGCCAGGACGGAATTTTTATTATCGATAAGGACCACAAGTTCATTGGGAAGTGGGACAATATGACCACTGATATGGCAGATAATGCTATTATGACCATGTATATTGGTGAAAATCCTTCTTCGGAATTGTGGTTTGCTACTCTTGGAAATATTTCCAAAGCCTATGTAGGTATTCCCTATACCGAAATTTCTGATAGAACAGGTTCCATTGGAGGTATTAACAGCGTGGCTTATTTTGATGGTTCGGTTTTCCTTTCATCTGACAATGGCCTTTTTCGAAGCTACTTAAATAGTAATGGCATTATGGCATTCAGGAGAGTGGCAAATATTAACCTTGAAGTATATCCTCTGAATATCGGGAAATTCGGTGATAAGAAATTTCTTCTGGCTGGATCCAAACTGGGTCTTTATCAGTTATTCAGCAACGGGAGTATTTTAAAGGTTGACGAAGTTATGAAGTACACTGCAGATTTTAAGAAAAGTATACTCTCAATCAGATCAATTCTGCAATCTGAAAAATTCCCTGATAGGTTTTATCTTGGCATGGAGACCAAGGGAATCGTTATTGCAGAATATAATGGAAAGGACTGGAGTTTCATAAAGCAAGTAAAGTCGGTAATCAAGGGCAATATTTCTTCCATGGTCGAAAATGAAGCAGGTGATGTTTTTATATTTACGGCAAACCCCACCAGCATTTTACGCCTGGCTGCAAATGATACAGTACCGACTGAATTCTCATCAAGGGATGGTCTTCCCGAAACAACAATAAATGCCATCTCTAAGATAAAAAGGGACATTGTGGCCTCAACTGCAAAAGGCCTTTTCAGATTCAATAATGAGAACCACCAGTGGGTACTATATGATGAACTGGTCGGAGGTTATTCAAAAGATATTAACTGCAGGGACCTTACACAGGATAGTGACGGCGACTTTTGGCTGGCTACGCTTGAAGACCGGATCCGTGAAATACTTTTCAGAAAAGACTCGACAGGATTAAAGATGTACAAAGGACCCCTGAACCTGCTTCCGGATGTTGACAAAGGCGATTTTAAGTATTTCGAAAACAAATACTGGATGTCCAAATCAAAGAGCGTATATGTTATTGATAAGAATAAGATCTTCTATCCGAAACCTGAGATAAGTGCTCTTTTGACCAAAATTGTGATCGGCGGCGATTCACTTTTAATGAACAGTACTTTTTTCAGGACTCTGCCTGATGGAAAAAATGTTGCATCTTTGGATAACAGGGCAAAAACAATCCCGCAAATAAAGTTCAACTACAATTCTGTCTCCTTTTCCTGGACAATGCCATTCTATGTCGATGAAGAATCGACACTCTACAGTTATAAGCTTGACGGCTTCGACAAAAGCTGGTCAAAATGGGAAAAGGTATTTTACAAGGATTATACAAATCTGCCTTTTGGAAAATATACTTTCAGGATCAAGGCAAGAACTGCAACAGGGATCGAATCAAAAGAGGCCAGCTATGAGTTCAATATCCTTAAGCCATGGTATTTTACGACAGTAATGATCATCCTTTATTTCATTGGTTTTGTGGTGCTTATTATAGTCATTATAATGGCTTACACCAGGAAGCTCAAGAATGAAAATATAAGACTCGAAGGGATCGTTGCTGAAAGAACCGCTGTGGTGGTAAAACAAAAGGAGGAGCTTGAGTCGAGCATTCATTATGCAAGCAGGATTCAGATGGCGCTTCTCCCTTCGGAGGCGATCCTTAAGGAAAACCTGAAAAATTATTTTATTCTTTTCAAGCCAAGGGATATTGTTTCCGGTGACTTCTACTGGATGACAAAAAAGGGGGAGAGGTTGTACATAGTTGCCGCCGACTGTACAGGACATGGGGTTCCGGGTGCGTTTATGAGTCTTCTCGGCATGTCATTCCTCGATGAGATCATCGATAAGGTAGGATCCCCGAGGGCAGACCAGATCCTGAGCGAACTAAGGCTTCATGTCACGGAATCCCTTAAGCAATCCGGAGGAGACGATGAGGCCAAGGATGGAATGGATATGGCCCTGCTGGTGATCGACTTCAATGTCTCACGGATCGAGTTTTCAGGTGCTTATAATCCATGCTTCAGGGTCAGAAAAATGACCGAAGAGGAGACAAGGATTTTCCATGATGAAGATATGGAAATGCCCGACGGCTCGATGTCAAACGGCAAATACCTGCTTGAAACGATATACGCAAGCAAGATGCCTATCGGGATATCTTCAAGGATGAATGAGAAATTTGTCTTCTACGACTGGAACCTTGAGAAGGGAATTTCATATTACCTCTTCTCCGACGGTTATATTGACCAGTTTGGAGGCGAGCACGGCAGGAAATTCATGAAGAAAAATTTCAAGAAACTGATCCTTGATATCCAGGATTATCCGATGAACAGACAGAAAGAGCTTCTTGATCAGAACCTGAAAGACTGGATGGGCCATTCACCCCAGATCGACGATATACTTGTGATGGGATTACGGACAGAATAGCTTCTTCTGTGAGATTCATTTTTGCTGCCGGGGAGAGTTCCCTGGCAGATCCTCTGCAGCTGCCTTCTGGCTGAGAACATAACGGAACCCCTTCTCCGAGGCTTCCATTTCAAGAATATCGCATAACATAAGGTTGACAATTATCTTCTCTGCCCTGAATGAAGGGATCTTTGCCATTTTTCTAAAGGCTGATAAAGTGATCGACCCATTGTTCTTCAGATGCTCCATGAGGATCTTTTCGGCTTTTCCGAACCTTATAAGAACGCCAGTTTTTCTCTCTTTTTTCCTCCAGAGGTGAAGCAGAACACCGTTGGCAAGCAGGTTTTGATCACCCTTCCTGAAATAGGCCTTCCATTTACCGTCTTCACCCTTAGCCTCATATGGCCTGTTCTCACCCTTGTTCACCTCCACCTCCAGTACAGTTTTGCCGTCAGCTACATGCTGCCTGATTTCAACGGGGATCTCAGGTCTGCAAAAGAGACTGGCAGCCGTTTCGATCATATAGTACTCTTCATCCGATCTCACACCGGCAATACTTCCATTGTCGCGTACACCGATAAGAAGCTTCCCACCGTCAGTATTGGCAAATGCAGAAAGGGTCCTGGCTATTTTCCTCGAATCGGAAATACAGTATTTAAAATCCAGTTTCTGGTTTTCACCCTCCGAGATCAGTTTTCTAAGATACCTTTCCATTCCAAGCTTGTTTCGGATTCTTCTGCAGCCAGCAATTCATACAAGGTACAATGTTTTTTATCACTTTGGCATCTAAGTAAAAAAAAGGTTATATTAAATAGATTTCAAGTAACGACAACGCATTTTATTTTGTGCATATCATTTATTCCTATGAAGTTTTAGATTGGCAGAATCTACTTCTATGTGGTAAGAAGACATCAGGTACGAATTCGGCGGGACTTTTAATCAGGATAGGCTCGCTTCACCTGGTCAGAGCGGTCTTCCATTCAAACTCCGGCTCATTCTAAGTACTTGTTATAATGTGTGAATGATGTAACATATTCCAGAAATAATATAAAGATTCCGGTAATAGCGAGACATATCTTTGCTATATAAAACTGATTCACAAACTTAATAAATCACGATCATGGGAAATCTACTTTATTTCATAGCAGTAATCCTGCTAATTGCCTGGGCAATCGGATATTTTGCTTTCAGCCTCGGAGGTATAATACACATACTTCTTGTTATTGCACTGGTTGCGGTAATTCTCAGGGTCATTCAGGGCAAAAAGTTGTTCCAATAGTATTTCAAATATTATTTCAAATCAACTGTTCATACAAACCAAGAAAATAGAAAAGATCATTTTTTCTTTAAAGACAATATGTTGTCATTAAGGTTAATTCCGCTTCAATCAAATGCGGCAAGTATTACCAAACCTTATTCTTCAGCCGCAGCAAGCCCTTCAGAAGCTAAAACTTTATTACTCAGGCTGGATGAAATAAAATCGATGAATAAGGCAGAACTGAAATCCTCAGAAAAGAGAAATTTGAGAAAAGAAGTAAAGTCCATAAACCACAGGATCAGAGAAATTAAAGGTGGGGTGTACATTTCGGCAGGTGCATTAATTACTATCATAATACTGCTGATTATTTTATTATAAACCATTAATAAACAAAAATCATGATCTTAGGGAAAGTATTATCTGCCCATGCAATAACTGAATTTTCGGCCAGGACAACATTAAAAAGGCTTATTTTCATTCTTCTTGCTGGATTCTTAAGTCTGGGAGCTTCGGCTATCCCTCCATTGGCATCAATGAAGCAAATAGGTATGTTTAAAAACTCAAAGACATGTATAGTCCTTGGAACCGGAAGCATTTCTTATGATATGTATATAAAAGATGCTGTTCAGAAATATTGGAAAGCAACTGAATTTGAGTTTATTGACCAGCCAACATTTGATAAACGCCGGTTTGATTCGAAGTACTCTTTTTTGGTATTGATGAAAGCTGTCTTTGATAAAGACCCAGGCGGCGTAAGCTATAATTACATTAGCCTTGTACTTGGAGATGCCTCATCAAACCTGACCAGAATGCCTGAATTATGCAGCATCCCACTCTCTTATATCGACGACAACTTAACCGATTATGAGTATGTGATACCTGCAATTGTTAAATTCATGCAGAAGCATGTTTTAAATCTTGAGGAAGATCGATTTATCATTTCATTAAAAGGGTTGAAGTATTACAATAGTACGACTGGTTTCAAAGACAAGGTATTACTGTTCAACAAAGAAATGATGGCTACAAATGCAAATTCACCAGAGAAAATTAAAACAGCTTACCCGTACTATGTAAAACTTATTACTGCGGAAGAGATACAGCAGGAGCTCCTCTCAAACCCCACAAACGCATTGTTTCATTTTCATGTTGGTCCGAATAAAAATACTGCTGCAGGGAAATGCTTTGAGATGATCTTTGACCTTGACGGGAATCTTTATTACTATAATTCACGAAAGATAACTAATGATAATGAAGACGGTTTTAATCTGAAAGATTTCAAACTCCTCAGATAAATAATTCATCTTCCGGGTAAGCGGTTCAGTCTGTTTGACCAATAGGGGAATTCACATACTGAATCAAAATAGTTTGGAATAGATTAAACAGATAAAAAGAAGATCATGAGTACAAAAAAAATTACATTAACAAATAAAACACTCTATTTTATAGTGTTTGTTGTAATAGTAGCAGCTTTCTTTATGTTGGGTGGCGGGCCATGGGTAAGGGGAATGATACACGGAAACAGAACAATGGGCCTGGCGAATTGGATCTGGCCGCAGCTGCTTATAAGTTTAGGTCTTGGCTTTGTGCTGGGGTTGGTTGCATCCAGGAGAAAAAAATAATCGGCTGGATGTAGTTTTAATCACCCCATTAATCAAAAGACTTATTACTGTTATTTCTTTAATATTTTAAGAACTAAAAAATGACTCCAATGGATGACACACTTTTGACCAAGGCTGTAAAAGTATGGATGGCAGAAACAATGTATTCTGCAAAAAAGGCAAAAAATGCTACGTCTCACTTTACGAAGGCAAAGAAAGATGCAGTTAAAGCTAAAATGGCATTGTTAAATGGACAACAAGATCCCATCGAGCAGGATTAAAAATCAGGATCACTGAAAAAGTTGATTTAACTATATTTCATTTCAAAAACCTTTATCTGTACAATAAAGAGATCGATGATTTTCATAGACTACTATAAAACATTGGGAGTTAATAAATCGGCTACCCAAAAGGATATTAAAAATGCCTATCGGAAGCTAGCCAGAAAGTATCACCCTGATTTAAATCCCAATGATAAGGATGCTAAAAAGAATTTTCAGCAGATCAATGAGGCGAATGAAGTACTAAGCGATCCTGAAAAGCGTAAAAAATATGACCAACACGGAAAAGACTGGCAGCATGCCGACCAGTTTGAAAAGGCACAACAGCAACAGGAACAATCATCAGAGTACCAGGGACGAAGGTACTCAGGGGGGCGATCCGGAGGCGATTTTTCAGATTTTTTTGAATCTATGTTTGGGGGGGCTCCTGGCACTGGCAGAAACAGTCAGGTTAAATTCAGAGGCGAAGATTACAATGCAGAATTACATCTCGACCTGAACAAGGCGTTTAAAACCCATAAACAAACTTTAACGGTCAACGGGAAAAACATAAGAATTACAATCCCGGCCGGAATAGAAAACGGACAAACAATAAAAATACCAGGATATGGAGGGCAGGGACTAAATGGTGGTCCGAATGGAGATTTGTATATCACGTTTTCAATAGCAAATCATCCAGGGATTAAACGATTAGGAAATAACTTATACGCTACAATAGATTTGGATCTGTACACAGCTGTTCTGGGCGGTGAAATCACAATTGATACATTAAGCGGGAAGGTTAAATTGAAGGTAAAACCTGAAACACAAAATGGGACTAAAGTAAAATTAAAGGGGAAAGGATTCCCGGAGTATAAACATGAAGAGAGCTTTGGAGATCTGTTTGTAACCTATTCAATCAGGATTCCAACAAATTTAACTGAAAAACAAAGAAAGCTATTTACTGAATTATCGGAGTCGTAATTTTTAAATCATAAATAATGCAGACAGAGTATTTAATAGCTGTAAATGAGTTCTGTACCCACCACAATATTGAGGCTTCATTCATTAGCTCATTACAGCAAAATGGTTTGATAGAAATTTCAACTATCAGAGAAACAGGGTATATTGATCCTGCTCAGCTAAAACAATTAGAGAAATTTATCCGCTTTTATTACGAGTTTGAAATTAACCTTGAAGGTATTGAGACAATCAATCATTTATTACTGAGAATAAATGATTTACAGGATGAAATTACTGCTTTGAAAAACAAGTTGCGTCTTTATGAATCAGAATTTTAAGAAAGAATAAATGCTGAAGTAATGAGTGATGCAAATGCTAACCTGGTTATTTTAAAATATTATTAAAACCAATTACTGATTTAGTCGTTACGTTGAGTGAAGCTTTTTTCCCATGGTTCCTGCTTATCCCGGATTAAGTCAACAACCTGAAAATGTGTGAATCATGTAACTTTTATAAAAAATCATGTAACTTTTTTATCATGACTTAGTTTATCTTTCATACATATAATTTATAAAAATGATCAAATGAAAAAAGCCGCTATCTTCCTCATTATAATCGGGCTGGGATTAACGATTTTTACAGCCGTAACTTTCTTCACCCGTGAGAAAGTCGTGGACATAGGAACAGTCAAAATAATGAGCAACAAACCACACCACCTGGCCTGGTCTCCATTGGTTGGTATAGCAGTAATATGCATCGGTGGAGTCGTCTATTTTCTTCCTTCCAAAAAACTATAAGATCTTTGAGTTTTTATTATCAGTCCAATGGGTAAATGAACTGCCAGGAGAAGGCCTCCTGATATCATATCAGGGTCAGACAATCTCATTTATTGGAGCTTACATCAGAACTAAACCCGTTTAAATTGCGGTCCACATAACTAAAATGTATGGATCATTTAAATCTGAAAATTAATTAACTTTTAAAAAAAGAAAAATGTTTAACAGGATGTATGTACAGGAGGCTTTGAAGCATATCTGGTCTTTCGATAATGATCAAGGACAGATATCCGGTACCCTTGTAAATGATCAGAATGGCGCTGTTTCACTTTTAATTCATGACCTTTTCGGCGCTGAAATTTTAAAGACTCACAAGAAAAAGGGCTGGTATTTTTATAACAGGATTAATGGCGAGCGATTTGATTTTGCCGGGTCCGCCATACGAAAATACTCTTCAGATTATCATTTTGAAGATATCCATTCCACTCCTGATGAGGCTAATAATTATGTTCAACAGGATGACTATTCGACCTTTCTTATGAGGTTTGTAAGGGCATTTGAAGAAGCTGTTGGTCTTCCCAAATAAAAACGGGACTATCCAGCCTGAAGTTTTTCATTCCAGACGAAGGTATTCATCTGTCGTTTTTCAATTGCAGTGTCGCCGATTTTTATAATTAGATATGCTATATAAGTAACATATTTAAGATGTGTGAATTATATAACTTATTTAATTTGTTATATAACACTTGTCGATCTGCTTGTTCTCACCTTTGCCCTGTAAAAATTAATCAACATTTAATATATACCAAATGAAATTAAAAAAAGTGTTCCCAATCATGGCATTGCTATTGATTGCATTAATGGCTGGTTGTAAAAAACAGGATATCGGCACAAGTCCTACAGCAACTTCAATGGATCCGCAGCAAAATGTAACTGGCGTTCCACGAAACCAGGCAATCGCTTTTACCTTCAGCGAAGCAATGGATCCGGCAACAATCAATGCATCGACATTTACTTTGATGCAGGGTTCGAATGCGGTTCCCGGAGAAGTAACTTATTCAGGAAATACTGCAACATTCACACCGACAAATGTGCTTGACGCAAACACTGTATATACAGCTACAGTGACTACCGGGGCAAAAACTCTCACAGGTAATTCACTTGCATCCAACGCCATATGGAGTTTCACAACAGGAGGCACTTCATCAGCCATGGCAGTAGTAAATCTTGGGTCTGCAATCAATTATCTGATCCTGGCTAAAACAGAAATCACTAATATCGCAATTTCAGCACTTACCGGAGATGTAGGCCTTAGTCCCGCTGCCACATCTTATATTACAGGATTTGCACTTATAAATGCAACCGGACATGCCACCTCCTCGCAGGTAACGGGAAATGTTTATGCAGCCGACATGGTGTCACCAACTCCGGTTAACCTGACAACAGCTGTAAATAATATGCTTACTGCTTATACCGATGCCGCAGGACGGCCTACTCCGGATTTTCTCGAATTATACACCGGTAATATTGGCGGGAAAACTCTTTCACCCGGTCTTTATAAATGGACGAACAATGTTACAATACCGTCAGATGTTACAATTTCGGGAAGTGCAACCGATGTCTGGATCTTCCAGATTGCCGGGAACCTTACTGAGAGCTCTGCTAAAAACATTACCTTGAGCGGTGGTGCTTTGGCCAAGAACATTTTCTGGCAGGTAGCTGGACAAGTTACCCTGGGGACAACCTCTCACTTTGAAGGAATTATCCTGTCGAAGACAGGTATTACTTTACAGACAGGAGCATCCATGAATGGCAGGGCGCTTGCCCAGACTGCTGTCGTTCTTGATCAGAATACTGTTACAAATCCGTTATAGATTATCAGGAATCCAGAATTCCTTATAGCAAAACATAAAGCCCGGTACTTTTGTACCAGGCTTTTTGTTTTAATCCGCCTTCGCGTAAAGCTTGTGCCTCCGCTGAAGCTTCGGCGACACGCGGACGGCGGACGCGAAGACTAGTCCCTCTAAACGTGATCAGGTTATCGGCGGTAACAAAATATTGCATATCTTTATCTTTCAGAGGCTATTTAACCATCATTTCTGAACAGATTGAAACTCTATATTAAAAATATGGTCTGCCTCCGCTGCAAGATGACGGTCAAATCCGAGCTTGAAAAACTCGGGCTGCATTACATTATTGTCAACCTTGGGGAGGCCGAGATTATGGAAGATATCTCTCCGGAACAACTCGCAAGCCTGGGAGCTGGTCTGAGAAGAAGCGGGTTGGAACTGATGGACGATAATAAAAGCATACTTGTTGAAAAAATAAAAACCTCTATTATTGAACTGGTCCATTATACTGATGAACAGATCAAAGTTAATCTTTCAGATTACCTCAGTAGAAAGCTCGATCACGATTATACTTACCTTGCCAATCTTTTTTCTGAAGTTAAAGGGACTACAATTGAAAATTTTTACCTTACACACAAAATTGAAAAGGTTAAAGAGCTGATAGTATATGACGAGCTTAATCTTACCGAAATAGCATATAAACTTCACTATAGCAGCGTAGCCCATCTTTCAAACCAGTTTAAAAAAATGACTGGTCTTACACCGTCACACTTCAAAAACCTGAAGCACAAAAGACGCATTGCCCTGGGGGATGTGTGAATTATGTAACTTTCTTACATAATTGTGTAATTCATTTACAGCCATTTAGCAATATCTTTCTGCCATGGTCAGGAACCAGTTTTCGTTAATTGTCCTGACTGATTTTTAAGTGGGTATTTCATAAGATTTTAAATTCATTTTTCCTGGATTGAAGCTATATATCAAATATATGGTAAGCCCGCGCTGCAAAATTGCAGTAAAAGAGGAGTTGAAGAAACTCGGACTGCATTTCATTTTTGTTGATATGGGAATAGTGGATATTATGGAGGATATTTCAGCCGGACAACGCGACCAGATAAAAATCGCTTTGCTCAAATCAGGGCTGGAACTGATGGAGGATAAGAAAGCTGTAATGGTTGAAAGAATAAAAGATGCAATTATTGAAATGGTAAACAATGAGGATGATTTACCAAAGGTTAATTTCTCAGATTATCTAAGCAAAAGATTGAATTGCGATTACACATACGTGGCAAGCCTTTTTTCAGAAGTACAGGGGACAACTCTTGAAAAATTCCTTATTTCCTATAAAATAGAAAAGGTAAAGGAATTAATAGTATATGACCAGCTCAGCCTGTCTGCAATAGCATGGAAAATGCATTACTCCAGTATTGCACATATGTCGAGTCAATTCAAGAAATCCACCGGGCTTACACCATCTCACTTCAGAAGCCTGAAGGAAAAAAGGCAACAAACAATTCTGGAAGCCTGAGGATAGCTTAAGAACAGAAGATTGGATTTTGGATTTTCAGCAGTCAGATAAATAGTATTAAAAAAATAAATCATCACCATGGATGCATTAAGAAGACAGGAATCGCGTTATGCCAGGAGCCTTATAGAGGCAAGTCTTGATCCGCTGTTTACAATCAGTCCGGAAGGGAAAATTACAGATATGAACAATGCTTCTGTTACAATAACAGAGAAGACCCGCGAAAATCTGATAGGCACTGATTTCTTTGACTATTTCACAGAACCTGAAAAGGCACGTGAAATATACAGACAGATATTTGCTGAAGGATTTGTCGCAGATTTCCCTTTAACAATCCGTGATGGTAAGCTTACCGACGTTTTGTTTAATGGTTCGGTATATAAGGATGAGTATGGTAAGGTATTAGGAGTGGTTGTCGTGGCAAGGGATATAACCGATCATAATAGAATTGAAGCAGAGCTGATAGAGGCAAAGGAACATGCTGAATCAGCGACAGAAATTGCCGAAGAAGCACAAAACAAGGCTGAAAAAGCCACATTGATCGCTGAAGATGCTGTCAGATCGAAACAACAGTTCCTGTCCAACATGAGCCATGAGATCCGGACACCTATGAATGCGATCCTGGGATTTACCAAAGTGCTTCTGAAGACTGATTTAACTGAAAAGCAAAAGGAATATCTGACTGCGATCAAACTAAGCGGCGATGCGTTGACTGTTCTGATCAACGATATTCTTGATCTGGCTAAAGTGGATGCGGGGAAAATGATTTTTGAAAAGATCGCCTTCAAAATGGCAACATCAATTTCAGCCATGATCCATGTGTTCGAAACCAAAATTCAGGAAAAAAACCTGAGGCTGATAAAGAAATATGACCACAGAATACCAACCATGCTGGTTGGTGATCCGGTCCGTCTTCATCAGATCGTATTGAACCTTGTGAGCAACGCTGTCAAGTTCACAAACGAAGGTGAAATTGAGGTTAGCGTTCAGTTACTGTCAGAAGATCAGGAGAGTGTGATAATTGAATTTGCAGTGAAGGATACCGGGATCGGGATAGCAAAAGCAAAGATTGACCATATTTTTGAAAATTTTCAGCAGGCATCAAGCGAAACAGCAAGATTGTACGGAGGAACAGGACTTGGACTTGCCATTGCAAAAAAACTTGTTGAATCGCAGGGCGGGACAATAACTGTAGTAAGTAAACCAAAAGCAGGTTCTACGTTTAGTTTCATTCTGCCATTTCAGAAAACAAATGTTGCTGAAGAACTGGCAGAAGAGATTGTTGAACTGGATACAGACATTAAGAACTTAAAAGTACTTGTTGTTGAGGATATCGTGATCAATCAGTTGCTTATGAAGACACTTCTTGATGATTTTGGATTTGAACATGATATCGCTGATAACGGAAAAGTGGCTATTGAAAAAATGGAGCATAAATCATACGATATTATTTTAATGGACCTTCAGATGCCGGAAATGAATGGCTTTGAAGCAACCAGGTTTATACGTAATCAGATGAATTCTCATATTCCAATCATCGCTTTGACCGCCGACGTAACAACAGTCGACCTTGAAAAATGCAAAGCTGTCGGTATGAATGATTACATTTCAAAACCGGTTGATGAAAGACTGTTGTACAGGAAAATAGTTGAATTATTCAAGAAACAATCATCCGTCAGGGGAAATGAAAATGTTGCGGTGGGAGATACTGCTTCATATCAGTCAGCAGCCCGGTCAAAATGTGTTGATCTGACATATTTATACAAACGTACAAAAACACATCCGGAGTTAATGATGGAGATGATCGGACTTTACCTGGAACAAACCCCGTCCTTAATTGTCAAAATGAAACAAAGCTTGAAAGAAAAGGATTGGAAGTCAATGTACAGTGCAGTTCATAAAATGATCCCTTCATTTTCAATAATGGGAATGAATAAGGATTTTGAAAATATGGCAGTAAAAATCCAGGAATACGCAGCCTCAGGGAAGCACCTTGATGAGATTGAAGGATTAATTCACAAGGTTGATGCCATTTGCTCTCAGGCCTGCATGGAATTAAAAGAAGAGTATAGAATAATTGAAAAAAACAGATTATGACCTTAGAAAAAAGCGTACTGCTTTTCCTTGTCGATGATGATCCGGTATTTTTAAAGTCACTGGAGATCGAATTTTCGCAAAATACCAGATCTGACATCAGAACTTTTGAAACAGGAGAGCTATGTCTTAAAAATATATCGCTTAATCCGGATATAGTTATTCTGGATTACCATCTTGACGGAGTTGAAAAAGGAGCAATAAACGGACTTGAAACACTTGACCGGATCAAAACGGCTAATCCCCTTATTCCTGTAATTATACTCTCATCCCAGGATAAAATTGAAGTGGCTGTAAATTGTATGAAGCACCAGGCTTTTGATTATTTTGTCAAAAGTGAAACTGCCTTTTTACGCATTCAAAAAGCCATTACCACCATATTCCACTACCAAAAAATTGAAAAGGCACTGAGCTGGTATATGGAGAAGATGTAGGAAAGTGCTTCGTCGCTTACGCTCCATAGCTTCAGCGACGGAGGGGCGAAAGTGGCCGACTCCCGACTTCCAATGTGTGAATCATGTAACATTTTCACTGAATCGTGTAAAGATATCTGGCTGGGGCAGGCCTATCTTTGTATTTTAATAATAAAACTCCAGTGGATGAAAAAGCTGGATTTTTCATTATCTGATTATTAACAAAATTTAAAACCACTATCATGAGTTCAGGAAAAGTATTATTGGCCTTACTGGCAGGTGTTGCAGCCGGTGCATTGCTTGGAGTCCTTTTTGCACCGGACAAAGGTTCTGAAACGCGTAAAAAGTTCTCCAGGAAAGGAGAGGATTATGCAGAGGAGCTGACTGAAAAGTTCAATGAGTTAATCACCGGATTCAAGGAAAAATTCGCTGATGTCAAGGAAGAAGTATCAGACATTGCGGAGAAAGTGAAAACAAAAACAGGTGGAAAAAATAAGGATGCAAAAACATCTGTTGCCTGAAATTTCTGTACAATGGAGGTAACCGGATATCCTGAATTCTATTAAAACATGGAAACCGAAACAATTTACTCAACATCGTTTAATTCACGGGATAGCAGTCCAGTCGATTCCTCATTATTTACCTTCGGGATCCCTGGTTTAATTGAAAGGATGAAACATGGCCGTGCATGGGAGAATGGCGAGCTAAGCTCAATGATACTTCTTAGGAGCCCGGGCAAAGAGGTCATTCTGACTGCTTTGCACGAAGGGACCGAGATCATCTCTTTTCATTCAAAAGACAAGGTTATTCTGCAGGTGATAGAGGGAAGACTGAACTTTCAGAGCCATGAAAAAACAATGACTCTTTCAGCAGATCAGCACCTGGCAATTAATGAAAGAATGAAATTCAGTCTGACATCAATGACCGAGACAGTTTTCCTCCTGACCATATTAAAGGATCTTTCTGTGAATCAGAAAGTGAATCCGAAGTAAATTAAACTGAAAACATTAACAACAATGGATGAAATTCTTAAGTCATTGGACCTGCTGTTTGAAAAGGCAGTAACCTACAGTAAAACAGGTATTGATTTAGCTAGGCTAAGATCCGTAGAAAAAATATCAGATGTCGCATCTTCATTAGTCACTAATTCTGCTGTATTTATATTAATCGTATCCTTTATGTTCTTTCTGAGCCTCGGGCTGGCTTTCTGGCTGGGGGATATACTCGGTAAGACCTTTTACGGACTTCTGATAGTTGCAGGATTTTACGGGATCTGCGGATTTGTTTTGCACTTTTTTATGCATAAAGGGCTCAAAGGTATTGTCGGTAATTATTTTATTAAGATGCTTCTCAAATAAATGGTCATGTCAAATATTACTACTATCGCAGGACTTCGGAATGCAATTAAAACGCTCGAAGATGAACAGGCAGCGAATTGGGAGCTATTGAAAAGGCAATTCACTGATACTTATGAGGTTTTCAGGCCGGTCAACCTTATAAGGAATGCACTTAAGAAAGTTGTTTCCCCTTCATTTCTGATTAATAAATTACTCGGACCCTCACTGGGTTTGGCTATGGGATATTTCTTCAGAAAATAATTTATCTCTTTCAGAACAGACAAAAATATTTAAGAAGCTCACAGCCTGTTCTTTGTTCCTATGTAACTTAATTGAAGGCAAAGGAGGAAAGGGAAGAATGCTACATCTCAAATGAAATAAGCCTGAAGAACAATGAAAAGTGAAAAATCAAAATTGCCATTATATGCAAAAGTGACAATTATACTCCTTGGATTGATTGCTGTCACATCGATTTTATATATAGGAAGAGGTATAATTGTACCGCTGGTTTTTGCTGTAATCATTGCAATCGTCCTTCATCCTTTTGTGAACTTTCTTGTGAAGCTGAAGATAAACAGGGTAGTTGCAATAATAATTACGATTTTTCTCACCTTTCTGGTGATCGTTGCCTTTGGAGCACTGTTGATTTCACAGATAAGCCGCTTCAGCGATTCGTGGCCTGTACTGGTCGAAAAATTCTCCAATTTCTCCAATCAGGCCATAGCCTGGATTTCAAATAATTTTGATATTAACCCTGATAAGATATCTGAATGGATTGCAAAAACCCGTGGTGATCTTATCACTTTCAGCACCGCAGCGATCGGTAAAACGATTGTCATTCTTGGAGGCGCATTAGTTGTACTCTTCCTTATACCAGTATACATATTCCTTATACTTTACTACCAACCCATTTTGATTGAGTTTATCAGAAGACTTTTTGGTATTGAAAACAGGGATAAGGCAAGTGAAATTGCTTCGCAGATAAAAACGGTTATACAGCGGTACCTTATAGGTCTGGTCATTGAAGCGTGCATTATGGCCACCCTTGAAACCGCTGCGCTTTTGATTCTAGGAATTGAATATGCGTTCCTCCTTGGTATTATAGGGGCATTACTCAACGTTATTCCCTACATCGGAGGAGTGGTAGCAGTAGCTTTGCCGATAGCGGTTGCACTGGCTACAAAATCTTCACCGGTCTATGCACTGTACATCCTGGTGATCTATTATTTAATTCAACTGGTAGACAATCATTATATCGTTCCCAAAATTGTGGCGTCAAAGGTCAAGATCAATGCCCTCTTCGCTATTGTGGTAGTAATTGCTGGAAATACATTGTGGGGGATACCGGGAATGTTCCTTTCCATACCGTTGCTTGCGATCGTCAAGCTTATCTGCGACCATATTGAACCGCTTAAACCATGGGGGTTTCTTTTAGGAGACAGCATGCCGCCCATCCTCAAGATCATTGTAAATTTTAAAGGAATAAAAAAATCGAAATGATAAAAGTTAAAAAGGAGGGTATCATATTAAAGAGGACCAACCTTGAATTTGAAAATGAAGGAGTTTTGAATCCTGCAGTTATACGTGAAGGTGACAGCGTTCATCTCTTCTACAGGGCTGTCCAAACAGGTAACCATTCGAGTATAGGTTATTGCAGGCTTGACGGACCGCTTACAATCGCTGAAAGATGGGATAAGCCTTTGATGATACCTGAATTCGAATATGAATCACATGGTGTTGAAGATGCCCGGATAGTTAAAATTGATGATTTGTTCTTTATGACATATACCGGGTATGACGGGACCAATGCTCAGGGAGCATTAGCTACTTCAAAAAACCTGGTGGATTTCAAAAAAAAAGGAATAATAGTTCCTCCGATAACCTATGCTGAATTTGTTTCCCTTGCAGAATCTGCAGGCAAAGTAAATGAGAGATATTATCGTAACCAGAAGTTCTACTCCCTCAGGGCAGATCCTGAGAAAAGACTGAAGCTGTGGGATAAGAATGTGGTCTTTTTCCCCAGGAAGATCAATGGCCGGCTGGTATTCCTGCACAGGATTCGACCGGGGATACAGATTGTATCAGTAAACAATATCAGAGATCTCACCAGGGAATTCTGGAAAGACTATTTCAATAATCTGCAGGATCACATTGTTCTCGATCCAGAATATCCTCACGAGTTGAGCTATATCGGCAGCGGTTGTCCTCCAATTGAAACAGACAAGGGATGGCTGCTGATCTATCACGGAGTCCAGGAAACCGAAAAGGGGTACATTTATTCTGCATGTGCTGCATTACTCGATATGGAAGATCCTTCAAAAGAGATTGCAAGGTTACCATATCCTCTGTTTACCCCGGAGTACGATTGGGAATTAAAAGGTGAAGTTAATAATGTGGTTTTTCCTACAGGGGCTGTAACATTCGGCGGAACGCTATTTATCTATTACGGTGCGGCAGATACTCTTATAGCATGTGCTTCTCTCAACCTTTCTGATCTGGTTAATGAACTTTTATCTTATACCATAAAGCATGAATAATGACGCAGATACGAACGATTTACCTGAGGTACTTGTAATAACATCCTATCCACCAAGGGTATGCGGGATCGCAACCTATTCGCAGGACCTGATAAAGGCATTGAACAATAAATTCAGCAATTCAATCACTCTAAAAGTATGTGCCCTTGAGAATGATGAGTCTGATTTTTACTATCCATCTGAAGTTAAATTCATTTTGAAAACATCGGCAGCTCAAGAGTACGAGAAGCTTGCAATAAAGATCAACCACGACTTTCGCATTAAATTAATTCTCATCCAGCACGAATTTGGCCTTTTCCAGCAACAGGAAGAGGCATTCCTGGAATTTTTATATAGTGTGTCGAAACCTCTAATTATCGCTTTTCATACTGTATTGCCATACCCGGATGATGAATTGAAATCTAAAATAGAAGCTATCGGGAAAGCCTGTAAGTCAGTCATTGTAATGACATATAGTTCAGCTGAATTATTAATGAACAGTTACGGGATACCTTCGGATAAAATAAATATTATTGCCCATGGAACACATCTGGTAAGGCATACAAACAAGCAATTATTAAAAAGGAAATACGGTTTAACCGGACGGAAAGTGCTTACCACATTCGGGCTTTTAAGCTCAGGAAAGAGTATTGAAACAACACTGGAAGCATTACCGGAGATCATCAAGGTTAACCCTGAAGTACTATTTCTGATAATTGGGAAAACCCACCCCGAAGTAGTTAAGTACGAGGGGGAAATCTATAGGCAAAGTCTTGAATCCATTATAGTCAAAAATAATCTTTCCGATCATGTAAGGTTTGTCAATAGATATGTTGTATTGCAGGATCTTCTTGAATTCCTGCAGCTTACTGATATGTACCTTTTTACTTCATGCGATCCGAATCAGGCAGTGAGCGGAACTTTTGTATATGCCATGAGTTGTGGTTGTCCAATTATCTCCACACCTATCCCTCATGCTAAAGAAGTACTGACAGGGGATACCGGTATCATTATTGATTTTCGCAATTCAAAACAACTGGCTGAAAGTGTGATAAAATTATTCAATGATGATTCATTGAGAAAAAACATGAGTTCAAATGCTCTTGAAAAAATTGTATCAACTGTATGGGAAAACTCCGCTGTATCTCATTTAAAGCTTTTTGAAAATATTGCAGGAAATATGATCATTATCAGATATAATCTTCCGGAAATAAATCTGAATCATCTGAAAGTGATGACCACTGATAAAGGAATAATTCAGTTTTCAAAGATCAATCAGCCTGATATTACTTCAGGGTATACTCTGGATGATAATGCACGAGCCCTGGTTGCTCTTGGCACCTACTATGAAATAAAACATGATGAAAAGATCATAATATTTATACGCAAATATTTGAGCTTTATACGATATTGTCTTCAACCTGATGGTAACTTTTTTAATTATGTTGATAAGGATAATAATTTCTCTGAACAAAACCACACAGCTAATCTAAACGATGCAAATTGCAGGGCTATCTGGGCTCTGGGCTATATAGTTTCTAAAAATGAGCTTTTCCCTGAAGATATTTCGGAGGAGGCTGTATCAGTTTTTGAAATGGCATTACCGCAAGCAGTAACCATTCATTCGCCGAGAGCAATCGCTTTTGCCCTGAAAGGCCTCTACTATTTTCAGCAAAGAAAAAAACCAGAAGAGAACCTTGTACTCATTAAGCTGCTGGCCGACAGGCTGGTACAGATGTACAGGCACGAATCGAATGGAACGTGGCAATGGTTTGAGAGTTACCTTACATATGCAAACAGCGTTCTGCCGGAGGCTATGCTGTTAGCTTTTCTCTCAACCGGAGAGACCTTGTATAAAGATATAGCTGTCAGCTCTTTTGATTTCCTATTATCTCAGATATTCAATGAAAAGGGTATTGAAGTAATATCAAACAGGAACTGGTTCACAAATGGACAGGAACCGGGTCGTTTTGGAGAACAGCCAATTGATGTTGCTTACACAGTAATGACTTTAAGCTTATTTTTTGAGGTGTTTCAAAAACAAGAATACTTTTTGAAGTTGGAAACTGCATTTAACTGGTTTTTAGGCAGTAATCGTTTAAACCAAATCATTTACAATCCTTGTACAGGCGGTTGCTATGACGGATTGGAGGAGACTCATGCCAATATGAATCAGGGAGCAGAATCAACCATCAGTTATCTCATGGCCAGGCTGACAATGGAGAGATACAGAAAAAGGGCTGGATCGCATCAGGCTGATCTTCCTGTGAAAATTCGTAAGGAATCAAAGGAAGCAAAATCATTTGCTCTGATGATCATAAACAACAAAACCCTTACAGTTTCGGGCTACTATATTACCGACCCGGCGGGAATAACCAGGGAAGGTCAGATACGGACCGAAAGCATGTGACCATGTTATATTAACCTTATGCAAAATTTAAATTTTTTGATATAATCTGCCCACCGATAATTTTAAGTCAAAATGATTCGGAAATATGGTAAAACTGTGGCAATCATTGTTGCGCATCCCGATGATGAAACATTATGGTGCGGCGGGACAATTCTCTCCAACCCGGAATGGAATACATTTATCGTTTGTCTTTGCCGGGGAAACGATAAGGAACGGGCTCACAGATTCTTCAAGGCTTTGAATTGCTACGGATCCAAAGGAATAATGGGAGAGATTGACGACGGACCTCAACAGAGACCAATAGATGAAGAAGAACTAAACAGGGCCATACTGCACCTGTTGCCTCCATGGCATTTCGATTTATTGATAACTCATAGCCCATGTGGTGAATATACCAGACATATCAGGCATGAGGAGATAAGCAAAGCAGTTATTAAACTATGGCATTCCGGAAAACTGTCTGCAAGCGAGCTATGGACTTTTGCATATGAGGACAATAACAAAAAATATTATCCCAGACCAGTCGGGAACGCTGATATATTTCATACTCTGTCGGAAATAATCTGGCAAAAAAAATACAATATAATCACCAAAACGTATGGTTTTGACAGAGGAAGCTTTGAAGCTGAAACAACACCTGTCTCAGAATCATTCTGGAAATATAAAGTTCCTGAAGAGGCCATGGACGATCTTTTGCAATATGAGTGCCATTTAACTACAGCCCTTAATCCTGGGAACAGGGAATATGGAGCGAAACAGAAACCGTGAAAATCAAAGATTTTCAATTAATAACTAAATGAAAGTACTGCTATTGTACGATTATCCCCCGCCCCCCGGAGGGCTGGCCACTCAGGGAGATCTTCTTTACAGAGGCCTTCTTGATATTGGTGTTGAGGCTGAAGCTGTAAATCTCGAATCAGCCCAGGAGAAGGAATGGTACTACAGATGGTATCAGCCTGACGTGGTAGTTGGCATAGGATTCTGGGGTCATACACCTCAGCTTGTTCTTCATCCTAAGTATTACGGGGTTAAGCCTGTTCCATGGCTTGTGGCAGACGGATATATTGCCAACCATCAGGAGATATTGAACTCTCTTCCCCTGATCCTGGTTACTTCAAACTGGGTGAAGGAGATGTATATCAGGGATGGGATTGGTGGTGACAGGATTGAAGTATTGCCTGTAGGATGTGATACAGACGTTTTTATTCAATACTGCAAGGATGATCCAAAGGTACTGGCTGTAAGGGAAGGTCTTGGAATATCCTCTGAACAGCTGATGATCCTGACAGTAGGAGGAGATGCAGCGTCAAAGGGAGCACAGGAGGTTATGCAGGCCCTTTCATTAATTAATTCAAAAGTCCCTGAATGGAAGTATATATGCAAAGTCTGGCCTCAACCCCGTACTAAGGTCCAAAATATTGCAGATATTAAATTAGCAGAAGATCTTGGTATAGGCAGAGATGTAAGATTTGCCACAAACACAGTATCGCGGAAATTCATGCCTTACCTCATCTCAGCATGCGACATTTATGCTGCACCATCACGGCTTGAAGGTTTCGGAATGCCCCAGGTTGAAGCCGGAGCTTGCGGAAAACCAGTTCTGGGTATTAATGCAATGGGAATGCTGGATACTCTGGTTCATGAAAAAACTGCATTCATGGCAAAGGTGGCCTCGAAAATATCGGCGAACGAAGTGATCCTTGGAGGTGATTCAAGCTTTGAAAATGAGCACAGGGTTGTATTCAGGACGCCGCGGACAGTTGACTATAGAGCAGATGTCCAGGATATTGCTAAATATCTTCTGATGCTCATGAACGACAGGGCATTGAGAGAATCAATGGGAGCAGCGGCCAGAAAGCATGTAGTTGAAAAATTTGACTATAGGGTCGTGGCAAAACGATTCGTGCAAATAATGAAGGATAAATTAGGACTTACTTGATTAAACTGTTATCCATATGAATAAAAGCCAACTGCTGGAGATTGAAGAGGCAAAAAAAGGAGCGCTGGAGGTTCTTCTTCATAACGCAAGGGGCCCATTTAACGACTTGCCAAGAACTGCGGGTTGGGGATATCCTGAGCCATATACCCGTGATCTTATGTTTTCAATTCTTGGGATCGCCGTTTCAGGTAATACTCTTCTCCTTAACAGCATAAGGGAAGTGTTAGAAACACTCGCTAAGAATCAGACAGAAAGAGGTCATATTCCTTCCCTGGTTCACGACAAAGAAGACAGAGGCTCAAGCGATTCTACCCCTTTGTTTTTATTTGGCACAGGAATTTTCAGGCTGGTAACAGGAGAAAAGGATTTTCTGAAAGAAGCTGTTGCAAAAGCTCTTGTATGGATGGAATATCAAAGTCCTGAAGACCGCTACCTTGTTGCACAACAGCCCACAAGCGACTGGCGCGATGAACAATGGGTAACAGGTTATGGCTTATTTGTGAATACACTTGTTTATGATTATCTCCGCCTTATGGGTCATAACGATAGAGCAGATATGTTACAGAGGGAGATGCACAGGGATACAATAACTGATGGAACAATGCCTCCTCATACACATGAGGGCTTTGTTGTCAGAAATAAGCCTTATTACGCTTTCTGGTCATACAAGATCCATAGCAGCGAGCGGTTTGACCTTCTCGGTAACAGTCTTGCAATTCTTTCCGGGATAGCCTCCCAATCGAGGGCAGAGGAGATGATCTCATGGATCGAGTCGGAATGTGATGGTATGAGGAAAAAGGGAGATCTGGCTATTGATCTTCCTCCAAATTTCTTCCCTTTTATCTTACCTGGTGACTCTGACTGGCACAGACGATACTCAGTATACAATAATCCCGGTGAATATCATAATGGTGGAATATGGCCTTTTGTCTGCGGGTTCTATATTGCAGCCCTTGTCGCAGCAAAAAGATTTAAACTGGCAGATGAAAAACTTATTCATCTTACGCATCTCAATAAACTATCCACCAAAGCAAACATTGAATTTGGTTTTAATGAATGGTTCAAGGCACAGGATGGTAAACCGATGGGGCAGGACTGGCAGACATGGAGTGCCTCACTCTATCTATATGCCGCAAAATGTGTTGAAATAGAAAGAACTCCCTTTTTTGATGGAATCCGTAAACCGGAAATAGAATAATATTTCAGTCGGAATAGAATTTCCATTCAGGGCAAAGAGGTAAGAAAGACCGGCTCAGAGTTGCCCTGTCAGGATGTGTGAATGATGTAATTTATTGTCAAGGTTATGTAACAAACGCATAAATGAAAGATCTCACTTTTGTATAAATAATTATTTACAATTTAAGAATCTCGAAATGAACTCTACAGAAGAAAAAGGAAGATGGAATGAGCAAAAAGGTAAGCTGAAGCAGAAATTTGCTATCCTCACCGAGGACGATCTTATGTTTGTCGAAGGTAAAAAAGAGGAGATGCTAGGAAGACTTCAGGTTAAGCTTGGTAAAACCAGGGAACAGCTTTATAAGATCATTGAAGCGCTTTAATCACAAATTCTTTATAAAGAGCCATCATTTACCGGCATCCGGTTAATTGTGCCTTTTTAATTTTACGATTTCAGTATGAAAAAGTTTACTCCGGTTACGACAATTGTTCAAACCCTTCGGGTTACGAAGGCAAATGCCATTAAGCTGAAAGAGAAGACATTACAAAAGACAGAGCCGGCCAGGAATCTTTTATCGGAAGTCGCCGATTTCTTCCTATTTACCTCAAGGGTAACCAAAGAAACTTTTTCACGCGATTTTGAATTCATGGAATTTATGAATCAGTGTTCGATAATTGCAAACCGGACTTTACCGCTTATTTCAGTAACAGGTATTATTATTGGCTTGGTGCTTACAATTCAGTCACGGCCCGTTCTTGTAAGTTTCGGTTCTGTATCCCTTCTTCCGGCAATGGTCTCCATCTCTCTTATCAGGGAAATGGGCCCGGTTATTACTGCGCTTATATGTGCCGGGAAAATAGCTTCCGGAATAGGTGCTGAGTTAGGATCTATGAAGGTTACGGAACAGATAGATGCCATGGAGGTATCATCAACTAATCCCATAAAATATTTGATAGTCACAAGAGTTTTGGCGACGACACTCATGATACCCTTACTGGTGCTTTATGCTGATGCACTTGGAATATTTGGAAGCTGGGCAGGCGCAAATATAAAGGGATCTGTAACTTTTAACCTGTTCGTGGCACAGGCTTTTGCCCATATCGGGTTTATTGATTTTATACCTGCCTTGATAAAAACATTCTTTTTTGGTGCTATTATCGGATTGGTAGGTTGCTATAAAGGATATAATGCAGGCCGTGGAACAGAAAGTGTGGGTATTGCTGCAAATTCTGCCGTTGTTCTCTCATCACTTCTTGTCATAATTGTGGATCTGGTTGCCGTTCAGATCACCGATCTGATCTGATGTAAAAATACTAGAATGAAAAATGATCTGAATATTATGACTGACAGGTCGGCTGAAATAAAAACGCCGGAGAATGTTATCGAAATAAATAACCTCAGTATTGGTTTCAGGGATCAGGAAGTTTTGAAAAATGTCACTTTGCAGCTTTATAATGGAGAAAACCTTGTTGTTCTTGGGAAATCAGGCTCCGGAAAGTCTGTCCTGATAAAATGCATAGTGAGATTATTGGATCCTGATGAGGGAACAATAAATGTTCTGGGAGAAAATATAAGTGAATTAGGCAGGCAGGATCTTAAGGAGATAAGAAAAAAGATCGGCTTCCTTTTCCAGGGCGGTGCATTGTACGATTCAATGTCGGTAAGACAAAATCTTGAATTTCCATTGCGAAGGATAAGAAAGGGACTTAAGCAAAAAGAGATAGATGAAAAGATACAGGAGGTTCTGGAGCATGTCGGTTTATCAGATGCCATAGAAAAAATGCCCTCACAGTTGTCCGGCGGGATGAGAAAAAGAATAAGCCTGGCACGAACCCTGGTTGTCGAACCATTGATAATGTTGTATGATGAACCGACAACAGGACTTGATCCGGTAACATCTGATGAAATAAGTTCGCTTATTAATGCCGTCCAGAAAAAATATAAGACCTCCTCCATAATAATAACACATGATATTGAGTGTGCCCGCAATACTGCCAACCGGATCGTGATGTTGGTTGACGGGAAAGTTTATTCAGAAGGAAACCTTGAAAAGTTTGAAAAATCGGATGACGATGTTATTAAGGGATTCTTTAAGTGATTCTTTAAGTGATTATGCAACAAGTCTGTAAATATTATTAAAACAATGAAAACCCATACTTCAAAATTCAAGGTTCGTTTAGGCCTGTTCATCACCGGCGGGCTGATATTGTTTGTTATAGCCATTTTCCTGATCGGGAAACAGAAAAATATGTTTATCCGGGTTTACAAACTCACCACAACTTTTTATAATGTAAGCGGGTTACAGGTTGGAAATAATGTCAGGTTTTCAGGGATCAATGTAGGTACAGTTGATGACATTCATATAATCAATGATTCAACAGTAAGTGTTGACATACTCATCGCAAAAACGGTACAGCAATTCATTAAGACAGATTGCGAAGCAGCAATAGGATCAACTGGCCTTGTCGGCGATAAGGTTCTGATCCTGACTCAGGGAAGTAATGATGCTCCGATAGCAAGAAACGGTCAGCATATCGGATCAAAGGAACCGGTAGAAACGGATGCTATTTTGACAAGTCTTAACATAACAGTATCGAATGCAGCCATAATTTCAGATCAGCTTGCGGAAATCATGGTCAAGGTCAATAGCGGCAGCGGAACGCTGGGGAAGCTGCTCAAGGATTCAGTAATTGCGGAAAATCTTAATCAGACTGTTATAAATCTCAGAAACAGCAGTAAAGGGTTAAATGAGAACATGAATGCCGCAAAGGGTAATTTCTTACTGAGAGGTTATTTTAAAAAGAAAGAAAAGGAGGCTGAAAAGGTAAAAAATGATTCAATTGATATAAAGGCTGAACAACAAAAGTCAGCTGTAAAAAAACAAGATCCATTACCCTGATAAAAGATTTTCAAAAATGAGATATGCTCGGATGGACAGGCATATTGCAATACTTAATGTTGTGTTTTTCTGCAGTTGATTGTACATCTGTACAACAGGATTCTGGAAAAGCAGATTCCACACATCTTTACAGGAGTATAAAATCTTATGCTAAAAAGATTTGGAACAAATGATTTTGGTTTCCGCGATTTTGATATCGGAAGACCTGAGATCGTATTGAATCGCTGGTTTGGTGGCCCGGTATATAATAAAATATATCTGATCGAAAGGAAAAAGTTTTAACCAATTACAATTGATTACCCCGATATTTTATTTCAGACATCATGAATAAAGAAAAACCATCAGCCATTTACACCTTAATGTGTGAATCATGTAACTTATTGCCAGAGTTGTGTAATACCCGGGGTGATTTTTAAGCTCACCTTTGTTCTGTGAAATAGTTTCACGGTTAAAATCATAAAAAATGAAAAAAATTGATTGTATGCTAAAAGAGATTCCTATGACAGCCAAAGATGAAACTGCATTGAACATATCAAATAGCAGAGTTATCAGGAAGTCTACCGGAAACTTAAGAAAGATGTTCTTTATAGCAAGCCTTGCAGGCATTGGATTATTATTTAATGGCTGCGTTGCCGGTTATGTTGATACCGAACCATCCTATATGGTAATAAACAGGCCCCCGCAACCCAGTAATGTTCATGTCTGGATTGATGGCGGGTGGGGTTGGAACGGTCAATCTCATGCGTATGTGCAGAGGGCAGGCTACTGGGATAAACCAAGACAGGGTCAGACATATGTAGCTGGTCGTTGGCAGTCATCCCCTAAAGGAAAATACTGGCAAAATGGTAGCTGGCAGAAAAATAATAATCAGAATAATAAAAATCATAAGTAATTGAGCAGGAGATTCCTCGCTTCCGGAATTTTTCAGATGAAAGGGCTCTGCTATTTAAACAGGGTTTTCTGAAAGGTTCTGGAGGAAAGGATTCCCTGTTTATGATTGTCGTTTTTTCAGTGATAATCTCTTAAATAAAAAGTAAAGCAATGAAAATTCTCATTCTTGGATTTCTCGCATTCTTTGGGTGGTCAGCACTTTCTACTCATATCTGGGTTTGCAATGTTAAAGGATTGTGCAACGACCAGGAGGTGAGTAAGATTTATATGTCGGATAACAAGAAAGCAAATGATACAGATAGCATTAAAATATATTCAGGTAAAGCCAAACTCTCGCTTCCAGGAGATCTGACGATCTACTTTGAATTTGACAATTATGGATTCAAAGCAGATTCATTGACAGAGAGATATTTTACTGAATCAAAGACCTTCCTGGATAATAACTCCCAGGCATTGCTTACCATTACAGGCTATACCGACGATATCGGAACAGATGGTTACAACCAGGAATTGGGCTATCGCAGGGCTCAGACGATGCAAAAATATTTTATTAAAAACGGTATGCAGAAAAATAAGATCATGGTTTCATCAAAGGGAGAAAATGACCCTGCAGGAGATAATATTACGGTCAAGGGACGGGCAAACAACAGAAGAGCAGTAATAAACATAAAAAACTAGATTATGAATACTTTATCAGTCTTATTGGTGCAAACCAGAGGAGAGGCAACCCTTACAATAATATCGTTGTTACTTGTTGCCGCTATTATAGGGTACATTACGGCATGGCTTTACACCAGGTCGGTTTACGAGAGAAAACTTAAAGCAGTCGAATCAGATAAGCATGAATTGAATAACCGCATTGTAAATCTTGACGGGACAATCGTTGAGCTCACTAAAAATATCAGCGAAAAAGAGCTTGAAACAGAGCATCTTATTCTTGAGGTCAGAGCTCTAAAAGTTCTTCATACGGAAGCTGTCCATGAAACTGATGACATGACCTTAAGAAACAAAAGGAATGAACAATTGCTTTATGAAAAGGATGAGGCGCTTGTAAATATTGCTCAACGCAGGCACTTACTCGATTATAAAAGCTTCGGAACAGCCACCCCTGAAGAGATGGACGACCTGAAAATGATAAGCGGGATAGGCCCTTTCATTGAAGAAAGACTCCATGCCCTGGATATTTTTACCTTCTCTCAGATAAGCAAGTTCACAGCAAATGATATTGAAACAATAAATGATGCTATTGAATACTTCTCAGGAAGAATTGAACGGGACGAGTGGGTTATCCAGGCAAAGGAAATTGTTCATAACCAGTCCAGAAGAGACGAATTATTTAAAAGGATAGGAGAGCGGAAATCTAGAATTTACTATAGCCGGATCGGACTGGCAAAGAAAGAAGAGGCTGATGACCTGACAATAATCAGCGGGATAGGTGGATGGATAATGGAAAAGCTTAACGCCCTGGATATTTATACATTTCAGCAGATAAGCAATTTTGATAAAGAAGATATTGTCGCTGTTACTGAGGCAATTGAATACTTCCCGGGTAGAATTGAAAGAGACGAATGGATCCTTCAGGCAAAAGAACTGATACGAATCGCTGGCAATAAATCAGAACTACTTAAGCGCATAAGGGACAGGCAGGGAAGAATATATTACGACAGGTTAGGGATTGCCCATAAACATGAAGCAAATAACCTGACCCTGATCGACGGGCTGGGAATGTGGGTTGAGGAAAGACTTAATACTCTGGGTATTTACACTTTCGAACAGATAAGCCGGCTTACTAATACGGATATCATAACCATAACTGAAGTGCTTGAGATCATTCCGGGTCGAATTGAAAAGGATGACTGGGTTGGCCAGGCTAAGATGCTTAAAGAGAACGTGCATTTGGTTGTATAGTACCTATTCTCCTTCTGTAAGGATATTAAGAGGTACTGTTATTTTTCAGTTGACTTTTTGAGAAACATAATTAAAACAACACAAAAATGCAAACAATACTTATAGCAATGGATTATGATCCGACTGCACAAAAAGTTGCTGAAACGGGCCACGCTCTGGCAAAAGCCATGAATGCAAAAGTTATTCTGTTACATGTGATATCCAATCCGGTCTATTATTCTTCAACAGAGTATTCTCCCATAATGGGGTTTACCGGGTATATGGATATGAGCCAGATACAGCTTGAAAATGCTGATGGCTTAGCCGATGCATCCCGGAAATATCTTGATAAAATAAAGGATCATCTTGGTAATAAGGATATTCAGACAGTTGTAACAGAGGGTGATTTTGCCCTATCTATACTTGATACTGCCAAAGAGACAAAGGCAAACATAATTGTAATGGGATCTCACGGCAGGAGATGGCTGGATGAAATTCTAATGGGAAGTGTAACTGAAAAGGTTTTACATCATTCATCAGTCCCGCTCTTCATTGTCCCTACTAAAAAACATAAAAAATGACTGAATGCAGATCAGATTCCTTTACCTCAGAAGCATCTTGTTCGTTTATTTTTTGACACTTAGTATTAGAGCATTAGCTCCCGTTACTGACAATATCTATCTATGTGTTTACCAGCCAATCAGTCCCTTCGAGAGGCTCATAAAGGCAGTTCTTCTGGTCGAAAGTTCGGGTGACACTATGGCCTTTAACATTAATGAAGAGGCCGTGGGAGGCCTCCAGATCAGGCCGATAAGACTATTGGATTATAACCAGAGGACAGGTAAGAATTACAAGATGAAGGATTGTTACGATTTCCGGATCTCAAAAGAAATATTCCTCTATTTTGCCAAGCTTTCCGGTACAAATGACTATGAATCAATCGCCAGGAGCTGGAATGGATCAGGTATAACAACTCTAAGTTACTGGGTCAGGGTGAAATCATTTTTGTAATTTCTGTTCTGTACCTACTTATTCCTGTATAGCATTAAAAGCCGGAGCGGAAATGTAGGAAAGATGTGACTCTTTACATAGGTTGCAAAATAATATCAGAACTGCAACGCAATTCTTTAAGTTATGGGAACAAATCCAAAAAAACACTGGGAGATAAAGAAAGAAAAATTTAAAAATAAATTTCCAGCTGTTTCGGATAAGGATTTAAATTATCATGAAGGAGAAGAGCGGGAAATGCTCAAGATACTGGGCAATAAAATCGACAAAACAGAACAAGAACTTCTTAATATTATTTTATGGTTATAGCTGCTATCATATTAGGGGTGATATTACTGGCCATAAGAGTTATTAAACACTATTGGTTAAAAAGAATCAAAAGTGCAGATAAACCACTCTGAATTAAAATCCGGGGTTTAATTTAATACTGATGAAAAAGGCAAGGAACATCAGATGTGCGAATTATGTATACAAACCTTGAAATTATCTATCCTTCAGCTCTGTTAAGGGTCTGACTGTACTTGAATTATTTTAATAACTGAGATTATGTCAAGAATACTTCTCACAGCCGGCTATATGTTAATCGCGATTTGGGCAATAGGATTTTTCATTTTTCATCTTGGGTGGTTTATTCATATTCTTTAAGCAGTTGGACTACTAGGCTTTATTTTCAGACTTCTCTATAATACTATCTTATCAAATTAATACTTAAAAAATTATAAAACAGGAGCAGCTTTTTGCTCCTTTTTTTATTCTTCCATTCTCTTTCCTTAGAAATACGGTCAACTATAATTCTATTGTTCCCGGTATATTCATATCAAAATAAAATCTATTTGTTATTTATTACAAAAATTAGGTGATCTGGTTACTTTTACATAAGTGGCTTTAATATAAATGTAGGATTACGCTATTTCACAAACAAGGGAAATCTGCCTTGTAATGCACTAGATTCTATCTAAAAATATTTTAAAAAATCGTATATTGTGACGTTAAAACAGATTTTATTGTGCATCTGAAAATGAAAGGTATGAAAAGGATCTATTTATTAATCTCATTCATCTTTATGGCTGGAACATTATTTTCACAGAAGATGCCGGCATCGGATAAACTGAAAAGTTCTGCCGGGGATATTGAGCTCTTTTTTATCGGTCATGGTACCCTGATGTTCAAAGTGAATGATTTTGTTATTCACATCGATCCCGTAAGGAGTTACGGTGATTATTCAAATATGCCAAAAGCCGATCTGATACTGGTAACACATGATCACTTCGATCATCTTGACACTGCCCTGGTAAATCAGCTTAGAAAGAAAGGAACAGTAATGTATTGCAATGCAAAATCCGCTGCACAGGTAAAATGGGCTGAGGCTGTGAAACCGGGAGATGTAAGGAAGATAAATAATATTACAATTGAGGCCGTTTATGCGTATAATATAAAGAATACCAGACCGGATGGCCAGCCTTTTCATCCGAAAGGGGAAGGGAACGGTTATGTTATTACAATCGGTGATAAGAAGATCTATGTGGCAGGAGATACTGAGAATATTCCTGAAATGAAAGACCTGAAAAATATCGACGTTGCCTTTCTGCCAATGAATCTACCTTATACAATGACACCGGAAATGACAGCAAACGCCGCCAGATCATTTAAGCCGAAAATACTTTATCCTTACCATTACGGGGATACCAAAACAGATGAGATAGTAAAATTGCTGAGCGGATCAGGCATCGAAGTCAGAATCAGAAATTTAAAATAAGCTTTAACAAATGAACAGGACAAACCGAAGAAACTTTATAAGGACCGGCCTGGCTGGAGCAGCAGGGGTCATGGCCTTTTCTCCGGCTATGTACGGGGAATCTTCAAAACCGGATGACAGAAAGATCATCACCCGTAAGCTTGGCAAAACCAGGTTAATTGTTCCGGTGATCAGTTTCGGCGTTATGAGGGCTGATAATCCCAGCCTTTGCAAGGCTGCCTATGATAACGGGATCACCATGTTTGATACCGCAAATGGATACCAGAACGGGAATAATGAGACCATGCTTGGAAACCTTTTCAAGGAGTTGCCAAGGAAGTCTTTTATTCTTGAGACCAAAGTCAAAGCGGCAGGTGTAGGACGTGATGGCAAGCCAACCGGCGAGACAACGGCTGAAGATTTTCTGCAGAAGTTCAATACAAGCCTTTCAAGACTTCATATGGATTATGTCGATATTCTTTTTATTCATGACATAAGTAATCCTGAGATGCTTGAGTATAAACCCATTCTGAGTGCCCTGGAGAAGCTTAAAAAGCAGAAGAAAACAAGGTTTGTAGGTTTTTCAACACATAACAACATGGCAGCAGTCATTGATGCTGCGGCCAGTTCCGACAGATGGGATGTCATCCTTTCAGCCTATAACTTCAAGATCAACAACCTTAATGAGGTGAATGCTGCCCTGAAAAAGGCAAATCAGGCAGGTATAGGCATTGTAGCCATGAAGACCATGGCGGGTGGCGGTTTTCTCGACAAGGAAAAAACGAAGCCGATCAATGCATCGGCAGCTCTTAAATGGGCCCTCTCAAACAATGATGTGAGCACCGCTATCCCCGGTATGACAACATTCGATCACCTTGAGACAAATCTCAGGATACTTGCCGATATCACGATGACAGAGCAGGAAAAAGGTGAAATACTTGCAGCTGTGACCATCCCGGGAATGTATTGTTCCGGATGCAATAGCTGCAGCGGCCGCTGTCCCTCCGGACTTCCCGTGCCGGAACTGATGAGAGCTTATATGTATGCTTATGGTTACTCAAACCTTCCGATGGCCTATGCACTCCTGGGCGAACTCGGAACAGGCTCTTCACCATGTATCAATTGCGATTCCTGCACGGTTGAATGCAGGAGCAGATTCAATGTAAGGGAGAAAATTGCAGATGTGTCGAGGCTGGTCAATGTACCTTCCGATTTTATTGTGTAGATGGAAGCCGGTGACCGGTAACCGGTAACCGGTAACCGATAACCGGTAGCCGGTATTTGATTAATTGGCAGTTCATAACTACGAAATATATGAGACGGTCCCTGTTATTGCTTGTGCTCCTGTCAGGTACAGCTTTTACTGTTTTATGCCAGTCGGCCCTTATGCCCGATCTGCAGGGATACAAAAAGATCTCGAAGTACCCTATTTATAAGCCGGATAATCTCTGGGATTTCATTGACGGTGCTGCTGATAATTACCTTGCCTACGGCTTTGAGGAACTGAATGTTGCCGAATACCAGAAGGGCAAAAATTCACTTAAGCTTGAGATCTACAGGCACAAGGATAATATTAATGCCTTTGGGATATATTCTTCTGAACGATCACCAGGATTCCAGTTTCTGAACATTGGCACACAGGGATACAAGACTGGCCCTTTGCTCAATTTTTTCAAGGGGAAGTACTATGTCAAGATCAGGACAAATTCAAAATCAGAAAAAACCTTACAGATGCTTGAAACACTGGCACTGAAGGTGGCGGATGCGCTTCCCGGCGAATCGGTTATGCCAAAAACGCTTCTCGATTTTCCGGAAAGCAGCAAAAAGAAAAATGAAGAGACATATATCAATGAAGGTGTACTTGGCCATGAGTTCCTTAAAGGTGCATTCAGGGCAACCTATGAGAACTCGGATCAGACTTTCTCCGTCTTTATTATTGATAACAGGAACAGTGAGGAATGTGAGAAGGTAGTAAATGCTTACCTGACAAAGTGCGGCCTTGATCCCGATAACTCCTCCTCAGGGAAATATGCATTAAAGGATGGTTACAATGGCAATATCTTTATTTCATGGAAAGAGAACCGGATCGTGATCATACAGGGACTGGAGAAAGACCAGACAGAGATTGCCGACAGGTTTACCTCGGAAATCCTAAAGTAAACTTTTTTGTATGAGCTTATTTAAGCCTGCCTTCTATCAGCTTCTCAATGTCTGAAAGCTCCTTTGACGTGAATCCGCTGTTCTGATAAATTATTTTGCCATCCCTGTCAATTACAATATTTCTGGGGATATATTTCGAAGCGTATAATTTATAGATATCACGTTTTGGATCCGCCGCAAACGGAAGCGACAGGTTTTTGCCCGCAGCAAAATCGATCAGCTCTTTTTCAGTATGCTCCCTCCCGATCACCAGAAGGACAAACCCGGGATTGTCCCTGTATTTCTTCCATATCTCTTTTTCGAGTTCAGGCAATTCCATGTTACACCCCGGGCACCATGTTGCAAAGAAATTTATCATTACAACTTTCCCCGTAAGCTTGCTCAAATCATACGTTTTCCCGTCAAGAGTTTTGCATGTAAAGACCGGTGCCTTATCGCCAAGCCTGGTATTTGCAGTCGTATCCTGTTGTGCTTCAGATTCCATAAGCATTGAAATACTAATAATAAGCAAAATAAAAATTCTTCTCATCTCTCAATTCAAATATGTCAATTCAATTTATAAAAATTATCTATTAGTTTTACAGTGCTTTAACCCACCCCAACCCCTCACACCTCGCACCTTGCACCTCGCTCTACGCTCTACGCTCTACGCTCTACGCTCTACGGTCAATACGGCGTCTTATGGCATTCCGAGCACATCATCTCCTTCCAGGCGTCGCTTATATCGACAGGGTGAATAAAGGCAAGGCTCTCCCTAACATTTGTCATTTGCATCGCACCGGGTTTTCCCTGGCCTACTATCGAGTGGCACAGGTTGCAATCCCTGGATATCACTCTTCCATTTTCGGATTTAAAGGAGTCATTATGACACCTGAAACATCCGTTTGTCTCCATATGTCCGATATGCTCGGGGTAATCAGCATAAGAAACCTTCATTTCCGGGAAGGTGTTCTTGCTGAATCCTTTCTGCAGACTTGCTATTGAACTGTTAATAATATCAGAGTTCTTTTCAAAGATTGAAGGATAGGATGATCTGTAATAGTTCGTTATGCTGTCTTTGATTGTCATAAGGGCCGTATCCTTACTTGTGTACTTATGGTACAGGATGCCCATTGATACTTTCTTGATGTATGGGATCTGCTTTGAGACCGAGCCGGTAAGCATCTCCTTGTCGAAATAAACGTTAGGAGAATTATAGTTGTGGGAAGGACGGTTGTGGCAGTCGATACAGTCCATGGTTCTGGGCGATGAGGCTTTTAACAAACTGTCACCTGGCTGATTTTTCTCACCTTTATAGAGTGTCACCTCCCCGGTTGTCAGATTGGTATATTTCACCCGGCTAATTACCTCTCTTTTATCATTATCGGAGATATATTCTATTTTAACATTTGGATTAATATGCCAGTGGATCCCTTCACTGAATCCAAGTCCCACATATTCCGGTCCGGTCTTCATCAGCAGCATTATGTCCCATTCAGAGTTCACGGAGTCTGCGAGAAAATATTTTTTTGTCTGCATTGTGCGTGCATAGAATTTCTGTGGCCAGTGGCATTTTTCGCATGTTTCCCTGGCAGGACGAAGGTCGTGCAACGGCGTTTCGATCGGTGTCGGATATGTTTTTGTCATTACTGCATAGACCTGGTGCAATCCGGAAAGTTTTGATTTTATGTACCAGCTTGCCCCTGCGCCGACATGGCACTCCACGCATGTGACATTTGCATGGGGCGAGTTCTGGTATGCAGTATGCTCAGGTTCCATAACCTTGTGGCAGAGTGTCCCGCAGAATTCTACCGATTCCGTGATATGATATGCCTTAAAGCTTCCAAGGGTAGAAAGAAAAAGAATAATAATTGTAGCAATAGTAAATATTATAAAAGCATTCCTGTGCCGCAGGTCATTCAGGTCGAGGTAGGGCAGAGGTCCTCTTCCCGGCTCTGCTGCCATGCGCAACCGCCTGCGTTCGATAAGCATCCCCACAGGGATCATCAGAAGTCCGAAAACCAGGAACCCAGGCAGTATAATATATATGAACAACCCAAGGTTAGAACTGCTGGCGTTGAAGATCGTGGAGATTATAAACAGGACGATTATCAGCAGGAAGTTGATCGCTGCAATTAATGCCCCGATCATTGTCAGCCAGTTTTTTGTTGTGCGTGGAAGTTTCATTTTGATAAGGTTTTCAGGATGGATCAGAGTAAAAATAAATAATTATTGGATGTCAATCCGGATATATGATAAATATTTAAATTCACTTTGTAGCCCTTTCAAGTCTTCTTATTATTGAGAAGATGAATGTTGCTGAGGCAAGGCAGCAGAGAATGAATACCAGCCATAGCTGCCACAGATTGACCTTGTCCCATAAAAGAGACCCCACGAAGAGAAGCTTGTTCCCAATGGCAGTGGCCAGAAGCCAGCCTCCCTGCATAAGTCCCTGGAACCTTGAGGGTGCAACCTTTGATACGAACGAAAGTCCCATCGGGCTCAGGAAAAGCTCGGCAATTGTGAGGATAAGATAACTGCTCATCAGCCAGTAAGGAGTTACTCTCTCCATATCGGGCACCGGGGAACCTACAAGAAGATGCGGGGAGGAGAGTTTCAGAGATGAAATAAGGACCACCGTAAAACCAACCGCCGCTATTACCATACCGAAACCGATCTTTTTGGGCGTCGATGGTTCTATGCCCTTCTTATTCAGCCAGGCAAATGCTCCCATTACCGGAAAGGTCAGAGAAACGATGAACAGGGGATTGAACGACTGGAATACCTCCGGAGATATGGCATTTGACGTACTGGCATTGATATACCTGTAATATGAAAAAACAAGAGCTGATACCAGCAGAATGCCTCCTGCAATCCTGATCTCCTGTTTGAAGTTTTTCTGGACAAGGATCACCAGTCCGGCGACTGACCCTATGACTCCAAGTATTGAGAATAGTGAGAAGAAAAGATATGTAATGGGGCCTACATGCTTAACTGTGTAGTCACGCGCGAACAGAGTGAGTGTCAATCCATTCTGATGAAATGACATCCAGAAAAAGACGACCACTATAAATACAAGGATCAGCGATACAACCCTTGCCGTTTCCTCCTTATTTGAGGTAAGTATGATCCAGGTTATAAAGGCTGCAAAAAGGCCGAATGCAAAACCTGATGCCCATCCGACCTGCTGCACAAAATGAAGCCCATAGGCCACCGCCCCCATTGCGATGATGGCAGAGATCAGGGGCATCAGTTTGAATTCAATCTTTTCCGTACGCACCTCTTCTTTTTTCTCCTTGTCTGGCAAAAGTTTGCTGAAGAATATATATACGATTAGTGATACAACCATTGCAATGGCTGCTATACCGAATGCGTAATTATAGCCTTTAGTGAACACTTCTAGGTAGCTTTTTGCGAAAGCGCCCAGATCATTTACCGGACCGGCAATGCTTGCTTTGGATGCCAGCTGCTGAAAAGTGGAAGTATCGTTCAGCGTACCATTTATAAACTGGTGACAGAGTGCAGGCAGACTGCCGTCCTGGGCGAACCCGTTGATCTTCAGCCACCAGTCCCGTATACCCGTTGCAGCGAATGGAGCAAAGAATGCCCCCACATTGATACCCATATAGAATATCATAAAGGCGTTGTCTCGATTCTTTGCATACTGGGGATTATCGTACATCTGCCCGACAACAGCCTGCAGGTTTCCTTTGAAGAGTCCGTTGCCGAAAGCAATGATAAAGAGGCCTATGATCGTTATGATAAGCGTCATTCCTGGAACAGACATTATCACATAACCGGCAAACATTATGATTATACCTGCAAGTATTACCAGCTTATATCTTTTTGTTGCATCAGCAAGAATTCCCCCTACCAGGGCAAGTGCATAGATGCTGAAATAGAACCAGCTGTAAATATTGCCTGCTTTTTCGGCACTGAGCCCGAACTTGGCCTGAAGGAAGAGCACCAGAATAGCCATCATGGTATAAAAGCCGAATCTTTCTCCCATGTTTGCGAGGAAAGCTACGATGAGTCCTTTTGGATGATTCTTTAACATGTCAGTGTTCTTAAGAGGTTAGTTTGATAGAAGGTCAGATAAAAGTTTGTATTACGGCTATACACACAAAACAAATATATAAATCTTTAACTGCCGTATTCTTATTTTTATTATATTTGCTAAAATGTTGAATATTAATATTATGAAAATTTCAACTATTGACATAAACTGTATATAAACTGTATATTTTGCCCCAAACTGTATAGAAACTGTATAGAAACTGTATGCAAAAACTGCACCCTTGACCGACATGAATATCCAATCATATACATTGAAATTTATCCTTCTGGGTAAAGATAAAAAAGTTTATCTAAGGTATTTTATCACCATTGATGGAAACCCAAAAACTTTAAATATACCATGCAGGGTGAAATTATCACCGGACCAGTTGGAAATGTTGAATGAAGGTTCGCTTAAAGATACCCTTGTGCATAAAGAATGCTACCGCATCTATAATGATTACCGGAGATTAATAGATTCGCTGAATCACAACAATAATAGCTACCCGACACCAAAGCAGATAAAGGAACACCTTAATGTCACAAATAAACAATTGCACTTTGAATCACTGATAGGCGATTTTATGCGAAGCCAAAAAATCAAGAACAGTACCAGGAAGAATTACAGTTATATACTAAAAACATTTAAAAGATTCTTTGATGCCAACATAAGTTCCTTCAGCATCCAGGACCTGGTGCATAAGAAGACCATTAAAGATTTTGAAGTATGGTTTGTTCGGGATAGTGAAAGAAAAAGACTTCGTGCACAACAGAATAATAAGAAGGGGAGGGTCATTACACCGCTTACTATCCATAATAATGTTTATGTTATTAAGATTTTTCTCAATCATGTCGCAGAAAAATATGATTTAAAGAAAATAGAAGTTAAGCTAAAACAACCCAAGTTCAGCAGTAAATGGCATATAACAGAAGAAGATATTGAAAGGTTGTTAGAATATGAGCCTAAAACAGTCAATGAACAAGATGTAATTGATATTATAAAAATCAACAAATATATCGGTCTGCGTATAAATGAAATTTTGAATATACAGTTAGATAATATACAGTTTAATGATGAAGAAGGTTATGCTGAAATTCGGTTTATTGAAGAGAAAAAGGGTAGGGAACGCACTATAATTATCGCAGACCCTGAGTCCATAGAAATCTTATTAAACAGATGGTTAAATGATAAGCTGTGGAATTTTACCAGTAATTGCTACTTTGACCATGTATTAAAAAAAATAGCAAAGGAACAATTTGGTGATAGCACTGTAAAAATTTATCGCGTAAATACAGTATATCAAAAATATGTTGATGTAAAAAAATGCGAAGCTATTTCTTCACACGCATTTCGAAGATATGCAGCATCAAGAAATATTTCTAAGTACGGCATTGAATTCGCACGAACTATGGGTGGATGGTCGGACTACCAGATTATCACAAGGCATTATTCAGAATTTATAGGAAAAGAAGACTTAAAGAAAAAGCTATTAAAAGGAAATTCTAATTGACATAACAATACTTATCATTGTTTTGCAAAACCACAAAAGAAGATAATCCTCACACCTCGGCTCATTGACAAATAATTCTGTCGTAAATAATTTAAAAAGTGATTATTCTTTGGCAATTTTCTGTATAGTAATCCTTTTATCTGGGCATCCAATAATATTTAATAATTGCCAGTCAAGTTTTACTTCCAATGGGAGTTTTTCTTTTGCCAGGTCTATATTTGAATTGTCTGGTAGAGAATCAAATTCATAAGTCAAACTGTCAATTATGATAAACCACCCACCACAGCATGGACTTGGGCACATTCTGGCATCCTGTCCCGTAATTGTGCCGATTGATTCATATTTATAACTGTTTTCTTTTTGGCAGAAATAAACTCCAACGGTAATTAAAAAGAAACCCAACACAGTTTCAAATTTCATTGTAACTACTCCCTTTGGTTAGAACATAGATTATCAAATATAAGTTATTTTCAAATGTTTTTACCTGTTATCCCACTTAGTCCCCCGCCATTCACTTATAACACCTTCATTTTCGCAATCCGGACAGTACCAATGAATTTCTTCAGTCTTAGGCATTAATGCTGTTTTAATCATTCCGGAGCAACCCTTTTTAAAGCAACTGACATCGGTTGTTGTTAATGTTTGTGGAAGGTTTTTTGTGGTCGTCTCGATAATCTGGGTTAAGAAACCAATAAGTTCTCTTACTTCCAAGGGCATCTCTTTTGCCATTTTAGCGGAAGCATCGAGGAGGTGTCGGATATTGGTTATGTATATTTAATAATTAGTATATGATTGTTGTACTGAGTGCTGTGCTTATTAATATACGATATTTATCACCCAAGGAAATTTCATGTCTTTTTTTGTCTCCAAGTATAATTTCATTTCTTCAGGAGCAAATTTTAATATGAATTCTGTTAGACCCTGGAATTCATGGTTTTCTTCTTCACTCTTTATTATGTCAATCTTACAAGCAAATAGTTTTAATATAAATGACCCGAAATAATCTTTTACGAACTCCTGGTAAATGCCAAAGTGCGTCAAAGTTATGCTGATTAAACCATTAGAACTTTTCTGGTACTTATAATTAGTATGAAATATCGAATTAAACTCATTAAAAACTTCATCCAAGTTTCTTGTTTCCATAGAGTCCATTTGGGTTTGGAACATTTCGTCTAATTCCAATAGTATGCCATGCATATCATCCAGTCCTGCCTTCCGAATTTCTTCAACCAAGATTTTACTGTACTGCTTTTCGAGAAGATTTGCCTCAATTAATGTGTCAATCAATGGCTCGGATTTACTGATAATTTTAAACTTCTTCTCCCTGGAGAACCAAACCATGGTGTTACCATTTACTAATGTTTTTGTGTTCATCCTCTTATGAATTAGTGCCTTCTTGCAATGAAAAACCTATTATGCTTGAATTTGCGAGAACAATCAAATTTACAAAACCACAGCGAAATGTCAAATGAAAAACATCAAATAAGGCGATTTAAGACACTCTGGTAGGTTTTGTTTCTAGTTTATTAACTCTATTAAGATTTTTAAATATGGCTCGTCCTTGGTGGTTTCTTTACCAAGTGTGCATGTATATCAACTCATACTTAATTCTTAACGATATATCTTGCTATTAAATAGTCAAGCCACTTCTTATAATTGTCATCCGGGCAATGTTTTGCACAAGTTGCAAAGAAGGATTCATATGTTAAAGGCAAGAATTTACGGTCATTATTCTCAAGTAGGTCAACATATTCTTTGCTGGTTTTAATGAAGTGCAGATTATCTTCCGGAAATAAGGTAACTGAAGTAAAATACTTGAATTTATCACTGTCTGCAAGCAAAATGCTCTCACCAAGTAAATGATTCCGCCAAACTTGCCGATATTTGTCGGTTGGTAATTTATAAATTGCCTGGGGTATATAAAGTTTGCTGAGTTCCGATACTGTATAATATTTTGAGGTCTTGTCGATGATGTCTTTTTCTTGTTTTGAATTTCCTTCAAGTTTGTATTCCTTCTCGGTAAATTTTACTTCAATACCGATTATGCCTTTTGAATTATCATTCCGTGCATACTCAATATAAGTATCAAAGGAAGTTGAATCGTTTAAATATTTTTCTTTGGGTTTCGGGGCGAACTCGATTTCTATTCTTTCGATTGTCTGAATTGACCCATTAAAGAATTCGTTGAAAACATTTGTACAAAAGGTTTTGTTAAGGTTGAATGGTATGAAAAAATTAAATGGGATATGCTCACTCCTAAGCATATTGGAATAAAGAGGTTTGTTATACTTTCTATATTTCTTTACTGCCTCAAATATTCCGAAACCTTCGTAGAAATTTTTGCCATTTTCACCGTCTTCCTTAGTCAAGTAATTCCCATAAGTATCATAAGGAAGATTTAATATTTCGGCTCTGAATTTTGACTGATGTAGTCTTGCTCGGCATAGAAAACCTGTTGGGTCAGTCTTGTTATCTTCGGGGTATTGTGTTCCTATTTCTTGCATTGTCATGTCGTTTTAAAATGGGTTGTAACGATTTGCAGATTGGTGATGGTGGGCAATTAAAAGCACTTGATTATCCCACCGCACCAAAGTTAATTAAAAGCAGAAAAGTTTTGAGTTCGCACTGTCCGCCCCAATCGCAAAACCTGTATTAGGCTTAGCTTTTATTTCAGTACGGATATGAATTTGTCAATTTTCTTTTCTGTTATTTCTCCGTCATCGATTAATAACTCTTCGAATTTTTTCAAGTCAAATAGTCTTGGCGTATGAATTTTGCTTGATAATATTTTGAGTAATAATCTCGAAGTCAAGAGTGTCGTTGTCACTTGTGTCTCAACTTTAATCTTATTGATTGCTGTTGTTGAAACAGAATCAAAACCACTTGATACGATAAGGAAATAAATGCGTGGAAAGCCACTTTTCTTTAATGGTTCAGAAAAAGTTTTTATGTACTCAATAAATTTCCTATCCTCTGTCCCAATTTTATAATTATCTTTTCTTGATTTTGCGTCAATTAAAATTGCATACCTGTGTTGAATTTCTTTAGCTATTCCATCGGGGTTTCTTCCAGTTCCTTGTCCATAATCCGTGACTTCAAAACCCAGCATTTGAAAAACAAGATTTATACTTTTCTCAAACTCTCTTGATTTTTCTTCATTTACAGAAAGGTCAACCAAGTCTTGAACGATTGGAGGAATGAATTTTAAAAGTTCAAAATTTAATACGTCAATTTTAGGAATGGATTTAATAATTAAATGTTCATTTATAGAACGGTTTGGGATAAGAGCAACAACGTCTTTCCATTCTTCGTTGTCAGAGTAGAATTCAAGAAATTTGTAAGGAAGGTCTGCCCAACTTAAACCGTGACTGTTTTTGATATTATTTATAGCTGGTTTGCAATTATGATATCTCCAGTCTGCAATAGCTGGTAATTCTCCTGATTTTTTTGCGAGAGTCGCCCATTGAATAAGGATTTCTTCAAGTTTAATTTTTGAGGTCGAAAAATTATTTGGAATGTCCCCACATTCGGTTACCAGTTTTGTCCACGAGTTTCGTCCGAAGAATTTTTCCAATAATTTTAATTGAATACCTGTTTCCTTTGCAAATATCCGAGATGAAGGAGATTTTCCTAAATGGTCTTTAAGTTTTTTGTATTCAATTATTATATCGTTTTTAGAATATTCCATTCGGTCTATATAAGGTTCAGCCTAACGTCAAATTTAAGTCAAATTAATCATCTAATAATCTGCATATTAAAATTTGGCGGATAATAATCGTGTTGCTCCTCCCTCGTTAGCTTGAGAATTAAACTGAGTCTCGCTGTAGCAGGGATTATGCCTAACGATTCAATAACCGCCACTATAGCGTTTATTATTAATGTTGGTGTTGTGACCATTTTTATTAGTTCATTCAAGTAGCAATATACAAAAAAACTCGGTCTTATATCTTCTCTCTGTTTGGTTACTATTGCACATTTCAATAGTGATAAATTTATTTACTTTTTTTTGCCGTCCTGAAGAGTCTGGATTGCTTCAGCAAACCTTTCCAGGTATCTGGGCAATTACTTCACAGATGGATGATTAATGGCTTCTAAATAGGCTGTTCCCCTGTTTGTGCTTAGATATTACCTATACCCTTGGCTTTTACAATGCAGTTGAGATTAAAGTATTGGCTTCCTTCCAATAACATCATTGTGTGAAGCGTTGCTGCGTACTTCTGTTCTACGAGAAAACTGTCAAAAATTGTGTACATGATTGCATCCGGATAGATTTCAATGAACTTCTCGTAAATTATATCATTTACAAGTTCACTTTCCTTGCTCATGGTAAAATTACTGAGGTACTCATTTCTCCTTCCCTTCAATGAAACAATAACACTGTGGGAATCCCAGGAAGCCTTAGTCAGTTAATTTCATCTCAATTGCTGTATGAACATCACATGCTGCTATGGCAATTGCCAAATGAATCATTGTAGATTTACCTTTTTCTTCATCGTTATACGCACTAAGGTTATTGATTATCAATTGTTTTTGCTCCTCAGTGCTAAGATAATCATCAAGGTTTTTCTCAATGTGATTAACTATCATATAAACTTCCATCAAAGGATTTCCATTCATTAAGAAATCAATAAACAGTGGCTCGGCAATCTTGTTGTATACTCTCGAAGAGAGTTCATCGATTAAATTAATCTGTGCTTTCATGATACTTCATGTTTAGAACCTATCTCACTGGAAATCCTATATAAAGGTGTATAGACATCTGCCAAAGTCATATTGTGCGATTTCGCATACTTTAGTTTTGCTCCCTCTGACAAAACCATAAGCATTAGATATATATATGAACCTTCGCCAATCATTTCAGTTATGGGATAAGCAATTTTTCTGAGGTTAGCTTCAATAATAGCATTGTCTGCAATTTTATTATCAAGCCTCTCTTCATCAGTTAATTGGCATTCTAAATTATAGTAGACTTGCTCGTTGTACAAATATTCATATTCACTTGCCTTGTCATCATCATCAGGCTCATAAATGTCTGATTCATCGGGTTCATAAAAGTCTTCAGCATCCGGTTCATAAACGTCCACATTATTTACTTCCTCGTTTTTAATAGCAGAGGTTTGCTTATCGATTTTTTTTGACTTTTTTGTCATGTCATTATTATTTAAAATATTAATTATTTACTTATGCTGTTTTCTTGTGCACATCATCACTGGTTTCCCCAGAGAATCTCCCGGAGTTCAATCGCCAGGATTGAGACTCACAGTAAATTAATGCCATTATTCTGCTGCTTCGGCTTATTGCATAACAGGTTGTCCTGTTCATTCCTCTTCGAGCACTATCAAATCCACGTTCATTCATAAGTTTACCTATCGAAGGAACATTTATCCTTTTCCCGGACATCGGAAATTCTTGTGTCAATGAAATGACTATATCCAGATTGGTAATATAGAAGACATCAGCAATTGTCAGAGGATGTTGAAGATATTCATCAATTATCAAGTCAACATCGGATTTCTGCAAGTAGTCCTCGTATAACTGCCTTAGAAGATTTTGGTCTTCATACTGGTAAGAATATTTGAAACCATTGGCGAACAAATGGTAGGCTTCCATAAAGAGGTCATTTAAGTCAACCTCTGCAAGTTTCTCTTTGTTTATGCTCTCTAATTCGATTGGCAGGACTCTGCGGTTCTGCTGTTCACGTACAACTGCAAGATTATTGCCACTTCCGGCAAATGAACATCTACGTTTAATTGTTGATATTCTCCGGTCATACTTTCTCCTTGTGGTGAGTTCCTTTGTGCTCAGCACGGTTTTGAATGTCTTGTCCATTTCATACGAGCGACCGTCCATTTCATCGTCCACTATAAGAAGTGCTTGAGCCATCAGGACCTTGAAATCATCATCAAAACTCAGCGAGTGCTCTTTCCTGTAACACTGTAACTCTTTAGGAAGAGTGTAATTACGTAAGGTGGTTGTTTTCCCAATACCCTGCTCGACCGACAAGAGAGTCAGAAAGAATTCATTTGGAAATTCTCCATCAAGTGCTTGAGCAACCATACCGACATACCATTTTTTAATGAAGTGCAGTACAATAGACTTATCAATGGTTCTGTTTTTGAGCACAAGGCAATCCAGCCATTTCTCAAATGTACCCAAGGGATGCCTGTCCTTGTTTGCCTGGATAAAATCCATTATTGGATTAATTGTCTGGATATAATGTGATTTGATGGTCTCTTCGAACCTGGTCCTTGGAACTTCTTTATCAAAATGCTTCTTCAAGTCGATATAAAGGGTGTTATAGTCGAGTTCTTCAATGATTTTGCCATTCAATGTTAAATCTTGTATGAAACTATCGTACCGGACTCCCAACCCATTCAGATATTCAGCCATAGAATCTGCTGTTACCTTATCGGATTTAATTGTCACCGGGAAACCCAATGCTGGAAGTAGTCTTAACGTAGTCTTGTAATCCTCTTTGCCCTCAAGCGTCTGGAGTACCTGGAAATGATTATAAGGTTTTTCTGTCTTGAACCTCGTTGATGTGGAGAAACAGAAAAAAGTCTTACTTGCCTTGAAATAGTACCCGGAATGCTGTGCTGAAGAACCCTTGCGAAGCAAATAAACCTTCTCGTCATCTTCTTTGACTACCAACCAGTCATGCTTGGTAAATAAATCCAATATGCAGTATTTATCATTAAAATCATTAATAGCTGGCTCGCTGTAGACAAATGGATTGTTGTTCTTTGAAGTTTTATTTTTTGCAGTCGGGAAATACCTGGTCAGGCTTCTGGCTGTCTCCAATAGAAAGTCATGTTCCTTACTGGTGATTATGGGTATTTCAACCTCAAGGGTTTCAAGGTTGAATTTGCCTTGGATAATCTTGTTATTGATTTTGCTCGTACAGAAGTATCCACCTTCTCCACGGGTCTCAATAATAACTTCACCATTAGAATGAAGGGCAAGTTTCTGGCTTTTTTCTATAGTGGCTTCTGGACACCTATAGATATAGTGTAAGCCACCGGATGGAGTTGTCTGGACAATGAGTTTTCTGAAAAGTTCTACCGGGATAAGGTCACCATACTCTGTAATGATAGTCTTCTGAGGGTCGTTCTTGATATCTATATCGATACATTCAAGATTGCCACTGATTTTACCTGCTATTATGCCTACTGTACCCTGGTTCATGTAGTGTGAGTGCCAGATTGAGATTGGGGAAATCTCTTTTTGGTACTTTCCCCAGGGGGTGAAAGGTGTTTTGTCTGAAGCTACCGGGATAATCGATAAGCCTAAGGCTTGATTATCCGATTCTGTGCTATCATTGCTGTTAAAGTCCCATTGTAGTTCCATTTTGAGTTAAACATTTACTATCACTGTTATTTTTTTCAAGCAAGCACTTCATAAGATACTGCTTGGTCCATGTGGCTACTTTTACATAGTCGTTCTTGGCTCTGTCCTGTAGGAGTTCATAGAAGTCCTTCTCAAGACTGAGGTTCATTTTTACTGTTTGTTTTTTAAGTCTTTTCATTTGTTAAAAGATTTAAATCAAGTTATTTTTTGAGGGTTATATTGCACCCTTCGGATACTAAATACTTCGAAAAAAAGCAAAATCCACTTTTTGTTGCCGATTTTCGGAAATAATTGTTCTTTTTTTCTTTTTTCTTACTTCAATCCGACAGGGTGACAAGATAAAAGTGCCTTTTATAAAGATGTTGAGACAGTGACAGTGAGAAATCAGTATACTGAAAAGTGACTGTCACTGTCTTGAAAATGTTTCAAAACCCTGTTTTATCCTGTCACCCTGTCGCATTAAGTAGGTCAAATTGTCTAAGTGGTTCATAATTAGATTTATAAAAAAGATTAGTCATTAATTAGAAAGTCCGGCAGACAAGTTCCTGTCGTAGTTTGGTTAGTTTTTCCGAATAATGATATCACATAGTTCAATTCATCGATGCTATTAAGAAATGCTTTAGCAATTTGCCTGTTGACCATTATATCATCCTCGGTATAACGAATCACCTTTTCAACCAGATATCCGGATTTGATAATCTCATCTTTAATCAATTCCCGGTATGTCCTTTTTCTCAAAACTCTCTTTGGGGACATATTTTTAGGTCTCCCATAGTCATTGTAGATTTCCATAAGGCTAATTAACTGCCTTTTTAAATGGCACTTAGCAATCATTAATAGATGCTTCTTGTACTGTTCGGATAATTTGTATTCCATATATTGATAAAATTTAATTTCCATTTGGGTAATATTACCCGTTATCGTTCTGATATTAAGTTCATTTCAAATCAACCTCTTTGCCTCTCAAGGATGCATTAATACTGCGAATAAGCAATGCATATTCAACAGCACTGCATCATGCAAATGGCTTGGCATTCAAATGTTTCAGTAAAAAACGTAACTTGATTGGATTATTCTCCAGAGCAGTTCTTCCTTGAAGGAAGCAGTTCGTCCGGGATTTAGTTACGCTTTCGGTCCTGTACTTGTTGTCTGGCAAGCATTCCGACCGAATAATTGGCAAATGTACCAGGGATAAAGGAGAAATGCCAGACTTTTTCCGGACTCAAATTAAAATAAATGCTCTAAGCCAATGTTAGTGGGCATTTGCGAAGTGCATATTTTAACCAAAAAGAAAAGTAGTTGGAAACTGGATGCTTTAGTCTTCCTCAGGTAACGTCAATATCATAGTCTGTCATTTTTGCTAATAATATTAAACCAATCAATATTAAAATAGTCGTTAATAATCAATAGCCAATTTGCACATTCCGCAAATCGGCATAACTTTTTTCAATGCAAGCAAACAAGGCAGGCGTTAATCGATATTAGTTCCTTCAATGTATTCAAATACCTCGCTGGGATTAATAAGTCCGTCAACGATTTTTAAATATGTGAGTAAAGTAACGTTTCTTCCGGATTCTGCATTTTGCAAACTATTTTTTCCTATCCCCTGTTGAGAGGAAAAATCGATTTGGGTCATGCCGTAAGCCAGGCGAAGTTCTCTTATATATTTCCCGAATGCCTGAAGCATATTTTTATGATGTTCTGGTATAGAATCAAAATGGTTTGTATTTTCTTTTTGCATTAATGTTTGTTTTCCATAAATAGTTAAAGAACTAATAAATGCCCATTATATTGGGCAATTATTATTACTGAAATCGAGTATTAAAGCACTCATAAGTATCCAAAACTCATACATTTTGTACCACTCGAAACGCTATAATACTGTGGAAATACAATTATTAACGGAGATTTTACTTTAAAACTGTCATTAATGTGCCCCACACTAACACATCAAGACAGTAATCTGAAATTTTTTCTAATGATAATAAGACATAGGTTTGATACAATTAGTAAAAAAAATGGGTTTTATAAACCACTCAAAAGTGTCGAGACGGAAACATGATGGTAATCTGCTATACGTAAAATGGAGAGAAAATTACAGTAAGAATTTCCAAGTTCTATAGAATTGTACGAATTTTTTGAAAGTCCAATATCTTTTGCCATCTGAATATAACCAATATTCTTATCGGTCCTTAATTTCTTAATCCTTATACCAAGTTCCTTCAATAGGACGATATGTCCTGGTTCTATTACTTTCCGTTTCATTGTGAAGAAATTTAATGCAAATATAAAATTATTTGCCCAAATTATTGGGCAATACTAATTTATTCATATATTTGCCCGAAATAATGGGCAACTCTATGGATAAAATACGAATACTTCATGAGGTAATTCATGTAAGTTATGACCCGGAAGTTTGTTATATGGTTCTGTTGTTCATTGAAGATGATATCATAATCCAATCAGTATCTCTCCAGTTGTGGAACAATTTTACGCATTTTGAGAATCTTTGGCGGTATAATAATTTCAATTCGTTTGGACATAATTAACTAATTACATATGAGCAAATTTGCAATCTATACCAGAGTATCAACATTGGACCAAACAGTTGAAAATCAAAAAGTCAGGCTGATAGAATATGCTATTCAGAAAGGTTATGAATATGATGTTTACGAAGAAGTCGAATCTTCAAGACGGACCCGTCCGGTCAAACAGGCATTATTGCAAAAACTGCGAAATGGGGAATATTCTGGCTGTATTGTTTACAAAATCGATAGGTGGGCACGCAGTAGCACCGAACTTATTTTGGAAATCAAGGAATTAGTCGATAAGAATATAGCTTTTATTTCAATCAGTGACAATCTTGATTTCTCAAGTGCAACTGGTCGGCTACATTTTCAGATACTGGCGATTTTTGCGGAGTTTGAAAGAAGTCTGATTTCTGACCGCACACGTGCCGCATTGAACACCTTGAAGCGTAAAAAGGAACTTGAGGGCAAAAGTCTCGGAAGACCAAAGGGTTCAAAAGATAAAAAGGCAAGACGTAAGTCCGGATATATTTTACGTCATGCAAGAGAAAAAAAAGAAGCAGATTCAAAAATTGGTATTAATCGACCAATCCAGGATTATATTGATAAGCAATAGTGTGGTCATAAACAAACCTGGGGAAACAAATAGGGGTCGAATGACCCCTTGTTTTTTTGTGCAGTCCCCCCCTGCGCTGGGATGGGTTAATTAATGCTCGTTTATTTAAATGACAATTCATTATCATTTACCTTAAAATTAATCGACTGAAACGAGACAATAACTAATTAATAAGAAATACGATTAATTAATAATACTCGTACTGTGCAGTTTGAATATTTTTATGAAATGGTGGCGAAATATTATCACGTATCATTATTCGCTTTGTCCAATTTCCTTTTTCATCAAATTTTAAGTAATTATAATAAGTAGTATCAGTTTCTGACGGTTTCTTCATTTTATTATATACTCGTAAACTTTCTTCCATAATGAGGTAACCATTTTTATCGTAGCTATAGACAATTGTCTCTTTCGCCTCTTTTGGCTTTTCTGTTTTATATAAACTGGGTTCAGTAAAATGACGAATTATTTTTGCCTTATGTCCATTTTCCAGATAAACTGTATCCTTCGAAAGGTTGTCATATTCAGTATAAATATTTTTGTTTATCCAATGTACTTTACATTTAGACTCAAGTGAATCTTTATCGTTATATTTCTCAATTGAACTTAATTTTTGATTTTCATGAATAAATACTTCTGTACCACCAAGCAAATCTAAGTTATAAACTTTCTCATAATTCATATTCCCATTTACATCAAATATCTTGACTTCAGTGGAATAAGGTCTCAAAGAGTCAGATGGGTCATACCAATTTATAGTTTGTATATGCACATTGCTACTTAGATTTTCTACTTTCCAGTCATTTTTTGACTTAGTGAAACTGTAAGTTTTGTTGGCAACATTTGAAGCGTTTAACCTATTATCGGAATTTGATATTGCCTTATAAACCTCATTATCAAAGATTTGTCTAAAGTAAAAATTTCCACTCAAAGATGTTGATTCCCATGGCGTTTGTTGCTTACCGGATTTTTGGGTAACAATATTCCGGACATTTTGGAACATTTCAATAATTGTGATATTTGGAATTTTAATACTCTCAAGAATAGCAGATGTGTATAACCCATTATTTCCACTTCCATCCGATGCTGTACTCCCTGGGGATGTAGCATAGGCGATTAACGAACCTGTAGGTGCATTCATAAAAGCCAGACCCCTTCCAGTCGCAGAACGAGTCCAACTTCTTTCAAATGGGTTATTTCTACAAGCATCCAGTATAATTATATTTACTTTTGTCCCACCACTTTCCATTTTAGCTAAAATCCTATCTGCTTGGACACAATCATATTCTACTTCTTCTTCTGATTTAAGCGTTGCATCAACCGGAATCAAATAATTGTACCCTTTGGCTTGAATTCCATGACCAGCATAAAAGAATAGTCCAACATCATTGCCTTTAAGTTTTTCGCCAAAATCATCCATTGCTTTCTTCATCTGACTTTGCGTGAGGTTCTCATACTCCATCACAGTGAATCCAACACTTTGAAGTGCGGATTTCATAGCCTTTGCATCGTTTTCTGGATTTGCAAGAGGCATTCCAGCAACATAATTGCCATTGCCAATGACTAAGGCAATGCGTTTTTCTTGTTGTTGGCTTGACCGATTAGTTTGACCAAAACATGGATGAGAATAAATAAATATATACAAGCCAAAGATTAGGAAATACTGCTTCATGTGATGGACAATTTGATGACCAGATATAAAATTAATTGAAAAGTAGATACAAAACCTTGTATCTGTTATGAAAGAATCAATTAAATAAATGTCCTCTGAGTATTTATTTTGAATTTTTCATGAGACTCCCCTGGATAGAAGTAGCTAAAAACTGTCCGTTTATTTGTATTATAATTGTCGAACTACTTATTATCTGAAAAGACCGTAGCCTATCAAATGAAATGAACATGGTGATAAAAAAAGCATAAAACAATGTTGATGGTTTATATGTTACATAACTTAAAATATTTATGTACATGGAACAATGTTTTTAGTTGCTGGCTGGTAATAAAATTTTCATTATGAATAGAATATTATGATAAAACTTTTCTATTTTTTTTAAAAAACATAAATTTGTGTTACTGATAATTTCACAAAATATGACAATCTGTATTGGCGCTTTATGTTCAAATGAACATAATATTTGTGATACGGTAATTGTTGCATCTGACCGTATGGTTACTCTTGGTGGCTTTATGGAGTTCGAACACGATTCTCCAAAAATCACGAAAATAACAACTAATTGTATGGCTTTAATTGCTGGCGATGCACTACGAGGTGCTAAATTAGTTGAAGAATTAAAAAGCAAAGTTACAGACGCAGATGATTTAAAAAAAATTGTTCAAGAAGCTTCTAATGCTTATGTTGTTTGTAGAGATAAGCAAATTGATGCAGATATTTTTAAACCACGTGGATTTAGTAAAAGCGAATTCTATCTGACCTATCAGCAAAAACTGTTACCACAACTTTCCGCACAACTTGACCAATTTACTGTACAATTTAATTATAATGTGGAGATGTTAATTGCTGGAGTAGATGATTCCGGGGGTCATATTTATACTATTGTGAATCCGGGTGGTTCGCCAATTCATTTTAATCAATTAGGTTATCACGCTATTGGGAGCGGTGGGATACATGCTATACAATCATTAATAGGATTTAAACATTCAATTGGCAAGAAAGTTGAAGATACTTTATTTTATGTTTATGCTTCTAAACGAAGAGCAGAAGTAGCACCCGGTGTTGGAAAAGAGACAGATATTTATATCATTAAAAGAGATAATATTATCAAAGTATCAGAAATAGATTTACAGAAATTAGAATCGATATACACTACTTATTCTCATCCGCTTGAAAACACAGTTTTTGAAGAAGTAAAGAAAATCAGTATATTTACAACAAATGCTACCACAGAAACCACAACCACAGGAGCAAATTGATTTCACATCCGACTTTTTAAGTGCTTATGTTAAGTGGAGTGAATTAAATTCCAAATTTCAAATTTGGGAGTTGGAAGTTATGCGCTCTCTTATAGATTCTTATGGCAATTGTCTTTTGTTTGAAAAGGGAAATTCTGTATTAAACGAAGCGAATAATCAATTGCTATTACCTTTTTGACAATAGCTGAATCATTGCAAATTTCGATTTCTCTATTTTAATTGATTCTACTTCCATTTTCCGTTTGTAGCCAAGGGGGTAGTTCTTTTAAACGTAAGTACTTTAATAAACTACTTGTATATTATTTCCCAATCAAAATAAAAGGAGACCAAAACAAAGGATGAGCATATTTCCCTTCAGCAATCATTTTAAGTTTTGCATTTCTTAATGCCTCAGAGTATGATAATTTTCCTTTGTTCTCAAGTGAATTTTTATAGAAATCAACCATCAAATTAGATGTACTTTCATCTGCTACCTGCCATAACGAAACTATAATATTCTTCGCACCTGCATATAATAAAGCACGAGTTAAGCCAATAATCCCTTCTCCTTTTTGTATTTTTCCAAGTCCCGTTTCACAGGCTGATAAAACAACCAAATCAGCATTTAACTTCAGATTATAAATTTCCCCGGAATAAAGGATACCGTCTTCACCACCTGTGGTGTCTTGTGCCAGTACAAGACCCGATAATTCCGGGCGTTCTGAATTCACAAAACCATGCGTTGCAAAGTGTAGTATTTTATATTTTGCCAGTTCTCCGGATTTAACAAATTGTTCATTAGCGTCTTTATGCAATAAAACTTTGGCTTTCAAATTATTATCATCATAGAGTTTAAAGATGTCTTCAGTTTCAGTTTTAGTAGCTGGGAGTGGAGTAATATAATTTCTGTCAAACATAGAACGATTTGTCATCAGAGAATCTGTTTTAAGCCATTTTAGCTGCTTTTGCAGTTCACGAGTGGACAGTACCAGGGATTGGTCTCCACTATCGTCAAAAACAGGCGCAAATGCAAGCCAATCGTTTAATTTCGTGATTTCAATAGAAGTCGATTTTTGTTTTGAAAATGTTCGATAGAACAACTTGGCTGAATATGAATAACTGATATTATATTTTTTGATTAAGTACGGATAGTTTTTATAGTCATCAATATTGCCAGTAATATTGCTGGTCAATAAACTTTCAAATGGTATTATTGCCAAAATACCGTCTGGAATTATTATCAGATTCTCGATATTTTTATCAATTGGAGCACTTATAGGAAAAAGTTGTTGATACAGCAAGTACCCAATTCTTCGATAATATTCCTGCATCCGTTGACTTGTTTTAGTCAAACCATATCGAAACCAAGTTATGCTATCTTTTAGATTTTTAATAATTGGAACTTGATTGACATTCAGCTTGTTCTTTGTCAACGTGAAGATAAAAACACTACTATCCCCAACAAAATAAGAGCGTATGGCAGTCTTATCATCAATAATGTTTTGAATTTCTTTAATGGTTGGATTCTGCATAGCATATTTCAGATTGTAATAATTTGGATATTCTTTTTCAAATTTTGCAACAAGTTCATCATATTGTCGATTTAGATTAAAAAGTTGATTGCGAATTACTGTTTTATTAAGACTATCTTGTGATTCTGCAATGTTTTTTTCAAACAATCTTAGCTCAACTTTTAACGCATGCTCTCTTTGTAGTAAACTATCTGGTATCCCTGCAAATTTGAGACTTTCTTGCCCGGATAATGCTTCAATCAATACACCTGCTTTACTCTTTTCAGAGAAGGCAAAGGATTGCTCATCGTAGTAATTTTTGTCGGTAACTGTTTGCATCTTGCTTGCCGACAGAACGCAGAATTGTATTGCATTTTCATATAATATATTAGCCGATGTTGCTAACTCTAACTTATCAGATTCTGTAATTCTATTTTTTCTCACGTTGACGGCAAGTGTATCACATAATTGAAAATTGTGGAGCGATGCAACATAATTATTAAGTTTATTAAACGCATTGGCTTTACCGAATAAACTATTAGAAAAGCCGATTGGGTGCAGATAATCTCTGACTTTTGGATTTGAATTGACATTTACACTGTCTTCAAAATTTATAACATTTGCCACTATCCCTTTTTGATAATATTCCAACGCTGAAACATATTCTCCTTTTTTATAATAAAGATTCCCAATGTTATTGTATGTGCTAACTAATGATGGATTCTTTTCCCCAAATAATTCTTTAAATATTCTAATGGCTTTTGAATAAAATTCTAACGCCAAATCATATTTATTAAATTTTGTACACATGAATCCAAAATTCTCATATGAAGTAGCCACTGGAAAACTTTTTTCTCCAAGAATCTCTTTATAAATGTTTATCGCTTTTACTTGATATTCAAATGATTTCTGGTAATCAAAAATTTCTCCATATCCATATAAAGTGGCTATGTTGTTGTAAACAAGAGCAACGTCTGGATGATTTTCTCCGAATATTTTTATATAAATATTTAATGCTTTTTGATAATATTCCAACGATAAAGTCTGCTTGCCTTGGTCTTGATATATACTTCCTATATTTGAACAAATAGTACCAACATCAGCACTGGAATCTCCATTTAACTCAATTTTTATTTTCAATGCTTTAAAAAAATATTCCAAAGCCAATGACCAATCTCCTATAGTATTGTATAACTGACCAATATTATTATATTCCACCGCAACACGAGCGTCTTTCTCACCAAATGTTTTTATTGATAGTTTTAACGATTCCGAAAATCTGTCTAACGCAAAAGGATAATTCCCTTGAGCAAGGTAAACCAGTCCTACATCATTGTATAATTGTTCAACTTCATTCTGGTCTTCATTTGGAATCTCTTTTATAATTGCCAAAGATTTCATAAAAAATTCTAATGCATAATCATTATCACCCTTATCCAAATATATGCTACCAATAAGTCTGTATAACACAGCAACAGATTTATGCTTTTCACCAAAAATGTTCTTTGTCAATTGAAGGCTTTTCCCCAAATAATCTAAAGCCAAATCATACTTTCCTAATTCCCTGTAAGTAAAACCAATCGCTGTAGAAATTTCCACTACACTTGGATTGGATTCACCTAAGGTACTTTTGCTGATGTCCAATGATTTTAAGTAGTAATCTAACGCTAAATAATAGTTATCTTTGAAAGCGTAGACATTAGCAATGTTCTTATAGGATGTTGCAACGAGCAAATCCCTTTCACTTTTATGCATCTTCAGAATTGCAAGTGCTTTATTATAATATTCTAATGCTAAATCGTATTCGTTCTTTCCCAAATAAATATTACCTATAGTACTGTATAGAGAACCAACATCCAGATTATCAGTACCAGATAAATCAGTTTTAATAGAAAGTGCTTTTAAATAATAATCTAATCCATTATCTAATTGGTCTAAATTTTGATATACCAACCCTCTTTTACAATAAGCATCTGCTACAAACTTGCTTCTCTCCCCAAACGCAATCTGTGCTTGATTAATCATAAAGTCTGAAACTTTTAAGGCTTGGTCATAACCTGTTATCTTAATTAAAACATCCATCACCATATCAAGAGTCATCAAAAATCTTTCAGATGCCCAATTTGTGGGTAGACTTAAATTGGATGCGAGTCTTTGATATATTGAACCTGCTTTAAAGTAATTCGATATTGCACTGTCGTATTTTGCTGCATTATCAAATACTATGGCTTTTTCTAATAACTTTTTAGCATAAATTGTATCTGCTTTCAAATCATTTTGGGCATAGATTGTAATTGAAATTGTGCAAAGAAAAAGTAATAGAAATATTCCTTTCTGTTTATTCATTTTTGACTTATAAATAAGTGAATTACTTATTTGATGGGTTTCACTCAAAGTTAAACAATCAACAGGAACTCACTAATTAAAAATATGCGAATTGTACAAGACGTCAAAAAGCAATTCTTTCAAACCCCAAGCACAAGGTATAATGCAGCGAGAATATTGATAGGACTGTCTTAATCCGTCCTTCAATAAGAATTAGTACCTTTGATATTATCAGTGAATTACATTATTGAATCATGAATAAAATAATTAAGTCTTACCTGGCAATTATGGTAATAATAGTAGTTACTGTTTTGGCTGGATGTAAGAAAAAAGAAGAAGTACCCATTATTTCCACTACTGCGATATCTAATATAACTGCAACAACAGCATCAGGCGGTGGCAACATCACAAATGAAGGTAGTTCAACTGTGACTTCTCGTGGCGTATGTTGGAGTACAAGTACCACACCTACAATAAGCAATAGCAAAACCACTGATGGAGCAGGTGCGGGTAGCTTTTCAAGCAATCTGACAGGTTTGAACGGAGCAACAAGCTATTTTGTTCGTGCATATGCCACGAATACTGCTGGAATAGGATATGGTATGGTTATGTCCTTCACAACTTTAGGGCAAGCACCAACTCCAACGGTTGCTTCAGCTACAAATATAAATACGACAAGTGCTACATTGAATGGTAGTGTGAATGCTAATTATTTATCGACTGTTGTGACCTTTGAATACGGAACAACCTCAAGTTATAGCAGTACAATTACAGCCGCTCAAAGTCCTGTTACAGGAAATACAAGTACCAGTGTGAGTGCAAATATTACAGGTTTAACTGCAGGAACAACTTATCATTTTAGAGTCAAGGCAACAAATTCTCTTGGGACATCCTATGGCAGTGATATGTCCTTTACAACAGATGTAATAAGTGTGACTGACGCAGACGGTAATATGTATCAAGTTATAAGAATCGGCACACAGTTATGGATGGCTGAGAACCTAAAAACCACCAAATACAATGATAATACTGCAATACCTAATATAACAGATAATACTACATGGGCAGCATTAACAACAGGTGCTTATAGCGATTACAATAATACTCCGTCTAATTCGACTATCTATGGGAGACTGTATAACTGGTATGCAGTAGATAATAATGCTGGTACAAAAGTGGCAAGCAATGGTGGTAAAAATGTATGTCCCACAAGTTGGCACGTTCCCACTGATTCAGAATGGTCAACTTTGACCGATTACCTTGTACAAAATGGTTATGGTTATGGGGGAATTGCCTCTGAGATAGCCAAATCCATGGCAAGTACATATGGTTGGACTACATGGGGAACACTTGGGACTGTTGGTAACGACCAAGGGAGTAACAACAGTAGCGGCTTTACAGCGCTTCCGAGTGGTAGCCGTGGCAACGGTGGGGCATTTAGCCTCCTTGGGAGCGACGGTACCTGGTGGAGTTCATCTGGGTATTCGACTACAAATGCCTACTTTCTGGGAATGAGCAACGCTAGCGTTGGTGTAGGCAGTACCAACGGCAGTAAAGGGATTGGCTTATCTGTTCGTTGTTTACGAGATTTTTGAGTTATTTGACTATTTGCAAAATCCAGTGTGCTTGACCATTTTTAACCAAAAAATCTTGACCATCAAAAGCCGGAGTCAAATGCCTGTAATATTGTTTTTATGTTAAAGGGAATCTGACTGGCTGAACGTGGTCATGCACTCCGGCTTTTGCACATAGGCTTTACAAGGTCATAAAGGTGGACATGGCAACTGGCTTTCCCACCAATGTTTCAAGATTCATAATTAATTGATGTTTAAATATTTTTTACAAGTTAATAATAGCATAAGCCTAATTTCGGCTGAATATTCAAACCCGCATAGAATCGTGCCCCTATTTAGTGAATTAAAAGTCGTTATTAAAATCCATATAATCGTCTATAAAATACTTTGTCCAACCATCTTTGATATTTTTTTGGATTCAATCTACGGTTTTCTATTTTTCTCATTTCGTAAACAAACTTATTGAATATCACCCAGTAGTAATCGTTCTTATCTATTTCATTTTTATTATTAACATGCCAGAAATTTTTGCTATTCCAACATTTTATTGCAAAGTAGCCAAAGAAATAATGAGCAATATTCTTTTTAATGAGTTTAGAATTGACAGCTATTGCTATTTGTTCGTAGAATCCAAGAAAATCATACTTGTCCACTTCGGTAATATTTTTTAGTTCATCATCATCATATTCTAACATTGATGTTATTATTTTAAACTCCAAACCATTAAATGTTTCGTTTAATTTATTAAAAAATTCTTCTCTTTTTTGTCGTCCTTGTAAACGATATTCACAAACTGCTTTTATAAATGCTCCGACTGTAACAACAGCAACAATAGATGCAATGATTATTGTAATTGCATCTTTGTGAACTTCAACAAACTTGAGAAATTCAAAGTTTATAAAATCAAAAATATTCATATTCCATTTGTTTTAGTTATGCTGCAAGATAAAGCACATAACTAAGTATTAGCGCATTAAGTATGCTAATATCAGCATTAATAAAGCATATTTTATTTAATTTCTTTCAGTCCATGATATTAAAAAGGAGTAGATAATCCAATTACTTTTATGATTGATATAATTATTACCAATACACATAATAATTCAAATAATACCCAAATAATTAATAGTAAAGGATGTTTATGAAAAAAATCAGACAACTTTTTGAAAAATAAATACACAGATGAATGATTGTTCTTCAAATAGATTGGGAATAATTTTCTTGTTGTAAAATAATACAGAATAATTATAATGATTGTGCATATAAAAGTTATTGGCGTTTTTGTGATAAGTGCTTGGAAAATAAAACTTATACTGTTAACCATATTATGAATAGGACTTAGAATTCTATTGCCAGTAACATTGTCAACTGAACTATTTATTTTATTTGGTACTGAATCTTCATTTGATGCAAATAATAATAAACTCCAAACTTTGATTGTATTATAAATCCAAGCCAGAGATTCTTCATTTACTTGATAATTATATATATTAAAGTTTAAGATTTTGTTTTTTAATCTCATATTTAATGAGCCACCAAGAACACTTTGTAATCCATATTTAGAATTAACGGTTGTCAAAATTATGCACGCATAAGCATCTTCAATATCCAAAGCAGTAGCCAAAGGCACTGGTGTCCCCACCTCTTGTTTTCCAAGAACATCATTTAATTTTAATAAAATTCGTTTCGCATTTTTAGAATATTCGGGTAAATTCCTTGGAATTTTGCTTTTAAAATCCTTTTTAAATTCAATAAAATCATTTTCTGAAAAACTTCCATTTTCAGCAGTTTTACTAACAGTAATCACTGCATACTTTAATTTTTTATAATTAATTGCCTCAATTCCAAATTTTTGAACAATATTAACAGGTAAGAAAACTGCTTTTAATATATTTTGTCCACCAAAAAGAGGTTCATACATTTCACGTATTGTATCACCAACTTCAACGAACCCTGTATCAGTGGGTGGAATCAAAATTGATTGTCCACCAACTTCTATTTTAAAATCTGAACTTTTTTGACAAAAAGTTTGAAGTGAAAAGAAAATCAAAACGAAAACCACTAAATAAAATTTTGTTTTCATAATGTGGTCAATATGTTTGGCTTTTATACTAAGAATTATAAATTTATTAATCTTTTTTGAATTTCAATATATTGAACAATATCAACTTTAATTTGCTCATAAATAAATATTTCTGGCTACTGACTTGCATACTTATATTTATTAAATTAGCGTTACTCAATATTGATTTAGGTTTTAGATTGCAGACACGAATGCAGGTCTCCGTATTGTTATAATTTCCGCCAGTTTTTTAAATAATTATAATCGGGGAACTGCTTTTTTATGGAAATGCATGACTGAAAATGATAACTTAGTATTTCTAAGAAATCCTGTCATGAAACGTCTTTTGCTTCTTCAATTAATATTTCTTCCATTATTATTGTTTGGTCAGTGCGACCTTCTGCCGACTTCAACAACGCATGAAATAGTCAAGCATACCTACTACACCCTTTCTTTCAGCAAAAAAGATGAACAAGCCGAATGGGTGGCATATCTGTTAACCAGGTCAATGATAACAGGAAAATCTGAAAGAACGGAGAATTTCAGACCAGACCCATCTGTTCCTTCAGGCTCTGCACAGCTATATGATTATAAAAACTCCGGTTACGATAGAGGTCATCTTTGCCCTGCAGGGGACATGACATTCAGTGACCAGGCGATGTCTGAGACATTTTATCTTTCCAATATGAGTCCTCAAGTTCCGGCTTTCAACAGGGGTATATGGAAGAATCTCGAATCTCTTGTCCGGGAATGGGCAGAGGAAGATGATTCAATTTATATCGTCACGGGGGGCATTTTAAATGAGGCTAAAGGCATTATCGGTCCGGACAGAGTCACAGTGCCTTCCAGGTTCTATAAGGTCATATATGACCTCACAGGAGTAAAGAAGATGATTGCTTTCATACTGCCGAATGAGAAGGGAACAGGACCACTGCAAAGTTATGTCGTAACAGTCCGTGATGTAGAAAGTCAGACTTGCATTGATTTCTTTCCTTGCTTGCCGGATAGTATTCAAAACAGGCTTGAAAGCACATCTGACATAAGCAAATGGGATTTCAATATAACAACTACATCTTCAACGGGAACGTCCCAGCAATTTAATGGGACAGCCAATACAACTAATACAACTTCTGGTTACCGGCAATGTGCAGCAATTACAAAAGCTGGGACACGATGTAAAAGACAAGCACTGCCAGGGTCAGATTATTGCTGGCAGCACCAGAAATAGTGAAAATTCCTTTGATAACCTATAGCTATAATTTTGTAAATTTGATTAAACAATAGAAACCGCTGGTATATAACCTTTTTGCCAGTATGTCAACTGATTATCTGTTGCTATAAACGAGTGTGGTCTATGAAACCATATTCGCTGACTTTTAAAACATAAATTTTTATCAATTAATAAATCGAAACATGAAAACAAGAAATTTCTTATTAATAACTTTTGTGACTGTTTTGATGGCATCATGTATGCCACTGTCCTACTATCAAGTTTACAAGGCTTCCCATGATGACAAATTAGCCTTGAAAGAGAATCGATTAGTATTCCAAGATAATAACTGTGAGGTGTTTTATAATTTATGGAGTGAGAATGGAAATATCGGATTTCGTTTTTATAATAAAACTGAAAATAATATTTATTTGAATTTAGAGCAATGCTTTTTTGTACTTAACGGTATAGCATATAATTATTATCAAAATAGGATATTTACAAATTCGTCAAATATGGGAACAACAGCTTCACGTTATTCAAGTGCTTCAAAATCTATTACAGGATTCAATTATTTAGACCTTCTGCAGACGAATAAGGTATCTGGAACAAACTCTGTTGGAGTAATTTCCACTGCAGGATATTCAATTTCCTACAACGAAGAGAAAGTTGTTTGTATCCCTCCCAAAACTTCAAAGATTATCAGTGGATATTCTATTAATCAGTCACGTTTTAGAAACTGTGATTTATTTGGATACCCGTCAGCGAAACAAATAAAAACAGTTTCTTTCAGTAAGGACAATAGTCCATTAGTCTTTAGTAATATAATTGAATATTACATTAATCCATCAGATAAGCATATCCAATTTGAAAATGAATTTTATGTTTCTGAAATTACAAATTATCCTGAGAGCGAGATGTTTGAAAGTAGGTATGATGAAATCTGTGGGCAGAAAAGCCAGACTTTAACTAAGTACTTTAAAGATGTTTCATCCGATAAGTTTTATATTGTTTATGAACAGGGTACTGAATTTAAACATTAATCAATAATTACTTCACACTGCAATTGAGTTGAAAATTATATTTGAAGATAAATGACTTATGTAGGTCAGGTTCTTTTGAAACCAACATTCTTAATTTAAGCAACCGTGTTAATATTAAAAACCATTTTAAGAATATGAACATCCTTAAAATCAATAATGGAAAGGCAGAACTACGTAAAGAAAACGGTTCTCTTGTAAGAATAATCGGGAATGGTGACGCAGTTTATGCTGATATGAATCATGATGGGTCTATGATTTTAATAACCACTGTGAGGGGCAGAGTTGAACTTCGAAGAGAAAGCGGGTCTTTAATCAGGAGCATTGGCTATGGAGATGCCATATCAGCTAAATTCAATGGTAAAGAAATACTGGTAACAACCAGTAAAGGAAAAACTGAATTACGAAAGGAAAGCGGGGCATTTATAAGGGTACTATGACCACTTGGTAAGTTTAAATGTGATACCTTTAAACCAGTGAATTGTGAAACAAAAAGACAAACTATTGAGAAGGGAGTATAAAAATGAAACATAGAAACGTAAAATTATTCTTAATAACCTTGTTTTGCATAGGGTTAACTGGACTTCAAGCACAGACCGTGAAAGATATCGATGGTAATGTTTACAAAACTGTAACCATTGGTACGCAGGTTTGGATGGCTGAAAATCTAAAAACCACCAAATTCAATGAGGGCACAGCAATACCATTGGTCACAGATAATAAGGCATGGGATGCATTAACCACACCTGCTTACTGCTGGTATAAAAATGATGCCAACGCCAATAAAAATACTTACGGTGCTTTGTATAATTGGTACACGGTCGGTACAAATAAACTATGCCCAAAAGGTTGGCATGTACCTACCGATGCAGAATGGACAACGCTGACAACATATCTTGGTGGTGAAAGTGTTGCTGGTGGGAAACTAAAAGAAACAGGCACAACCCATTGGGAAAGTCCTAATACTGGGGCAACCAATGAAACGGGTTTTACAGCACTTTCGGGTGGTGACCGTGAATTTGGAACGTTCTCATATATAGGGTACAGTGGTTACTGGTGGTCGGCAACGGGAACCAATGCAACAGAAGCAAGATATCGTTCCATAGCTTACTATGGCAGCAAAGTCGAAAGAAACAGCATTTTTAAAAAGATGGGTTATTCTGTTCGTTGTTTACGAGATTAATAGGATATTTGGCTATTGACTTGAATACTCATATTTAGTAAATTAGCATTGCTCAATATTGATTTAGGTTTTAGATTGCAGACAAGTATGCAGTTCCTCGGAATATCATTATTGCGCCAGAAATAATAAATCTTACCGGGGAACTGCTTTTTAAAGCACAAATGTTATTTGACATATCTTACAAGGCGGCACTTCCTTATCATACTGTCCGACTCAGGACATGTATTGCAGACATTGACTTTCACATTTCACAAAAGTGTCGCCTTTCTTATAACGGTCAGACATGACTATAAGGCAGTCCTTCCAAACCCCAAGCATGGGGTTTAATGCAGCGAGACAATCACCAGGACTGCCTCTTTTATTTTGATAAATAGGCAATCAATTTCGTACATTTGATAAAAACAGCAGATTATGTACAAGGCAGAAAATCACTATATGAAAAATATTATGATTCTACTGGGTTTCATTTTATTAATTGCCGGGAATATTAATTCTCAGAATAATAAACCCTTTATAAATGAATCATTTGCAAAGGCAATCTCGCAAGCGAAGCAAGAGAATAAATATTTGTTACTTGATTTCTATACGGTATGGTGTGGTTCATGTAAAGCATATGACAAATTTGTATTCAGTAAATCCGAAATACAGATTTTCATTCAAAAAAAATTCATTGCCCTAAGTATCGATGCTGAAAAAGGAGAGGGTAAAGAACTTGGTAAAAAATTCGAAGTTTTATCTTATCCGCAAATCATCGTTGCACAACCGGATGGTAAAGAAATCGACAGAATAACTGGATTTGATTCAAAATACTCTGAAAACCCAAAGGTATTTATTAAAAAAATCAATAATATTTTAGATGGCACTTCGACATTATTGAGTTTAGAAACTGATGTAAATTCGAATCCAACTAATATACCATTGACAGAAAAATTGATTCATGAGTACATTCAACGTGACCAATATTCCAAAATAACACCATATGCCAGAGAATTAATGCAAGTCAAGGACTCATCCATTAAGAATAAAGGAGAGTTTTACTATTGCTATGCATTAATCGAAGATAAAGAGGTTGGCAATCCAAGTCCAATGATAGATTTATTGAAACGAAAAACTACATTGAGTAATGAATACATCGGGGCAGGATTTGCCTCACTTTTAAAATACTATAACAGAAAAAATGACATTCAAAATATAGATTATTATTTTCAAAAAGTTATTGCGGCAGATTCAAGCAACTGGTACAACAAAAAGAAATATGCACTCTTTTTATTTGAGAATAAGTTAAACCTTGATAAGGCTCAGAATATAGCAAAGGAATATTATAATGCTAAAGATATCGTTGACCATTATCAGCCACTTTTGATGGCATATTCCTACTCCTATCAGAATAATATCGAAGAGGGAATGAAGTTATTTGACGAGTATATGGATAAGACTTCAGCATGGTCAATGGATGATAAGCAATGGGCATACTTTTATTATGCAGATTTTGCCAATGGGCATAATGTAAGACTTGCAAAGGCATTGGAATATGCGAAAGGAGTCTCAGATTATCGAGGTCAGGATGTTGCCTGTAATATTTTGTTAGCAGAATTATTAGTGAAAAATAACCAAATCCAGACTGCTATTGATGTTTTAAAGAAGAGTTTAGAGTATGTCCAAGCTAAGACCCACTATTCAGAGATAAATGAATTAATAAAACAATACGAATCAAAAAAATGATGCCCAATGGTGAATTAATTCGGAATCATGTGGCTTCAGACAGGTGTAGAAGCCGGGTATTCAAATGAAATAATGGAAGGCGATAATATGGAAGAATCAAAGCACATTGAATTAAATGAAGCAAAATGGGATGGATGGGTAGATTCACTTGATAAGAAGGGGTTGAGAAGTTATTATTTAAGACATGGACAACGTGATGTTATATCTATATTGAACATCCGGGAAGGCATGAGTATTCTTGACATTGGCTGTGGCACAGGTTGGGCATTAGGACAAGCTGCAAGTCTAATCAACAATAAAGGTTCATTTTATGGAGTAGATTTATCTGCAAAGATGATTGAAAGGGCGAAAGAGAACTTTAAAACAAAAGAAAATTTCTATTTTATAAAAGCCAATGCAGAATCAATTCCACTGGATGACAATTTATTTGATTTTATCATTTGTACAAATTCATTCCATCATTATTTTAATCCTGATAAAGCACTTAAAGAAATGCAACGTCTTCTCAAGACAGGTGGGAGAGTGTATATCCTTGAATCAAATGCTGATATTTGGATTATAAAGATTATTGATAAACTTGCCAAGTTATTTGGACATGGGCATGTGAAGTTTTATAATTCAAAAGAATTTGAAGAATTAATGGTCGGAGCAGGTTTAAAATATGAAGGTTATAAACCAAACAGATACAGTCAGAAAGTCCAAGTTGGAGAAAAATGAATATGAACGATAAAAATGAAGAAATTAACATCACCATTAAAACTGAAGGATTGTTTGACATTAATCGGTCTGATAATTATTGGGTTTGGTTGGCTATTAATAGACCAAATATTTTTACCGGAAGTGTATCAAAGGGTTATTGCCTTTTTTGTTTTAATGTTGATACTGTACTATTTGCAGTTTTCGATAAATAAACCAACTCATTTGATTCAATATGCAAATTCAGTTGCAATAGTAACTGTTTTCGTTATTATTATTGTTAGTGTGGTAATGCACGTAATTATTACAAATGATTTTACTTACAAATCAGTTCTGGTTTGGTTAATAACAGGAGTTTCGCCTTATGTGGCAGGATTTATTTACATTAAAACAAAGAAAAAATAAAAACGAACTCCAAATAAATATGGCTTTGTGGATTCGAGGAAAATCAATAAAGAATGAATACGTTATTTAAAATAGTACCCATTCTTCTATACATGATTGTAGGTGTAATTAGTATGGTTATGGCAGTTAAGAACATATTTTCTACAAAGTTCTTGCCTTTTCATGAAAAAGCAGCCAATAAAACATGGGGTGAGATTGATAATCCGCTTCAGTTTGTAATCTTAACACTTTTGAGGCTCGCTGGTCTCGGATTTCTTGTTGTATCAATTTTGTTACTGGTTTTTCCAATAATCAATTACTTTATTCCAAATAATTTTTACAAACTTTCAATTCCATTTGTGGCATTAATATTTTGCACAGGACTATTCTTTGTGAATTATTCACTGTACAAGAAAACAAAAGCAGAAACACCTTGGAAAGGGTCTCTTTATGCTATGCTTGCTATTATAGCCGGAATTATAATATCAATTTTAAGTTAAATAAATGTATTTTAGATAATTATAAGAATTTAATAAGAATATAATATGGATAAACTAAATATTCTATGGACGACAGACAATAAAGATACTGTACTACATATGCTGGTAATGTATGCGACAAATTCAAGATTAAATGGATGGTGGCAAGAAGTTAATGTGATTATATGGGGAGCATCAGCCAAATTAGTAGGAACTGACACCCAGATACGAGCAGAAGTTTTAGAAATGCTAAATCATGGAATTACAATTGAAGCATGCAAGGCTTGCTCTGATAATTTGGGTGTTACAGATAAATTGACTGAACTTGGGGTTAATGTAAGGTACATGGGAGAAGTGTTAACCAATTATCTTAAATCTGGAGAAAAAATATTGACAATTTAACCTATGGAATTATACTGCAACTGAATTTGACATATAATTAAATTTATGAAACGACACCCATTTATTGCCGCATTGCTATCATTAATTGTACCAGGATTAGGTCAAATTTATTGTGCTGAAGGCAAGAAAGGAGCAGCAATCATCTTTGCAGCAATAATCATCGCCAATTTGAATATCATAATATTGCCACTCATTGCAATGGCTAATCCAAATTTGCCAATACAGGCGAATGATGCAAATGCAGTCTGGAAGTACTGGATACCAAGGATTACTCATGATATTGCTTCACTTTGGAGTATAGTATTTTGGATATGGGCAGTTATTGATGCTTATTGTATTGCAAGAAAAGTACAACCAGTTAAAGACAGCCAAAATGAATAAAACATATATAAAGAAGTTTCTTTCTCCTTTTATTCCAAGAGAAGGATTTTACATAACGCCAATCATCATGGATTTGAATATTATCATTTTCATCATAATGGCTATTGCGGGTTTAGGTTATTTTTCTTTGAGTTTTAACCATCAGTCTTTGAAAGAAAGCAACCTATATCTTTTTTCTTTCAAAGACAGTGACCTATTTTCTTGGGGTGCAAATTTCAAGTCTTCAATTATAAGTGGAGAATTGTGGCGACTACTGACATGCATATTCTTGCACGGTGGATTATTGCACTTGATTTTAAATATGTACGTATTGTATTTCGTTGGTATTTTTCTTGAACCTCGTTTGAGTAAAACAAAATATGCAGTTATCTATCTTGTCACAGGTATCCTTGCAAGTATCACTATCTTGTGGAAACATGATGGGACTATAAGTGTTGGTGCTTCTGGTGCTATCTTTGGACTTTATGGGGTGATTCTTTCATTACTTCTGACAAAAAATGTCCTTCTGAAAGATTTTTCCAAGCCATTTTTGAGAAGCATTGTATTATATGTCGCTATTTGCATACTATTAGAATTTATGGGTGGTGACAATGTTGTTCATATAGCAGGACTTATAAGTGGATTTATCATTGGATTAATTTTTATAAAGAAGAAGTCAGACGGTTATGAATATCACATTATAAAAAAATGAGACAAAATATTACTGAACTAATCAGAACTCAAACAGGAGAGACTTTAGAGTATCTTCATGAAGGAAGAAATGAATTTCTACGAACTCGAGCAGGAGTAAAGTATCCCATTGATGGAGATATTATATGTTTTCTTGATAATATTTCATTAACGGGAAATAATAAAAACTATCAAAAAATGTATGACCGTTTTGCTGCGTTTTATGATTTGGCAACGCAGGGTTATGCACTGTTAAAGAGTGGGAATGAAAAGAAAAGAATAATGCAATATCTTTCGTTACTGAATATAAATGACGGAGATAGAGTAATTGAGATTTCAATAGGAACAGGAAGGAATATAAAACATCTGAATCCCAAAGCAGAATATTATGGTGTTGATATTTCCCTGGGAATGCTTAAAAGATGTCAGAGGAAAATGAGAAGATTCAATCGTGAGATTACTTTAATACAGGCAGAAGCAGAATCGTTGCCTATAAAAGATGAATCATTTGATGTTGTATTTTCTGCTGGTGGGTTTAATTTTTTCAATGACAAAGGTAAAGCAGTTACTGAAATGTTGAGGATTGCAAAATGCGGTGCAAAACTTTTAATAACTGACGAGACTGAAAAATTAAGATTAAAGTATAGTAAAAATAAGTTTTATAAGGGCAACGAGATTATAAACCCAATAGAGTACTTGCCTTATTCCTGTAAGGATATTCAATATAAAGAGATATGCGCTGGAGACCTATATGTTCTTACATTTCAGAAACCATAAAGTAACTAATGGCAATTGCTTATTGTAAATTATCGAAAATTTCTTTCAAAATATAATTCGATTTTTTACAAATAAAACTCGAAATATGAGAAAAAGTGTCAAAATATTGTTAATCATTAATACTTTAAGGACATTCATTTTAGCCATATTAATTTTTGGCTGCTCATTATTACTGCCTGCTGGTTCTATAAGATACTGGAATGCTTGGCTCTATATTATAGTTTTTGTCATTCCAATACTTTGTTTCTATGGTTACCTATACATTAAAAAACCCGTCTTTTTAGAAAAACGATTGAACACAAAAGAAAAAGAAAGGACTCAAAATTTATTTCAATTTTTACTCCCTCTGATAGTCATTGTTATATTGGTTATTTCTGGATTTGATTATAGATATCATTGGTCCTCAATTTCAGTAGTATATGTTATCATTTTTACATTTATAGTTTTAATTGGAAATATAATGTCTCTTGTTGTACTAAAACAAAATAGTTATGCTTCACAAGTTGTTGAAATACAAGAAGGTCAAAAGCTAATTGGCACGGGATTATATTCATTCGTAAGACATCCAATGTATTTATCAGCCTCTATAATGTTCTGTTTTTCACCATTAGCTCTTGGGTCATTCTACGCATTAATTCCCGCTTTATTTACTCCGTTGCTTCTTGCTATGAGAGCAATAAATGAAGAGAAGGTATTGCAAAAAGGATTAACAGGATATGATTTGTATATGCAAAAAGTAAAATATAGAATGATTCCATTTATTTGGTAAATGTATGTCACAACTACCGTTGATAGATGCTGCTTCCCTTAATGTAAAGTAGGAGACCAAATCTGGAGCAATTTTAAGGCAGGGCGAAATGTGGTCAATATGTTCGGCTTTAATTGGTAGTTTAGATACCCAAAAATGGGAATGAATTGTTATAATAATAATATTCATAAATAAAAAGAAATAATGTGGAGACCAGAACCCACCATAAAAACGGGGCGTATTTCGAAAAGCCAAATGAGTAGAAAATATTAAAATCAAAATCATGCACATTCATGCAAATTTCCTGGCTATACTGGTTGCAGCAATTGCAAACTATTTTATTGCCATTATTTGGTACGCAGTAATTTTTGGCAAAGTTTGGCAGAAACTCACTGGTATTACTGATATGAAGCCAGCACCGATGAATATCATGTTGGTATTAATCGGTTCATTTGTACTTAGTTTTATTTTGTACCACTCTATTGTTTTTGGCAACGCCTACTTCAAAATTAGCGGGATAAGTGGCGGACTAATGGGTGGATTTTTTGGCTGGTTAGGATACATTGCACCAGTTACTCTAAGCACAAAACTTTATGAGAAGAAACCATGGGGACTTTGGGTCTTAGATAATGCATTTTGGCTAATTTCATTGTTGGTAATGGGAATAATACTCTCCTTATGGATGTAAATTGTCAACATTAACTCAAATGGAAAACCGATGGCTTTGCCAGCGTTAACCAGACTTGATGGAATACCAACGGCAGAAGTTTAAAGTTTGTGATTATGCTGAATGTGTTAAACCAAAAATGATTGTCGAAATGTGAATGTATGTTCCTCTTCAATACCTACGTTCCCAATAGATTTGTTCTTTTTGAAAAAAGCAGTTTTTATTAGTTTATTATCAACAACCACAATCGTCTGAACAGAACGAACAAATTGATAATCAGATTTGTTTATTAAATAGTTGCATCATTGATTATTTTGTAAAACTCTGCAAAAAATCGACTTTGGCAAACCAAATTCAGAAATTGAAAGAGTAAATACAATGAACACACAAATCGATAAATCTAAAGGTCCAGGAGTTTATATTCCGCCACCACTATTATATGTATTGATTTTTATATTAGCCCTATTTATTCAACGATTGATTCCAATAGCTGACGCATTATTCCGTCTGGGGATAATTAAAGCAGTGGGACTAATCTTTTTAATCATTGCATTATTCTTCTTAGCCAGAAGTTTGAGGCAGTTTTTTCAGAGTAAAAATACCGTAATACTTGTAAAGCCTGCTTTGTCACTGCAAAAGACTGGCATCTATGGTATTTCAAGAAATCCGATGTATGTTGGATTAGTCTTGACATATATAGGATTAACTTGCTCCATTGGAAATTGGTGGAATGTTATCTTATTACCCTTGCTTATTCTAATTGTCCAGGAGTACATTATTAAACGAGAAGAAAAATATCTGGACCTTGAATTCGGACAACAATACGTAGAATACAAAAGGAAAGTGAGAAGATGGCTATAGAAGTGGAGTTACACAATAGTAGGATTTCGAATCTTTAACTTTGAATTTTGAAGTTTGGAGTTGGTATAAAAATGTATGACTTAGAGGTAATCAAATTAATTCAAATAGAAGTAGTTATCTAAGATTTTGATTTTCTCACCAGCATTTGAGTGTAACCCCATATCCAGTTTCATCAGACACATATCATCAAGGTAAGTTCCAAGTTCATCCTGGGTTTCCGCAATACACCATATTTTACCTTCATTGACTTTTACATTTCCATCAATAATTTCTTTGCCATCTTCGGCTTTTTCTCTGAATATCTCACCAACATATGTTCTTTTCAAGTCCCCTCTGACTAAAAACAATTCGTGTATCTCAATTGGTGGTAGCCTTTTCTTATCCATTTGCTTGAAATTAATTGCAAATATATTGGAAATCCCAGCATATTATTGATTTAAAATATTAATGATGGTAAGAATTGGTATCAGAAATCGAACTCCAACAGGTCATCAGTAAAATTGGTTTTGCCTTCCTTTATGGGTTTCTGTTTGTTGGTGTCACAGCTACAATAATCTCTTATTGCCCGTTCATTCATTCGGTCGATGAAATAATTAATATCCACCACAAACATCCTACAATCGTTTGTAGGACATTCTAAACACAAACTGAGGTTAGATACCCTTTTGGTATGGATGTCTTGTGAAATCAAATGAATATTGTTTTTATAATAGAATAAGTCGATAAGAACAATCTCAGTCATTTTGATATCGGTCTTTGTCGGAATGTTAAAGATTAAATAATGTTTCTGTTTTGTCAAAATTTTACCTCTTGCAACCACACTATTTGAGTTAACGAAAAAGGAATTTTCCCCAACTTCGGAGTAAAGATTCTCCAAACCGAGAAGAGTGTTGTCAAATGGGAAATAGTCTTGCAGTTTCATAATAACGTACATTCTATCTATAAATACTAATTTACATATAAAAAGGTGGGGAGCCGGGTATCCAAGTCTTTCAACCCCCAGGGGGTGGGGGTTGATTCTGGGCACGGGGTCATACAGGAGTGACTCTGAAGTGACAAAAAAAATTGGTATAAAATTTTTATTTCAATTAAACCGGATTTATAAAAAAGCATAATCCAAAACGTAATCTGCCTTCAGCTTTATGCCAAAACACAATTTTTTTTGGAAGTAAAAAACAGATTCCCAGGATAGTATAATATGGTCTTAGAATTAAAGGTTTGATTTTTTTTACCAGGAATTTGGCATATCAAGAACCGTGACGAACTTATTTTCTTTGCTGTCCGAGTTATCAGCCGCATTTATTTATTTGTCAATCATTACAATATTATTTTAATGCAATCTGTAAATGACATAATGTAATTTATATTTGCTTATATGTAATCTATACATTACATTTGTTATATAATTTTAATCTATAGAATATGAAAACAAGATTTCTTTTGCCGAACAAGTTAAAACTATGGGGTTGGATTTTATTGATTCCATCAGCCATTCTCGGAATTTTGATAATCTTCTATGAGTTTGAAATGAAATTCCTTGAATTTAAAGTATTTACTATCTATTCAGGTAGTTTTGCTCCATGGGGTAGCAACGCAGTCATCTTCGGTTTTGATAAGGTCAATCTTACGAGCACGATTGTCGGAATTCTCTTTCTTTTAGGTTCTTTTATGGTGGCATTTGCCAAAGAAAAGCATGAAGATGAGTTTATTTCTAAAATAAGATTAGAATCACTGTTATGGGCGACTTACATTAATTATGCAATCCTCTTATTCTGTTTTTTGTTTTTCTATGGGGTTGGTTTCATGTATGTCATGATATTTAATATGTTCACGATATTGATTTTATTTATTATTCGGTTCAATTATGTAATATACAGAACATCAAAATCATTGCAGAATGAAAAATAGTCTAAAGGTTGAACGAGCAATTAAAGATGTAACACAGGAAGAGTTGGCTAAAATCATCGGTGTATCAAGGCAAGCTATAAATTCTATCGAACTTGGGAAATATGTACCATCGACAATCTTGGCACTTAAATTATCCCGATATTTTGAGAAGCCACTTAATGATATTTTTAAACTTGAGGAAACAGACTAAATCTATTCGAGAAATAAATCATTGAACTTTCAATATGTTTGATATTTTTCAATAGATGGGATAATCATACACCTTATTATCAATATATTAACTTATCGCAATATAAATAACTACTTCATCTGATAAATAGTGATGATGCTACTTTTAAGTGCAGACCACAAGAATAACATTTGGGAAAAGGACAGCTTATTAATTATTTTCCACTTATTGTTTTTTAAGACGATACCAAGCAGAGTACATATATGAGTCTTTAAGTGTATCTGGCATATCTCTATCAATTATTGACCAGGTAATCTTCCAATTATCGGAAAAGCATCGTTCTACGTCACCAATCTCAGCACCACGAGGGGGAATCCCACGTTTATTGGGTCCAAATGAAAATATCAATAATTCAGAATCTGAAGCTGCAACCTGCGTAATGCTTTTACTATAACGACTACGTTCATCTTCTGACATACCGTGAAAACATCCACCATCAAGGAAAAAATTAAAAGGTCCGGTCAAGCCAGTTTTTTCGATGCGAGTAACATCGCCACGAATAAAATTTACATTTAAACCGACCTTTTCTGCCCTTTGTCTGGCAATTCGTAGAGCACGTCCAGTTGAATCCACACCAGTTACTTGCCAACCATGTGAAGCTAAATATATTGAGTGTCGTCCCATGCCACAACCCAAATCGAGTGCTCTACCTGGTGGAATTGCTTGAGGACCTTCTATTATATCTTGCAATACCCCTGGTACGGGTGTATCTGGAGTATCCCATGGTGTAAAGCCAATCCTATACATTAATTTATAAAGAAAACGCATTTTTTAGCTAATAAGAATTTGGTAAAGTACTTAGATGCTTTTATTTAAGAAAAATAATGCAGGCTGCTGTAATCAAAACAATACAAATAAATGCTATATAGGAGTACGGACTCGCCCAATTGTAAGACCATCCCAACCTCGGATTAATCTTACGAACTAATATTCTTGGGTCTTTGGGGTTGAAATAGAAAATTCCTTTCCAGTTATTGGGATTTTTGCTCATCGTTTCAAGAATCGCTTTCTCAAGTTTGGTTTTCATTTTCTAAATTGATTTTATACTCAAATTTAAGACGAATTGATAAAAGATTATCTGCAAATTAAGGATTATAGTGAAACAAATTTATCTGAAAAAATCATATTCCCCTGTTTCCTGATTAAGTTGTAAAAGCCGAATCTATTGACCCCTCATAGATAGTCATATTCCGATTGACATACATAACTATATATTAAGCATATAGCACTAACATTTAGTGGTCAATCTATTCTGGCTAAAGGTGGTCATGGCAACTGGCTATCTCACGCAAGAAAGAACTCAAAATGGTTCTATTACTGTATATAAACTGTATATTAATATCTTATTATATATTGTAAATAGTTGAATATAAATTTAATATAAGTATAACATACAAATATATAAATCTTTTTTATAGGATAAGATCTGACCTGTTTTCAGCTTTCTTCAGGAGAAGCAATGATTCAAATCCCGATGAAACGGTATTTTTATTAACTTGTCGGCTAATTAATAACGGGAGATCTTATCCGGTTTAATTTTAACAAATTCTGAAACGGGATATGAAAATCTTTACAGGCAGCCAGATCAGGGAAATTGACAGGTACACGATCGAGAATGAACCTGTGAGATCCGCAGATCTAATGGAGCGAGCTGCCGGAAAGCTCTTTGAATGGATCATTGCACGCTATTCCAAAAGACGGAGGTTCCTGGTATTTGCGGGTCCCGGGAATAACGGTGGCGATGGCCTGGTGCTGGCAAGACTGCTTGGCGATTCGGGATATATGACAGAGGTTTATTATGTCAGGTTCTCTGCAGGGGAGTCGGATGACTGGAAGATAAACATGGAGAGGCTTCAGAAAGCAGCGATATGCAAGGTCTTTATAATAAGCTCTCCGGATCAGATACCGGTGACCCTCGCCGATGACATTATAATAGATGCAATTTTAGGTTCAGGATTGACAAGGCCCGTCGAAGGCCTTGCGGAATCTGTAATAAAAAAAATAAATGAATCAGCCTGCGAAGTTATTGCAGTTGATATTCCTTCAGGATTGCCTGGTGAAGATACAGGATCAGCTGCCAGGGAATCAATTGTAAATGCCAATCAAACACTCTCATTCCAGTTCCCCAAATTATCGTTCATGTTCTCCGACAGCTTTCAGTTTGTTGGTGACTGGCACATTTTACCTATTGGCCTGCACCCCGACGCAATTCGGGAGACAGCTACACCTTATTATTATATTGAAGAAAATGATGTAATTCCATTGATCAGGCAACGCAATAAATTCGATCATAAGGGCACCTTTGGACACGGATTGCTGGTAGCTGGTTCAGCCAACAAGGCAGGAGCAGCCGTACTGGCTTCAAGGGCGGCACTCAGGACCGGTATCGGGCTGGTTACCTGTCGCACACCGGCTGCCTGCTGTGCAGTGATACAATCTGCCCTGCCTGAAGCAATGGTCAGTTCCGACTCTGACAGGAACATCATTACTTCAGTTCCTGATCCTGATGATTTTTCTGCAGTAGGTGCAGGTCCAGGGCTTGGAACTGATACAAAAACAGCAAAAGCCTTTCGACAATTGCTTGAGAAATGTTCAAAGCCGCTCGTTATAGATGCAGATGCCCTGAACATTCTGGGTCAGCATAAGGATTGGTTTTCATTGCTGAAACCGGCGACAATTCTGACACCGCATCCAAAAGAGTTTGAAAGGCTTGCCGGGAAGACATCAGGGTGTTATCAAAGGCTGATGCTTCAGATCTCATTATCGGTCAGATATCAATGCATCATCATCCTGAAAGGTGCTCATTCATCCATTACTCTTCCTGACGGGAAAGTATATTTCAATAGTACCGGAAACCCCGGTATGGCGACCGCGGGGAGCGGGGATGTCCTCACTGGAATTATACTATCTTTGCTTGCGCAGGGATATAAACCTGCAGATGCAGCTGTCGCAGGCGTATATATACATGGCATGGCAGGAGATCTCGCTGCGCAAAAAATTGGACAGGAATCTGTTATTGCCTCCGATATTACTGAGAATATCGGTGATGTTTATATTTGGCTGAGAGGGAAAATGTGAACAATAATGGTTGTATTATGAAGAAGACGGCAGAAAATATAATAATTGCGTCAATTTTTGTATTACTCGTTTCCTGTTCAGCAGGAAAAAATGCAGTGCAATCTGTTTCAAGGGTATATCATCTTGGAGATTCATCAACGATCGTTGATGGAAGCCTGATCTATGCTCTTCCAATGACAACTTTCAATGTTACTGTTGAATTTGAGAGAATGATAAGCATACCGGGTCCGTATTCAAGATTTGCCGGGGATATGCTGGGTCTGAAGGATGTAATAACAACGAAGAGTGAATTATGGTCGGTGACCGGGATAACAGTTACGGGGAGAGAGGAGATCGACCCTTCAGAGTATTATGTCATTGAGAGTAATTCAGTATTTATTGCAAATGCATTAAAGCTTAAAAGGAGCGGGCTTATATTGGATGTCAATCCTGCCCTGTATGCAAAGTACAACAGGCAGTCGCTTCTCGCCCGGAATAGCATCCCTGATCAGGAATTCAGCGACCTGGGTTCAGATGAATATTTTATATCACAGAATGATACGGTCTACAGAACGGTAAAGCTCGATACTGCTTTTGTAAAGATACCTTACCTGGTTGAAATGAAGAAGATCCTCACCCAGGAACAGCTTGCTGAAAAGGCTGCCAAAGCTCTGCTTGAACTGAGGGATGGGAAACATTCGATCCTCTCCGGTGAGGCAAATATTTTTCCTCAGAGCAGTGCAGGTATTGATGAGATCAACAGGATGGAAAAAGAATATACAGCCCTCTTTACAGGCAAAACCATTACCGAGAAGAAAACAATCACATACACAGTGATCCCAGGAAGGGAGGCTGCATCAAAGCCGACCACCCTTTTCAGGTTTTCCGCAACTGATGGAGTTTTGCCTCTTTTATCCGCTTCAGGCATACCGGTGGTTGCAGAGTTTGAGCCTGCCCGTAAGACAAGGGATATAACTATTATTCCACGAACCCTGAATGAAGGAGAAAAGGTCCAGAACTACGACAAGCTCTATTACAGGCTTCCCGATGTGGCAACTATAAGAATAAAAATGGATAGCCAGGTACTTTATGAGAGCAGGAAACTGGTCGATCAGTTCGGAGAGGTACTTCAGCTGCCCTCCAACTATATCATAGGAAATTAAGTCCGAAGTCCGCACGCCGCGCACCGCGCACCGGTTTACAGCTTTCCCTTGAAGGTTTTCTGGAAATCTTCAAAATTCTGTTTTTCATAGGCCTTATCGGCAAAATAGCTCAGAAGAATTTCCATTTCCCTGGGTACCCTGAATCCGGGCACATTGGTAAGGAGCTGGATCTTCTCATTGAAAAAGACAAGATTGGGATAGCTCATATGACCTTTGAGCATTACAACGGCAAGCTGGTGGGCATTGCCTGATTTCCCGTCATTTATATAGGTGGTACCCTGGAAAAGGATAGGTTCCTTTCCTTCAGCATTTAATTTGACCGGATAGAATTTTGAATTGAGCAACTCAGCAATAACAGGATCGGAAAATGTATCAGCATCAAGCTTCTTGCACCATCCGCACCAATCAGTATAGGTATCAACTAACATTGGACGTGGATCAGTCTGGATCAGTTTCTCAGCCTCCTGGATTGTGTACCATTTAACTATTGTTTTCTGGCCCCATGCTGAAATGCTAAAGGCTATTATTGATATTACCAACAGATTTTTTTTCATCTTTTCAATTCTGATTATTATATTTCTGGTGCTGCAAATTAACTGAAATATTTATTGTTTTGCCAGAATATGACATATCTAATATTTTACATATAACAAATATTCTGCCAAATGGTTATTTTTTTGTCATGGCGAAAAGAGTATCAGAAATATATTGATACATTTACCGCTCATAAAAAAACAAAATTCAGAATATGGAAACTATCACCAATACCCTTCGTGACTCAAAAACTGCACGCTGGACAGCTCTGGCAGTGATTTCATTCACAATGTTATGCGGCTATTACCTTACAGATGTAATGGCCCCTCTTAAACCTCTGCTTGAAAAAGAGCTTTTGTGGAACAGTGCTGAATACGGATTCTTCACAAGCGCATATGGCTGGTTCAACGTTTTCCTCGGAATGCTGATTTTCGGCGGAATCATCCTCGACAAGATGGGTGTAAGGTTTACCGGAAAGATGGCTACAATTATTATGGTTTTAGGTACATCAATCAAGTATTGGGCTATATCAACTCATGCTCTGGATGGTCATCTGCTTCTTGGAATGAAAGCCCAGGTTGTTATTGCCGGTTTGGGTTATGCGACTTTCGGGGTTGGAGTCGAAACTGCAGGTATTACTGTTTCAAAGATTATTGTCAAATGGTTTAAAGGTAAAGAGATGGCACTTGCCATGGGACTTGAAATGTCAACGGCAAGGATTGGTACCACACTTGCACTTGCGACATCAATACCGATCGCAGATGCGCTACACGGGGTCTCAAAGCCTATTCTTATTTGCCTTATTATGCTGTGTATCGGCATGATAGCATTCTTTCTCTATACAATAATGGATAAACGTCTGGACAAATCAATTGCAGATGAAGTAAGCAGAAGTGGCATTGCAGAGACAGAAGAATCATTCAAGGTAAAGGATATATGGCAGATTCTTTCAAACAGGGGCTGGTGGTATATCGCGATCCTTTGTCTTCTTTTCTATTCAGGTGTTTTCCCGTTCATAAAATTTGCGACTGATCTTATGATCAATAAATTCAACGTTACCGCAAAGTTTGCAGGACTAATTCCCTCAATGCTGACAATAGGTGCAATTGCAATGACTCCGTTATTCGGGAATTTGTACGACAGGAAAGGAAAGGGTGCTTCGATTATGTTCCTGGGCGCATTCCTTTTAATCTTCGTTCATGCGATGTTCTCAATTCCAAGTCTTACAGCGAAGCCCATAGCAATCGGACTTATCATTATCCTGGGAGTAGCTTTTTCACTCGTTCCTTCTGCTATGTGGGCATCTGTTCCTAAAATTATCCCGGAGAGGCAGCTGGGTACTGCTTATGGGATGATCTTTCTTGTTCAGAATATCGGACTTTCGCTTGTTCCACTAGGAATAGGATGGGTTCTGGATAAGTATTGCATTACCGGTAAACATATTGTTGATGGAGCTTCCATTTCGAGTTATAATTATACTATCCCAATGATGATTTTTACTTCCCTTGGAATAGTTGCCCTGTTGTTCGCATTTCTGCTCAAGGCAGAAGATAAAAGAAAAGGTTACGGACTTGAATTACCCAATATTAAAAAAGAGAATTTATAGAATCAATAATTAGTTATGAAAAAAGTAATTATAGGTCTTTCGGCTGCAGTAATTTTAATAGTTGCCGTCATTCTGGTGGTAAATGCGCGGGAAGGAAATAAGATCTCAAAGAAAACCACCACTGAAGCTGTTTCTGTGGGTAAATGCTGTACATCATCTGCAGCAAACACCTCAATGGTCGATAAAAAAGCCGGTGGCTGCTGCAAAACATCATCTGGCTGTAATGCCAGGATCGACACCACAAAATGCAGTATGGCCGGTTGTGATAAATCAAAATCCTCATCATGCTGCAAAGGAAAGAGTGAGACAGCGTCTAATGACAAGTCAGGTTGCGGATCCGATTGCAAGATGAAATCGAATGCCCAGACAAAGTAGTAAGGGAGAATTTAAAATGTCTTTTTATACCATAGTCGTTCTTATGATGACTATGGCTTTATTTTTGAACAATCCTTGAATTTTATTGTTAACTGAATAACAGACGCAGGTTAACGCGCAACGCGCAACGGAAAACTCAATAATATGTCATCAAACGAATTTGCAAAATCCGAAGTATTCAGCTTTAATGGTTCTGTTGACTATTCAGCAGGAGCCATTGTAAGCAAAACTGTGCTGAAAAAGCAGACCGGCAACATATCTCTCTTTGCTTTCGACAAGGGGGAGGCACTGAGTGAGCATACTGCCTCTTTTGATGCGCTCATCCAGGTTGTGGATGGGAGCGGAGAGGTGACAGTCGGCGGCACTCCGTTTCTTTTAAGCACTGGCGAAAGCATCATTTTGCCTGCGAATGTCCCTCACGCCGTGATAGCCGTGGAAAAGTTCAAAATGGTTCTGACGATGATAAAAAGTGCTTAGTTATCCGGGGAAAAATATGATTTATCAGATTATTTTCTCAGAGGGTTCATGGATTTCCAGAAAATTATTACTCGTCAGACTGATATCGGAAGCAGGCAATAATTCTAATTTATCCAATTAAAGAACAGGTACATTATTGCCCCGATGGTTGCTGAGATAGGTATTGTCAGGATCCATGCCCAGAATATTTTTGTCGTAACACCCCATTTAACTGCAGAGACTCCTTTTCTTGCGCCAACACCTATTATGGCTCCGGTTATTGTATGAGTGGTGCTGACAGGGATGCCCCAGTGCGTTGCCGCAAAAAGTGTAACCGCACCTGCAGTTTCAGCACAGAATCCCTCAAATGGCTTGATCTTGGTTATTCTCTGACCCATGGTCTTTACAATTCTCCATCCGCCGAATAAAGTTCCAAGTGCGATGGCAGCCTGACATGAAAGGACAACCCATGTTGCGATTTTAGTATCTTTAGTGGTCAGTCCCGAAATGATCATAGCTGCCCAGATGATTCCCATCGATTTTTGTGCATCGTTACCGCCATGCCCAAGGCTGAAAGCTGATGCTGAGATCAGCTGGAACCGTCTGAAGTATTTATCGACCATGAATGGTGGTACCTTTCTGAATATCCAGATTGTAATAGATGATAGAAAAAACGAAAAGATCATTCCCATAACCGGAGCTATGAAAATGAATGAAATTATTTTTAAGACTGTAGAAAATACGACAGATCCGAAACCTGAGCTGGCAACTGCTGCACCAACCAATCCGCCGACAAGAGTATGTGATGAGCTGGATGGCAGGCCTAACCACCATGTTATGAGATTCCATGTTATAGATGCAATCAGGGCGGCACCTATTACATTGAGGTTAATGATTTCCGGATTAACAACATTGCCCATAGTTGTAGCAACTTTTAAAGGGAAAACCAGGAAAGCAATAAAATTAAAGAATGCCGCCATTGCTACGGCAGCTAAAGGGGAAAGAACTTTTGTGGAAACCACAGTTGCTATCGAATTAGCTGAGTCGTGAAATCCATTGATGAAATCAAAGATCAGAACCAGACCTACAATTATATATAAAAATGCCATATCTGTTTGCTAAATGTTTTATTTGAGGTTTGAATTACCCGGGGCACTCCGCACCACGGACTAAAAAACCTTTATTAAGCCATCTTTATCAGTATCGACTTAATAGTATCAGTAACATCCTCTTCTTCATCCACACATCTTTCGAGGATTTCCAATATCTTGTTATTTTTTAGTAATTCGGCAGCATCTTTCTCTTTTTCAAAGAGTTCCGCTACGGCGACAAAATAATATTCGTCAGCCTTGTGTTCAATAAATTTCACTTTGTCACAAGCTTTTGTGATTTCATCTTTATTAGCCGCGGCATCATTCAGACAATGAATACATTTTTCTATCTCCTTAGCCGCTTCATAAATCATACCAGCCATCTCTTTATAAACAGGCATAAGGTGTTTAGGCTTATAAAGACAGATCCTTCTCGAGATTCCGTTAATTGAATCTACCACATCATCAATATTAGCAGTGAGTTCATGAATGTCCTCCCTGTCGAATGGTGTTATAAAAGATTTGTTCAACTGCTCATACGTCTTATTTGTAATGTCATCCCCGATGTGTTCCACATCGACGATCTCCTTATGGATCCTTTCATAATCTTCCTGTTCGGAGCCTGACATCAGCTGTTTTAATAGCTCGCTGGCTTTTACAAGGTTTTTTGCATCCTCTTCGAAAAGCGGATAAAAAGAATGATCTTTTGGAACAAAAAACTTGAGAAATTTATCGATATTCATATTTCTTCCTTTTAAATAAAGTCAATATTAATTTACAAAGTTAAATGAGGCGTTTTTGCGGAAATAGGTTAAGTTCAAATTAAATTCCCAATTGGAAACATAATCAGGTATACAAACATAACTAAAGCAGTAAAGATTTCAAAATGGTAATAAATCTTAGTTATAAGTGAATTTTCATTTCATATTGGAAATCAATTCTGTTACAATGATAATATTTCCCAATAAATCATTATTTTTATTACCTGTTTGAAAAGCATAATTTTAAATCATTAATCAGGTAAAACGAATTGATCATGAGTGATATATTAAAACTTAAACCGGCAGAATTGTGGAAGTATTTCCATGAAATTACACAGATACCGCGTCCATCAAAGCACGAAAAGAGAATTGCTGAATTCATTGTAAAGGTCGGCAAGGATCACGGACTTGAAACCATGGTCGATAAGGTCGGAAATGTCATTGTCCGCAAACCGGCAACCAAAGGCATGGAGAACAGGATGGGCGTGATACTTCAGACCCACCTCGACATGGTTCCGCAAAAGAACAGCGATAAGGTCCACGATTTCACCAAAGACCCCATCGAAACAAGAATTGACGGCGAATGGGTAAAGGCAAACGGGACAACGCTTGGATCGGATAACGGAATTGGTGTGGCAGCTGCTCTTTCCGTTCTGACCTCCAAAGAACTTGCTCATGGTCCTCTTGAAGCCCTCTTCACTATTGATGAAGAGACAGGTATGACCGGGGTTTTTGGCCTGGAAGCCGGTCTGCTTAAGGGAGATATTCTGATGAACCTCGATTCTGAGGATGAAGGCGAACTTTACGTTGGCTGCGCCGGAGGGATCGATGTCAGTGCCACAAAGAACTATTCAGAAGAGGCATCACCAAAAGGAATGGTGGCCTATAAGATCGATCTTAAAGGTCTTAAGGGTGGACACTCTGGCGTTGACATAGCCCTGGGAAGGGCGAACTCGAATAAACTGCTTTACAGGTTCCTTATGCAGGCAGAGGCTGATTTTGGGATCAGGATATCAGAGACATCGGGAGGCGACCTCAGGAATGCAATACCGAGGGAATCAAATGCAGTAATACTTGTTCCTGAGATAAAAGCAAGTGAATTTGAGAGCTTTGTAAAAAGTTATGAAAAGATGTACAGGGCCGAATTTTCCGATACTGAACCCGATCTTTCTTTAAATGCAGGAAAAGTTGCGGTTCCGGCCAGGGTTATGAAAGAGGGCGATCAGTACAGGATCATCAGGGCAGTTTTCATCTGCCCGAACGGAGTTCAGAGAATGAGCCAGGCTATGAAGGGTCTTGTTGAGACCTCAAATAACCTTGCAATTGTGAATTGCAGGGACGGAAAGTTTGAAGCACACAGTCTCACAAGAAGCTCAGTCGATTCAGCCAAGGAGGCCACGGCCTGGAAAATAGCAGCAGTCTTCCATCTTATAGATGCAAAGGTGGTTATGGAAGGCTCTTACCCCGGATGGAAACCGAATATGAGTTCCCCGATACTCAAGACAATGAGCGGGGTTTATTCGGCAATGTTCGGAAAAGTCCCTGAATTTAAAGCTATTCATGCCGGTCTTGAGTGCGGTCTGGTCTCAGGGGTCTATCCGCATATGGATATGATCTCGTTTGGCCCGACTATCAGGTTCCCGCACTCCCCGGACGAGAAAGTTTATATACCATCCGTGGCAAAATTCTACGATTTCCTCTGCGGAACGCTAAAACAGGTGCCGGTTAAATAATTATTGAACCACCTCCCCCCGACGCTTCGGTCGGGGTAGGGGGTGTCGAAAAAGTAAAATTAACTTCCTGAGAATTGAATATTTGAAAATGCACTTGGGGGGGTACGGATAAAAATCAACAAAAAGAGGCTTTTTCGGACTTTTTAGACACCCCCAAATGAGAGATTATAAGATTCAAACTTTCCCCTCCTTTAGCAAAGGAGGGGTGTCCCGATCTCTGGATCGGGACGGGGTGGTTGATCTGTTGGAAAAACATATTATTGACTTTGTTCCGGAACAATCCTAAATTTGTACCACATTGTACGCTGAGAACTTTTTTAAATTCTCATTGTTATTTAATACTAATTTTTATACAGGCAGAGTGCAGGGCAAATTCATAAATATTTCAGAGATCTGCTATGAATGGTATTTGATATTCAGTTAATTATCAGATTATTGAAGTATATTAGCATTTTTTAACATTTATTTATTGCTACAAAAGAAATATTTTGGCGAGACCAACTGTCTGATGGTTATACGGAAAGATTTTTAAAAACTTAAGTTAACAAATGACATCTTCAGAATTATATTCAAAATTAACTGAAATCCAGACGGAGCGAAAGACAGAAAGAGCTTGCAGGATGCACAGAAGGAAAAATATATTTATCCTTCTGTTTTTTATTATAGGATCCGTTCTGAACGGACAGGTGAAAGTCTGGTCGGTAGATGATTGCATCAAATATGCGCTGGAGGCTAACCTTCAGATTCGCGAGGCAAAGGTTAGCAGCGATATGAATCAGCAATATCTTCTTGAGGCAAAAGCAGCAAGATATCCCTCACTCTCAGGTACGGCCAGGGAGAATCTCTCCTGGAGCAACCAAACGGTTGCCGGATCCGAAGTTTATAAAGGTGCCAATGGAACAACTGTTTCACTTGCCTCCGGAACAACATTATATAATGCCGCCAGGCTGACAAATACCATAAGGCAGGCTGAAGCGGTTTATGAAGCAGGCAATTACAACACCGAGGTGATAAAAGAGACTATAAGTCTTAATATCCTGAATGCCTATCTGCAGGTACTTTATGCGGAGGAGCAGGTCAAGAATAGTCAGAACCAGATAAGTTCAACTGCCGAGCAGTTAAGGCTGGCCGGTGAAAGACTGAAGCTTGGCGCTATCGCAAATTCAGATTATCTCACAGTCAAATCTCAACTGGCAACTGAGAACCAGACCCTTGCCACTGCCAAGAGCCAGCTGGCCATCAACAGGGTTACACTTTTACAGCTGATGGAGCTTCCGGATACCGTATCGTTTGGTCTTGCACGACCCAATCTTGACAGTCTGATAGGCAAGAATATATACCCAACTGCTGCGGAAGTTTATAAAGCAGCGCTCCTGTTCAAACCTGAGATCAAGAATGCCGACCTGAATACAAAAAGTGCAGAGATCGGCGTGCAATTGGCAAAAGCAGGTTATTTCCCTACGGTCTCACTGAGCGCAGGTCTTTCTACCAATTATTCCAGTATCAATACGGCTTCGGACTACGGAGAACAGGTTAAAAACAATATTACTCCTACCATCGGGCTTACAGCTGCAATACCTATTTATACCGACAGGCTTGCAAAGACCAATGTTGAGGTTGCAAAACTGAGTACTAAGAATGCACAACTAGCAGAACAAAATACCAAGAACGTCCTGCGGAAAGCAATTGAACAGGCATGTCTCGATGTCATCTCTTACCAGACCGAGTTTGAATCGAGCCAGGAGGCTTACCTGGCCGCAAAGGAGTCGTATGAGGTTGCCACCGAGAAGAACCTTCAGGGTATAATGAGCTCAATTGATTTTCTCGTTCAGAAGACAGCTTATATAACTGCTGAGAGCCAGTTCCTCCAGGCAAAATTTGCACTGGTATTTAGCTATAAAATTCTTGATTTTTACCTCGGTAAGCCTCTGACCTTATAAGAATTCAAAAAATACAAAATTCAGAAAATATGAAAATTTTATTTAAAAAAATTATTGGATTTAGTCCGCTTGCAGTCATCCTGATCTCCTTGGTCCTGACGTCGTGCAAAAAAGGTAACGGGTCATATGTCTATGAGACTGCAGTTGTAAAAAAAGGGTCTATAATAAACACCATTACAGCAACGGGAACCCTGGAAGCTGATACAACGGTGGCTATAGGTACACAGGTCTCGGGTGTGATAAGTCGGATTTATGTTGATTTTAACTCTAATGTAAGAAAGAATCAGCTTCTTGCAGTTCTTGACACAACACCTCTGAAGACCCAGGTTCGTCAGGCAGAAGCTTCATATGAGGATTCAAAAGGGGAAGTTGAATATAATACTGCGACCTTTATAAGATACCAGGCACTGATTGATAAAAAACTTGTGGCACAGGCAGATTATGATCAGGTAAAATACAATTATACGCATTCTCTGGCAGATCTGAAGAATGCCAAAGCCAACTATGACAAGGCTATCGTAAACCTGAACTATGCTACAATATATTCACCTATAAAAGGTGTGATCCTTAATCGCGCAGTGGATCAGGGTCAGACAGTGGCAGCCAGTTTCAGTACGCCAAACCTCTTTACAATTGCAAATGACTTAACACAAATGCACGTTGAGGCAGCAATCGATGAAGCTGATATTGGTCAGGTGAGACAGGGACAACCTGTAAGTTTTACCGTTGATGCATATCCTACCGAAACATTCAGAGGCGACGTGAGACAGATCAGGCTGCAGCCGGTAGTTACATCCAATGTCGTTACTTACACAGTGATCGTGAATGCGCCGAATCCTGACAAGAAACTAATGCCGGGTATGACAGCCAATATAACTGTTCTGGTTCAAAAGGTCGACAGCGTTCTAATAGTTCCGGGGAAAGCCCTGAGGTTTACTCCTGATCCGGCATTCCTGGCCGAATACATGAAAAACAATCCTTACAATCAGAGACAGGGACAGGGTCAGGGTCAGGGTCAAAGAGGATCCGGTGACAGCAGCAGAGTACAGCGAAATTCAGGAGCTATGGGACAGGAGATGCGCCAGAGGCAGCTCGGAACCGGACGTTCAGATACAAGCAGGGTTCAGCGTAATTCAACGCCTTCGGGATCGGGACAGTCAGGTCAGTACGATTTCATGATGGGACCTCAACAAGTCAAGAAGCCGGTAATGGTCTGGGTAAAAACTGATGATAAGATCCGTCGCGTTCGCGTTGCGACGGGAGCTATTGACGGTTCAAATGCCGAGATAAAATACGGACTTAAGGAAGGTGATGTTGTGATTCTTTCCATGACCCAGCCGGGCAAGACAGCTTCCGCTACGACGACCACGACAACAACTCAACCTGCCACAAGCCCGTTCATGCCACAGAGGCCACCCACACCAACCGGAAGAGGCAGGTAAAACTGATAATGGAATTATGAAAAAACTTATTGAGATAGTAAATCTGAAAAAGGATTATTATGTGGGGGAGGTAACCGTTCATGCTCTCAGGGGAGTCAATATGGTTGTAAACGAAGGAGAGTTTGTCGCGATAATGGGAGCCAGCGGATCGGGAAAGTCAACTATGCTGAATATTATAGGCTGCCTTGACAAGCCCACACACGGAGATTATATACTGGACGGTACCAGTGTAGGCAGCCTTAACAGAAATCAGCTCGCCACTCTCAGGAACAGAAAGCTGGGTTTTGTATTCCAGAGTTATAATCTTCTTGCCCGTACTTCTGCACTGGATAATGTCGAGCTACCCCTTCTGTACAATTCCATGGTCAAGTCTAAGGAGAGGAGAGAAAGGGCTCTCAGTGCACTCGAATCTGTAGGTCTCACCGACAGGATGCACCACAAGCCGAACCAATTGTCGGGAGGACAGCAGCAAAGGGTGGCCATCGCCAGGTCGCTTGTAAACGATCCGGTGGTGATCCTTGCAGATGAGGCAACGGGAAACCTCGATACCAGGACATCTTTTGAAATTATGGCTCTTTTACAGGAGCTGAACAGAAACGGGAAGACGATCGTATTCGTAACCCACGAAGCGGATATTGCCAGGTGTGCTACCCGAAACATTATTTTCAAGGATGGTCTCCTACAGAAAGAAATTGAAGTTAAGGACAGGGTCAATGCTCTGGAAATGCTGGCAAGTATTCCGGTTGAAGAAGATGAATTATAATATTAGATATGAGCTTAAAGAATCTTTTTAAAATAGCCCTTAATGCTTTGTTAAGAAACAAATTCAGAGCATTCCTTACCATGCTTGGCATCATTATCGGCGTTGCTTCAGTTATTGCGATGCTTGGCATTGGCGAAGGGTCAAAACAGAGTATACAGCAGCAGATAGCCGGTATGGGATTGAACCTAGTTACAGTAGTGCCCGGTTCCCAGCAGAGGGGAGGTATCCAGTTCGGAGCTTCTACAATGCAAAGTCTTAAGGAAAGGGACCTTGATGCAATACTGGCCGAATGTTCTGCTGTAATTGCAGCAACACCTGAGGTCAGGGGAAGCGGTCAAGCAGTATTTGGGGCATTGAACTGGCCAACTTCTCTTTATGGCGAAAACGAAAGCTACCTGAAGATAAGGGAGAGATCCGTTGAGAGCGGCCGGATGTTTACCGAAAGGGAACAGGCCGGGGCTGCCAAGGTATGTATTCTCGGGAAAACAGTTGTCACAAATTTATTCGGGCCGGGAGCGGACCCGGTTGGCCAGGTTGTAAGATTCAAAAAGATACCCTTCCAGGTAATAGGTGTCCTTGCTTCAAAAGGCCTTAATACTTTCGGACAGGACCAGGATGATCTGATGCTTGCACCGTATACAACAGTTCAGAAAAGGGTCCTAGCGATCACATGGGTTCAAAGTATTTATACATCGGCAGTTGATTCCAAATCGACCGACCTGGCTGCAAAGCAAATTGAGGAGACCATTCGCAGAACGCACAAGCTTAAAGCATCCGATCAGAATGACTTTACAATCAGGAACCAGACTGAATTATTGTCGACCTTCAGCTCGGTAAGTAATATTCTTACTATCCTACTTGGGGCCATCGCAGGGATTTCTCTCCTGGTTGGTGGTATCGGCATCATGAATATTATGCTTGTTTCTGTGACTGAAAGGACAAGGGAGATCGGATTACGCATGGCTATCGGAGGAAAAGGGTTTGATATACTGCTTCAGTTCCTTTCAGAGTCAATGCTGATCAGCATAACCGGAGGTATAATCGGTATTATTATCGGTATTTTAGCCTCGAAGGTGATCGGGTCAACCATGGGCTGGCCGGTGGTCGTTTTACCAAGTTCGGAGATCCTGTCGTTTTTTGTATGTACGGTGATCGGCGTATTTTTTGGCTGGTATCCCGCACGCAAGGCTGCTAACCTCGATCCGATTGACGCCTTAAGATACGAATAGGAAGTACTTGGAGTGCCTTGAGTGCCTTGAGTACTTAGATTATATCTTTAACTCTAAGTACTCCAAGTACTCCAAGTACTCCAAGTACTCCAAGTACTCTAAGTACTCTTTATCTCCACCAGCACGTCATCTTTCATCACATTTGTATTCGGCTTTGCAGAAATTTTTACAACAAGGCCGTTGACGGGTGACTGTATTTCGTTCTGCATCTTCATGGCTTCAAGGATCACGACTGACTCGCCACGCAGGACCTGGCTTCCTTCCCTGACAAGAACATCTATGATCTTGCCTGGCATAGGGGCCTTTACAAATTCTTTCTCCGCCTTGCCTTTCTGCTTGCTCAGTACCTTCATTCGCTGAAGAGAAAATGGCGTTTCAACAGTGAAGGTATAGCTTATATCATTAAAGAGTATTTCATACTTATTCTGCCTCGAACGGATTATCTCAACGGGAAATTTTCTGTTCTTCCATAGAATATAGGTCCCGTATTTCTCATCCTGCTTAAGCTGGACCTCATAGTTCCTTTTTCCGATCCTGATCGAATGCTTAAGTGGAAGAGAAAAACTGTATTTCCTGTTATCCCCGGAAAGCGTGTAAAGTTTTTTTATCTGAAGCTTGTCGTTTTCCATGGCAAAAAGATTTAGAACTGGTTGATCCTCTTGTTCAGCAACCAGGGGCTCATCTCCCTGCTGTTCCTGAAATCGATGTTGATACTCTCTTCGCTGAGGTTCTCCTCCACAAACAGCTTGGTCGCAAGCCATGCAGCCAGCATCTCCTCATATTCGCTGTTATAATGGTACTGCTCGAGGTCTTTTTCGATAAAGGCTGTGGTGAAGTTCCCCGACAGGAATTTAGGATGACGCACAAGCATCCTGAAGAACGGAAGAGTGGTCTTTACACCTTTGATCCATACCTTGTCAAGCGCTTTTTTGCACTTCTGGAGTGCATCTTTCCTGTCCTTTCCCTTTACTATCAGCTTGGCGATCATTGAATCGTAACTTGATACTATAACTGAACCCGCCTGAATACCAGTATCAATTCTGACATACTGATCGTCAGGGAGATTCAGCTTTTCGATCTTTCCGGGGTCGGGTGCAAAACCAGCCTGTACATCCTCGGCATTGATCCTGCACTCTATTGCCCATCCCTCAAGCCTGATATCCTTCTGAGTGTATTTAAGTGGTTCGCCATTGGCAATTCTGATCTGCTGCTCTATAAGATCTATTCCCGTGATGATCTCCGTAACCGGATGTTCCACCTGTATCCTTGTGTTCATCTCCATGAAATAGAATTTCCCTTCAGAGTCGAGTAGAAATTCAACTGTCCCTGCAGAATAATAACCTACAGATTTAGCTATCTGCACTGCAATTTTCCCCATTTCTGAACGAAGCTTTTCATTTAGTGCACCGGATGGAGCTTCCTCAAGAAGTTTTTGATGCTTCCTCTGGATCGAACACTCCCTCTCTCCAAGATGGATGACATTCCCCTGTTTATCGCCCAATATCTGGAACTCGATATGCTTGGGGTTTTCAATATACTTCTCAATGAAGACAGAAGGGTCGTTGAAAGCTTTTTCAGCCTCCTTGCTCGCGATAACGAACATCTTCTCCATATCTTCCGTCTTCCTTACTATCCTCATGCCTCTTCCGCCTCCCCCTGATGCTGCCTTGATGATCACAGGATATCCTATTTTTTCCGCGATCTTAACAGCTTCTTCTTCATTTCTTATATTGCCTTCGTGTCCCATAGCCATCGGAATTTTGCCCGACATGGCTATCTTACGGGCGATAGTCTTGTTGCCCATTTTATAGATCGAATCGGGAGAAGGACCGATGAATTCTATCTTGTTGTCGAGGCACTTGTCTGCAAAGTATGCATTCTCTGCAAGGAATCCGTACCCCGGATGCACTGCATCTGCACCGGTCTTCAATGCTATATCGACGAGCTTGTGAATATCAAGGAAAACAGGGATATCTGAAACATCTTCAGTATTATCATAAACAATATCGGCAAATGACAGGTACAGTGCAACAGGTTCAACAGCAGTCTTGACAGCAACTGTCTCGATCTGCATTTTCCGTGCTGTCTTCATTATCCTGATCGCTATCTCACCCCTGTTGGCTATAAGTATCCTTTTTATCTTCATGCTATTTGATTTATTTATTGAGATACAAGGAATTCCAAATTTGCTGGTTGTTATATGTTTACGGCTACCGGCTACCGGCTACCGGTTACCGGTTATAAAGGCATATTCCCATGTTTCCTCGCCGGAACCTTTACCCATTTATTATTTAGCGCCTCAAAAGCTGAAATGACCTTTTTCCGGGTATCTGCCGGATCTATCACCTCATCTATGTATCCGCTTTCATCGGCGATAAAAGGATTCGCTACCCTGTCCCTGTATTTTTTTACAAGTTCTTTTTTGAGTTCAGCAGGATTTTTTGAGTCGGACAATTCCTTCCTGTAAAGTATGGCAACTGCCCCGTCAGGTCCCATCACGGCTATTTCGGCGGATGGCCAGGCAAAGCTGAAATCGCCGCCAAGATTTTTGCTGTTCATCACAATGTATGCTCCGCCGTACGCCTTCCTGAGTATGACAGTAATCCTGGGAACGGTAGCTTCGCTGTATGCAAAAAGGAGCTTTGCCCCGTGACGGATTATCCCTGCATGTTCCTGATCAACTCCCGGAAGGAAGCCAGGCACATCTTCAAAAGTAAGAATTGGTATGTTGAATGCGTCGCAGAACCTTATGAACCTTGCGCCCTTTGTGGATGAATCAATATCCAGGACCCCTGCCAGGACTTTCGGCTGATTTGCAACAACACCGATGGTTTTACCCTTAAGGCGGGCAAACCCGGTAACTATGCTTGCAGCAAACAATTCAGCAGTTTCAAAGAAAGTGTTTTTGTCAACGACAAGGTTAATCACATCTTTTACATCATAGGCTTTATTAGGGTCATCCGGCACTACGTCCCTGAGCTTATCATTGACAAGGGGAGTGGTATCATCAGTCTGAACAGCAGGTGGGTTCTCAACATTATTGGAAGGCAGATAGGAGAGGAATTTCTTCAGTGCCAGGATCGTGTTCTCTTCATCATCATAGATCATGTGGGTCACCCCGCTCTTGCGTGCATGAACCTCAGCTCCTCCAAGCTCTTCCAGGGTCACCTCTTCATTAAGGACTTCCTTGACCACATTGGGCCCGGTCACGAACATGAAGCTCGTATGGTTGACCATGAAAACAAAATCTGTCAGGGCAGGTGAATAAACGGCTCCTCCGGCACAAGGACCCATAATCACTGATATCTGCGGTATAATGCCTGATGATTGTATTATGTTATGGAAGATCGAGGCATATCCGCTAAGGCTCGCCACACCTTCCTGGATCCTTGCTCCCCCTGAATCCATCATCCCGATAATTGGTGCACCCATTTTCAGGGCCATCTCCTGGATCTTTGATATTTTTTTTGAATGAACAAGTCCGAGCGACCCGCCCATAATCGTAAAATCCTGGGCATAGGCGAATACGAGCCTTCCGTTTACCTTTCCATGTCCGACTATAACGCCGTCGCCATAGAATTTGTCAACTTTGCCGAATTCAACAGGCTGATCAGCCGGGGTCACAAAAGCGTCTATCTCCTCAAATGTTCCCGAGTCGAACAGGAGAGTGATCCTCTCCTGAGCCGTAAGCTTGCCTTTTGAATGCTGTTTTTCAGCCTGCTTAGGGCTGTACTGCTTTTTCAATGCCTCACGGCGTTCAGTAAATGTTCTGTAAGATTTGCCTGATAGGTCCATACCCGGTCATATTAAATGAAAAATCAGGATAATAAGCGATAGATTAAAAAACAGTTACCCTCGATCCCGATAATTTAACGGGGTCAAAAATAGTCAAAATCTGCATAATTTCAAACTGAATTTCGACCGGCAGATGACCTGAACTGGTTCATGATTGTTTGTCAGGCCGTTAGGCTATGTTATTATTCGACCGTATTATTTGTTCCAAACAGGCTGGTCTCGATGATGGAGCAGATAATATGCCCTATCATTATATGGGCTTCCTGGATCCTGGGGGTCTCATCTGAAGGAACATTGATCATAAGGTCGCAGGAATCCTTCATTCTGCCTCCGGATCTACCCGTGAGTCCGATTGTCGTTATACCCTTTTTCCCGGCTTCGGAGATACCCTCAAGGATGTTTTCGGAACTTCCTGAGGTTGAGATGACTATCAGGATATCCCCCCTCGTTCCGATGGCCTCGACCTGTCGGGCAATTATCCTGTTATAGCCATAATCGTTCGATATACTGGTAAGCACTGAAGAATCTGTTGTAAGCGAGACAGCCGCCAGTGCGGGGCGATCAAAACCAAATCTGTTAACAAGTTCTGCAGCAATATGTTGCGCATCTGCAGCGCTTCCTCCGTTGCCTGCAAGAAGTATCTTGTTCCCTCTCCTGAGCGCATCACTGCAAAGTATGGCCGCCTGTTCTATTTTTGATGTAAACAGCTCATCATTGAGGATTTGCTCCTTCACATGGATCGCCTGTTCTATCTGTCTTTTTATGCTTTCCTTTGACTGCATTATATTGTATTTATTTTCATTTTAATATCGCGATCCCGGATTATTATGCACTTTCATGCAGGCTTGTATAATCCCTCCGCATTTGAGCCCAGCATACCTGCCTTCATCATGGTTGGGCTCGCTAAGTAAAGTTTCTTAAGCATTTTTTCTGTCACGACAGGGAAATGATGCAACGCTTCAATTTTGTCGCCGATATACTCCAGATCTTCATCTGTAGTCGACCAGTTCCTCCCGTCGAATACAGAGAGATCCAGCGGGAGCGAATAGGATCTCAGTGACTTTTCTCCATTAAGGTTAAAATAAAAATCAAAATATGACATTACCAGCTCCCTCACTGACCTGTAGACCGGTTCCCTGTATCTGAGCGTTGTGAAATTTGACTTGGCAACGGCACCCCAGTGTCCATCTTCCCTGAAGATGGAAATAACATGGTCATCATCATTAAATGATTTCATGTCGACAAGCAAGGGTTTGTATCCGACGAAGCGCAGTGCCGCAGCTGCAAAGATGGCACCCTCGAAACAGTGGGCTTTTCTTCTCTTTATAACCCACCTGGGTGAACGGCATTCATAACCTGGATTATAATCGAGTGAATCGAGAAATGCCTGAATTTTGTCGGGGTTGTCAATGCTTCTGAAAAGATCCAGCTCGTCTTTTGTCCAATCCATAGGTTATATTTAGATTTCAAATTTAAGGATTATTGATGATTTAAGATAATTAGAAAACCCTGAACAGAGCCAAATATATTACAGACTTTTAATTATTGAATGCTTAACCACGGAGTTTCACGAAGTTTGACACGGAGTTACACTGTTTTTCTCTGCGCCTCTCTTTGTCCCGAGAGTGAATTTTAGTTTGTTTAGCCTCTGTGCCCTGTGCCCTGCGCCTTTACAGCCTCTCTATGATCTTCTGCATTTCACCATATTGCTCTTCCATGCTTCTGACAAGCTGAAGCTGTGCCCTGGCTCTCTGAAGATTATGGTGTTCATGATGAATCTTGAAATAATGGTCACCATCAATATAATCAGTCAGGAACCTCACAGCAATTGTATATGTTATCAGCTGGGGGGCAAATGCAAGCCACTCTTTTTCGACAGGATTAAGCGTGTCCCTGGTTTCCCCGAGATACCCGCCGGCATAGGCTTCGAATAGCCCTATATCCATTTTAACCTTGGACAGGTCAGGCTCATCTTCTGAGGCACAATTGGCTGCGGTCCTGATCGCGTCACCGAAATCGTAATGGACATAGCCCGGCATTACCGTGTCGAGATCGATCACACACAGGGCCCTGTCATTTTCATCAAGCAGGATATTATTGAATTTAGTATCGTTATGGGTGATCCTGAGAGGTATTTTACCTTCCCTTCCAAGCCTGATTATACTCTTCATTTTTTCTGATCTTGACAACACCCAGTCGATCTCGGTACGGCTCTCTTTCGCCCTTCCGGCCGGATTGTTCAGAACCTTTTCATTAAATGTAAAGAGTCTCTTTTCTATATCATGGAACCAGGGAATGGTCTCATAAAGCGGTTCACCTTCAAGATCCGAAAGCATTGACTGGAACCTGCCGATGGCTTTCCCTCCCTCAAATGCCTTGCCGGCAGAATCGACTATATCATAAGAGCGATGATTTGAAATGAATATGTACATCCGCCAGGATCTTCCTTCCCCGTCAGTTATCCAGGTTTTCCCATCATTTGAAGGGATGAGTGTAAGACATTCCCTTTTTACATCCGAACCCCTGATGAGGGAGATCTTATTCCGGAGATGAACAGTTACTCTCTCGATATTGTGCTGGAGGTTTGGTATATCTTTGAAGATCCGGTCGTTCAGACGTTGAAGGATATAATCATCCTGATCATTTTCTGCGGTTTCTATAAGAAATGTATCATGAATATGTCCGCTGCCATAGGCTCTGCCTTTGAGATAAGTGCCGGAGGCCCGGAACTTATCAAAGACTTCCTTCAGAAGAAGGTCCAAATTATTTTCCGGCTTTATGCCCGATAAATGCATAATACATCACTACCAGGTAAGAAGGTACGCAAATCCAGTAAGCTGTCTGGGTTGAAAAATGCACAGCAAGTTTTCCGTAAGCAAGAGGGATGAGTGCTCCTCCGGCTATTGCCATGATCAGCATTGCCGAGCCGGTCTTTGTAAATTTTCCAAGCCCTGAGATTGCCAGGGGCCACATTGCAGGCCAGACAAGGGAGTTGGCAAATCCCATTAACCCTACAAAAAGAACCGTAACCGGAAGGACGAGCTGAAGTGGCTGGAATGTAACAAGGTCAACAAATGGCATTGTGAACCTGACGCTTGCAGGTATTAATATTGCACCCAACGCGAAAATAACACCAAGGATGGTGCATATCTTCAGTGCATTTCCCTGTTTAATATATTTTGGTGTAAAAATAATTCCCATAAGGTATCCTAAAATCATGCTTAACATGGTTAGCGAGGCATAATATTTAGCCGAGTCCATGGGGATTTTAAGAGATTGTCCATATCTGATAATAGTATCTCCTGCAATAACTTCAACACCTACATAAAAGAAAAGAGCAATGACCCCCAGGATGAGATGAGGGAACTGCCAGATGCTTTTTTTGACAACATGTGTTTCACCTTTTTCAATTTCTTCAGCATCTGTATCGATTTCCGGAAGATGGACAAATCGCATCAACAATCCCAGAAGTACCAGAATTATTGCCATAACAATGTAAGGCATTATTACCCTTTGCGCAAGTTCATTAAGTATGGCAGCTTTGGAAGCAGCATCAGAAGCCTGGGCAAGCTTCACTTCCAATAAATGCGAATCCTTCAGAATTATGCTTGCAAGAATAATTGGAGCAATTGCTCCGGCAAATTTATTTGCAATACCCATTATACTTATTCTTTTGGCAGCACTTTCCCGCGGACCTAATATTGTAATGTAAGGGTTTGAAGCAGTTTGAAGAAGAGTAAGTCCCGTTCCCATAACAAACAGACCGGTAAGAAAGAGCCCGAAAGTTCTCGTCAGGGCGGCAGGGATGAAAACCAGACAACCAATAGCCATTATCCATAATCCTACTGACATACCATTCTTGAAACCGGTCCTTTTCAGGATAGGTGTCATTGGAAGAGCCATCACAAAATATGCAATGTAGAATGCTGCTGTAACAAAATAGGCCTGAAAATCATTAAGCTCACAAGCAGTTTTAAGAAATGGAATGAGTATACTATTAAGCCATGTGACAAATCCGAAGATGAAAAAGAACATACCTATAACTGAAATGGAAAAAATATAATCTTTCCTGCTGATCGACGAGCCGTTATTTTCTACCATGTTTAATATTTTTGAAGTTTCCAAAACTAATCTTTTTATAATTTGAAACCAAGAAAATGAATATTTTGTTTTTTTAGTTCAAAAGTTATAGAACTGACACATCTTTTGATTATTTTTGCAGCAGTCATATTTAATCAACCCTTTATGGAACTTGCTGATAAAAAGATGAGGGAGACAATTGAGGAGACCGGTAAGGTATTTGAAAAATTCGGTCTTACTCCCATGCAGGGTAGGATAATTGCTTTTTTTACGATCAGCGATCCGCCTGAAAAAACATTCGATGAGCTTGTGAAGTTTTTCAGGGCCAGCAAAAGTTCCATAAGCAATTCACTGAACTTTCTTATGCAAAACAAGATAATTGATTACAAGACATTTTCTTCCGACAGAAAGAGGTATTTTTTTATTACGGATTCGTTCTTTATTGTCTACTTTTCGAAAGTGCTCGAAAATGTGAGAGAACTTAAATCACATGCATATCGTACCGTGACCCTCAGGTCACCGGAACATCCCGCGGCGAGTCAGAAGATCCTGAGATGGATCGAGAATGCAAATGTTTTTGAGCAGAAGCTTGGTGAGACTATATCCATGATTGGCAGAGAATTCGGTCCAGTAGAATGATAGAATAAAATTTCTGATGGCTAAACAGATCAAATATATTGTTGAAAAGGAATTGGTCAGGGTTTGGTTCGATGGCTTTGTAAGCGCTGAATCCATTGCTTCGATCATCACAGATATAGTGAATGAACGGAAGAATCTTCCTGATAATGTCAGGGTTCTTGTTGATGCGAGGAGGGCAAAATATGATGGTAAGCCCGATGACCTCAAGATGATCCTTAGAAAATTCAGGGAGCATAATAGAAAATTTGAGATGATAAAGCTGGCAATTATACTGCAGAATCCATATGAGACAGCTATTTCAATAATCATGCAGGAAATGCTGAAGAATATTGAGAATATCTTTTTTAAGGTATGCTCTACAGAGCAGGCAGCAATCTCATGGTTAAGATAAATCATATAAATCCTTTTTCATGGATAAAAAAGAGATAATAGAAAAGATCAGGAACAAGAAGGCCTTCATCTCCGATATGGATGGAGTGATATATCATGGGAATAAGTTACTTCCAGGAGTACCGGAGTTTGTTGAATGGCTCCAGAAAGAGAATAAAAAATTTTTATTCCTTACAAATTCAAGTGAGAAAACACCAAAGGAGCTTCAGGATAAGCTTCACAGGCTGGGTATTGATGTTGAACCGGATGTATTCTATACCAGCGCACTTGCAACTGCAAATTTCCTGGCAAGCCAGAAACCCAGAGGAACTGCTTACATAATAGGGGAAGCCGGTCTTATAAACGCCATGTACAATGCTGGCTATACAATGAATAATGTCAACCCCGATTATGTTATTATCGGTGATTCGAGGAGCTATAATTTTGAAAAAATTGAACAGGCGATCAATCTTGTACTTAAAGGTGCAAAGCTTATCGGTACTAACTCAGATGTCTCAGGTCCTGTTGAAAACGGAATAGTTCCTTCCACAAGGGCGTTAATGGCCCCTGTGGAGCTTACAACCGGCCGTTCGGCTTATTACGTTGGCAAGCCAAACCCTCTTATGATGCGCATAGCCCTGAGGAAGCTTGGCAGCCACCGTGAAGAGACTATTATAATAGGCGACAGGATGGACACTGACATAGTTGCAGGTATCGAATCTGAAATTGACACGTTACTGGTACTGTCGGGGATATCAACTTTGAAATCGGCAGAAAAATTTCCGTACAGACCTCATTATATACTTGACGGAGTTAATGAATTGGTAGAGTAAGAAAGTACTTCGAGTACTTCGAGTACTTGGAGTACTTAGAGTTTTAAAAAGAAAGTATATTAAATGCTTAACTCTAAGTACTCTAGGCACTCAAGGCACTTTAATATTGATACGCTTCTGTTCTTAAAGATTTATACCTTTTCTTTATTTACAAAAGAAACTTACAGGGAATGTACAGATATGCTGCAGCAATAGGCGCTGATATAGCCAGGTTATCCCTGAGGGTTGCCGTGATCAGAATGGGCGGGGAGCCAATCTGTGAGGATTCATTTCCTTTGAAAGCGGACCAGGACCGTGAATACATCCTGTCGGAGCTAAACCGGACCATCAACCTGACCAGGGAGAAAGTGGCTGCAAATGGGGTCAATCCGATCGCAATAGGAATTTCAGCCAGGGGTTTCATCGATCATGAGCGTGGTGTCGTTCTCGGACCGGGACACGGGATTAAAGACTGGACCAATGTTCCGCTTGCGAAAATTGTCAGCAGGGAGACCGGTTTGCCGGTCTTTGTTGGCAACGATGCAAACCTGATGACAGTTGCAGAGCAGAGATACGGTGCTGCCCACGGGTATAAAAATATTGTTTTTGTTGCTCTGAGGGCAGGCATCGGAGGTGGCATTGTAATTAACGGCAGCCTTTACAGGGGAGTCAACAATGCAGGAGGTGAGATCGGCCAGATGATAATCAATTTCACTGGAGATGTCAGTGAGACAGGTATTAAAGGGTCATTCGAACATTTTGCTTCTGCGTCAGCACTCGTAAGAAGGTACCTTGAAGAAAAAGGGATCCCAAAAGAGAGTGGAAACATGATTTCGGCCAGGGAGATCTTCGAGCTGAGTTACAGGCGGGATCGTACTGCAGTTAAGGTCGTTACAGAGAATGCAAAGCTTGTAGGGATCGGACTATCAAACCTGATCACGATTTTTGCTCCTGAGATAATCGTGCTGGGAGGCGGAATGGCAGAGGCACGCGATAGTTATATTGATATGATAAGGGAGAGTGCATTTTCGAATTCCCTTGAAAACTGCAGGGCTGAGGTGAAAATAGAGAGGGCTGCTCTTGGCTCAAGGTCGGCTCTTATCGGAGCAGCTGTCTACAGCCTCACCAGGCTTGCCGGTCAGAGCATTTGAATGATTTGGAAGCGAAATAAAAAGAGGGGGGAGTTGGAGAAGGGGTGCAACTCTGTGGTTAATTTTCTGGTTACAATGAGGTTATGCTCAACAGTTCAGCTGAAGCTTCCGGTCAGATAATCTTTTGTCAGTTGCTCTTTTGGCCGGTTGAAAAATTCCTCGGTCGGGCCGGACTCAATGATCTCTCCAAGGTACATAAAAACAATATAGTCGGCTATACGTCTGGCCTGCCTTAAAGTATGCGTGACAAGAATGATCGTGTACTTTTCCTTAAGCCTTAAAAAAAGCTCTTCAATTTTTCTTGTGGAGATCGGATCAAGTGCCGAGGTGGCTTCATCTCCAAGTATGTATTCCGGTTCAATTGCCAGACCTCTTGCAAGACATAACCGTTGCTGCTGCCCGATCGATAATCGTGTGGCAGAAGTCCGGGCACGTCCCCGTACCTCGTCCCACAGGCCGACATACTGAAGGTACTGGATAACAGTCTGGTTTATTGTCTTTCTGTTCCTTAAACCATGAATTCTTGGGCCATAAGCCACATTTTCAAAGATAGACATCGGAAGCGGGCATGGTCTCTGGGCAAGCAAACCCATCTTTTTCCTGATATCGATCACGTTCACTTTCGGACCGTAAATGTTCTCATCATCAACGTATACCTTACCGGTGATCTTTACCTCAGGGGTCTCATCGTGCATCCTGTTAAGAGTTTTCATGAATGTCGATTTACCGCATCCTGATGGTCCGATTATACAGGTAATGCTTTTTTCGGGAAGGGTCAGATTAATATCTTTAAGTATATGCTGATCATGAATGAAGAGATCAAGGTTCCTGACAGTTATTGACTGTGACGGAGCAAGTTTTGTTAATACACCTGCCGGATAATTCTCCTGAAATGCATTCTGACCCGGAACTGACATAAGTGTGTTTTTCATGGTTATATATTGTTCTTTGAATATTTTGAGCTGAAATACCTTGCCGTAAAACTCAGCAGGAGAATAATGACCGTAAGAATTATTGCAGATGCATAAGCCCTGTTCTGAACCTCTTCGCTGGGACTACCGAGCTGGAAAAAAATTGCAAGAGGCAGCGTCGCTGCTGGTTGATTCAATGCTGTGGGGATATTATCGGTATAGCCTGCAGTAAATAATACAGTAGCCGCATCACCAATTCCGCGGCCTACCGCAAGTAAGATTGCAGTCATAAGGCCGGGCATAAGTTGCCTTAAGATAACTTTTATCATCTCATATTTGGTAGCTCCAAGAGAAAGCAAGGCATCGGGAAGATCGCGGGGCAAAAGCCTTGTAACCTCATCAAATGATCGCATCATAATAGGCATTATCAGCATGGCAACGGCAAGGATCCCTCCAAGCAGCGAGGCCCTTATTCCAAGGAAGACCATCAGTGTAAATCCAAATGCGCCATAAACGATCGAAGGCACACCAAAGAGAATATCAAATGAGAACCTAATTATGTTACCAAACAGTGATTTTTTAGGCAGATAAAAATTTATATACATCACCAGTGGCACACTTAATATGATACTGATAACCAGCGAACCGGCGATGATATAAAGTGAACCGACAATTGCGTTTAGAACCCCTCCCTCTTTTCCCAGATAGAAACCTCCTCCCGGCAGCCTGGTGACCATATCCCATGAAAGCGACGATAATCCTTTATAAAAGATCGTCCCGACAATATATACCAGCACGCACATTATTATCGCGGCAGCTGCGATCATTATTATTTTAAAGATCTTTTCTTCAATGATTTTCATATCCGGCTATGGTTCAGGTATTGTACCTTACATTTGATATCTTTTTTCAATCTGGTTCAGAGTTAGTCGTGATATCCCGTTGAACAGGACAATGATAATGAACAGCAGGAATGCGGCAAGCATCAGTGCTGATTCATAGCTGGGCATCGAGAGCATCTCACCGTAGTTATTGGCGATAAGGGCCGGCAGCGGATAACAGGCATCAAAAAGTGATTTCGGGATCTGAGTAATGTTTCCGCAAACCATCAGAACTGCAATTGTCTCTCCAAAGGCTCTTGAGACAGATAGGACGACTGCCGCAATTATCCCTGAAATGGATTTTCTTAAAATCACCCTTTTGACTGTCTGCCATTTTGTTGCCCCGAGTGTAAGGGAGGCATCTGTCATCTCTTTCGGGATGGAACGGAATACCTCTACCAGGATACTGACCAGCAGCGGGGTGATCATCACAGCTAGCACAACACCGCCTGCAAGAACTGAATAGCCTGAAGAGAACTCCACAAACCTGGGTGCAATCTTTCCGGCAATGAGAGGAACGATGGTAAGTGTGCCCCATACGCCGTAAATGACAGGCGGGATGCCAGAAAGGAGGTCAATTACCGGTTCAAAGACCCGGCGGACATTTTTTGAAGCATACGAGGTAAGATAAATGCTTGTCAGCAGTGAAAGAGGAAGGGCAATAATTATAGCAATGACCGAAACATAAAGGGTGCTTAGTATGAATGGCAAGAACCCATATTCGCCTTTGAACGGCTTCCAGCTGGCTGAGGTAAGGAGCTGCCACAGATTCTTTTCCCTCATAATGGGAAGTGCCTTGAGAAATAGGCTCAGACCTATTACAACCAGGAGAAGGATACCGAAAATGGCAATGCCCAGCATGATATGCCGGGCAGTTTTATCTTTAATCGCTCTGATAAGTTTCATCCGATCTTACTGGAGTTTTTTCATTTCCAGATCTATTTTGTCTTTGGGAAGAGTGATATAACCTGCCTCATGAACATATTTTTGTCCATCAGTAAGGACCCATCTGATGAATTCAAGAAGTACCTTGTTGTTCTTTGGATTTCCCTTGACCACAAAATACAGCTCTCTTGAAGGCGGCGAGGGATATTTGCCCGATGCAATGGCTTCTATGATATCGTTCATTGAATTATAAAAATTCTCATCAGGATCTATCTTCCCGTTATTATTCAGATCAAGTGGGACCACTTTTAATCCCTTGACAGGCTGTTTAGTGGAAGCGTCGTATGCGTACCCGATATTGTTGAAGCCAATTCCAAGAGGATCTTTTTTGACAGCCTGTGCAAGACCTGGATCACCAAACACTCCCACACCAAGAAGATCTTCCTGTTTTTTACCAAAATATTTTGCCCATATTTCAGCCGCACCGCATGCGTCTGATCTCGTGTAGACATGAATAGGAGAGCTGGATTTTATATCAAAAGCCTGACCCCATCTGGTGTATTTCCCCGTTATCCATATATTGTTTCCTGCATCTCTTCTCAAACCCTTACTGAGAATTTCATTTAGTGCAGGGTTCTTATCGCTTATAACGGCCACAACCGCATCTTTTGTCACTGCAATCGGGAAAGCTCCTTTCTTCAATTCTTCGGGATATATTTCCCTTGACACCATCCCGACCTCAACCATTCCATTCAGTGCATCGGCTATACCCTTACCTGCACCTCCTGCGGAAATATCTATTCTTACGTCGGGATTGATCTTCCTGAATTCTTCAGCCCATTTGATAGTCATGGGGTAAAGGGCAAAAGCCCCGGAGATGCTTATCTGGCCTGATAGTTTTTCCTGACCTGATGAGTTTTGAAGGCAGGTTGAAAAGAGGAGGGCAGTTATAAATATTGTAACAGTTATTTTTTTCATTTTTAGCCGGATAATATTTTAAAAACCAATCTGATACTGGATAGCCAGGTAATCATTTTTCACGGAAGGCCCCTGTTCGGCCCGGAAAGTATAATCGATCTGCAATCTGCTCCACTTATTGAAACTGAAGTTGCCTCCGATTGTATAATTTGTTGTAATATTATTGGGCTTTGAAGTATTAGGATCATAGGTGTCATAACGGACAATGAATTGCAGCTTTTGAGGTAATACATAGTAACATGCCATGAGATACCAGCCCGACCTGTCAGTCTTGCCATCTTTTCCGGAAATGTATTCCCCCCTTACCGAAAACCTGGGCAGTACGTAACCTGCTTCAAAACCCAGTCTGTCCCTTGCCTGGCTTTTTCCGGCAACATCCGGCTTGGTAACCTTATCCCAGCCGTCATAATATGAGCCCCCGAAGTAAAGGCCTTTTAAGGGAGTGAAGACAAGCCTGGCAGCCAGGTCTTTATTACTGTTTGCAGTATCTGCAACGTTGATTCCTGAACCGTTAAGAACAGCAACATAGTATTCAACTAAAGGAGTACCGTTTATCTTCAGGAATGTTCCTCCTGCCTGGATCCCTATGTCGCGACCATTTGTATTACCAAGAACATCCTTGGTTCTTGCAACAAGGGCTTCAACAACCTGGGACCGGTCGATCACCTCCAGCTGATTATCCGCTGCAAGGTTCTCATATGAAAAAGGGATCTTGAACTGACCGGCTGTAATTGTAAAATAATCGGCTATCCTGATCTCACTATAGGCGTCGAGCAATTTAGGTGACCCTGCAAAATCCGCCTGAAGCCTGTACCCGAAAAATGGAGTTACAGTACCTTTCAGATCAAGTCTGGCACGCCTTATATCAAAGCCGCTTGTTTTGCCGCTCTCCTCAAGCTGCTGATACCTTACCTGCGTATATCCTGAAAGCTGAAAAAGCCTGGAGGCATTTAAAGGAAATGATTTCCTGTTTGCGTCCGCTTCCTGTTGTTTCAGTGCTGCTTCGGCCCTGATTGAGTCAGCCTGCTGCTGTGTTATTGATTTATTAGCGATCAGAAGGTTAAGTACATCATTTGCAGACTGTGCATACGATACTCTGAATGAGATAAATACCAATAAAAATGTTATCGTGATGATAGCTCTTAAGGTAGTCTGATTTTTCATAGTTTAATAAAGTCTATAGATTTAGTGGACAAAAATATTTTTTTATTTTTTTATTGCAGCCAGCATTTGAACTGATAATCATTAAGCTTTAATACTTAACTTTCGGGGAGTATAAATCTGCGTTCAAATGATACTTTCCAAAAAAACAAGATATGCAATTGTGGCTCTGACCAGGCTTGCACGAGAGTATGGTAAAGGCCCTATGCAGATCAGGGAGATTGCCGAAGATGAAAAGATCCCTCAGAGTTTTCTGGAAAATATTCTGCTTGAATTGAGGAAACTCGGAATTCTGGGCAGTAAGCTGGGCAAATCTGGCGGGTACTTTTTGCTGAAAAAGCCTTCGGATGTCAACCTGGCTGAAATAGTCCGCTATTTTGAGGGTACTATTGCTCTTATGTACTGTGTATCTGAAAAAGCATACCAGCCCTGCGAATTCTGTAAGGATGAAGTTACCTGTGAAATAAGAAAAGTGTTCAAGGAGATCAGGGATACTTCTTATGAAATACTCAGCAGGACCACGCTCGAGTCGCTTACAAAATCAAATTATTAGCTTAATAAGGGAAGATCACGGATATCAGAAGCTTTGCATTTGAACTGTTATCATAGACTGAGCCAAATATCCTTTTCCGGCTTTCTATCATAGTTTCTGTAAACGGTTGCTTCATCAGCCTTTCAGCTGTTTCGATCATTTCAGACGCATTATTCGCTATAGAAAGGGTTTCTGACAGTCCGGGTCCTTTTACCATCGCCCGGTTGACAATGCAATGTCTGCCGGCCATCAGGGCAAAAAGAAACTTCAGTTTAAACCCGTCAGGTTCTGCGGCTGGTATTATATTAATATGTGCATGTGTAACAAGATCCAGCATCTCCGGATTATCTGGATCAGCCACAAGCCTGATATTTTTATGTTTAGAGACAAGTTTCCTTAGCCTTCCCGATGGCTTCCTTCCTGCCAGTATGCAATCATGACTGATCTTTGAAAAGACATCCCTGATCAGAATAAGGGCGATCTCTTCATTTTCATTTATTGAAAGATCGCCGTGATACAGCATGTAGCTGCCTGAACCAGGTCTAATTCCGACACTCTCAAAAGGGTGGAAGGGCGGTATGCAAACCGAGCGGGAGTATTTACTATTAAAGTAGCTGTGATCTGAAACCGTCACCGGAAATAAAGCATCAGCAGAAGAAAGTATTTTTTCAAACCTTCTTAACCTGAACGACTCAAAAGTGAAATATAACTTTCTGAAAGGATTCAGTTCATGACGCGCCCTCGAAATGTAATAATCATGCTCTATATTATGAAGACGTACAAACTTCTTCCTTCCTGCCAGTGAATAATCTTGCAGGAGATAGGTTGTATGAAGTCCATCGAAAAGGATCGGGAAGTCATTATTATTCAGATTTTTAAATAAACTGTCCGACCTCCTTGAGTTTACAATAAAAGGCAATAATGAGAATTGTCTCAGATAACCCATCTTTCTCTTGTAATAATTTACCGATTCACAAAGTGATTCAAGTTCCCGGGCTGGCGGTCTGCCGTACGTGAAGCAATGCAGATGGATTTTTACTCCGAGATCATAAAGGTACTTTATCCTGAAGAATGTGTCTATTATTCCGCCATAATCGGGAGGGCAGGGGACATTCAGGGTCACAATGTTCAGATTCTTTTCCGGCATGCACCAAAAGATAACTACAGATATTTATTCACAAGGGCAATGGTCTTTCGCACACCTTCATCTTCAGTCTGGTTGAAGCCTTCAAATTCAATGCCAATATATCCTTTATAGCCTGAGGCCTTTACGATGCCTATAAGTCTTTTGTAGTCAAGCAGAGGCTGTTCTCCGTTTGCATCGAAGTCGTAGGTTTTGGCGCTTACGCCCTTTGCATATTTCATCATCAGTCCGACACCTTTATAGATGTCATACATCTCCTTGCATCCCTCCTGGATGGTTCCCCACGGATGGGAAATGCACCAATTACCGAAATCGGGAAGAGTACCGACATTTTTCATATTGACCTGTTTCATTACATCGGTGAGCCATTCCGCATTTGAAGTAACGCTTCCATGATTCTCGACCACCACATTAAGGTTCATCGGTTTTGCGAACCCGCCCAGTCTTGTCAACGAGTCGATCGATGCTTTTTTACGGAGATCGGGATCGCCATCACCATGGAGGTTAACGCGGACCGTAAGGCATCCCAGAAATGCTGCAGCTTCGATCCATTTCTTATGGTTTTCGACTGAATCAAGCCGTTCTTTTTCATTTATGGATGAAAGAGGGCCTTCATCATCGCACATAAGGAGATGATTGAAAACGCCTGCATCCTTGCTTCTTTTAAGTAATTCGCCAAGATAGGTCATATCTTTTGCAGCCGTCCTGAAGTCCATCTTTTTACCGCCGAAGAATCCGTTCACATATTCCACTGCTGAGATCCCATACTGGCTCTTTGCAACTGACGGAAAATCGAGATGGTCCATTTTTCCGTCATCGAGGGCCCTGTGAAATGACCATTCAGCAAGTGATATCTTTATGCCGGTGTCGGCACTCCCGAATGCTCTGAACGATGGTGCAATCATTATAGCACCAGCTCCGATTAGTGATTGTTTGATAAAAGTTCTGCGAGTTTTCATTTTCTGAAGGAGTTTAAAGACTTGAAATGGATTAATCTTATCTTAAAGATATAATATATTCCAATAGCGTTATAATAAGGTCGGGCATTTTAAATTCTGCCTCCCACATCCTCCACTTTGGCTGATTCAAGGACAATGATCTTATCAAGTTTCTTGTTATATTTATATTTGAATTTGAATGGAATTTCTTTCGGAAGGATTTTAATCATCTTTGAAATGAAAAGGGATTTTCTTTTACCAGCCTTGTTATTTTTATCAGTATCATGCTTCTCTCCGGCTCAGATACCTTCCCAGCCAGCCCGGGAGAAACGGATCGCACTGGTGATCGGTAACGGAACCTACAGTTCGGGCGTTCTTGCCAACCCGGAAAATGATTCGCGCGCAATGGCCGATGCCCTTAAAAAGCTCGGATTTACTGTTCTCAATTTTGAAAATCTCGACGAGAGCAGCATGAAAAGAGCAATTGATGAGTTTGGCGACAGGTTGAAAGGCAACGATGTCGGATTATTCTATTATGCAGGCCACGGAATCCAGGCCAAAGGATATAATTATCTTATCCCGGTTGATGCACATCTTAAGACAGAAGACGAGGTAGATTACGATTGCGTACGTGCCGACAGGGTACTGTCGTTAATGGAATCCTCGGGAACCAGGGTAAATATTATCGTACTTGATGCCTGCCGGAATAACCCGTTCGAACGCAGCTGGACGCGCTCTGCGGCCGGTAACGGTCTGGCATTCATGAATGCTCCCAAAGGGACCCTTATTGCATATGCAACAGCACCGGGAAGCACAGCCTCGGACGGAAGCGGAGATCATGGACTCTATACAGCTGCAATCCTTCAAAGCATAATGATCCCAAATATTACCATTATAGAGATGTTCCAGAATGTAAGGAATCTTGTTTCAGAGAAATCTGATAATGAGCAGATACCCTGGGAATCAACTTCGATGACAGGTGACTTTTATTTTAATTCCAAAAATGAAATATCAGGCAATGGCTTAAATAACAAATCTGTGAGCATCAAAAATGAAAATGTCAACGGAGCCAGAGGAGTCAGCAATGATCAGACGAACAGCAGGGATAATTTAAATCCAGCTTCACCCAATGAAGGGAAAAAGGTCATGAGTAACAGGGTGAGTCATTTGTTCCGGATAACGTACTCACTTGCCGGCAGGACTTCACTTTCGCTGAAAGAGCCGGATTATAAGAATAACTCTGAGCATGGATACGTGATTGTCAAGATTTTTGTCAACAGGAACGGAAATGTCGTATGGGCATCCACAGGACAAAAAGAGTTGACAAATTTAAGTGCCGAACTGTGTGCTGCAGCGAGGGAGGCTGCATTATCCTCTGCCTTCAGCCCGAAACCTGATGCACTCAAAATCCAGGCAGGGATCATTACCTATATTTACAAATAGAGGATTCATTGGCAAAGTGATAATAAAATAGTTTAACGATTTACGCCTGTGATCCTGTGCGCTTTTAAAAGCTTCTCGTAGCAGTCCTATTGACTGGCTTGCGAATAAAAGAATAAATGCCAGTTGGATACTATTGATCCCTTCCAATCAATATTACAGACCGGCTAAAGAATATTCCTGGTCTTTCAATAATTTCAAATCCGGTCTCACTGGCTTTTTGGATCATCTCTTCAAATGATCTTTTTGAGACATGAAAATCAGGTTCAACTATAAAAATTTTACCACCGGGATTTAAGATAGATCTCAGCTCTCTGAAAAAACCGGACTGATCCGGAACCTCATGAACCATGTAAAAGCATAAGATAAAATCCACATTTTCAGATAATCCGATCTTGCTTTCTTCACATTTATGCAGCTGTATCCTCTTTTCAAGATCTGTTCCATTTATTTTTTTCTTTAACCTGTCGAGCATTCCCTGCTGGAGATCGGCAGCAATGACTTTCCCTGAATTCTTAAGCATTTTTGCTATTTCTGAAGTGAAGAAGCCCGGTCCGCACCCCATATCGAGAACTATCATCCCTTCATTAATGTAACTTTTTAGTATTTTTCGTGGATTTTGAAATATTTTCCTGGCGGAATTATCAAGTCCTCCTGCTCTTTCAGCAGGGCAGATCCTTCTGTTATCTTTCATATTGTTAGGTTTTAAGTTCTTCCTGCTCAACTAATTATTCTGCCCACTTCTCAAATCTTATGTTTCTGACCCAGCTACCCTTGACCTTTCAAACTGTGATTTTGTTGTTCAGATCACTGACAAAATAGATCTGGTCAAAAAAACACACTGATCCAGGTTGTGAAAATACAATGTGACTCTTGAAAAAAATGTATTGGTCAGAAAATATTGTCAAACTCTCCAATTAGTAATAACTTCATTACAAATTTACAGTTTTCAAAGTTCTAAAACCTGTTGCTATGAAAACAAAACTCCTTCTTCTCTCACTTTTGCCTTTTGCCTTTTGCTTTTTGCCTTGCGAAGCTCAGGTGCCACAGGGGTTCAACTACCAGTCCATAGCGAGAGACAATAAAGGGAATCCGATAACCGGTGCGGTCATGCAGGTGAAAATCGGAATTCTATCCGATACAATTGCCAACACAATGGTATGGGAGGAGCTTTTTAATCCGGTCATAACAAATGCATTCGGGATGTTCAATATTGTCGTAGGAACAGGAGTGTATCAATCTGGTCCTGCTGCGACATTCAGTGCCATTGACTGGACAAAGAGCCCTCTGTTCCTCAGAACATCAATATTCTATCCGGATTCGTGGAAGATAATGGGGACGACAAAACTCCAGTCTGTTCCATATTCGCTTGTTGCTGGCAATCTTGGCGGATCAGTTTCGCAGCTCACGGTCAGTGGAAATACCACAACAATGGACTCTGCACTTTTTGTAGTTAGAAATAATACAGGGCAGATAGTATTTGCTGTCTACAATGAAGGTGTTAGAATTTATGTAAGTGATACTCTTAGTTCCAAAGGGAGTGCTAAAGGTGGTTTTGCAATTGGCAGCTTTGATAAGTCAAAAGGGACTTCTCAACCGCTTTTTGTTGTAGGTACAGATAGCATCAGGGCTTATATTGACGATAACGGGACAAAGGCAGTAAAAGGAGGTTTTGCCATTGGTGGATTTGATAAATCCAAAGGATCACCGATACAGTATCTCAGAGTGACCGACGACAGTACAAGAATACTTACTGCCGATACACTGAAAGGATTTGGAGTGGGTAACCTTTCTTCAGGTAAGGCTGAAGGTTATCTGAAAATGACACCTTCGAATTACCTTATCGGGCACCAGGCCGGCAATAATCTGACAACCGGCTTATACAACTCACTCATAGGGTTTCAGTCAGGTTTTTCAGTTGAGACGGGATATTCCAATTCATTTCTGGGTTATAAAGCCGGGTTTTCCGATAACTCGGGCAGTTACAATGTCTTTATGGGAAATGAAGCCGGGTTTGCAAATATGAATGGTTCGATGAACACATTTATCGGGTATATATCCGGAATGAAGAACTATTCAGGTTACTACAATAGCTTTTACGGTGATAGTTCGGGGTACTCCAATAACAGCGGCAACAATAATACATTTATAGGTGGCAGGGCCGGATCAGGTAATACGACCGGATATTATATTCCTGGGTTCTCAGGCAGGATATAAAAACAATGGAAATTTTAATACTTTTCTGGGAACATTCGCAGGTTATGGGAATATTGCCGGAAGTTGTAACCTGATTGCCGGTTACAATGCCGGCTATAACAATAAAGGAGATAATAATCTGCTGGCCGGAGTTTTGGCTGGTTATAATAATACTTCAGGGACAGGTAATTTAATGGTAGGTTATGTTGCAGGGTATTCCAACACCGCTGGAAGCGGTAATTTAATGATTGGTACTTCGGCCGGTTATTCAAATACCACGGGACAGAATAATGTATTCGTAGGTTATGGGGCCGGCTTTTCTGACACAACCGGACAGAATAATGTTATGATGGGAAACATGGCCGGCTATGGTAACAAAGGCGGCACCGGCAATCTGATCATAGGAGCAAGTGCAGGTTCCTCCGCCACAGGTAACTATAATGTGATGATGGGCCTCGGAGCAGGAGCGAATTCGACCGGAGATCAGAACCTGATGATAGGCACCATGAGCGGCTATAATAACAGTGCCGGAGTTGACAATGTATTGATAGGCGACCAGGTGGGTATGACAAATGTTTCCGGCTCCAGTAATACGCTTGTAGGAGCTCATTGTGATGTTGCTGTAAATAATTTGTCCAATGCAACAGCGATAGGTTATTCAGCTACAGTCAATGCCTCAAATAAGGTAAGGATTGGCAACAGCAGTGTTACAATAATTGAGGGACAGGTCAATGTTTCCGTTGCAAGTGACAGACGGCTGAAAGAAAATATTGAATATACTGACAAGCTTGGACTTCAGTTTGTAAATGATCTTAAAACAGTGACTTTTACCTATAAGAACGATCCGGCCAGGTCGCATCATGACGGGCTTATAGCGCAGGATGTCAAACAGGTGCTTGACGATCTCGGTCTGAAATTCAGCGGTCTCATTCAGAGTGAAAATGCGGACAGAACATATAATCTTGCTTATGCAGAATTTGTGGTTCCGCTTATAAACTCTGTAAAAGAACTAAGTTTTCAGAATCAGGAACAGCAGAAGCAGATAGAATCGCAGCAAAGAGAATTAGACGAGCTTAAAGCTCTTGTAAGCACTCTTGTTAACAACCAGGCAGGGCAAGGGAATAAGTAACTGCCCGGGAGAAAGGAGCGGTGCTCGGTGGAACAAAAACCCCGCTTGTTAAAGGCGGGGTCTTTCATTGCATTTGTGGGGTTGCCATCTGTTTGCGATAGGAAGGCCCTCTCTCGTGCAATTGCTGCAAATGTAATCAATTAAAACCATTAACTCATCATTAAGATTTCCAATTAGATTCAAATATAAAAACTTGCGTATTCAGGATCAATGTCTGCAAAATCTCCGTAATTTATATTTCTCCGACATTTTCACGACGATCTTAACTGAAGAATTAAGTTCTCCGGATCGTCCCTCCAGATAAATGTGGATCTTCAGGTTCTTGAACCGGAAGCCGGAGTGCTTGGAAGCAGGCCAGCTTCAGTATTTAGATTGTTCTATTAGTACATCCCTGAAATGTAATAACTTATCAAATGCAATTGATGATGAATGATATTCCATTGTATAATCGCCATTCGATATTATAAGCTTCAATTCATCATTTCCCGATAATCCTCCTTTTATAAATTGTTGATTGTTGTTTGCTTTAATACTTATGAAATCAATTTCAATAACTGGAATAGATGAAAATTCCATTGTCGTATCGCTATAGATGATCTCATATAACATTTTCTCACAAATAAAGAGGATATGACAATTAACCTTTCCACGCTGACCCGAAGGTCCTGTATTAATGAGTTCGAACGAGATTTCCGCTGTTTCAAACCTTAAAGCGATCTTATTCAGATAATCACTGATCTTCCCATTTGGGGTGACATTAATGGCCTGGCTTCTGGAATTCTCAAAAAGTTCTTTTCCTTTCATCGTAGTAGTGCTTAAGCGCAGGTAAATATAATTACATGCATTGGATCAAATTTAAATCTTGTTTCAGGGATAAGCAAAAATATAAAACCAGGCATTTCTGCAAGTGGTTTCCACTGCATTTGCGGGAATAACATCTGCCTGTGACAGGATGTTTCCTCATGCCAACAGGTGATAACCTGAGAGCTTTCGGTTCGGTTCTGAAGGCAATTCATAATCTGTTGATCACAGTTTGACCCTGATCTGCATTGCCCGGGCTTTTTGTATCTTTTCTTAACAGGCTAAAGAATTGGTTATTCCTGTTTATGCTGACCTAAATGTAGAAAAAGAAGTGAAACAATTGCCAGAAGGAAGAAACTGTCAGCAACGTAAAAATATTTCATTGTCTCCGTAGAACCCTGGACCAATCTGCCAACGAAACCCTGAATCGTTCCTAAAATAACAAATGCGACTGCAATTGCTGAAGAGATATATGCAATCCAGATAAATGCTTTTATTAATGCTTTCATAAGGTAAGATTTTAATTAATAATCCCGAACAATACTTTTATCAAATTTAACATTTGTTCCGGGATTATCATAAAGAAAACTCCTCTGACCTGAACTGAAAAAGGGGCAACTGCCCGCAACGGGTCAAAAGATTTATTTATTCTGGATTCGAGATATAATGTTTTACATCCGGGAAATCTATAGAATTATATCACTTTTGTCATCGTGTACCTAAGAAAACGTCAGTATCTGACCCTGAAGTCAATGTCCAGTTTAACGTATTTCCAGACACGGTCCCTGTTAAGCTGCCACTTGAGTCTGAATATGTTAATGAATAGGTATTCGTTCCGGAGCGGCCGACTGTAATTCCAGCCAATGGTATAGAAGAACTATTAATTGTCACCGTGAGATTTACGCTAGTATCATTAACTTTAGTAATAGCTGTAGAGGCAGATACAGTTCCAACTCCAGTGGCAGTAATTGTACCGGTATATGTACCAGCAATAATACTTGCAAAATCAGGGTTAGTATTGTTTTTTACGCAGCCAGTCAGTCCAAAACTTAATTATCCAATGATTACTAAGAGATTAAGCAAGGTTCTGATTTGAGGTTTCATAAGTAAGAAATTAAGGATTTATATTTAAGAATTAAATTATCTGAAACTATTTATTTAAGTGGTTTTTAGGATTACGGTTATTTTTGAAGCCAGTGCTGGGTTAATTATCTCTTAAAATTACTTGATCAAATGTCTGAAGAATATGTGAGGAATACAAACAAATTACTGCAGCATTAGGCAGACCCCGGAAATCAAATCCAGAAGTTTCTTTAAAATAAAGCCCTGCCATGTCTAAGGGAGGGGTTGTTTCGCCGTGAGGGGATTAATCGTTAACAGAGGTTGGCTGGGATAATCTCTCTTCAGTGCTAATGGGTTGCTAGTTTTTAACACCATTCAGATACTTCTCAAGATGCCTGCAATTATGCAGATATTTTACACGGTGTTTTAGTTGATCTTCATAACTCCATGCGCTGACCCTCCTTTTTCTTTCACTCTCCTTATGAGTGATTGACCTTAATTCCTTTCTTATTGAAAGCAAGACCAAGAGGCAAGCCACACCGAGAATAAGGAACACTATATCAGGTATATTTACCATAAATCAAAATTATGCAATTGGAATATGGAAAGCAATTTTATTTTGCCTCACGGATTTTATAAAGCTGATTTCTACATTTTCTCCCTTTTTAAGATGACTATTACCGCTCCGTGGCATCGACCCGCCGATGCGCTTACAGCTTGACAAATACTATCAACAAATTCCCATCCATCACTGAAATATTTATTCAATTCATCACAATCAGCTTGTTTCATCCAATCGGTAACATCTTTTGTGAGGGCAATTGACATAAATTCGTACTTCATATTTATAAGGTTTTAGAAATTATTATTTGTTAATAATCAAATTTAAGGCTTGTTTCCTCGATAAGCAAAAAGTTTTGCTCTCCCCGGAGGTTTTTAATTTGGATTAAAATATTAACAAACTGGGAACTCTCCTTGCAAAAGCAGAGATCAATGGACTCTGGATAGCATGCCGTGTTTCATTATGAATACTTATCTTTATTCACATGTAATTGGCTGATTTATTGGCTGATCCTGTCAGTATGATCCAACAAAGCAAACAATCCGGCAGCTGACGGCAGGTTTTATTCTTTATTCTATTGAATATAGTTTACATTATTTTGCCGTTGGCTTCAGCCGACGGCAAGAAGTGTCATGGCAATCTTCGGGCTTTGGCCCAATCAGGGGGAGTGAGTTCGTGAAGGTCAGGGGATTATGCCTCCTTCGTCGGCATGATCCGCAGAAGGAGTACAACAAAGCAAACAATCCGGCAGCTGACGCTGCCTCGATTTTTTGTTTTCATGGACGTTCGAAAGAATAAATTCTTTCTCGGCCATTCAAACAAAAAATCCCGCTTATGCGGGATTGTTTGCTTTGTGATCCCGAAGGGATTCAAACCCCCAACCTTCTGATCCGTAGTCAGATGCTCTATTCAGTTAAGCTACGGGACCCACTGCTGTTACGCGGATGCAAATATAACAAAATTTTTATTTTCATGAATATTAACTACTTTTAATAGACCATATTTCCATCATTCTTGTGTTTGTATTAAGTTGAAATTCAGTTAATAATATATTTCTTATGAAAAGAATAGCCAAAATAGCAATCAAGGTTGTACTCGGTTTGATCCTCTTCATCCTTCTCCTGCTTTTTACCATTCCCGTGATATTCAAGGAGAAGATAAAAACCAAAGTAGAGTCGGTTATAAATGAATCGGTGAATGCGAAAGTGACCTTCTCTGATTATAAGCTGACCTTCTTCAGAAATTTCCCGAACCTTTCGTTTTCCCTGAAGAATCTTTATGTCGCAGGATTAGGAAAATTTGAAGGCGATACACTTGCCGGATTCAGATCATTCGACCTGGTATTCAATCTCGGAAGCCTTCTTGGCAGCAAAGGCTATGAGATAAAATCATTGATTATAGACCAGGGTGTTGTAAATGGAATTGTTCTGAAGGATGGAAGCGCCAACTGGGACATTTCAAAACCATCTGCGACACCTGCACCGGCTGTAAAAGCTCCTGCTCCGCAGACTGCTTCATCAGGCAGCTCGATGAAGCTGCTTCTGAAGCGGGTTGAGATCAGAAAGAGCTCCGTAACATATACGGATGCCACAATGAACCTGAATGCCGGACTTAAGAACCTGAACTTCGCCCTTACCGGCGATATGACGGGAAGCTATACCGATCTCAGCATGGTCCTCAGATCAGGTGAGACCACAGTTATTATGGATGGAGTGAAATATCTTAACAGGGCAGTAATTGATTCAAAAGTGGCATTGAAGGCAAATCTCGACAGCATGCGATTCACCTTTGGTGACAACTACTTCTCCGTAAACGATCTGAAGCTTAACTTTTCAGGAACTGTTGCCATGCCTGGGAACGATATCCGGACCAGCCTGAAGTTTGGTACAGGGCCCACATCTTTCAAAACACTCCTGTCGATGATACCCGCAGTATATATGTCAGGATATGAGAACCTTAAAGCAACGGGTGAATTTAAGCTCGCTGGTGAAGCAATTGGGGTATACAGCGATGCCGACAGCACAATGCCGGATATAAAACTTGATCTTTCCGTAAGCAACGGACTTGTAAGCTATCCCGATCTTCCGGAGAAGATCAGCAATATCAGTATCAGCTCGGAAATGTTCTACGACGGTAAGAAGGCTGACAGGTCGACCGTTAATATCAATAAATTCCATTTTGAACTGGCAGGCAATCCATTCGACATGACCATGCTACTGAGGACGCCAATGAGCGACCCTGATTTCAAAGGCAGCATGACCGGGAAAATTGATCTCGCTGATCTTTCAAAAGCAGTCCCTCTCTCTGGCATGAATCTGACTGGTGTAATTGATATGTCGCTTACAATGGCAGGGAAACTGTCAATGATTGAGAAGGAAAAATATGAAAGTTTTTCAGCAAAAGGTAACCTTGACATCAAAGGCATGAAAGTAGTAATGAAAGGGTATCCTGATGTTGAGATCAAAGAGGCTGAACTTATGTTCACGCCGGCATTCGCTCAATTGAAGAAAGCTGATGTGCTGGTGGCGGGTAAAAGCGATTTTCTTTTAAGCGGGAACCTGATGAATTATATTCCTTACATTTTCAGGAACCAGACAATCAGAGGCAACCTTACCATGTATTCAAAAACAGTTGATCTTTCGTCAGTTATGAATGCAATGCCGGCTGATACTTCAACTGCCCCGATACACGTCGATACAACTTCACTTGCAGTGATAGCGGTGCCGAAGAACATTGATTTTAACTTCACTGCATCTATCGATAAGTTTCTGTACGGGACCATCAAGGCGGAAAACCTGAAAGGGCAGGTGATAGTGAAGAACGGGATTTTAACAATAAAGGATGCAGGCATGAATATCCTTGGTGGTACAATTCTGATGAATGCCGACTACGATACAAGAGATACCCTTAAACCGGTCATGAAAGCCGATATGAAGATAAACAATATCGAAATCAAGGATGCCTTCAGAACATTTGTCACGATCAGAAAGTTTGCCCCGACTGCCAAAGGTATTGACGGGAGGGTAAATATACAGCTTGCCTACCAGAGCCTTCTCGGCAAGGATATGATGCCGGTTATTCCGACTATTGATGGATCGGGCAAAATACAATCTGACCAGGTAACGCTTGTTGAGTCTGCCACCTTTGATAAATTCAAGCAGGTGTTAAAGCTGGGGGATAAGTATTCCAATTCTTTCAGGAATATAAATATAAGCTTCAAAGTAAATCATGGAAGGGTCTATGTCACCCCGTTCGATGTAAAGCTTGGAGATATTAAAATGAATATTGGAGGTGACCAGGGACTTGACCAGACTATAAACTATCTTATTAAGACAGAAATACCGAGGGCTGACCTGGGCAATGGTGTAAATGCGCTTATTGATAATCTTTCGGGCCAGGCAGCACGATTTGGAATTGCATATAAGCCACCTGAGATCATAAAGATAAATGTGCGGGTAAAAGGCACCTTTACAAAGCCCGAGGTGGGCCCCGATTTTGGCGGAGGAACGGGAGGTGGAACAGGCAATGCTGCCAAAGAGACCGTAAAGCAGACTGTCGATAATAATGTCGCCAAATCGAAGGATCAGCTGCGCCAGGAGGCAGCACAACAGGGCGATGTGCTCATAAATGAAGCAGAGGACAGAGGCCAGCAGATGAGGGATGAAGCGGCAAAGGCGGCTCAGAAACTCAGGCAGGAGGCAGATTCATCGGCAACAAAGCTTGTCAGGGGTGCTGATAACAAAAATGCTCTTGCAAAGTTCACAGCTCAAAAGGGAGCGGATGCAATTAAAAAAGAAGCCGACAAACGGGCGAACCAGCTGGTAATTGAGGCTGATAACCAGGCGAAGAAACTGGTAGAGGATGCTAAAGCGAAGAAAGAAGATATGATTAAGAAAATATAGTTAGAATTTTTTCTCTTTAATACGAGCCTTCTTGCCTGTAAGATCGCGGAGGTAAAAGATCCTGCCCCTGCGTACTTTACCATGTTTGTTCAGTTCTATCTTTTCAATGAATGGCGATGCCACCGGGAAGATCCTTTCCACGCCAATGTTACCCGATATTTTCCTTACCGTAAAGGTCTCTGTATGTTTGCTTCCGCTTCTCTGGATAACCACACCTCGATACTGCTGTACTCTCTCCTTGTTACCTTCCTTTATCTTGTAATGAACCGTAACCGTATCTCCCGCAGCAAACTTCGGGAATTCATTTTTTACAGCAAGCTCCTTGTCAACAACATTCATTAAATTCATCGCGCGAAATATTTATTTTCTCTATTTGGTCTCTGAAAATCGGACGCAAATGTATTAATAATATTTTGATTTTCTTAATCAGTAATTGAAAATATTTTAAGAAGTCTGAAGTCGGAAGTTGAGGAGCAAAGCGACGAAATCCCGCTCTGCGGGATCCGAAGTCGGAAGTCATTCGGTTGCAATTCGGTTGCAATTCGGTTGTAATTCAGTTGTAATTCAGTTGCAATTCGGTTGTAATTCAGTTGTCATTCGGTTGTAATTCGGTTGTAATTCAGTTGTAATTCAGTTGTAATTCAGTTGTAATTCGGTTGTAAACAATGAATTACGGCGCAGCCAAATTACGCCCGAAGGGCAAATTACCACCGAATGACGGCCGAAGGCCAAATGACGCTTACTTCTTTACCACAGGCTCCTTGAACTGATCGCCGGTCGATTTGACGATGAAACGGTTCCAATCGTCACCATACCCGGGCTGACTGAGTTTTGCATTGACCCTGTTGTAGCCTTTCGGAACTGGTTGGCTGACCTTCACATTACCATCGACATATTTGGTAAAAAGAAACCTGTAAAGATTTTTCCACTCCTTAACGGTATTGTTACCTGATGCCACAGAGTAGTTTGTGAGGTACTGAACTGCAGCAGCCTGATCGGCAGCATATAGATCCGCTGCATCTTTATCAATTCCGGCTGTTTCTGCAAGATATTTATCTTCGAGCTCCTTCTGTTTTGTCTGGAGATCCCCGAGAAGCAGCCTTGTCCTTGTATATGCAAAATTTGAGACCTGGTTGAAGACCCAGAAAGCTGCATCATCGCTGAATGTCATCATATCACCATTGCCGACAGCATAAGATTCTGGTACTTGTGTGATCCCGCAGTACATAGGCGTGTAGACAGTATAATAGGTATCGTCGACTCCGAACCAGTCAATACCGCCAACCGGATTCGGAAGCCAGGAGCGGCTCTGTGCAATAAATGAAAAACCGGTCTGCATTGTTGAAATAGCTCTCTCGTTGAAATATTTTACACCGTCAACCGTCCATTCCATAGGTCTCCATCTTACAGTGCTTCCATAAGGTCCGGCACCCGGATCCTTGGTCATGTCCATCGGTGTATTCTGATAGTAGTCGCGCATCATATTTTTCACATCATTGAGATCGAGCTTCCTGTCAGGTTTTATCCAGAGAGGCATCCTGTTCTTAAGGTTGATCCCCATTGCATAATCAAGGTACTGTCCCATCTGGCTGTTAACCTTATTGAACCCCGACCATACTCTTGCTTCGCAGAACCTTGCCCCACCGAAATCAAGGGGTGCATAGGCATCGCTGAAGCTGAAATCCTTATCGGCACCTTTAAAGTAGCCATGACTTCTTGCAACATCTATGACGTCATACGCATAAACGGTTTCAACTTCAGGATTGAAGATCTTGTTGATATCCTTTGATGTGATCGACTTCTTACCGTCGGCCAGCGGAAAGGTGGTGATCCTTGGATGGTTGGCATGCCCGCATATATACCCGTCGGGTATTCTTCGTGCCACCCACACGGCGCCTTTATTTCCTGGTCCTTTGCCGATCAATTCAAGTATCCATACTTCATTTGCATCGCTTATCGAGAATGACTCACCTTCGCTTGCATATCCATATTCCGAAACAAGGTTTGAAAAGGTAAAGATTGCTTCCCTTGCATTTTTGGCTCTCTGTAGTGTAATATAAATCAGGCTACCATAATCTATGATAGCTGTTGTATCCATAAGCTCGAGGCGACCGCCGTATGTAGTTTCGCCGATAGCCACTTGGAACTGGTTCATATTTCCGACAACTGAATTGGTATGTTGTACCTGCGGGATCTTGCCCATATATTTTCCCGTGTCCCATTCGTAAATGTCCATCATGGAACCTGCAGGCCAGTTCCTCGATGGCCAGTAATATAATTCGCCATACAGTACATGCGAATCTGCAACATATGTTATCATTACCGAGCCATCTTTTGTAGCTCCCTTGCTGATGAGGAAATTCGTACAGGCAAGAGAGTTCTGAAAACTCACTGCCAGAAGGCTCAATAGCAATATTGTAAACAGCTTTTTCATAAAACCTTTATTTATTTAATTGTAGTATAATTTAAGAACTTGTTTGCTTTACTGTAAAAATAAAATGCCCCGTACTTTTCAGTATAAAAAGTTACAAAGATAACAGGCTGTAAAATAAAACAAAGAGGATATCAGATCATTTTAAGGATTTCGGCAATTTTTCTTATGCTTTCTTCGTCAGCGATCTTTCTGGTAAACTCATTTTGATCCTGAATGCTGCCCATCATAATACCGGTCCTCCTGAATTCCATTTCACTTTCAACGGCTTTTCTTCCTGTAAGGTGAAACTCGGAGGCTTTTGTGATCCTTGCAATTTCGGCGATATTCGTCACATTGATTCCGCTTCCGGGCATTACTATAATCCTGCCGGCAGCAAGCTCGACAAGTGAGGCCAGCAGTCCCGTTCCTTCAATTGCCCTGTTTTTCTGCCCGGAAGTCAGAAGTCGTGAGGCCCCTGTCTTTATTATATCTTCAATGCCTCTGACCGGATCGACACACAGATCAAATGCCCTGTGAAAGGTAACCTTCATGGGATGAGCTAGTTCAACAAGGCGGGAGGTTTTTTCCATGTCAATATTCCCGTCTTTACGAAGTATTCCAAGTACCACGCCTTCAACACCTTCTTCACCACATACCTCAATATCTCTCCTCATCTCATCAAACTCAATATCGGAATAGAGAAAATCCGACCCCCTTGGCCTTATCAAGACATGAAGCGGAATATCGAGATTACTCCTGGCCGACAATATCCTGCCCGGGCCGGGTGTAGTTCCACCTTCAGCAAGGTTATCACAAAGTTCGATCCGATCTGCGCCTGATTGTTGTGCAATAACTGCCGACTCGACCGAATCGGTACAGATCTCAAGTATGAACTGCATAGGTTTTTTTATTCAGCAATATTAAAAGTAACATTTTTTCCTTATAATTGTGGATCAAAAACCTTAAAATATGAAACCTACTCTTTTAGTACTGGCAGCCGGAATGGGCAGCCGTTACGGCGGCAACAAGCAGCTTGACCAGGTCGGGCCATCAGGCGAGACAATAATTGATTACTCCATTTATGATGCGATCAGGGCAGGATTCGGAAAGATCGTCTTCGTCATAAGGAGGGACATTGAGGATCAGGTTAAGGAACGTTTTGTCGAGAGGCTGAAAGGCAGGATTAAGGTGGATTATGTATTTCAGGAGATCACCAATCTTCCAAAAGGTGTAAAGGTTGCTCCTGACAGGCAGAAGCCCTGGGGAACAAGTCATGCCATTCTTGTTACTGAAAATGCAATAAAGGAGCCGTTTGGCGTCATCAATGCCGATGATTACTATGGAGTAGAGTCGTTCAAAATACTGAAGGATTATCTTGTCAACGACAAGGATCTGAATAACTACTGTATTGTAGGCTATAAGCTTGGAAACACTCTTTCTGACCATGGTCATGTGAACAGGGGAGTTTGCAGGGTTGACAGCAAGGGATTTCTAAGCAATATTGTTGAGACAAGGCAGATAGAGAAGACAAAGGATGGGGCTTCGGCTCCTGCTGCTGACGGTAAGGTGCAGCATTTTACGGGTAATGAGATCGTCTCAATGAACCTGTGGGGATTCAAACCGTCATGCTATAATTTTCTGGGCGAGGAATTCAGGAATTTCCTCAACAGATCAGGTATGGATCCGAAATCAGAACTTGATATTCCGACGTCCGTCGATAAATTCGTAAAGAACGGCCAGATAACCATACAGATACTGATGAGCAATGAAAGATGGTTTGGCGTTACTTACCGCGAGGATAAACCATTTGTTGTAGATAGTATCAACAGGATGATCAGTAAGGGTATATACCCGCCATCGCTTTATTAAAGATCCCGATCTTTACCAGAAGAATTCCCTGGTGAAAGTATTCATATTGTCGCAGTTATCCGTCACTCTTATGGTAAGGGTATGCTTAATTCCTTTTGTCAGTCTCCTGTGATCAAACTTATATAAAATCACATCATTTTTAGCATCATACTCAAAGAGTGCCCATTGGCCGTCGATAAGGCCTTCATAGCTCTTTATGCCTGAAAGATCATCCTTTATCTTTATACGGATCTCGCTTTTTCCCGTATAATCAGGGTTTGAGTTAAGGCCATTCGCATTGATTGACGGTGGAACCGTATCTATTCCGACAGCATAGTTTCCCAGTGAAAATAATGTTGCTGTCACATATCCATTAGCAAATTTGCCGCCTGCACTGGTAATAAGTCCTTTTTCATCGATCTGGACAAGAAGAAGTTTTGATTCCATTCCCTTTGGAACTGAATCGGGTCTGATCGAAAGTGTGATCTGCTTTTGCACCGGGGTAAACCGGTCGTGAATATGATAAACATGAGAGAACAAGTGATCGTTACCTTCAGTTGTGCTATACCTGAAGAAAAGCGTGTCATAAAGAGCTCCGGCAGGGATATCGAGTCGTACTCCATTTGCCGTAAAAGTGTTCTCCTTTCCGAAAGGCATCACAATAAGGGAACTGTCTGCAGCCCTGGGGAGGATATACTTCAGGTTTATACCCGGGTAAACTGAGAATGATAGATTTGCAGAATTTCCTTTTCCGTCCTTTACTGTTATTGATACTCTGTGAATTTTTCCGTCAGAGAAATCGAACAGCCCGTTATTCTTAAAGGTCCTGTAAAGGCTGAGCTTGTCATTTGGGAGCACATAAAGCCGTTCGATATCGATGTTCCTCTTAACGGATTCCTCATAATCGATGTGAGCGTTTATATACCTGGTCTCATAAAAGCTGAATTCGTTCACTTCATAGGAAAACCAGCGTATGCTGTCGATCGTGAGCTCTATTGAGTTTATGCCGAATCTGCTGGGGGTATCATTCATGTAGTCATAGCTGGTAATTCCAAACCCTGCTGACCCGTTAACTGACAGCTGCTGCTGCAGTTCATAGTGCCCGTTGCTGCCCGTTACGCCGAGAAACAGTTTTCCATATCTTCCGTTAATGCTGGTGTTCCTTCCAGCCGGATAGACAACAAGTCTTTCGATAACGGGCCTGATATTATCCCCGATCTGAAAATTAAATTTTTCAGGATTTACCGGTTTTTCCGAGTCTGACTTTCTGACCTCAAAATGAAGATGAGGCCCTGATGAGCCGCCCGTATTCCCTGAATATCCCAAAAGCTGGCCCCTGGCAACAGGAAGTCTGTCCACGGGAGGATATATAGTTATGGCAAAGCTTTTGTTCTTGTATTGCTGCGTTTTAACATATTCCTCGATCTCCGGAGCATAGGAATCGAGGTGACCATAAACGGTGGAATAGCCTGAAGGATGCCTTATAAATATAGCTTTCCCGAAGCCTACGGGCGAAACCAGTATCAGATAAACATACCCGCTATCCGCCGCAACGACCTCTTTGCCAGTCACACCCTGAGTCCTTATATCCATTCCGGAATGATAATGATCGGCCCGGAGTTCACCGAAATTTGCTGACAGTAAGAGGGGTATCTTTAGCGGCGACAGGAAATTTACCTGGCAATTCACGTTAATGCTCAGTAACAGCCCCGGAATAAGGGTAATCCAGTATCTCCATCTCATCAGAATCGACTCTTTCATAAGGAATCTGCAAAGCTAACTGTCCCGCCAGATCATCCAAACTATTTATGTTAAATTTTTGAAAATATCATTAACAATATTACCTTTGTATAAAGATTTTTAATATGTCCGCCCAGGGTTATGAGGAGTTAGTTTTACTTAACAGGAAAATCGACGAACTCGTAAATAACTTCAATAGCCTGAGGGAAGAAAACAGGAATCTGAAAACACGGAATGAAGAGCTGAATTCAGAGCTTCTCAACCGGAAAGAAGAAATGAAAGAACTGGGAAAAAAGTATGATAGAATAAAATTAACGGGAGCTTTATTGGGAGAGAAGGAGAGTGCCTCAGGGGCAAAGAGGAGAATAAATGAACTGATGCGGGAAATTGACAAATGTATTGCTCTTTTAGACAGATAAGATATAACAATGGATGATAAGCTTTCTATCAGGGTTAACGTAGCGGACAGGTATTATCCATTGAAGGTAGAACGGGAAGATGAGGAGAAGATCAGAAGAGCTGCGAGGATGATTAACGAAAAAGTGTTGCAGTACAAGCAGCGGTACACTGACAAGGATGTGCAGGATTTTCTGGCGATGGCTGCCCTCCAGTATGTTATCAGGCTTATTGATGAGGAAGAAAAGCTAAGCAACGATTATCTGCCCGATGCCATAAAAGAGCTGACTCAGAAGATCGGGACGGTTCTTGAAGAAAAGAGTAATAGCGTTCTTTAAAATAGACAATTTATTTGCCCGCATTGTTTCTACATTCATTTTTGAAACTCAACATTTAGAACTTTGGAGCCAGACTTGGTTCATGTAGGACAGGCCTCATCCCGGTTCACCGGGAATCCCGCTCAGGCGGGACAGTGGAAGTTCGAAATCTATCAGCTACTCCAGCCATTAAGATATGGGGTTTTATAAAAGTTGCAGAAACTTTGCGGGTTTTTTTTATTTATTAAATAACAGAAAAAGAGATGATTGCGATCACAGGGAATTTATTAAACGGATTAACGATAATCCTGCTGTCGTCGGCTCTTGTACTGGGCTTCGGTGCCTCGTACTTTGTTTGGCAGAGGGTCTTGAGAAATAAGAGCATAAGAATTCTTGCCGACGCAGAAGCTGAATCGGAGGTTGTAAAGAAGGAAAAGATACTCCAGGCCAAAGAGAGGTTTCTGCAGCTGAAAACAGAGCATGAAAAGGTTATAAATGAAAAGAATAACCGGATCAACCAGGCAGAAAGCAGGATAAAACAGAAAGAACAGGCGGTTTCTCAGAAGATCGAGGAAGCTCAGCGCAAGAAGAACGAGGCTGATACCATCAGAGAAAACCTCACAACACAGCTTGAGCTTGTTGAAAAGAAATCTGAGGAACTGGATAAAATGCACCGACAGCAGGTTGATCAGCTGGAGGCAATTTCCGGACTATCAGCCGAACAGGCCAGGAATCAGCTTATCGAGTCGCTCAGGGAAGAAGCTAAAACCGGGGCAATGTCGTATATTAACGAGATCCTCGATGAAGCAAAAATGACAGCGAACAAGGAGGCCAAGCGTATTGTAGTACAGACCATCCAGAGAGTGGCAACGGAGAATGCAATTGAAAATGCCGTTACGGTCTTTCATATCGAATCAGATGAGATGAAAGGAAGGATCATCGGGCGTGAAGGGCGCAACATACGTGCCCTTGAAGCTGCCACCGGTGTCGAAATAATTGTCGATGATACCCCTGAGGCAATAGTCCTGTCAGCATTTGACCCGGTAAGACGCGAAGTGGCCAGGCTGGCATTGCATCAGCTGGTCACCGATGGCAGAATTCATCCTGCCAGAATCGAGGAGATCGTGGATAAAACCCGCAAGCAGGTGGAAGAGGAGATTCTTGAGGTAGGGAAAAGAACTACTATCGATCTTGGCATACACGGGCTTCATCCTGAACTGATAAGACTGGTAGGAAAAATGAAATACAGGTCCTCCTACGGCCAAAACCTGCTTATGCATTCAAGAGAGGTCGCAAACCTATGCTCAATAATGGCAGCGGAGCTTGGACTCAATCCCAAGATAGCAAAAAGGGCCGGACTCCTGCATGATATAGGAAAAGTTCCTGACGATGAACCGGAGCTCCCACATGCAATTCTTGGCATGAAGCTGGCAGAGAAATTCAAGGAAAAGCCCGAGATCTGCAATGCTATCGGTTCACATCATGATGAGACGGAAATGACAACCCTTATTGCACCTATAGTCCAGGTTTGCGATGCGATTTCAGGTGCACGCCCGGGAGCGAGACGCGAAGTTGTCGAATCGTACATTAAAAGATTAAAAGAGCTGGAATCTGTTGCTCTTCAGTACCCCGGAGTGATGAAAACCTATGCCATCCAGGCAGGGAGAGAGCTGAGGGTTATTGTAGGTGCAGAGAAAGTTACTGATAAGGATGCGGAGAACCTCTCGTTTGAAATCGCACGCAAGATACAGAATGAGATGACGTACCCGGGGCAGATAAAGATCACCGTGATCCGCGAGACGCGATCGGTCAATTATGCTAAATAATTCAATGAAGATTTAGTTATTAAAATATGCGTAGCCACAAACTTCGCATATTTTTTTTACATTTTAACCGCAGAGCGCGCAGAGATTCTACGCAGAGAACGCAGAGGGACAAATTAATAATTTACTCTGCGTCCTCCGCGCATCCCGATGAAAATCGGGACTTTGCGTCCCCTGCGGTTAAAAACTTCCATTTACAGACTTCCTTTGTTACTACAGCTGAAAATGATATCTTTGAAATAGAGTTAAATCATTTTTCCGGATGGCGAAAATAAAAATCATTAACCTTGTCGGTGCCAGACCTCAGATAATAAAGGCTTCAGCCATAAGCAGGGCGATTAAAAACCATTACTCGGGGAAAATAAATGAAATAATAGTTCATACCGGTCAGCATTACGACAGGGAGATGTCACAGGTTTTTTTTGACGAGCTTGAGATCACCAAGCCTAATTACAATCTTGGGGTAGGTTCAGCACGTCATGGACGACAGACCGGGCTGATGATAACAGGTATTGAGGAGATACTGCTTAACGAAAAGCCCGATTGCCTGATAATTTACGGTGATACAAATTCCACGCTTGCCGGGGCACTTGCAGGTTCAAAACAGCATTTTCCGGTAATCCATATTGAAGCAGGTATGAGATCTTTCAATAAAAGAATGCCGGAAGAGCTAAACAGGATCATGAGCGATCATGCTTCCACCCTGCTTTTCGCACCGACGAACGCTGCTTTTAAGAACCTTATGGCCGAAGGTTTCAGACCTGAAAACAGCCCTCCGTACAGCATCGATAACCCGAAGATCTACCTCACCGGCGATATTATGTACGATAATACGCTTTTCTTTGCCTCCCTGGCTGAAAAGAAGAAGTCATTCCTGCTTGAAAAGTTGCAGATAGAAAAGGACTCCTATATTCTTGCCACAATTCACAGGGAGCTTAATACAGATGATGTTTTAAGGCTCAATTCCATACTTTCGACCATGCTCTCCCTTGCCGAAGAACATAGGATGGTCTTTGTGATGCCTCTTCACCCAAGAACAAGCATTTCCCTTAAAAATAATCTTGGAGAGCTCAGCAGCAAGCTTAACGGCAGCAGGTTCATCAGGATAATTCCGCCGGTTTCATATCTTGAAATGACATTTCTTGAGCATAACTCCCGTCTTATTATAACCGATTCCGGCGGGGTACAGAAAGAATCCCATTTTTTTAAAAAGCCCTGTATAGTTTTGCGCAGGGAGACAGAATGGGTAGAACTTGTCAGGAACGGAACTGCAATGCTTGCAGATGCTGATCCGGCATTGATCGAAGCTGCATTCACCTTCTATCTGAACAAGTCATCGCGTCTCGAGTTCCCGGGTTTTTACGGAGATGGAAAGACAGCCGATTTTATGATCAAGGAGATACTCGCGATGTTTGAGTGAAATGAAGAAAGCTATCAGCAATAAAAAGATACTTGTAACAGGAGGGGCCGGGTTTATTGGCTCAAACCTCGTTGAATCGCTGCTGAGTACAGGCAATCGTGTTATTTGCCTTGATAATTTCGCGACCGGGAGGAGAGAAAATTTAAAAGCATTTTTAAGAGATCCCGGATTCAGCCTTGTTGAAGCCGATATCAGGGATTATGAAGCCTGCAGAAAAGCTGTTGAGGGAACCGATATTGTGTTCCACCAGGCGGCACTTGGTTCTGTACCAAGGTCAGTCTCAGATCCTGTAGCAGCAGCCGATGTGAACATTGGCGGGTTTGTCAGGATCCTTTTTGCTTCGAAGGAGGCTGGCGTCAGACGGTTCATTTATGCAGCCAGTTCATCGGTCTATGGAGATAGCCAGCGTCTTCCAAAGGTAGAGGAGGAGACTGGCAGGCAGCTCTCACCCTATGCAATAACTAAATATGCAGATGAACTTTTTGCAGCCAATTTTGCGGAGATATACGGCATTGAAGTGATCGGTCTCAGGTACTTCAATGTATTCGGAAGAAGGCAGGATCCTGATGGGCCCTATGCAGCCGTTATTCCTAAATTTTTAAGAATGCTGAAGGATCATAAAAGACCCGTGATATATGGCAATGGATCAAACTCCCGCGATTTTACTTTCATCGATAATGTGATCCAGGCAAACCATCTGGCCGGACTTGTTACCAAACCGGAAGCATTGAATCAGGTTTATAACGTGGCTTTTGGGGAGAGGACCACACTTCAAAGAATGTTTGAACTTATCAGGGAATTTGCCGGTAAATATGATAAATCAGTACTGAAGATAGAACCTGAATACGGACCAGAGAGGGGAGGAGACATTTCCCACTCACATGCTTCCATTGAGAAGGCAAAAAAACTGCTCGGGTATTTACCGACCCATGATGTTGCAAAAGGGCTTGAAGAAGCAGTTGGCTGGTTCTGGAATAATATGTAATCATCAACCTGCAAGATTTGAATGGTTTCCCGGGAATAACCTGTAATTCTGATGCTTAATTTTGAATCCCTGAAAGACAATTTTCAAAAAAATAAAATTCTTGTCGAGAATTTTACTTTTCTGAGCGTGCTTCAGGTATCCAACCTGGTTCTGTTCATTATTACCATCCCGTACCTGTTCAGGGTCCTGGGAAGTCAGAACTATGGACTTATTGTGTTTGCGCAGACAACAGCATTCTATTTCAGCATCTTTATCAACTTCGGTTTCAATCTTACGGCAACAAGGGATATTTCTGTCAACAGGGACGACAGATCAAAGGTCACTGAGATCGTTTCATCTGTCCTGACAATAAAAATGATAATATTTATTGTCTCCCTTCTGCTGATGGCTGTTCTGACATTTACTTTTCACCAGCTTCGTGAACAGAGGATGATTTTCATGCTCTCCATGCTTGCCGGCTTAAGCGATGCCCTTTACCCGTTATGGTATTTCCAGGGAATCGAAAAGATGAAGTACATAACTATTATAAATGTCACCACACGGATACTGGCCACAATACTTGTTTTTGTCATAATAACAAGGGCAGGCGATTACGTGATCTATCCTTTGATCCTTGGGATCGGAACTGTAACCGGAGCCCTTACGGGTCTCCTTGTTGTTTTCAGAAGGCATAAGGTGAAATTCAGATTTCAGAGCCTCACCACACTGAAGATCTACTTATATGATAATGTACTCTACTTCTTTTCAAATGTTTCAACACAGATCTATGTAAATGCAAATAAAATAATTATCGGGATCTTCCTTGGAATGGTCGATGTTGCTTATTATGATGTGGCTGAGAAAGTAATAAATATCATAAAAGTGCCATATTCACTTCTTGGGCAGACGCTTTTCCCAAAAGTTTCGAGAGACCGGGATGTCAGTTTCCTGAAGAAGATACTTATTTACGTACTACTTTTTTCAGTAATTGTAATAATTGTGATCTACATGTTTTCGCCCATTGTAATAAGTTTTTTCAGCGGATCAGCTAATGCAAATTCGATCAGGATACTCAGAGTGCTTTCTTTTACCTTAATACCAATTGCCATAAGTCTCATTTACGGGGATCTTATCCTTATAAATTTCGGATTGAAGACAGAATATGCCAGAATGAGAATCATTGGCTTTCTTTTCTATTTCCTGATCTTTACAGGGCTGTACATTTCAGGTGAACTGAGGGTATTTAATATTGCATTTATGGTGGTATTTGTGGAGACATTTATTGCGGCATATTCCTATTACCTGTGTTATAAGGCGGGTTTGAAATGAAATGAGTGTTTAATGGACACAACTTATTTGAAAAGGTATAAGGTCTGTATTATCCTTCTTAATTACTTCAACAATGAGGTTACCCTCGATTGTGTACGATCTGTACTTGGTTCAGACCTTGAGGAATTACCATTTATTGTAGTGGTCGATAACAGCAATAAAAGTTCAGCTCTTGAAGAAGATCTGAACTTTTACCCTGATATCAAATACCTGTTCCCCGGGAAAAATCTTGGATTTGCGAGAGGTGTCAATCATGGCATTGGCTGGGCAGGTGAAAACCTTGGTTTTGAGTACCTGTTCATTCTTAATAACGATACGATTCTGGCAAATGACACAATAGGAAAACTTATCACAGCCGCAAAAAAAAATCCTTCCGTGACAATATTTACACCATGTGTTATTACTGAAGAGCCGGAGCCAAGGATTTGGAATGCAGGTGGAAGGATGAATTATTTCAGGATGACCCCTCTTATAAACAATATTGGAAAGTTTCATATCGAGACTTTACTGAAAGATGGAATAACTTATTTTGCTTCAGGTTGTGCAATGTTCATAGTTGCCAGTCAATTCAACCTGAAGGAAGGGCTGTTTGATCCTTTCTTTTTCATGTATGATGAAGATGTTGAACTATCAATGCGGATCCATAAAACAGGTGGAAGTATCTATTTTGTTTCAGATTCACTGGTCATTCACAAATGTCAGGGAAGTCAGCAGAAAGAGACGGGTAAGAAGATTAACCAGCTGGCGCCGGGAAATTTAAATCTCAACTTTTACCTGGGAAATACTATTAAGAACCGGTTTTATATTATTGACAAGTACTTCAATGGGATAAGACGTTTTACACTCATTTTTACGCTTACAGTTTACTGGTTGCTGAAATGCCTACAGTTTTTTCTTAATTTTAACTTTAAAGCTGCAAGGATGGGCCTGAAGGAGCTCTCAGCAGCTATGACAGGGGGATTTCCGGGAACTGTAAACGGCTGAATTACCGGTTATTGTAAAGTTATCTGACTCATAATGAATTTAATAAAGAAAATATTTTTTATTCTGTTCCTGTTCTACATTTCACTTTTACCTACCAGGCTCGGATTTATTTCACAGACCGCGAATGAAATACTGGTTATACTATTTTCTTTTACGGGCGTACTTTCGCTTGCCCTTTACCTTCCGGGAGTAAGGTACAAGGTTGACAGGCTGGATCTTTTCCTTCTGGTTTTTCTGGTTTTATATCCTCTTTTCAGCAGTATTGTTGCCAGGATTACCGTTGGTCAGCCTGTTTATATGGGACTTCTTACCTTCAGAAGTCTGTACATCATCCTGGTCTGGTACGCTTTTTTAATAATGGGATTCTCGCAGCACTCTGTCCTTGATTACACCGAGAAGGTTGTCTTCCTTATTATTATAATTGCAACAATTTTGTTTCTTGTATTTAACTTCAATGACTTCAATACCTCATTCATGAAAGGAAGCCTGGTTGTGAAATTCGGCCACACTACCACCAAGGGGATGCAGTTTTCGGGTTTTACCTCTCTTTTCTTCATACCGTATATCTATGGATGGGTCAGATATTTTGAAAAAAACAAGCCTGGGTTTCTTGCTTTACCGCTGTTGATACTGATTTTTTCTGTTTACATATCAAAAGCCAGGAATGAAATACTGACAATGGCTATTCTTCCCCTTTTCATGTACTATCTCAGATACAGGCTTTATGATATCAGGTACCTCCTTATTTCGAGTCTGATAGTAGTGTCTTTCTTTTATATCGCATTGACCGATAATGTGATATCAAGAAATTTCGCCGGACTTCTCAGACCGGGTGATCTTGAGTTTGCGCATAAGACGAAGGATTACTCAGCATATCTTCGTTATGAAGAGATAAATGCCGGGTGGAGGTGGTTCCTGAAATATCCTATTACTGGCATAGGGAGCCTTAGCTATCGCTATAACGGAGGTTATCAGGGCGTCATTTCTGATTTCTTCTTCATCTCCGACATTGGATTATTAGGGATCCTGATAAAAGGAGGCCTCATTCTCCTGGCATTATATTACGTATTCTACAGGTTATTATTTAAAATATTCGGCAATGATGATCTATTCTCCCTGACAGGAAGTTATTTAGTCCTTTTTCTCCTGATAGAGCTGATAATTGGAAATGATTATTTGTTTAACTATACAGGAGCTTTTGTTATTCTGCTGCTGATAAAACCGACGCGAAAAGAAATCGAAAGAAAATTGTAATGGGGGTACGTCAATGAAGATATTCCTTGTCGATATTATCGGGGAACATTCAGGGGCTTTTTATTATAACAGAGCTTTCAGGGAAACCCTTGCCTCCAGATTTCCTGATGTAGAAATTATATCCAACTATTCTGAACCTGAAGGGAATAACAGAAAGCTGTTTGTGAATTACTACAAAAGAAACCCATTCAGCAAATTTATCTCTCTATTTGTCAGTCTTTTAAGGCTGCTTCTTCTGGTTCTTGGCAACAGGAAGGAGTGTTTTATTTTTATGACCTATGGCAATGCCTATGAAACACTGTTCCTCATAACACTTCTGCCGGCCAGAAAGCTGATTATCGATGTTCATGAGGTAATTTCGCTGATTGATACAAACAGGACCGGCCATTTCTTCCGCGAATCCTATGCAAGGATCCTTTACCAAAGATTCGCTGATGCCGTAATAGTACATTCAAAAAGATCCTCTGATTTCCTGGATGAACTTGGATATAAAGGAGTAAGACTGGAGGTACCTCACTTTTCATATATGCTTAATCCTCTTCCGGAAGAGATTCCTGTTCTGCCTGAGGTCGAATCCCTTGTTTCAGGTTCAAGGATCAACATCCTGTTTTTTGGATTCATGAGGCTGACAAAAGGTTCTGATGTGGTTGCAGAACTTATATCAAGGGCTGGAGGTTTTGATCCCGGCAACCGGCTTAATTTTATTATCGCGGGTAATGATCCGGATAATATCTGGAAACAATTCCTGGAGAGTCACAAGGACGATTCTAAACTTCCGGTCAGATTACTGATAAGGTACATTACCGATCCGGAACTCAGGTACCTTTTCAGAATGTGTGACTATGTTTTTCTTCCTTACAGGCATATTTCCCAAAGCGGGGTATTGGAAATGGCTGTTTACTTCCGGAAGCCAGTTATTACATCCGGATTACCCTATTTCAGAGAAACACTGGGGATGTTTCCCAGTTTTGGATTCGCAGCAGAGGGAACCGAAACAGATGATTATATTAATATTTTCAGATCCATTGCGGCTGGTGAATCAGATACTTCAGCCAGGTTCTACAATGTCCAGGATATGGATCATTTCATTGAGTATAAGAATCCCCAATGTTTTTTAAACGAAATGGAGAGTATTATTGAATCCGGAAAGTAAGTGGGGAATGAACTTTGGGAAAATACTTTATGGTAAATTTAAACAGATCATAGACCAATTGAAGTGCAAAAGATATCTATAGTCGGAACCAGGGGTATTCCAGCCAGGTACGGAGGCTTTGAAACATTTGCCGAAGAATTTTCTCAACTTCTTGTAAGGGCAGGTTATCAGGTTTCAGTTCAATGCGATCCATCAGAAAACAGGCCAGCTGTGAGGAACGGGGTTGATCTTTTTTATTCACCTGTATCTAAAACAAGCCATCCCTTGCTCTATTATTATTACGGATTAAGGCATTCGCTTGGAAACTCCGAGATTATCATTATTACCGGTTCAGCCGGAGCGTTATTCTATTTTTTGAATATTGGTAGAAGAAGAATCCTGATCACTAATACTGATGGGATTGAATCAAGGCGAACAAAATGGTCATTTCTGAAGAGGACTTTTCTGAAGATCACGGAAATGCTATCCATGAAGATGTCAGATATAATAATTGCTGATTCCCTGGCAATTGAGTCATATCTGAAAACAACTTACGGGATATTTAAACCGCAAATAAGAGTTATTGAATACGGTGCCAATATTAATGCGCAATATGAAGAATCTGATCTATCAAGATATCTTCTGAAATTCAGGGGCTATTACCTCGTAGTTTGCCGGCTCGAACCTGAAAATAATGTCAGAATGATCATTGAGGGGCATCTTAAGTCAGGTTCTGATCTGCCTTTGGTCATAATCGGGAATTTATCCAGGACCAGATATATCAGATCTCTCCGTTCATCCGGCAGGTCAGATAAGGTTCTGTTTATTGGTGGCATTTATAATAAAGAAGAACTTAATTCCCTGAGGTATGGATGTAAAGCTTATTTGCACGGTCATTCGGTGGGAGGGACCAATCCTTCTCTTTTGGAGGCAATGGCCAACGGAAATATTATTATTTGTCATGATAACCAGTTTAACCGGGAGGTAACAGGAGATTCCCAGTTCTATTTTTCAGATGTTGAGGAGTGTTCCTTATCTATCAGAAAGGCCGAACTGTTATCAGCTACTGAAATTGAATCTTATCGCAATAATTCGCTAAGGCGGATAAGTGATCTCTATAATTGGGATAGTGTTCTGAGAAAATACATTAACCTGTTTTCTTCATTTTGAGACGGCGGAATATTAAGGAATTCCTGAACTGGTATATGTCAGAATTTAAACTTTATAAGTTGCAGTGATTCACTTTATGATGATTTTGACGGAATCCTATTTTTTTCTACCTTCACTGAACGATTTGAAACCTTTCCGTCTTGAACCTAAATAATATTTACACCCTGTTCGGTTTTACTATTCCTGTATGGTTATTATTAACTGCAGCATTTGTCTGTTCATTTCTGATAGCCTATTTTTCAATTCCAACGATAGTAAAAATTTCCAGACACAGGAAACTCTTTGATATACCCAATGATAGAACCTCGCACAATAATGAAGTTCCTGTTCTTGGCGGACTGGCACTCTTTGCTGGCTTTACTATAGCTTCAACTATATTTTCCCTGCCAGGCGGATCATCCGATATCAGATTTATTCTTGGAGGATTGATAATATTATTCCTTCTTGGACTAAAGGATGATATTCTTATGCTCGATCCCAGAAAAAAAATCCTTGGTCAGATCACTGCCGCATCAATCGTTGTCATTCTTGGAAATATCCGTATTACCAATTTCCATTCAGTTCTCGGTATCACCTCAATAGATTACCTTCCCGGAGTTCTTTTCACCATTTTTCTCTTCCTTGTCCTTATAAACGGATTTAACCTTATTGATGGTGTTGACGGACTCTCATCCGGAGTAGGCATAATAGCCTGCCTTGCATATGGATTATGGTTCCTGCTTACCGATCATTATAACGATGCAATTTTATGTGCTTCACTTGCAGGCTCCCTAATAGCATATATCAGGTATAATGTCTGGGGAGGAAGAAATAAAATTTTCATGGGCGATACTGGCGCGATGATAATTGGTCTGATAATGGCAGTGCTGACAACAAGATTTCTTGAGCTTGAAGAATCTGCCGGACCGGCCTTCAGGTTCATTTCTGCCCCGGCTATAGCATTTGGTCTTCTTTTCATACCGCTATTTGATACCTTAAGGGTTGTCATTATCAGGATAATAAACGGGAAGTCTCCCTTTAAGGCAGACAGACTTCATATCCATCATTTATTGCTGAGGTTTGGAATTTCTCACTTATCTGTAAGCGTAATTCTTATAGCAGCTAGTTTATTTATTTTGACTTTGATTTTTTTTATTCAGCCTGTCGGTGGCTTGCTGGCCATGATTATTGCCCTTATTTTGTCATCAATCGTTTCATTCATTATTGGTCTTGTTATTAAGAAAAAAGAATCGTCAGGAAACCATTAGTCCCTGTTAAATTTAGTCCCTGGCATATTCGCAGACAACCTTCTGGCAATAAAGTTTGTATGAAACAATTATCAAGACAGATCAGGTCAAATGCACACCTCATTGTAATTTCGGGTTTCCTTCTTCTATGTGTGACAGTATTTCTTATGCCATTTCCACGAAGCTGGTCACTTTATCCTCTTGGACTCTCTATGGTTGCAGGGTTGATTTTGTGGATAGGGAATTATAAAAACCTCAGACAGTCATTCTTTATTGGTTTGTCACACAATCTTCCTCCTCTCCTCTATTTTTTGATTATTTTGTTGAACGACATTTTCAGGACACCTGAATTGAGGTATCTTGAAGGATACTTTATGTTCCTTCTTGTACCAATATTTTGTTTTCCACTTTTCAGCTCACAATATTTTAATGACAGAAAGGAATTATTCATTAAAAGCTTCATTTTAGGCATTCTAATAATCTGTCTATTTGAATTTCTGAGGGCCGTGACCGGTTGGGAAATTGGAGGTAGTGCCACGACCGATATCTCATTTGATCCTGATTCATATACTTCCCCATTCAGATCTCAGAAATTATCGTTTCTTGAGCATCCGACATACCTGTCGATGAAAGTACTCTTCGCTTTGACGATAATGATTCTGTTTAATAAAGAGTTAAAGATGCGGAAGAGCATTCTTTTTCTGATAATTGCCCTGTTCGTGCTATACATCTATTGCCTCTCTTCCCGTACAGGGCTTATAACTCTTATGCTTCTTTTTATTTATCTGACATTCAAGCTATTGCGGCGAAATAAGAGGCTCTATTATATATTATTGCTGATTCCGCTGGCATTGTATGGGACTTACCGGCTTTCAATAACCAATCCAAGAATTGAAAACAAGACGAATGAGTTATTAAGGAAGTACAAAGAAGGGAAAATAAAATTCATTGAAATTGACCCGCGATTTACGTCCTGGTTTGCTTCAGTTCAGCTGATAAAAGACCATCCATTGCTGGGAGTCGGGATCAATTCAAGAGATATACTTGCTGAAGAATACAGAAAAAATGGTTATAACAATGAAGCTAACCTGAGACTCAACGCCCATAACCAGTTTCTCGAGACACAGCTTGCTCTTGGAATACCGGGATCCCTGGTTTTGCTGTGGATGCTCTTTGCGCCACTGTTCAGGAAAGCAGAGCTATGGAAGCCGGCTCTTTATTATTCCTTCCTGATAATACTTATAATTGCCTTTATGTTTGAGTCAGTGCTTGTAAGGCAATGGGGGATAATGTTTTATACGATATTTTACTGTTTCCAGGTGAATATGAGGCCTGTTGCAGAGAACACTCTTGATAAGTGACAATTGATTGAAACCTGCAAAGGCTCAACGTTCCCTGACCTGTTCTACAAACTGAAACTGAATTGATCAGTAGGTCTGATAGATATCCTTCAGTCTCTTCCTGTTGTGAACCATTATGAGGATCAGAAGAGTCAGGAAGAAGAATGCCGGAACAAAAACAACACCGTAGTATAATGTTCTGGTTACCGGTTTAAATGGTATTGTCAGATCGCTTATGATTGTCACAACGTCTTTGTAAAGGAGCCTCTGGGATTCAAGAGATTGTTTGCGTGCATAGAGATCGTAAATATCTGTATAAACTAGCTGTGTCTTCTGCTCCTGCAGGAAAACTATCTGACCTCCCGTTTTGGGGATATTATTTCGTGTTTCTTCGAAATACTTAACCTTCTGCAGGCTATCGAGCTGCTTGATATCATAGGCAAGCCTTGTGAGAAGCTCCTGATTTTGAAGTAATCTTACCCTGTTTCGCTCACGGAATAAAGAATCATTCTCAATGAACCTCAGAATCCCCGACCTTACAGAGATAAGATCCTGCGATAACCCAGCTTTTATCCTGACATCGATCCTGTCCTGCATTCTTACATCCGTGGTATCATATACACTATGATTATTACGGTAATCCACAAAGTCGGCCATGCCGTCTCCGTTCCTGTCAATTATCCAGTATGCCCTGATATCATAGATCTCTTTTGCTTTTTCTTTAGTTAAGGAAAGAGACGAGGCAAGCATCTCAGTGTTCTCTTCGGTGCAGTATACATGCAGCTTGTTAACAAATGAGATCAACTCAGCCGCAGGAATGACATTTGTCCTCAAAACAACATCGGCTCTGTAGACAGGTGGAAAAACAGATCTGGAAATGAATGATATTCCGATCCCGGCCAGCAAGCTTAATATCAGCGGCAGCCAGTTTCTGAGAAGGAAGACTATTGAAACAAGAAACCCGTGGCCAATCTGGTCAAAAAACCGGCTGATCGATCTCCCCATTCTCTTAAAAAGATCGAGAAGATCAATTTCATCATTTTTCTGGTTATTGAGGTTATTCTCAGGCATATATAGGTTTGATATGGTTGTAATACAAAGATATTTAATTTTGATTCAATATCAAGAGCCTGATCTTCGAACTACAATAAACTGAAGATCCTCCTGGCCAGATCCATAACAAGAGGCTTGTAATCACTTATGAATTCTCCGGTTACCCTGTTACCTAAAATAGCACAAATGGTCACGGCCCTGTGACCCATAAGGCCGGCAAGACCGTAAATGGCTGAGCTTTCCATTTCATAATTGCTTATTGTCCTTCCCCTGAAAGAATAACCTGCCAGCTTTTCATTTATTTCGCTGTCGAATGTTTCCAGTCTTAGCTTCCTGCCCTGGGGTGCATAAAAACCCGGTGCCGAGATAGTAATCCCTTTCCTGAAATTCTCGTGCTGGAAAAGCTCCATTAGTTCCTTGTTCGCATTCACTGCATAAGGGTAGGAGAGGGTATCGGGCCATTCGAGATATTCTGCCAGAGTATCTGAAAGTGCAGTGTCGAGCAGCCAGTCATATCCCTCATAAAAATGAAGCAGTCCATCGAATCCTATAGCAGTTTCAGTAAGCAAAAATGAACCGGCCGGCAGATCTGCCTGTATCGAACCGGAGGTGCCGATCCTGATCATATCGAGTGACACAAGCTCCCTCTTAACCTCTCCGGTCGACAGATCAATATTGACGAGAGCATCAAGCTCATTCATTACAATATCAATATTATCGGTGCCGATACCTGATGAAATAACTGTGATCTCCCCAAGGTCAAATGTACCCGTGACGGTCCGGAATTCACGATTCTCCTTTCTGACCCTGATCTCCCTGAAGAGTGATGCGAACATATCAACTCTTCCCGGGTCGCCGACAATAATGATCTTATGAGATATATCGCCCGGAAGCAGTTTCAGGTGAAAAATGCTCCCATCGTCATTGGTAATTAATTCTGTTTGTTTCATTATTGAAAAATTAAGCACCAAATTTACGATAATAAGGTTTATTCCGAAAGATAATTTCTCAGTTGAGATCTGTGACTGAATTATTTATTTTCAGCACTGGGGAAAATAAGTGAAAAGAGTGTAAATTTCGCCAGAATTTAAAATCACTCCTATGATCCAGCGCATACAAACGGTCTGGTTATTCCTTTGTATCATTTTATCGCTTCTCCTTCTTGAAGGGAACTTCCTGGGATTCACCGGACCGCATCAGGAAAGTTTTGTACTTAATATTCACGGATTAAGCTCTGTTTCAGGCAAAGAAACTGAAATGCCTGGCAGCGCATTATTGATGACAATCGTTCTGATAATAATACCTGCAGCTTCAGCTATTGCAATATTTCTTTTCAGAAAGAGGAGTCTTCAGAAGCTGGCAGTGATGATCGCGATACTTGCCTCACTGGTTCTCATCATATGCGAGGGCTATTACTGGAGTCTTATGGGCAGCAGGTATTATGCATCTATTGTGCCGGGAATTAAGATGGTATTTCCTGTTATCATAACTATACTGGCAATTCTGGCATACCTTGGAATAAGGAAAGATGAGAGGCTTGTTAAGTCATACGACAGGCTAAGATAGCGGACAGGTCAGATTATTTGCAGATTATCCTGGGTCGTTATTTTTTCACAATAGTGGCATTTAAGGGCGACATTCTTTTTTGAAACCACCCTGAATCGTGTTGTTACACTCTCAAAATTGGTTATACATTTGGGATTCATGCATTTGGCTATGCCAACAATATTATCAGGCACCTCAACTACCTTTTTCTCGACCACTTCATAATCCTTTATTATGTTGAGTTTTGCCTCCGGAGCTACCAGCGCGATCCTGTTTATATCTTCATCCTCAAAATAAATACCGGATATTTTGATGATGGCCTTCTTACCGAGCTTCTTGCTCTCGAGGTTTGTTCCGAATGTTATCTGGTTTTCAATATGGTCCAATCCGAGTATCTGTATAACCTTGAACAGGGTGTTTGCTGGAACGTGGTCAATCACAGTTCCGTTCTCTATTGCACTGACACTTAATTGTTTCGGTTCTTTCATTTTTCTGGCCTCCTTATTTAATTCCAAGTAATGAACAGAGGATCGCCTGCCGGGTAAATACCCCATTTAGCGCCTGTTCAAAATAATATGCCTTCGGGTTATTGTCAACATCAATATGAATTTCATTCACCCTTGGCAAAGGATGAAGAATTCTCATTGTTGGCTTAGTGTTCTTCAGCATCGAATTCCTGAGCACATATACATTCTTCACTTTTTCATATTCGATCGGATCGGAGAATCTTTCCCTCTGGACCCGCGTCATATAGATAATGTCGGCTTTTGAGACAATGTCTGTAAAATCGTTGTGCTCGTAGTATTTCAGCCCCATATTGTCGAGGAAGATCTTATATTCATCAGGCATTCTTAGTTCTTCGGGAGAGATAAAATTGAAGGTTGCCTTCCATCTGGCCATTGCCAGCATAAGTGAATGAACAGTTCTACCGTATTTCAGATCACCGACCAGGAAGATGTTGAGATTGTCAAGAGTTCCCTGTGTTTTCCTTATGGAGAAGAGATCCAGAAGTGTCTGGGTAGGATGCTGGTTGGCTCCGTCGCCTGCATTTATTACGGGCACTCCTGATATTTCGCTGGCAAACCTTGCACTCCCTTCAATGGGATGACGCATGACTATAAGGTCGCAATAATTGCTTACTGTTCTAATAGTGTCATTAAGTGTTTCTCCTTTCGAGACACTTGAGCTTGAAGCATCGGAAAAACCAACAATTTTACCGCCAAGCCTGTTGATGGCGCTCTCAAAACTGAGTCTTGTCCGTGTGGAAGGTTCAAAAAACAGGGTTGCGACAACCTTGCCCTCAAGCAGCTTCTGAGTAGGTTGTTTCTCAAATTCCACGGACAGATCGAGTATATGCAGGATTTCACCGGTAGTCAGATCATCTATGGAAACCAAACTTCTGTTTTTCATCTGTTTGAGGATTATCTATGAGTAATTATTGTAACATTATAAAATTAGGCAAGAATTAAGGATTAATTCTAGCCTGTTAATAAATTTATTAAAAACTTTCAGCGGTGACTCAGCGGGTCTCGAGGAATTCAAAAACGAGGTTATCGATCGCGGAAAATCTTTTAAGAACCTGTTCAGTCCTGGACAGCCTGCATCCGGCTTTCATGCTGCAGGTCAGGTCAAAGAGATGTTCCGACTGAAGGAGATCCTCATCCTTTATTATCTTCATTACTTCGTTCATTGACGAGTAGGGGAATTTAAGACGGAAATATGAATTTACCAGGCATTCGGTTATTTCAGCGTTTTTTATGGCTTCTGCCGATGCACTTCTGTAAGCATTTATGAGGCCGCTGGTCCCAAGAAGTGTCCCGCCAAAGTACCGGATCACAACTATCAGGATGTTTGTCAGGTCATTCGATTTGATCTGTCCGAGAATGGGTTTCCCGGCTGTTCCGGAAGGTTCGCCATCGTCGTTTGACCTCCAGAGATCCTTTTCATAACCAATCATCCAGGCATAGCAATGATGCCTGGCATCATGGTAATTCTTCCGGCATTCGTCCAGGAGCAGTTTTACTTCATCCTGCGAGCGGACGGGAGTTGCAATAGCAATGAATCTGCTGCCCCTGTCCCTGAAAACTCCCTGAGAGGCCGACCTGATCGTCTTGTAGGTATCGGGGATATCCATTGAATAAGTTAACTCAATAACTGAATAATGAAATAGAATTTATGTTCACACAAAGTAAGCTTATTTAATCTTTGCCTTTGGTCGGATAAAATTAATACTTTTGTCAAAAATATTCTTACATGAGTGTCACACTTGATGAGAAAGATCTTCAGAAACTGATCGTGATCGGCGACAGGATCCTGATCAAGCCAAAGGTGCCGCAAGCCAAGACCAACAGTGGATTGTTCCTTCCCCCTGGTGTAAGCGAGAATGAAAAGGTACAGATCGGTTTCGTTCTCAAGGTCGGGCCGGGATATCCAATACCTTCGGTCAATGATCAGGATGAGCCGTGGAAAAACAGGACAGATGAGCCTAAGTACGTTCCGCTTCAGCCGAAAGAGGGTGACCAGGCGGTTTATATGCAGAGTCAGGCCATCGAAATTGAATTCAACAGGGAAAAATATATTGTCGTTCCGCAATCGGCTATTCTTCTGCTTCTGAGAGATGATGGCCTTTTTGAATGATATTGCAGACTATTAATCGGGAATCTTCAGGGGGAAATTATGGAAAACAGGGGATTGAACAGCAGAAAAATACTGATAGTTGAGGATGATTTCTCCAGCAGGCTCTATCTTAACACGCTTCTGGAGAAAAGCGGAGCTGTACTCTACAATGCATCAGATGGTAAGGAAGCCTACGATCTGGTTATGGGTAATTCAGGAATTGAACTGGTACTTATGGATATTCAGCTGCCTGTCATGGATGGCTATACATGCACCAGAATGATCAGGGAAGCAGGAAAGGACCTTGTCATTATTGCACAGACAGCTTACGGTCTGACCGGCGACAAGGAAAAAATGATAAATTCAGGGTTCAATGATTACCTTATTAAACCTATTTCAAATCATCAGCTGCTTGAAAAACTTGCACTTTATCTCAGATAATTGCATTATTCCTCATATAATGCGACCCTTTTAAATTCTTTCCTGAAAACTTCAGCTTCGTCATTCCATCTTTCTTTTTCCCTTTCAACTGAAGAACCTGACTCAAGGACCTTCCTCATATTGTCATCCCCTGAAAGTATGTCAAATGGCAACAGACGGTATTCATATTCATACGGGGGTTGAATGAATCTTACCGAACCTGAAGGCGAGGTTTGAATAATAGCTTCAATAATTTCAAGAGAGGCAGCCACGGGCCTGAAATTTCTTCTGTCAGTAACATGGATCTGCAGACCATGACAAAGCAAACCCTTGAACTTATTGAATGTGGGAATAAAGTCATGGATACGGAACCTGCATCCTGCAATTTTTCTTGCATCCAGATTCCTTAGGAGTCGGGATGTATCTATGAATGGAGCTCCGAAAAGCTCGAAGGGGATAGTTGTGCCTCTTCCCTCAGAAAGATTCAGGGCTTCAAAAAGGACCATTCCCGGATAAACTATCGCGGTTTGCAAAGTCGGCATGTTCGGTGAAGGAAGAACCCACGGCAGACCTGTTTCATCGTAAAACATGGATCTCCTCCAGTTCTCCATTTTAATAACGGTCAGATCACAATTGTTTATATCCTTTCCTTTTATCCATACTGCAATTTCGCCCAGAGTCATCCTGTGGCACAGAGGAATCTCAGCACCACCCACAAAAGTAAAGTACTCCTTCTTCAGAACCGGGCCGTCAAACCAAATGCCTGCAACAGGATTTGGTCTGTCGAGAACCCACACAGGTATGCCGGCATCGGCGCAGGCTTCCATGCACAGCTTAACTGTCCAGGTATAGGTATATAATCTTGCTCCCACATCCTGCAGATCAATAAGAAGAACATCAATTTCAGACAGCATTGCAGGCGTGGGCTTTCTGTCCTCCCCATAAAGGCTGAAAACCGGTATCTTCCATACCGGGTGGATAAGCCCTTTCCACTCTATCATGTTGTCCTGTGTCTCACCGGAAATACCGTGCTGAGGGCCAAAGACAGCAGTTAACCGGCAGGAGGAAGATCCTTGCAGAACCTCTGTAATGTGCCTGAAATCTGCTGTAATACTTGGAGCATGACACAGGACGCCGATACGCTTATTTTTCAGTTTTTCCGGGAAACTGCCCAGGAACAGATCCAGACCTGTTCTTACCATTATTGATATCTTTGCTGCAAATATATTAAACTGGCGTTTAATTTGATTTATAACATATCATATAAGGGATATCAAATGGAATATCTTTTCTATGTTTAAACCTTCAAATTTTTAAAACAGTTTTCCATGAACAGGCGTTGTTTATTACTTTGTATATTGTTGGTTTCCGCCAATGTTTCGGGTCAGAAAATTCCTCTTGATCAGAATGCTTTTGACGGGTGGAGATCAATCGGTTCCTCATCAGTTTCCAACGATGGGAAATGGGTCACATGGGAACTGAATCCACAACAGGGTGACAGCTGGCTATATCTTTATGATGTTCAGTCGGGTCATCTTGATTCAGCATTTTGTGGATTTAAAGCACTCTTTTCACCGGATTGCAGATACTTTGTCTATCAGGTAAAACCGACCTGGTCGGAGACAAGACAGGCTAAGAAGAAGAAACTGAAGGAGGAGCAAATGCCAAAGAGCAGCCTGGCAATCAGGTTGCTACCGGGTGGCCAACCCTCAGATATAAAAAGGGTAAAATCCTTCAATGTACCTGAGTCCGGTTCCTACTGGATGGCCTATCTCCTTGAAAAGAAGATCGAGGAAAAGAAAGAGAATAAAACGGAGGCCGATAGTTCAAAGGTTTCACAGCCTGCTTTGAAGAATGGCAAAAAAGCAAAGGAGGCCAAAGGGACAGAATTCGTAATTTATAATCCGGTTACCGGAAAGGAATTAAGATTTCAGGATGTTACTGAATATGTTGTTGCAAAGAACGGTCAGACAATTGGATTTATCCAGGAAATATCTGACACAACTAAGATCGATACCTTCAGGGCAAATATATTTGATACAAAAAAGGAGACTTCGTCGGTGGTATTTGAAGGGAAAGGGTCTGCAAAAAAGATCAGTTCTGATAAGACAGGGAAGAGGATCTCGTTTATATACTCGGCTGATACTTCAAAAGTCAAGGTTTTTGACCTGTATCTCTGGACTGGAGGAGAGAAGGCTGTAAAAATAGTTGATTCAACAAACCCTTCAATGCCTTCAGGATGGTCAGTAAGTGAGAACGGAACAGTGACATTTTCGGAGGACGGTACCAGGCTCTTTTTCGGAACAGCGGTGAAACCGGAAAAAGAACCGGAGGATACTTTGCTTGACGAGGAAAAGTACAAGCTTGATATCTGGTCGTGGAATGACCAGGTTCTTCAGCCAATGCAGAAGAAACAGCTCGAACAGGAGCTAAAAAGGACATATCAGGCAGTTTACAATCTTGATAAAGGGACAATGTCTCAGCTTGCCGATAAGGAAATGCCTTCCATTCAGATCGTTCAAAAAGGTGACAATGAGATCGCACTCGGAAGCTCCGGTCTTAAATACAGAATGCTTTCGTCCTGGGATACAAACCCCTATACAGATTATTATATAGTAAATGTAAAAACAGGAGCAAAAACATTGGCTATAGAGAAGGCTGCATCAAGGGTAAGCATATCTCCAACAGCAAAATACCTGGTTTACTGGGATATAGAGGATAAAGTCTGGATCTCGTATTCGATCGCATCAGGAACTAGAAAAGTTATTTCATCAGCAATAACCTTCCCCCTGTATAATGAGCTTCATGATACACCGGGTGAACCTTCCCCCTATGGTATAGATGGCTGGCTGGATGACGAGCGACATGTTCTCATCAGGGACAGGTATGATATATGGCTTGTGGACCTTAATGCAGTGGAAGTCCCGGTTAACCTTACCAATGGTTTTGGCAGAAAAAACAATATCACTTTCCAGTACCAGCAGGTTGACCGGGATGAAATATTCATAAAGAGAAAAGAGCCGGTGTATCTGACAGCTTTTGACGATCTGAACAAGGAGTCGGGATTTTATTTTCTCAAAGCAGGAGGTGCCTCCGATCCAGTAAAGCTCGTAATGGATAAATGCTCTTTTGCCGGAGGAATGACAAAGGCAAAAGATGCAGATAAGATTATCTGGCGCAAGGGATCATTCACCGAAAGCCCTGAGTTGTACTTCAGTGATATTAACTTTGCAGGCGCGACAAGGCTGTCGGTTTCAAACCCGCAGCAATCAAAATATTTATGGGGAACGGCTGAACTTGTTGACTGGATCTCATTCAGCAAGGAGAAGCTTCAGGGGATACTGTACAAACCTGAGAATTTCGATCCTGCAAAAAAGTACCCGATGATAGTCTACTTTTATGAAAGAAGCTCCGACCAGCTTTACTCCTATACGCCTCCGGTACCAAGCGCCTCAAGAATAAATATACCATTTGCCGTCAGCAACAGATACCTGGTCTTTGTTCCGGATATCACCTATGTTACGGGTTACCCCGGACTAAGCTGCTATAATGCGGTTGTAAGCGGAACGAATGCCCTGCTCGACCGGTTCAGCTTTATCGACAGGACAAAGCTCGGGCTTGACGGACAGAGCTGGGGCGGATACCAGGTTGCGTATCTCGTAACACAGACCGACATGTTTGCATGTGCTTATGCGGGAGCTGCGGTTGTCGATATGATAAGCGCCTATGGGGGAATAAGATGGGAATCGGGTATGTCGAGGATGTTCCAGTATGAAATGGAACAGAGCAGGATAGGAGGTACGCTCTGGGATAAACCGCTGCAGTTCATCGACAATTCTCCTATATTCAAGGTTCCCAGGATCAATACTCCTCTACTGCTGATGAACAATGATGCCGATGGTGCCGTGCCCTGGTACCAGGGCATAGAATTCATAACAGCCCTAAGGAGGCTGGGAAAGCCTGCATGGATGTTATCATATAATGATGAAGCTCACAATCTTGTAAAGAGACCCGATCGTAAGGATATATCTATCAGGAAGATGGAGTTCTTCGATCATTATCTCCAGGGAAAGCCGATGCCATACTGGATGAAGTACGGACTTAGCCAGGAGGAGAAAGGGAAGAAAGATGGCTATGAGCTTATTGAGGGGCAATGATCTTTAATTATATTGTGGTAAAAGCATTAATAAAATTATTAATTCATGAAAAGAACCTTTAAACATATAAATGCATTTGTCCTTTTCAGTTTTTTCATTTTTACAACCTGCAGCGGTCAGCAGTCAAGGAAAATTGTTCTTCTGGAGACGACAGATGTACACGGAATGGTAATGCCTTACGATTATATTGAAAAAAAGGTTTCAGAAGCTTCGCTTGCCGGTGTCGAGGGATATATCAGGCAATCAGGGCTTAAGAAGGATGAGCTGATCCTGCTGGATAACGGGGATAACCTTCAGGGGCAGCCAATTGAATACTATTATAATTTTATCGACACGACATCTCCTCACATTAACAGCCGGATAATGAATTATATGCAATATGACGCCTGTACGGTTGGAAATCATGATATTGAGGCTGGTCACGCTGTTTATGACAGGGTAAGAAAAGAGTACAAATTTCCCCTGCTTGCAGCAAATGCGGTCGTCACAAAAAGTGGCAAGCCATATTTTGAACCATATACGATCATAAAAAGAAAAGGATTGAAGATCGCGGTTTTTGGCATGGTTACACCATCTATTCCCGACTGGCTTCCACCAGAGCTATATTCGGGGATGGAGTTCAGGGATATGGTCGAAACAGCAAGGAAATGGATGCCTGTCATACTGGCCGAAAAGCCCGACCTGGTAGTTGGATTGTTTCATTCCGGCTGGGATAAGAGCTATGATCCGGTAAAAAATAACTATCACAGGGAGAACGGATCCGCAGCAGTAGCATACTTTGTGCCCGGATTTGATGTGATATTTACTGGTCACGACCATGGAACTGCATGTGAAAAGATAGTTAACAGGGCAGGAGACACCGTGCTGGTGCTCGACGGCGGAAGTCATGCTGAAAAGATAGCCCGTGCAGATATTACCATTTATGGAAAAAAGAGGGAGGGAAGAACAGGACATATCTCGGCAGGAACTCTGGTCAATGTTAAGGATTACAGGCCCGACAATGAATATCTTTCATTATGCTCCGGATATGACAAGAGTGTCAGAGGTTATGTAGACAGGGTCATAGGTGAATCAACTTCAACCATCTCTTCAAGGGACTCTTATTTTGGGCCTTCTGCTTTTACAAGCCTGATACACAACATTCAGCTTGAAGTTTCAGGTGCTGATATTTCATTTGCCGCTCCTCTTTCATTCGATGTTGAGATACCGGAGGGGAAAATAACTGTCGGGGATATGTTCAAGCTCTACAGGTTTGAAAATATGCTATACACTATCAGCCTGACCGGCAGCGAAATTCAGAAATATCTTGAATTCTCCTGTTCAGTCTGGTTCAAAACTATGAAAAATGCTGACGACCACCTGATCGAATTTAAAACAGGTACGGATGGCAGGCCGGCACTCACTGGCGGAAGGGCCAGGCTGAAGAACCAGGCGTACAATTTTGATTCTGCAGCCGGGATAGAATATACAGTTGATGTGTCGAAGCCTGCAGGACAAAGGATCACTATCACTGGTTTTTCGGATGGAAGGCCATTTGATCAGGCGAAGAGGTACAGGGTTGCAGTAAATTCATACAGGGGAAGCGGGGGAGGCGGACATTTTTTTGAAGGTGCGGGTCTGAGCAGGGAGGATCTGGGGTCAAGACTGATCTCTTCGACAGACAAGGATCTGAGGTATTATATTATGAAGTATATTGAAAGGATGAAAGTGGTTTCTCCTGTGACGCTTAATAATTGGAAAGTAGTACCTGAAGAGTGGATCCGCAATGCTAAAATAAGTGATTATGTGCTGATGTTCGGGCCATCCGGAACGCGCTCGCAAAAATGAGAAAAAATGAATGTCAGATAGTTTTGAATCTGTTCAACCTTTTTGGTTTTGAATTGTATCTATCTGTATGAAAGAGCTATTTACCGGTAATTCTTAACTTTGCATGCCGGAAAGTGATTTACAGTATAGTGGCGGTTTTTAAAACTGATATAAGGTATATTGCTTTACGTTTTTAAAGTCACTAATTAAAACATGAATACCTGACATTGAATAAAGAAGGGTTATATGATTCCAATGGCAGATACCTTCCGCTGGTTGAAGAGTTCTACACTGTACAGGGAGAAGGATTCAATACCGGGAAGGCAGCCTGGTTCATAAGGCTTGGAGGGTGTGATGTTGGATGCAGCTGGTGTGATTCCCGGTTTACATGGAATCCCGAGATGCATCCTCTGGCTGACACCGATGGTATTATCGCACGTGCTGTTGACTCTGGCACGGATTCTGTGGTAGTTACCGGAGGTGAACCCCTTATCTGGAACCTTGATTACTTATGCGGCGAACTTAAAAAGAGAGGCATTAAGACATTCATTGAGACATCAGGGGCCTGTGAGCTCAGCGGAACATGGGACTGGATATGTCTTTCACCAAAAATGAATATGCCGCCGGCTGATGAAATATGCCTTAAGGCCGATGAGCTTAAAGTCATTATCCATGACGGGGGGGATTTTGAATGGGCTGAAAAATGCAGGAAGCGTGTCGGAAAGAGCTGTCACCTTTTTCTTCAGCCGGAATGGAGCAGATATGAGAAGATCATCCATGATATCGTTGAGTACGTCAAGAAAAACAGCTGCTGGAAGATCTCACTGCAGGCACATAAATTCATGCATATTCCCTGAACTTTGAGAAACAAGACGACCATACTGACAGTTTTATTATTATTGATCTTCGGAGGGGTCTCGTTCCCTCAGAACTACCATACAACTTCCTCAAAAGCACTTGGATATTACACTTCAGCAAAGGAGCAGGATGATTTTTTTTACTTTGACAATGCTGAAAAACTCCTGAAGCAGGCAGTAAACGCAGACAGGAATTTTTATGAGGCATATATGCTTCTTGGCGAGATACTTCTTAAGGAAAACCGTTACCGGGAGGCTGCAAAGTATTATCGCGAAGCCGTAAGGATTGATTCACTTTTTTATAAGCCGGTCTTTTTCTCTCTTGCATCTGCAGAAATAAAATCGGGTGATTATCAGAGAGCTGAGATCCATTTTAAAGTTTATCTTGATCAAAAAACGACATCGGAAAAAAACAGGGCGCTGGCCATGAAAAGCTTAAAGGACTGCGAGTTTGCAGTAAACGCTGTAAATCATCCTGTCCCGTTTGATCCGATAAGTGTGGGTGATTCGGTGAATACGCCTGATGATGAATACTGGCCATCACTTACAGCCGATGGTCAGACGCTGATGTTTACGCGCCAGGGAGTGAACCATGCCAACTCATCAAAGGGGCAGGAGGATCTTTACATAAGTCATCTCATCAATAATGCCTGGTCAAAAGCGCAGAATGCCGGTGCACCTCTGAATACGAACCAGAATGAGGGTGCGCAGACCATCTCTTCAGATGGCACCTATATGTACTTTACGGCTTGTGAACGACCTGACGGACTTGGAAGATGCGATATTTATTACTCCCATTTTGATGGTAAATCGTGGTCGGCAGGAGTTAACATCGGTCCACCGATAAATACCAGTTACTGGGAAGCAGAGCCCTCAATCAGTGCCAATGGGAGGATGCTTTTTTTCGCGAGCAACAGGCCTGGAGGGAAGGGCGGAATGGATATCTGGTATTCAGTAAAAGGAAGCAACGGTGCATGGGGGAAGCCTGTTGACCCCGATGTTATCAATACAAGCGGAGATGAAATGTCCCCTTTTATCCATTTCGACGGGAGGACACTATATTTTTCTTCAAATGGACGCATCGGAATGGGCGGTTTTGATATCTATTTTTCAAGAATGAAGGATGACAGTACCTGGACAGAGCCAAAAAACCTGGGATATCCAATAAACACGAGCGCTGATGAGATGGGGCTGATTATTGATGCATCTGGCCAGGAAGGATATTATTCAACCATTCGTGATCAGACGAACGGGAAGGATATTTTTTATTTCAGTCTTTATGATTCGATTAAGCCTGATCCGGTTTCATATTTCAGTGGGAAGGTATTTGACAAGGTCACGATGAAGCAGCTAAAATCTGATTATGAACTTATCAACCTTGCATCGGGAGTAGTTATCTCCTCCGGTTCGACGGATCCTGAAGGCAGCTTTCTGATCTGCCTGCCTTCCGGATTCAATTACGGTTTAAATGTCAGCAAGCCCGGATACCTTTTCTATTCTGATAATTTCATGCTTGAGGGCATACATTCCGTTACAAAGCCCTTCATTAAGAAAATACTGCTTAATCCAATTCAAGTAGGAGAGACCATGCAGCTTTCGAATGTCTTCTACGAATTTGACTCCTGGGAGCTTAAAAAAGAGTCTGTCTCGGAGCTTGACAGGCTTTACAATCTTCTTAAGGATAATCCGGCAATTATAGTTGAGGTTGCAGGACATACAGATTCCATAGGCACCGTTAAATACAATCAGACTCTGTCGGAAAGAAGGGCCAAAAGCGTGGTTAGTTACCTGAACGGGAAAGGCATTGGAGCTGATAGACTCACCTACAAAGGTTACGGTGCTACAGCGCCCATCGGCGACAATATAACGGATGAAGGAAGACGCCTTAACAGGAGAACGGAGGTTCGGATAATAGGTAAAAAATAAGAGGACCCCGCCAGAGGTCCTGATATTTAAAAAAGCTCAATTGCAGACAATACTCCTTATCAGATAGCTATCCTGGTATTGGAGTACTTGTTTATTGAAACATTTGCCGATATTATCTCCTTTGCCGGAATTGAAAAATACATTGCTGTTCCGGCCAATCCATTGCTTTCAGCCCAGATCTTACCTCCCATAAGAGTGATAAGTTTCCTGGTCAAGGTCAGATTGATTGCGGAGCTCGTGTCATCGTGTCTCCGCAGGGACTCATTAAGATTTTCCGTGAGCAGAAAGTCCCTGCACTTTTCATAACCATGTCCCGAGTCAAGAATATAGAATGTGACATTACCATCCCTGAAATAGTAGCCAATCTTAATATATCCTGATCCGGTATTTGAAAGCGCATTCAGAAAAAGGTTGCGTATTACCCTGGAAACCCTGTTGGCATCGATGTAAAGCTCAGGATTTTTCATAGTCTGGTTTTCCTGTATAATGACCAGTTCATCAAGATCTTCTCTCTTTATTATTACCCTGAATTCGGAGAGAAGATCATTAAGCATATCACCCAGATTACATGAACCCGGTTCAGCCTTTATATTACCCGTATCAATGATGGCTGAATCGAGGAAATTATCAAAAAGAACCATTAGCTGATCACATGAGCTCATAATATGATTTGTAAATTCTTTCTTGTCGTCATCACTGCAAGCCCCGTTATTCATGAGGAATGAGAATGCCACAATGGAATTCATATGTGTTCTCATTTCGTGCGACATACCTGAAAGAATTGTCGGACAGTTTATCATATTCAGGATATTTTTTTCCATTTCTTCACTGTTTTCCCTGCTTCGTATCAGGGGTTCACCTTGTTCTATATTCTTTGTTCCTGAATTTTGTGTCATTGTTAAGGGATCCGGAAGAATATTATTTTATTTTCTTAATCAGTTTTTTTGCCTTATCCCTGTAAATGCTGTTTGAATTAATTATTGTTTCAAGCTGGCTTACAGCATCCCTGTTCTCCCTGGTTTTTACATAGCAGAGCGCCAGGTACCACTGGGCCTGGTCGATATAGAAGTTATCCGCATTATCTATAATTGACCTGAACGAAGATTTGGCTGCCGGAAAGTTATTGTTCTTCATTTCAGCAACCCCGTATATAAGGTCGGCTTCCATTGACTGTGGTTTCTTTTTCAGGTACTCTCTGAAGAGAGAAGCCGCAGCTGCAAAATCATTCTTCTTATACAGATCAAGTGCAGTTTCAAAATCTGATAATTTTAATTCTCCGGATCTGGCAACGCCTGAAGATGCATAGACCTGAAAGTTCTTACTGTAGAGTGAATCATTGCTCTGGTGTCCGGTTGACAGCAGGTAAAGGCCTCCGATGAGGATCAGGGCAGTTATTGCTGCCGCAAAGCGCAATCCGGTCGTCCTCCTCGCACCCGTGGCAACCAGCTTCTCTTTTCTCTCTTTTTCAATGGACGCCAGTTTATTCCGCAGGTCAATTATATCATGCCTGACAAGTCCAGCATCGGTTCTTCTTCTGAGTTTCACCTCTTGCTGAAGAGAAATATTTCCCTCAAGCTCCATTTCGAACCATCTTTTCTCAGATGCGTCCATTTCGCCTGCAATATACCTTTCGATGAAGTAAGAAAAATCAATTGTCTTCATAGCTATATGTAATTATTCATTATTTCCATATCGAACTTTAAGCATTCCTGTAAATCTGATAACTCATGCAAATCACTATTGGCATGTACATCAGACTCTGTTGTTCCAATTCATCCTCAATAATATCCCGATCCTGAAATTAACCGGATCATGAATACTTCATGTAGCTGAATAACAAACAGTTAAGAATTAGCTTAATCTGTTTCCAATAACAGGATACATTTTGACTGAATAAATCAATCAGACAGTAATCTCAAACATCCTGCAACCTTGGTTGCAAAAAGAACTTGTAAGAAACCTTTCTCCGGCAAAGCCCGGACAGAAAGGGAATACTTAACAGGGTTCAGATCTTGATAGGAGGTGCTGTCGGATATGTTGGCAGATCATCGCCACCACCGCGGACAGTTATCATTTCCTCATTTGTTAATGCATAAACTGCAAAAATGTCAAAGCTGGTTTCTGTGTTTTTTGTTTTCATGGTCTGGGTTCTTTTTGTTTTACATTGATACTAATACAGGGTAATAAATCAAACATACATGTCACTATTGTGGATTTTGTGACACGAAAAATCAAAAAAAAATCATAATAAAATACAACTATTTAATACACAGATAAGTAAAAATCTGATTTCGCAACAGTTTTTTAAGGACTCATGTCCAATATTTCAATACTTTTACATGATTTTCTATTTAAACCTGTTAAAAAGTGGGTTGGAAATACTCAATATACCTGTTACTGATCCTGACCTCTGTTATGTCAGGGACCTGCCTGGATACATTCGGGCAAAAAAGAGCCCTCTCCGGTGACCCGGACTCCCCGGATCAGATGGTACAGATCAAACCTGAAAAGAAAATATACAGCGATCTTGAGAACTGCCTGCAACAGGGTAATTATAAAGCATCGAGGAAGTTTGCCGACTCACTTGAGAAATTAATAAATGAAAGCCGGGGGATCGATACCAACGACCTGGCGCAGTCTCTTTATTATATTGGGCTCTCTTATTCCCTAAACAATCTGGAATTAAAATCATTCCCCTATTTTGAAGGGGCTATTGCTGCTCTGAAAGATGACAGCACAAACGGGTTACTTGCAAAGATCTACTATAACCTGGGATATGCCTATAACAGGATAGATGATGATATAAAATCAGCTTATTACTTTTCAAGAAGCATGGGCTTTCTAAAAAAAAGATATGGAGAAAACAGCAGGGAACTGATCGATGGATATATATCGCTTGCCATATCAAATATCAAAACACGAAATTACCAGAAAGCTATTGAGTATTCAAATAATGCCCTGAATATAGCGCATCTGAAACCCGATTCGGTTAATCGCGGATCATTGGCGCTTATTTACCAGAACAAGGGCGTTGCCCTGACAAGCATTTCGGATCATTACCAGGGTTTGATAAATCTTAACCGGGCATGGGAAATATATAATGAGAAACCTGTTAAGCTTAATGACAATTATATTAATCTCGTCAATAACCTTGGTACAACCTATTATAATATTGGGAACAAGAACAAGTGTTTTGAGATATATGAGAAAGATCTTAAAAAAGTCATAAATTTCAGGTCATTTGATGCTTTCGGCCTTGCGGAAAATTATTCAGTTTTGCTGGCACAAAAGGGACTGGTCCACAGGGGAGAACAGCTTTTTTCAGAAGCTGTCGAAAAGGTAAAGAAAAATTACCCTGAAAGTCCCAATAAATATTATGATGCACTCTCGAGCTATGCCGGATATCTAAGGGATTTTAAGATCGATCCCGTAAAGGCGCTTATGTTGTACGGCAAATGTTTTGAATATGTCAGGTCTCATCCCTGGAGTGAGAACCTTAACAATGATATTACACTTGGCTATGCGCTTTCCCTTCTTGCTAATAATAAACCTCTCATTGCCCTCGATACCGTATGTTCAGTTCTTTACAGGGGTACCTCCCAGAAGGTGCCGGATAATAAACTGCTGAATCCTGATATTTCAGCGCTTAAGGCCGACATGAAAACACTAAGTGTCCTGAAGGCAAAATTTGAGATACTTGACAGGCTCGCTGCATCCGGCACGGATCAAGACCTCCTGCTTTCGAGGGCAAAAACCGCGGACCTGCTGATTGATATTCTTGAAACGATCAGGCTTAACATCGGTGAGGAGCAGAGCAGGCTCATCCTGGGAAGCAAGTACAGGAATGCATATACAAATGCCATCAGGAGCTACAAATCGTGCTATGATATTACAGGAAGGATCGAATACCTTGAAAAGGCCTTCGGATTATCAGAAAGAAGCAAGGCCGCAGCTCTTCTGGCTTCGATGCGTGAGATTAACGCCATGAAAGCAGCCATCCCTGAAGAAAAAATGTTGGAGGAGCAGGAGTTTCAGAAAGAGATTAGTTTTTATGAATCAAGGCTGGAAGAGGAAAGGAATGCGGAGATCCCGGATACAGGTAAGCTGAACCTGTGGGAAAGGAATCTGCTTTCCACCATTGAGAAGAGAAACTCTCTTATAAAGTCATTTGAAAAGAAATACCCTGATTACTCTACGATCAAAACCAGCCGTATCGTATTAAAACCGGGTGAAGTAAGCAAGCTTATTGGAAGGGATAAAAATTATCTCAGCTATATCGTGGCTGATACCAATATATATATATTTCTTGTCAACAGGAATGGAACAAGACTGTTCACCGTAAAAACAGATACTTCATTTTTAAGCCTTGTAGCACACTTCAGGAGGCTTCTCTCAGAGCCGGATCTGTCTGGTAATGCCCTTAATGAATTTAAGCTTTTCCAGGAATTCGGATACAGGCTTTATTCATTTCTCATTAAACCGGTCGCTGGTTCCCTTGCCTCTGATGAGCTGGTAATTTCAACGGATAACCTACTTTCCTGTTTTCCGTTCGAAACTCTGGTCACGAGCAATAAAGTATCGCATGACCTCTACTTCAGCAAACTTCCTTACCTGATGAATGATTTTCGCATCTCTTATGTCTATTCAGCAACTCTATTATCTGAATCAGGGAAGGCGAGGCCTTCGGTCAGGAACCGCTCAGTTTCATTTGCCCCATCGTACAATAAACCTATAATGGTAGATTCCTTATCTGTTATCAGACAGCAGTCGGAAGGCATCCTTCCCAACCTCAGGTACGCACGTGAAGAGGCTGAATATGTGGCCAGGCTGACTTCCGGCAGGCTATATCTTGACAGCTCTGCAACCAAAGCAAACTACCTGGCTGAGGTAGGAAAATATGATATAATTCATCTGGCCATGCATGCCGTACTTAACAGCAGAGATCCTGTCAATTCGGGCCTGATATTTTTTGAAAGTGATCCTCGGTACGGAAAATTTCTGCAGCCTTACGAGGTATATTCGGTGATGCTGAAGGCAAAAATGGTAGTTCTCAGCTCATGCTACACGGGTGCCGGGACACTCTATGCCGGTGAAGGAGTGCTTAGTCTGGCAAGAGGGTTCATTTTTTCAGGCAGCCAGTCCGTGGTTATGTCCCTGTGGGAAATAAATGACAGCTCCGGCACGGAGATCATGAAGGAATTTTACCGCAGGATCAAATCGGGTAAATCAAAGAGTGAGGCTTTGAGAGAGGCGAGGGTAAGCTATCTGAAGAATGCAGACATGAAAAGGGCTAATCCTTATTACTGGTCAACGCTTGTTGTTTATGGCGATGACTCACCTATTTACATACCCCATTATTTACTGACAGCTGTTGCCTCTATCGTGACGTTACTTCTTATCGCGGTCTTTATTTACTTCAGGAAACGCTGATATTCAATGTATTCAGGGTCCTGCTTGATCATTTCCATAAGACTCTCCTTGCAGAGGTACTTTTTCCTGCGTGCATAGGTCTCATTCTTCAGATTCATTTTTACAGTGATCTCCTCATAGGAGCATCCATCGTAATACAAGTTAAGGATCATCTGGCAATCGGGCTTCAGCTTATTGAAGCTTCTTGAAAGTATTTTCTGAAAGATCGGATCCATTACTTCTTCCTCTTCTTCCTCCGGAAGGTCGAATGTCAGCTCTTCCGTTCTTCGTTTGTTCCTCAGCTCCATGTTCCACACATTCCTTGCGATACCGAAAAAATATCCTTTCAGATCTGAAGTGAGAGTGAAATTGTTATCAGAAATTTTCTGGTAAAGGGTTATTATCGTCTCCTGGAATACATCCGGAACATCCTCATCCGATCCGGAGTTCTTCATTACATGGTTCTTGACAGTCTGATAAAAATTGTCATACAGGTAATTAAGAACCTTATCGTCCTGGTTCCTTATACCGTCGATAATTGCATTATCTGAGAGCTTTTTGAACAATCCCCTTGTACTTTGCGCAATGAACTGACAAATATAGTATTTCCACCATTAAACCTTAACATAAACTCCGATTCTGTGGTTATTTTGAATCCTATTACTTTCTTCTTTTTAAATTTGAATATCTTTACCTGAACCAAAAACACGAGACTGGTCTCAAATGTCATTCCCATTTGTAAAACAACCGGATACAATGGATTGCGGCCCATCATGCCTTAAGATGGTAGCCGCGTTTTACAAAAAGAATTTTTCTCTTGAGACACTTCGCCGGAGATGTTACATCACTCGTGAAGGCGTTTCATTTCTTGGACTTTCTGAAGCTGCGGATTCGCTGGGATTCAGGACAATAGGAGTAAAGATCCCGTTCAGCAAACTCGAGAAAAATGTACCCTTGCCATGCATCGTGCACTGGAGGCAGAAGCACTTTGTCGTGGTTTACAAGATCACCAAAGACAAGATATGGGTCGCCGATCCTGCATCGGGTCTTCTGAAATACACTCCTCAGGAATTTCTTGCTAACTGGTCAGGAGCATTTGCCGACGGCGAAAGGATAGGACTCGTCCTGATAATGGAACCTACTCCTGCCTTTTACAATAATGAGGATGAGAATGAGAGGTCAGGTGGATTCCGTTTTCTCTGGAAGTACTTCAGACTTTACAGGAAGTACCTTAATCAGCTGATCATTGGTCTCCTGATGGGAAGCATGATACAGCTCATCATCCCTTTTCTTACACAGTCAATAATAGATACAGGGATAAACAACAACGATATTGGGTTTATTTATCTTGTACTTTTTGCACAGCTTGCACTGATAATCGGAAGATTATCTGTTGAGTTCATCAGGAGCTGGCTACTCCTTCATATCGGGGCAAGGGTCAATGTGGCTATTGTCTCGGGTTTCCTTCAGAAGCTGATGGCACTGCCTGTCGCCTATTTTGATACAAAACTAACGGGCGATATCCTTCAGAGAGTTGAAGACAATAACCGGATCGAGGAGTTCCTTACTTCAACATCGCTGAATATTCTTTTTTCACTCTTCAACCTGGTTGTGTTCGGGGTGGTTCTTGCAATCTACAACATTAACATACTGATCCTTTTCGCAGCCGGCTCGGCTTTATACATTCTCTGGATCTCGCTTTTTATGAAACAACGGGCACAACTGGATCATCAGCGGTTCAGGCAGATGTCTGCAACAAGCAGCAAGCTCATAAATATGGTGAACGGAATGCAGGAGATCAAGCTTAACCAGAGCGAACTCAGTAAACGATGGGAATGGGAGAACCTCCAGGCCATCCTGTTCAGGCTCAGGGTAAAAGGACTGACAATTCTTCAGTACCAGTCAGCCGGAGGGACATTGATAAATGAGGTGACGAACATACTGATCACGATGGTTGCAGCCACAGCCGTCCTTAAAGGAACCATGACACTGGGTATGATGCTGGCAGTCCAGTTTATTATTGGACAGCTTAATGTGCCCGTGAACCAGATAATAGGATTTTTCAGGGTTTCACAGGATGCCAGGCTTAGTCTCGACCGTCTGAATGAGATACATTCCATGGATGATGAGGAAACAGGATCCGACATGAAGGTCAGAAAAATGCCGGAACGCAAGGACATATATTTAAACAACCTTTCATTTCAGTATGAAGGGCCAAGATCCCCTTTTGCGCTAAAGGACATCGACCTGGTGATAGAAGAAAACAAGGTGACAGCTATCGTAGGTTCAAGCGGAAGTGGAAAGACGACTTTGCTTAAAATGATTCTTGGGTTCTATCAGCCAGTGAACGGTGAGGTTATTGTCGGCGACACACGGCTTAACAACATAAGCCTTAGAACGTGGCGTGAGAAGGTAGGTGCAGTAATGCAGGATGGCTATCTCTTCCCCGATACTATTGCTGCCAATATTGCTCCAGGCACCGATCAGTTTGATGAAGAGAGGCTTTTAAGATCGGTCGAGATCGCAAATATAAAAGGCTACATTGAATCGCTGCCTCTTGGTTTTAATACGAAAATAGGAGCTAACGGCCACGGTCTCAGCGAGGGACAGAAACAGAGGCTTCTGATCTCGCGGATCGTATATAAGGATCCTGAGATCATTCTGCTTGATGAAGCAACAAATTCACTGGATGCCAGCAATGAGAAGGTCATCGTGGGGAACCTCAGGGAATTCTATGCCGGCAAAACTGTTGTAGTTGTTGCGCACAGGCTTAGTACTGTGAGAGATGCGGATAAAATTGTTGTTCTCGATGGAGGCAGAATAGTCGAAACAGGGTTTCACTCGGAACTTATTGAAAAAAAGGGAGTTTATTTCAATCTTATAAGGAATCAGCTCGAACTCGGGAGTTAGTTGCAGATGGAAAACAAAAAACCTGAAATAGTATATTCAGAACCCGTCAGGGAGATCATGGGAAAGCCTCCGCGTGTGATACTTCGGTATGGTACAGCTCTTATCTTCCTGGTCTTCATCCTAGTTGTTATCTTTTCGTGGTATTTCAGGTACCCCGACCTGGTTCAATCGCCTGTTGAGATAACAACAGAAAATCCTCCGGTTACTCTTGTATCGAAAGGGACATATAAGATCAGGCATCTTTATATCAAGGATGGAGAAAAGGTCGCAAAGGAGCAGCTTCTGGGGGTTATGGAGACCGTCGCATCAATAGATGATGAAAGGTCGCTGAGGCAATTCACGGATACCTGTAAAAGCATTTATTCCATACAGATAAGCCGGATGCCAGAGCTTACGGAGCTTGGAGAACTTCAGAATTATTACGGAACTTTCAGGAAATGCATTGCCGATCTGAACAACTTTTTAAGAAATGATTATTACGGGAACCGGATAAAAACAGTGAAGGATGAGCTTGCGGGTCTGAAGAGGTATACTGCACAGCTGGTTGAAAAGGAAAAGATACTTTCAGAGAATTTCTCACTGGAAAAGGGATCATTCAGACGGGATTCACTCCTTAACAAAGTACAATCAATTGCGGATGCTGATTTTGAGAAATCGAAGAAGGCTCTGAACAGCCAGCAGATCGAACTTAAGGATGTGCAGCTGGAGTTCTCGGCAAAGATAATTGATCAGGCCGGCAGGCAGCAGCTTATAAATGAATTGTCTGTGACACGCGACGAGGAAAAGGACAAGCTCATTTCTGCCGGTGATGAAGCATTCAACAATCTGAAAGCACAGCTGAGGATATGGGAGAACAACTATTTGCTTATTTCTCCTGTAGGAGGCAGGGTTGCCTTTACAAAATATTGGAGCGAGAACCAGATCGTTAACACGGATGAACCGGTGCTGAGCATTGTCCCGGCTGACCCGGGAAATTTCGTCGGCCGGATATACCTGAAGATGCAGAGTTCAGGAAAGGTTGAGACCGGACAGACCGTAAATATAAAGCTCAGCGGATTCCCTTATCTTGAGTACGGAATGGTGAGGGGCAAGATCAGATCAAAATCCCTGGTGCCTTCCGGAGATGCCTATGTAATAGAGGTGGAACTTCCAGACGAACTGACCACACTTTATAATAAAAAGCTGATTTTTACACAGAATATGCAAGGTACAGCAGAGATCATCACAAACGACAGAAGCCTGCTCGTAAAGATCATCTCGCCTCTCCGGTACCTTTTTTCAAAGAACAGGCGGTAAATTCATTTTTTCGAGTATGGTTCATAATCATCTTCCTTCAATGAAGATGAAAATGGGGAACTCTTTTTAATGCCTTTCTCAGGATTGACTTTGTCTTTCCCGAAATATTTCCTGAACAACCTTCCGGCTGCAACGGCGAGAATAGCAACGGCAATAGCCGCTGAATAACTGTCTTTCATATTATTTCTTCCAATTCATTAAGGGGGACTCGGATCTGACAACAAATATAGAAGTTTAAAAGATAAGAATTTAAGATTGTCCGAAAAGGAACTTTACTATTAATTTAACCAGCCTTTTTTACAATGTTCAGGAGCATATTTCGCGTTTACATTTTATTTAAGCTAAAACTTTGAGTTTTAATAAATATTTCAATATTTTCGTACCTTTAAATTTCCATGGCTTGCTGTGGACAATTGCACGCATAAAACGCTGAACCATAACAGGATTTAAAATGACCGACAATAATCCGAATGACTCTGTTCTTGATGAACAATTCGCGGCAACCGATAAGTCCGGCGAATCTATGAAGAAAGAAAGCAGCAACACTACTGAACCTGCTGTTCCTCCCCAAAGTGAGGAATTAGCTGAAAATCAGGAGCCGGCAGCTGAGGAAGCCGGCAAACCGCCAAAAAAGAGAGGAAGAAAGAAAAAAACTGAGGATCACACTGAAGAACAGGAGGATCATCAGATAACTGAAGATGTAGAAACTGACGGGCTGGATGAGACACATCTTCCCCCGGTCGATTACTCAGGTTATACCAAGCACGACCTTGTTGAAACTCTTTCCCTGATAATTGAAAACAGGCCTCCTGCAGAAATACGCGATGATGTTGAGAGGATCAAGGTGTTTTTCTATAAAAAGCTCAGGAGTGAAACCGAGGAGCGGAAATCAAAATTTCTTGAGGGAGGAGGCAGGATCGAGGATTACAAGATATTTGTTGATCCTCAAGAACACAGGGTAAAAGAGTTGCTTGAAAAATATAAGGCAAGAAAAACCGATTACAGTAAGGTTCAGGAAGCTGAAAAGTTCGAAAATCTCAAGAAAAAATATGATATTATTGACAAGATAAAGGATCTTGTCAACAGGGAAGAATCAATAAACCGGACATTCCAGGAGTTCAGATCGCTTCAGAATGAATGGCATTCCATAGGGGTTGTTCCCCAGAGTTCACTTAAGGATCTGTGGGAAACATACCATCATTATGTTGAGATTTTTTACGATTACATAAAGATCAACAAGGAGCTGCGTGATCTTGATCTGAAAAAGAATCTTGAAGCCAAGGTGAAGCTATGTGAGAGGGCAGAAGAGCTTCTTCTTGAGCCAAATCCCGTCAATGCGTTCAGGCTTCTCCAGGATTTCCATAACCAGTGGCGTGAAATAGGTCCTGTTCCGCCGGAATCGAAGAATGAAATATGGGAAAGATTCAGGGAGGCCACATCACAGATAAACAAGAGGCATCATGAATATTTTGAGAAACAGAAGGATGACCAGCGCAAGAACCTCGAGGCTAAGATGGCATTGTGCGAAAAGGTAGAAGAGATAAATCTTTCTGAGCTTACATCATTCAAGGACTTTGACGAGAAAGCCGAGGTGGTGGTTGATCTCCAGAAAATGTGGAGAACGCTTGGCTTTGCTCCCAAAAAACAGAATAACAAGGTATACCAGAGGTTCCGCAATGCCTGCGACGAATTCTTTGAGAAAAAGAGGAACTTCTATGCCGGGAATAAAGAGACTCAGCAGAATAACCTGCAGCTGAAGACAGAATTGTGCATCCAGGCAGAGGGACTCCAGGAAAGTACCGACTGGAAAGCCACTTCAGATGCATTGATAAAACTACAGAAGGAGTGGAAGGAGATCGGTCCGGTTCCGCGGAAGCAATCTGAGAAGATATGGAAAAGGTTCAGAAAAGCATGTGATTATTTCTTCAACAAAAAGTCTGAGTTTTTTGCAGATCTTGATACCTCATATGAAGATAATCTGAAAGCCAAGGAGACCCTTATCCAGGAACTTGAATCCTTCGAACCCGGTAGTGACGTCCAGGTTGCATTTGACAGGCTTAAGGATATCCAGAAAAAATGGACCGACATAGGCTTTGTTCCTTTCAATATGAAGGAAGAGATAACAAACAGGTACAGAACTGCCCTTAACAGGCAGTTTGACAGGCTCAAGATAGGAGAGGATGACAAGAGTATCCTTAAATACAGGACCAAGCTGGATAATCTCAAAACCAATCCGAAGGCATCGCGCAAGGTCAGAAATGAAAGAGATAAATTTGTGACGAAGATCAAGCAGCTTGAAAGCGATATAGTACTCTGGGAAAACAATATAGGATTCTTTGCAAAATCGACAAATGCCGATACAATGATCAGGGAAGTTGAGGATAAGATCGATAATGCTAAAAAAACGATTAAAATGCTTGAAGAAAAGGTCAGACTGATAGACCAGTCAGGCATCGATGAATAAAAATAAAAGGATCAGATCTTTAATTTAAAACCTACAGGCCTTGGCTGACGTTAAGTATGTATTTGTAACAGGAGGAGTGACCTCTTCACTGGGTAAAGGAATTATTTCCGCATCCCTTGCTAAGCTGCTTCAGGCACGCGGATATTCTGTCACGATCCAGAAACTTGACCCTTACATTAATGTAGACCCGGGGACTTTGAACCCTTATGAACACGGGGAATGCTATGTTACACTTGACGGTGCGGAAACTGACCTTGACCTTGGTCATTATGAGAGGTTTCTGAATGTACCGACAAGCCAGGTCAATAACGTTACAACAGGAAGGGTTTACCAGTCCGTCATAAATAAGGAGAGAAAAGGTGACTACCTTGGTAAAACCGTTCAGGTGATCCCCCATATAACAGACGAGATAAAAAGAAGGATCAAACTTGCTGGATCAGTCAATAAATTTGATATTGTTATTACAGAGATAGGAGGGACTGTCGGAGACATAGAATCATTGCCCTATATTGAATCAGTCCGTCAGCTAAAGTGGGAAGTAGGCTCTCACAACTGCCTGGTGATCCATCTCACACTGGTGCCATATCTTTCCGCTTCCGGTGAACAAAAGACAAAGCCTACACAGCATTCAGTAAAGGCATTGCTTGAGGCTGGAATCCAGCCCGATATACTCGTTCTAAGGTCAGAACGTTCGCTGTCAGCCGAACTGAAAAAGAAAGTTGCCCTTTTTTGCAACGTTGAGGTAGAGGCGGTGGTTGAATCCGTTGATGTTTCAACAATTTATGAAGTGCCAATCAGAATGCTGGAGCAAAGGCTTGACCTTACTGTTCTTCGGAAACTTGCTTCTCCGGTGGGATCCAAGCCTGATCTCGCAAACTGGAAGGAATTTCTGAGGAAGCTTAAGAATCCCAAACACAAGGTTCGTGTAGGACTGGTCGGCAAATATGTTGAATTGCCCGATGCCTATAAGTCTATAGCTGAATCCTTTATTCACAGCGGTGCAATGAATGAATGCCAGGTGGAGGTAGAGTTAATTCATTCGGAGGAGATCAACAATGATAATGTAAAAAAGAGGCTTGGAAAACTTGACGGAATACTTGTGGCCCCTGGTTTCGGATCAAGGGGAATTGAAGGGAAAATAGCTACTGCCAGGTATGCCCGCGAAAATGACATCCCATTTTTTGGCATCTGTCTTGGCATGCAGTGCGCCGTCATAGAATTTGCCCGTAATGTTCTGGGCCTTGAAGGTGCCCATTCAACAGAAATAGATCACAAGACAAAATTCCCGGTGATCGACCTTATGGAGGAACAGAAGAGCATCATCGACAAGGGAGGAACAATGAGGCTTGGAGGCTATAAATGCGTTATAGACAAGAAATCAAAGGCTTACAAGGCCTACGGTAAACATGAAGTAACCGAAAGACATCGTCATCGCTATGAATTTAATAATAAATACCTTGAAGATTTCAAAAATCATGGAATGATACCTGTCGGCATAAACCCCGAGTCGGACCTGGTGGAGATAATGGAGATACCTTCGCTTAAATGGTTTATAGGAGTGCAGTTTCATCCCGAATACAGCAGCACGGTCGTCAGCCCCCATCCTCTTTTCGTGCAGTTCATAAAAGCCTGCATCGCAAAATAGAGATCAAACAAATTAATACTACACCCTGAATAATGGACAGAAATACTATAACAGGAATTATACTGATTTTCGCAATTTTTATTGGTTTCAGCATTTACAATAACAGCCGGAATAACAAGGCATACCAGAAGATGATCGTAACGGCCGATTCACTGTACAGTAACGGACACCTCGAAGATGCACGGACAGTATATATGACGGCCATGAGGCTCAAACCCAATCAGCCCGATGTTATGCTCAAGGTAAGCGAGATAAATTCAAAACTTGGAGTTCCTTCAAGCGAAACAAAAGCAGATTCAACAATTACCGCTCAGGCTACTTCACTTACCGGTAACAAACAGAAGGGAGAGGTCAAGCCGGAAGTCAAGCTTCTGGGCCCATTTTCAGCTTCATCCATAGGGGAGAATGAATTCATTACTCTTGAGAATAATAAGCTGGAGCTTAAAATATCTCTGAAGGGAGGAAGAGTCTATTCGGCACGACTGAAGGATTACAGAACATTCGATTCGCTTCCGCTGATCCTTTTCAGCGGTGATTCAACTGTTTTCGGATTTAATTTTTTCACATCAGATAACAAGCCGGTACAAACTAACGATCTGTTCTTCAAGCCTGTATCACCTGAGAGATCCTATATTGTAACAAAAGATCCCCGGAGTGTTACCCTAAGATTAAATGCCGATTCAGGCAAGTATATTGAATACACCTATACCCTGCCTCCTGATAAATACATGGTTGACCTCAAGGTCAACTTTGTTTCGATGAACGGAGTTGTTGCATCAAACCAGAGCAACATCACACTGGACTGGAGGATGTATATTCCCCAGAAAGAAAAAGGCAGGCAGAACGAGGAAAGCTATACGACCATTAAATACAAGTACTTCCAGGATGAGGTAAACGGATTCAGCGAGAGGTCGCGTAAAGAGTCTGAAAAGGCAGATATAACAACGAAGCTCAGCTGGATAGCCTTCAAGGATCAGTTCTTCTCAGCGGTTCTCTTGAACAGCGAGTTCTTCCAGAATGCTTCGATATCTTCCACCCGGACCATCGCATCGCCAAAATATCTCAGGTATTTCACAGCTGAAGCCGGAGTTCCCTTTAATGTGGTCAGCCCGCAGCCTGTCAGCCTGAAACTTTATTTTGGCCCTAATCATTTTACCACGCTTAAGCGGGAAGGATACCAGCTTGAACAGCTCGTAACGCTAGGAAAGAATATTACAAGATGGATCAATCAATTCATAATTATCCCGATCTTCAACTGGCTCAACCACTACATCAGGAATTACGGGCTAATAATCCTTATTCTTACCATTATCATTAAGGTTGTGCTTTTCCCGCTCACATTCAAGTCTTATCAGTCACAGGCAAAAATGGCGGTACTTAAGCCGCAGGTTGATGAGCTGGCCAAGAAATTCCCGAAGAAAGAAGATGCAATGAAAAAGCAACAGGCTCAGATGGACCTGTACAAGCGTGCTGGTGTTAACCCGATGGGAGGTTGCCTCCCAATGTTGTTGCAGATGCCTATCCTCTTTGCAATGTTCCGTTTCTTCCCCACATCAATAGAGCTCAGGCAGGAACATTTCCTCTGGGCAACAGACCTTTCTACTTACGACTCTATACTAAATCTTCCCTTCACGATTCCAATGTATGGAAGCCATGTCAGCCTCTTTACGCTGCTTATGACAGCTTCAACTTTACTGACAATGAAGATGACAGGTTCACAACCGGGTTCTGATCAGCCGGGCATGAAGGCAATGATGTACATGATGCCCGTAATGTTCATGCTGATCCTGAATAATTTTTCCTCAGGACTGACCTACTATTATTTTCTTGCCAATATCCTGACATATTTTCAGAACCTGGTCTCTAAACGTTTTATTAACGCAGATGCAGTTCTGGCAAAGTTGGAGGAAAACAGGAAAAAACCCGTGCAGAAATCAAAATGGCAGCACAGGCTTGAAGAAGCTGCGCGTCAGAGAGGTATAAACCCTCCTAAAAGATAAGAGGCTAGGGCATTCAAATGTTATAAATTGTTAATTCTTTTTCTAACGATCCCCTGTTCTAAAAAATGTACTTAATTTAGTACATCCAATTTATGGGAAAATGGGGAAAAAAATTAAGAATAAAGATTTAGCCGCCAGGCTTGGCGTTTCCTGTACTTTAGTTTCTCTTGTTTTGAACAACAAAGCTGACCAGCATGGGATCAGGAAAGATACTCAGGAAAAGGTTCTGGCCCTTGCCCGCCAGATGGGATATTTCGACACATCAGAAAGCAGGGAGGAAACATTTCCTGTTGAGGATAAGCCTGGTGTGATAGGCATGATCGTCCCTTCAGCACAGGATCCGTTTATTTATGAGATAACGCCATATCTCCAGAAAGCTTTTTCGAGCATCGGAATTGGTTTCTCGCTGATAACCAAAGATCCTGACGATCAGCGTTTTGGCAGAATGATATCAGCCTTCCGTAAATTTTACAGCGGACTTATAATAGTTGGCGAAGCTGCGGATGAATATACCATCCGGACACTTCGGAGCACTGATTACCCGTTTGTTCTCCTTGAAAAAAATATTTCAAGGCTGCGTTTGAACACGGTCTCAACGGATCACCTTGCCGGTACAGCTCTTGTAGCAAACCATATCGGAAAGCTTGGCTATAAGAATATTCTGCTGGTCTCAGATCCAAAAACCAGGCATACAGACGAGCCTGTAATTATTGAATTAATGCAATCACTCTCATCTGTTGATGGGATCAATAAGCCTGAAAATCTGGAAATAAAGACGCCGGCGCCTGACGATGAATTTGATTTTACCCTGATCGAGAAGTACATGAGGCCACCGTTCAGCGTTCAGGTACTGGTAATGATCCATGCAAACATGGTATACCCGGTGATGTCTGCCCTGCAGAAAAGGAAAATCCGCGTGCCGCAGGATATTGCTATAATTTCATTGGAAGAGGGCATTGGATTCAACCTTCTCCATTGCCCAGTGACAAGTCTTAAAAAGCCATTTTCAGGTCTTGCCCTTAAAGCTGCAAATATGATCTGGACAGAGGTGAAAAATGCAGGGAAGGGAAAATATAAAAGACAGGTAAATCTTGCACCGGAGCTGATAGTCAGAAAATCATGCGGAACATTATAGTCGCTTTCTGAAAATGAAGATTATATTTCTTGCCTTTCTTACAGGCCTTTCACTCGCGATCATAAGTTGCAAGGGCGATCATCTTATCAATGATGGTCAGTATAGGGAAAAAGTCAGGAAGGATTACCTGGCCCGTACTCTAATGGCAAAAAACAGGGAAAGGGAGCTATTCTCTTTTCAGGCTAAAAATATTCCAGCTCAACAAAAAGAGGCAATGGAATTTCTTTTCGCTTATATGCCGTTGTCTGACCTGGCCGATTATAACGACGATTTTTTTCTTGAAAATGTCGGAATCGCACTTCGGACCAGGAAAGAACTGCCATGGGGGAAGTCAATACCTGAACAAATTTTTTTGCATTACGTTCTTCCGATAAGGGTCAATAATGAGAACCTCGACAGGTTCAGGATGGAATATTACAACGAAATTTCATCAAGAATTAAGGGATTGGATGCAAAAGCGGCAGCCCTCGAGGTCAATCACTGGTGCCACGAAAAAGTCGCATACCAGGCATCCGATGACAGGACCTCATCTCCACTGAGTACTATTCTTTCCTCCCGCGGCAGGTGCGGTGAAGAGTCGACTTTTACTGTCACTGCGCTTCGAACCGCAGGTTTACCGGCCCGGCAGGTATATACGCCAAGATGGGCACATTGCGACGATAATCACGCCTGGGTTGAGGTCTGGATCGACGGGATCTGGTACTATATGGGAGCCTGCGAGCCCGAGCCGGTATTGGACAGGGGATGGTTTACCGAACCAGCCCGACGTGCTATGCTTATTTACGCAAAATCATTTGGCGCTCCCTTCGGGGAAACAGGCGAGATCTCCGGCACCAGGAATTATTCTTTTATAAACAACCTGTCAAAATATGCGGTCACCAGGAAGATTTATGTAAAGACTCTTGATTCAGCTGGCAAACCTGCAGCAGGAACTGATATAGAGTTCCAGCTTTACAACTATTCTGAGTTTTATCCCATTGCAACTGTCAGGACCGGAGCTGACGGCTTATGTCATTTTGAGACCGGCCTTGGTGACCTGATGATCTGGGCTCACCGTGGTAATGATTTTAATTACAGTAAAATTACTGTAAGCTCTACGGATACTCTGACAATTGTCATTGACAGGAAACCGGAAGCTAATGGTTATTATGAATATGACCTGGGTGTACCCGTGACCAGAAAACCTTTCCCAGGTCCGGATACTGAACTTGTAAAGAAGAACAATGAGCGGCTGGATGCGGAGAACAGGATCCGTCAGGAATATGCGGGATCATGGATGAAGCCAGGTGAAGCAGTCTCACTTGCAGTCATGAAAGGAGCTGACACTTCTGCTGTTAAGAGTATCATGGCGAGAAGCATGGGGAACTATAAGGAGATATCATCTTTCATATCAGGCACAAAAGCTGCCGATGTACCACTAGCAGTCAGGCTGCTGACCCTGATCACGGATAAAGATCTGAGAGATACAAAAGAGGAGGTACTCAGGGATCACCTTACAAACAGCATAAGATATGACAAGTCACTGATGGGTTATGATGAACAGGTTTATTATAATTATGTGCTCAATCCAAGAATAGCAGATGAGATGCTGGTTCCCTGGCGTGGTTATCTTAAAAAAATGCTGCCCGATAATATTCGTGCCGAAGCTTCAAGAGATCCGGAAATTGTTGTAAGATATGTCAGGGAACATGTCGCTGTGAATGATACCGATAACTATTACAGGACACCTGTCTCCCCTTCAGGGGTTTATAACCTGAAAATGGCTGACATCTTCTCAAGAGATATCTTTTTTATTGCGATCTGCAGGACCATAGGTATCGCTGCACGACTAGAGCCGGGGAGTAAAAGGGCGCAATATTATCTGGCAGGTGTGTGGCATGACGTATTTTTCAAAGGAGATAATTCCAGTCCCGGTTCCAGAGGGTACATCAAATTTGTCTCTGTTGAAAAGCAGCCGGTCCCCGAATATTATATAAATTTTACCATTGCAAGATTTGAAAATGGAAAGTACAATACTCTTGAATACGATTACAATAAAAAGATAACAGATTTCAGGGATGAGCTGGCTCTCTCTCCGGGTTATTACATGCTTGTTACAGGCAACAGGCTGAATGACAGTCGGATCCTTTCCTCGGTCACTTTTTTTGAGCTCAGGGAGAATGAACACAGGAAAATTGAGGTAAAGCTCCGGAAGGAAAAGAAAGAATCTCCTTTGTAAAATATCTTTTCAACAGTTGTTTATATTTTATGATTGGTCTCTGCCTCAAGTTGGCACCAAATAGATTATATTTGTGATGTTGTGGTGTTGCAGCCAAATGCTGCAATGAAAAGGGAATACGGTTTGAATCCGTAACAGTACCCGCTGCTGTGATGCCCGTTCGCCGAAAGCGATCAGCGTTTCCGAAAAACCTGCCACTGTCCTGATCCAGAAAGGATGGGAAGGCTTCAGGAACCGGGATAAGTCAGAAGACCTGCCAGACACGGTCAATTGTTCTAAGCTTTCGGGAAAAAAAGCGCCGGATCAGCAGATGATTCCCCCTGTTTTTCCGATAAGCTCTGAAGATTGGCAGAATTTTGACGGATCATTCAGCTTATTTTCAGGATGAGGAACTTTATTCTATTTATTGCAACAGTTATTCCTTCTGTTCTAAGTGGGCAAAACACATTTTCTTACGATACTGTCAGGGTAAAAGAGATAATTGTACAAAGCAGCTCTAAACCATCGGTACTGAATGGTTTTATGGATCATTCGATCGATAGTATGGTCCTGAAAGATTACAAGCTTACCGATATATCATCAGTCATATCTGAGAACACTCCTCTCTTTGTCAAGAATTACGGACCGGGAGCTATCTCCACGATCTCTTTCCGCGGTACCGGAGCAAGTCATACCCAGCTTCTGTGGAATGATTTCAGCATCAATTCGCCAACGCTGGGGCAGGCCGACCTGTCGCTCGTCCCGGCAGGGTTCATCGACGGGGTAAGAGTACTCAGCGGGGCAGCCTCAATGATAATGGGCAGTGGCGGGCTGGGAGGCACGGTCAATCTCTGGACAAGACCTGACTGGAAAGACGAGACATGCCTGTCTCTGGATGCGGGAGCCGGAAGTTTTGGAACATACTCCGGATTGATGAGCCTCAGGGCAGGAACAGATAAATTTCAATCTGTTACACGCGGATATATTACTTCCTCTGAAAACGACTTCAGATATCTTAATGATGCAGGATATTCCTCTCCGATAATGGAACGGAGAACCGATGCTGCAGTAACAAAGAATGATTTAATGCAGGAATTCTATTTCAGAGGTGAGAAATCAGTAACGTCGGTCGATATCTGGTACAGCCATGCCGACAGGGAGCTGCCTTCAAATATGCTGGTTGTACAGACACCTGGTTCAGAAAGCCAGGTAGATCGGTCGTTAAGAACCATGATAAGTCATGACAGGATTCTTGACAATGTTTCTCTTGAGACATCATTGGCTTGGTTCGATGATAAATTGCTCTATGTCAACAAGTCAGCATCGATATATTCAGATAACAGGAGCAATACTCTTTTTGCAAAAGTAGCAGCAGAAGCACCTGTCGGGGGTAAAAATCTGATTAGGGTAGTGCTGAATAATGAGCTTGAACTTGTCAATTCGGTAAATTACAGTGATCATGAATCAAGGAACATCTCTACGGTGTCTGTTTCGGACAGGATGACTTTGTGGAAGAATCTTGGTTTTTCTTTTCTTTTAAGAGATATTGCAGATAACGGGAAATTTCTTCTTCCCGATTTCTCTGCAGGGGTCGATATGAATATTGCTCCAAAGCAAAATGTTTTCTTGCGAATGAATTTCTCAAGGAATTCAAAAGTCCCAGCAATGAATGATCTTTACTGGAATCCTGGCGGAAATTCCGGATTAAAAAATGAGTACAGCTACTCAGGCGAATTGTCAGTTGACATGAAGAAAAAGGCGTCTGAAAGAATAGAATTCGATCCTGAACTTACTCTCTACAGTTCGGAAATTTGGGATATGATCGAATGGATCCCGGGTGAGACATCCATCTGGTCGCCGGAGAATATTTCCAGGGTTGCCGTTTCCGGAGCAGAGGCCGGACTTGGGATCAGAGTTAAATCAGGCAGCACGTCTTTAAGATTCAAGCTACAATATTCATTGAACCTGGCTCATTCTATAGATGACAAAAGTGATGCAGGGTACAAACAATTGATTTATGTTCCTGAGAACCAGTTTAATGTCTCACTTGGAATTGATTATGGAAGCTTCTATGCAACTTTTCTTACAGATCTAACCGGGAAAAGGTATACTGAAACTGATAATTCAAAATACCTGCCGGCGTATATGCTCAGCAACCTTATAGCTGGTTTCAGGTTAAAACCCGGGATCAACTCTTTTAATTTCTGTCTTAAGGCAGAAAATATTTTCAATGTAAGGTATGAATCCATTGCTTATTATCCCATGCCCGGAAGATCATTTATGTTTTCAGTAACTTACCAGTTTATCAAGCCGATATGAATATTACAAATCTGTCTGCTGCAGTCATTCTGATGTTCAGTCTTGCATCCTGCAGCCTGTTCGACAATGGATCGGGCAGCAATAATTCTTCTGGAACAATTTTCAGCGGCAATGGCCTCTTTATTGTTAATGAAGGAAATTTCAATGCAGGAAACGGATCATTATCCTATTTTTCATTGGATTCCATGAAGATCTTCAATGATATTTTTTCCACTGTTAATGGCAGACCGCTGGGTGACGTTCCTTATTCAATGGCTCTTTCAGGTGACTATGCATATATAGTTGTGAATAATTCAGGTAAGATAGAGGTTACCGACCCAAACACGCTCAAATCGACCGGGACGATTACGGGTCTTAATTCTCCCAGGAATATTCTCTTTATAAATTCCTTAAAAGCATATGTGACCAGCCTTTATTCCAAGGAGATAGCAATTGTGAACCTGGTCACAAACAGCATAACTGGAAGTATCAATATCAGGAGAACCTCGGAAGCTGTTCTGAAGATTGGTGATAAGGCATATATCTCATGCTGGGTCTCGGGATTTGAGATAATGGTGGTAAATACGATTACTGACCAGGTAATTGATTCCATAATTGTAGGCCATGAACCTGAAAGCATGGCGCTTGATAAGAACGACAACATCTGGGTCCTTTGTTCAGGTGGTTATTCCGGAGAATATTTTCCTCAGCTGATGAGTATAAACACCTCCAATGATTCAATTGAGAAAAGGTTTGCCTTCCCGTCAAAGTCTGATTATCCTTCAACTCTAAGAATAAACACCGGGGGAGATACCCTGTATTATATAAATGGAGGCATCTGGATGATGCCTGTCGTCGCGACTTCCCTGCCACAACAGCCGCTGGTCAGATCAGAGGGCAGAATTTTCTACAAGATAGGGCTCAGCGATACCGGCAACGAATTATTTGCTACCAATGTTGTTGACTATCAGCAAAAGGGTTACCTTCTCAGGATAGCAAAGGACGGAACGATAAGGGATTCGGCACGAACCGATATAATTCCCGGTTATCTCTGCTTCAAAAAAAAATAAATTAACTTGTGATAAAATTGTTGTAAACGAACGATCCGGTCCTATGAGAAGCATCAAAATTGCTGTTTTTCTATTTACAGCTTTTGCCGGGAGATGCCTGGCCCAGCTTGAGTCACCTGTCGGACAGATATCGGGATTTAAAATTGACAACTGGTACGAGGTCTCAGTGGACAGTGCCATACTTCAGAAACTTGCCGGATTAAAGCAGCCCAAGGACCAGCCATTCCAGTTTGCCTTTCCCGTGCCTGTCAATCTGAAACCTGAAAACTCGGGATTTATAAAGAGGTCCGGGGCTGAGATTATCTGGACTATCGGTATACATTCTGCCACAGCAAGGTCACTTAACGTAATTCTTAAACCTTTCAAAATACCTGAAGGAGCATATGTTTATGTATACGACCCGGATCGGACAACGATCAGGGGCGCGTTCGCAAATGATAACAACAATCCTTCCGGCGTTCTGCCTGTTATGCCAGTCCCGGGCGAGAACCTTGTTCTTGAATATCATGTACCTGAGGGTTCAGAATGGCATGGGACCATCGGCATATCGCAGGTTTCCCATGATTTTCTGGGTATTTTTGGTTCTAAAGCCAAGGATAGCCGTTATGGAACATCTCAGCCGTGCAATGTTGATATCAATTGTCCTGAAGGGGCAGCATATACCGATCAGAAAAGAGCGGTATGCAGGATAATTATCAACGGTGATGAACTTTGTTCAGGCGTGCTCGTAAATAACACTAACCAGCAGAACAGGCCTCTGTTTATGACTGCCCAGCATTGCATATCAAATGATAGTGATGCGGCAAACTCGATCTTTGTCTTCGGATATGAGAGTCCATGGTGCGGCGGACCGGACGGACTTGCCTATCACTCCATTTCAGGTGCGGTACTGCGTTCAATGAATCCTGAAATTGATTTTACACTTGTCGAGCTTACATCCTTTCCTCCATTCATCTATCATCCGTACTTGGCTGGCTGGGACGTTACGGGGAATATCCCGAGTAATTCTGCAGTGATCCATCATCCGATGGGAGACGTAAAGAAAATTTCAACCGACAATAACCAGCCGGTAACAGATACCTTCACCGGATACATGACTGATGGCTTCTGGAGGATCCTTCAATGGGACAGCGGTACTACTGAAGGAGGCTCTTCTGGCTCCCCCCTGTTCGACCAGAACAAAAGGATCGTAGGCTTGCTTACGGGAGGGGAAGCCGAGTGCGGTCTCTCTATTAATGATTACTTTGCAAAACTCAGCATTTCATATAACCTTTCGTCAGTTCTGTGGATGCAGCTGAAGGGGTGGATCGATCCGGCAGTGACTGGACTCAAGAAATTCGATGGACGTGATCCCTATGCCTCGAATCTTCTTACCGTTGACACCTTATCGAATATTTCTTCTGCCGAACAGCTATCCATTACCCCCTATACCTCAGGAGGTACAGGCTATTCGACCGGATATAACAGCGACAGCCTGGTGATGTATGCCGAATATTTCAAGAATCCTGAGGGAAAGGAGATCAGTGAAGTTCTGATCAATATTGCAAAAGTGAACTACTTGAGCGCTGCAGACTCAGCATCCGTTTTCATACTTGCTGACGGGAGTGTTCCGGGTTCAGTTATTGCCAGACAACAGGTCCTGCTGGATGAAGCAAAAGATTCCTTTACAGTGAAGGTGGATTTTAAAAAAATAATTCCGGTAAGCACTAACTTTTACGTGGCATGGCGTATCTATTATCATACTTCTGCAATTTCGGAAATAAGGCAGTACGCTGTTTTTCATTCACCAGACCGCGTTGATTCTGCACTGAATAGTGCCTGGTTCAACAAAGACGAAGCATGGGAGCAATTTACACATCATCCGACTGCTCCCATGTCTGTCTCACTGGGTGTCAGGGTAGTCACAATTGGTAATCCGGTGCCCGATGCTGTCGCAACTCAGAAATCCGAGGCGCCGGGATTTAAAGTTTACCCCAATCCGGCTCACGGACGGCTCTATATCGCATCGGACAACATGATCCGGGATGTAACCATTACACTCTATGATATGCGCGGGGCGATGGTACTTACAAGGCTCCTTAAAGATGATTTCCCGGGTGACGCAGAACTTGATATCACTACACTGGGGAAAGGGATCTATTACCTCCTGATCACATCTGGGAACAGTAGAGAGGTTCATAAACTGGTCATCGGCTTGTAAATGAACTGTAACAAAGCGTTCATATTCTTTTGTCTTACTGCGGCGATCAGCAGCTGTTCGCACAGTCCTTCCGCATCTGATAAGAAAAGAAGGTCCCCATTATCGGAAATCAGCTATGCTGAAAGATTTACCCTTGAAAAGAAAGATGGTATCTCGATACTTACAATTATTGATCCCTGGCAGGGTGCAGTAAATGTCAACCAGGTGTATTACCTGGTGAAAAGGGGTGAGACCATTCCGCAGGGTTATGACACATCGCGCGTAATAAGGACCCCTGTCAGCCGGATCATAGCAATGTCGACAACTTATCTGTCAATGATCTCTGCTCTGGGAGAAACGGATAAGGTTACAGGCATTTCAGGAGCGGACCTGCTTTATGATGAAAAGCTGCGTAAGGCAGTTAATGCAGGAAAGATCGAGGATGTAGGGTACAATGAAAACCTGAATGGGGAGCTCATTGTGAAACTGGATCCTGATCTGGTAATGGTTTATGGTATCGGGGGTGAGTCATCGGGTTATACCGGCAAACTGAAAGAGCTTGGAATTAAAGTAATGTTCAACGCCGATTATCTCGAAAACGATCCTCTGGGAAAAGCTGAATGGATCAAGGTCTTTGGGGCTCTCTTTTTAAAGGAGAAGGAGGCAAATGAGCTGTTTTCATCGATCGTGGACGAGTACAATTCAATAAAGAAGTTTATAAGCGAAAAAACCTCTGCACGACCATCGGTACTGCTGGGACTTCCATGGAAAGACACATGGTATGTTTCACCCGGCAATTCATTTATCAGCAGGCTGATCTCAGATGCCGGAGGTAACTATATCTGGAAGGAGACCACTGCGGAAGCCTCCATGCCCTATGGGCTGGAGAGCGTCTGGAGGAAAGCGATGAATGCCGATTACTGGCTGAATATAAGCAATGTTCAGGAGCCAGGAGAAATACTAACGATTGATAACAGACTGGGGGAAATTCCGGCTTTCAAAAAAGGTAATCTTTATAATAATAACAACAGGGTGGCTGATAATGGCGGAAATGACTACTGGGAGAGCGGTTCGGTGAATCCACAGATTATACTGAAGGATGTGGCCTCAATACTGCACCCTGAAATTTTTCCAGATTACATCTGCTACTATTACAGAAAGATCAGGTAAGGCCGTGGATCTGAAAAAAGCTGATATAACTACAGGCTTGAATCCGGAGGGATCCATGCTGAGCTACAGGATGCTGTTCCTTATCATTACTTTTCTTTGTCTCATTATGTTCTTCCTTGATATAATCCTTGGATCCGTCAGCTTAAGGCCTGCAGAGATCATACATACATTATTCAGGGGAGGGGACAGGCAGCTGCTGACAATTCTTATGAAATTCAGGATACCAAAGGCAATAACAGCAGCCATGGTAGGAATGGCACTTTCAGTAAGCGGGCTGCAGATGCAGACGGTTTTCAGGAATCCGATGGCCGGACCTTATGTTCTTGGTATAAGCTCAGGCGCCAGCCTGGGAGTGGCTTTTGTCATTCTGGGCTTTCACGGGTCAGTAACGGCCGAAGGTCTCAGATGGTTTGGCAACTGGGCGCTGGCAGCAGCTTCGTGGATCGGAGCAGGGGCGGTTATGATACTGATAATGTTCATTTCCCTTAGGGTCAGGGATATTATGACAGTGCTTATACTCGGTATCATGCTGGCCAGCGGAATATCGGCAATCGTCAGCATAATGCAGTATTTCAGCAATGAAACGATGCTTAAGACATATGTCATCTGGACCATGGGAAGTCTTGGCAACCTGACATCCGGACAGGTCCAGGTACTGGCTATATCCATCTCCTTAGGATTGATTCTTAGTCTGGGCTCAGTTAAAATGCTGAATGCACTTCTGCTCGGCGAGAATTATGCAACAAGCATCGGGCTCAACATTACATTGGCCAGGGTGATCATTTTTGCAGGTACGAGCATCCTTGCAGGAAGCGTAACAGCATTCTGCGGGCCGATAGGATTTATCGGAATAGCAGTTCCTCATATAGCCAGGATAATTTTCAGAACATCCGATCACAGGCTTCTGTTACCTTCCACTATTCTCCTGGGCTGTCTTATAATGCTTGCCAGTGACATAATTTCACAGCTTCCGGGCTCGGAGAAGGTCCTGCCTGTCAATTCGGTGACATCACTGGTCGGAATTCCTATAGTCATCTGGGTAATTCTCAGGAACCGCAAATATTCGGGATCATTCTGATGGAGAATAGCGGGGGAAAAATATTATCTCTTGAATCACTTCTTATCGGCTACAGGTCCGGTGGCAGGAGATCAGCACTCATTCCTTCACTCACCGCTTCTGTCAGAAAAGGTGAGCTTATCGCCCTCATAGGACAGAACGGGACCGGCAAGAGCACGTTGCTGAGAACAATCACCGGACTGCATCCTGCACTCAAAGGCAATGTTATTATCAGGGGGAAGAAGCTGGCGGATTATCAGAGATATGATCTTGCTAAAAATATCGGTTACATTTCAACTGAACCCGTCAGGGTTAATAATATGAAGGTGATTGACCTGGTGAGGCTGGGTAGATATCCTCATACCAGCTGGACCGGCAAGTTTAAAAAGGAGGACCATGAACTTGTGGCTGATGCCATAAGGAAGACCGGCCTTGAAGATTTTACGGCACGATATATCAATGAACTGTCTGATGGTGAAAGGCAGCGTGCAATGATAGCCCGGATACTGGCCCAGGATGCCGAGATACTGGTGATGGACGAGCCAACTGCATTTCTCGACATTAGGAGCAGGTACGAGATGATCCACCTTCTGCATGATCTTTCTTTCAGCAGAGGCAAAACAATTATTTTTTCGACGCATGACATGCTTACCGCCATTGGCGAATCTGACCGTATCTGGCTTATCTCAGCTGATTCGTTTTCCGATGGTGCTCCTGAAGATCTAATTCTTAACGGTTCATTTGAAAAGCTTTTCGCCGGATCGGTCGTAAAATTCAATTCTTCTGATGCAACCTTTTCATACAGAAGGGAAATGCGCGGGATGGTAGGTATTGAGGCGGACGGAATAGTAAAGTACTGGACAGAAAAAGCTGCCAACCGTGCTGGCTTTGAAGCTTCGGATACCGTCGGAGGAATAAGGATCAAAGTCATAGCCCGTGACAATGGTATAAAATGGCAAGCAAACAGAGGAACCGAAGTTTTCGCTTTCTCCTCGCTTTATGATCTGGTTAAATGGCTTGGCAAAGCCGGAGATATTAAGACTTCTGATACTTCCGGTAGTTCTGAATAAATGCTCCTATCTGTTCAACAGGCAGCTTCTTCGCAATTATTTTTTTGTTCCTGTCAAGAATAAATACGCTGGGCGTTGAGGTGACATTATAATAATAGTCAAAATTGGAGGCTCTCTGCGGGTCCCATCCGTTTATCCAGTCGAGCTTATTGTCCTGGATATACTTCTCCCACTTGGCTCTGTCGGCCTGGGTACAGACAGCAAAAACTTCCACGCCTTCGTTTTTTGCTTCGTCGTAATATGCTTTCAGCTTGGGAGTAGCTTCCTGACAGTGGCCGCAATTCGGTTCCCAGAAATAGAGGATCACGAATTCCTTTTTTATGTCGTACAATGAAACCATCACCCCGTTAAAAGTATTCATTACCAGGTCGTGTCCCTTTACACCGATAAGGTTTGGCCTCACCCTGTCGACCTCCCTCCTCAGGTTATCCCTCCATTCTTTTGTTGTCCAGTCCGCCTTACCTGAAAGATATATATCATCAGCAAGCTTCACCACAACGGCATCGTGCCCCATTATTTCACTTTCGCGGAAATGATTGAAAAGGAAAACCGCCACGAACTGGAAAACTTTCCTGTTCTGTGAACATTTTGCAAAGATCCTGTCGATCTCTCTGTTTATTGAGTCAGGATGCTGAATTAATACGGTCGAAAAGTAAACGTCAAGCTTATTATAGAGAATAGGGGTTCTTAATATCCTTTCATCATTAAGATCGATATTGTCGAAAAAATGGTCCTTATTGTACATGTACGACATGATCCATTTTACCGAATCAGGATTTGAAATTGTCATTGGAACTGTAAACTCTGGCACATCAACGGGAATAATTGCCCTGACAACGACCCCCAGCAAGGTGCCCTTGTTGTCCTGAACGACACTGTTCAGGTAGGCTTTCATCTTATCATCGCTTGCCTTACTCAACCCGGCAAGAACCTTCGCTGAGTCGCTACTCTGCTGATTATTCCTGAGCCTTGAATTAAGCTGACCGGCATATTCCTGCATGGCCATCCATTTTCTCTGATAATCGATGAACGCGCTGTTTTCCGGAGAACCGGAAAATTTAAGAGTTTTAAAATAATCGGGATAGGAGCAGGATACCGAGAAATTCTGTTGCTCCGGGATCAGCATTTCAAAATATTTTCTCCCCGGCAGCACTATCATATAGATTCCCTGGGGAAGCGCCTCCTTACCGGCAATTACTCCGTGACCGTAATGATCTAGCCTGACGGTATCTTTGATATACTGCTTATCGCCGAAATGATATGCAAGATAAAGAGTTGAATCACGAAGGCCGTTCATTGAAAGCGATATCCGGTAACCTGGTTTCTGCTGGGAACAGAGTGGCAATGACAGTACAAGGAAGATAAGCGGTAAAAATGCCTTTTTCATCAGATCGGCTGAATTATTAAAATGAGATACAAAAATAGTCAATGCAATTTCTTTGCCAAAGATTCGGGAATTGATTATTGGGAAATATGTTGTATTTTTGGGCTCAAACCATGAACATTTGGGGGGAAAATGATATCGATCCTGATTCCGGTAAACGATTATGACATTGTTGCACTTGTCCACAGCATGAAAGATGGATTGAGCAAGGTTCCTGAATATGGTGAGATACTTATAGGTGATGACGGTTCGTCTCCGGAATTCCGCAGCAAGTACCAGTTTCTTGAGGGAGATAACGTCAGGCTTATTGTTGCGGAGAAAAACATAGGCAGGGCAGCTATCAGGAATAAACTGGCTCTTGAAGCCAAGGGTGATCATCTCCTTTTTATTGATGCAGATGCCATGATAAAGGGAACGGCAGAAGCGTACCTGCTTAAATGGCTGCCAACAATAAACACTGCCAAGGTTTCCTGCGGCGGCGTTCTTTACCCCGAGACCCCTCCCGGTGACCCTGACAAGATCCTGAGGTGGAAATACGGCAGGATGAGGGAGCAGAAAAAGGCATCGGAGAGGAACAAGCATCCACACTCTACCTTCTCAACATTCAATGTTCTTATTGATAAATCGGTATTTTCAAAGATCAGGTTCAATGAAGAACTTAAGCAATATGGTCACGAAGATACACTGCTTGGTTACCAGTTAAGAAAGGCAGGCATCAATATACTTCACATCGATAACGGCCTGGTGCACGAAGGCCTCGAAACAAACAGGGAATTCCTGAATAAAACCAAGCTTGGCATTGAGAATCTCAGCCAGCTTTATGACAAGGTTACAGATAAACGGACCTTTTCAGAAGCCGTCAGGATGCTTGGAATTTATAACAAGCTTTCAGCTTTCAGGCTTACTTTGATTCTGGCCGGTATCTTTATCCGGTACAGGGACAGAATGGAGATAAAGCTTGATTCTGCTAAAGTATCACTGAATCTCTTCGGGTTTTATAAGGTCTGCATGTTCTGCACTTACAGGGAGATCCACCGACGGAAGAATATCCTCCCGATTTTCTGATAAGAATTCATCTCGTCCTGAACAGATAAGAAATCTGGAGGATAGTATAAATCCAGACATTTCTATTTTGGCGACAGGTCTGAAATGACCTTTCCGTCAAATGTGTGGTACTCGCGCAGAATATCCGCGGTCATGCATGAATGGACCGGTATGACACAGACGAGATCGCCGGGGTCAATGCTGTCAAAAAATGATCCGGGTGCTGATATGATCCCATGTTCCTGTGATACAGATCTCAGGTAAACATCCTCATCAGGGAAAATCCATCCATTCTTTTCAGGGATCGCTATCTGCCCGAATACTTTCCGGCTATCGCTGAGAGTCAGGCTCTCTTTTGAAAGATGGACCCCTCCGCCATAAATGATTATCTCTCTTTTTCTCTTGTTCTTTTCTACTACCGGACATGCCACGGCCACTGCTATCTGATCTGCCTTGCACGTCCCGAGCTTTTCCTGTGTGAGGTCGTAGAAAACAAAATTACCCGGACGGATCTCATCAAGACCCCTGAAATTTTCTACCACGCTGCATGATGGTGTATCTCCTGAAGAAATTATTCTCCCGGCCCCGGGAAAAAGAGCATTGACAAATTGCAGCTTTTTTAACGTATCGTTGTATATCTCAATAATTTCATTTATCGATGATGCCTTGTAAGCATGACCTGCATGGGTCAGGAAGCCCGCCATACGAAGATATTCAGAGCCGGTCAATCTCTCTGCTATTCGCATGATCTCTTCACTATCGTCCCATTCAGTTCCGCTCCTGTTGTTGCCGGTATTTATCTTGATAAAACAGCCCGCTTTACCTTTAAAAACATTTTTTATAAGTGAGAGATGTTCATTGTTCGAAGCAAGAATATTTATATCGGTCCTGAGTGAAAGTTCCCTGACATCTTCGGCTTCCCTTATATTCAACGGGAAAGCAATTGTTATATCCTTCCATCCGTTTGACGCAAAGTGCCTGGCCATGATCACCGAAGATACGGTGATCGAACTTACTCCTTCATCCCTGAACCATTCCCCGATCGCTAATGACTGGTGAGTTTTGAAATGTGGTCGGAACCTGACGGAGGATGACCTTGCTTTGGAAGCCATCATTGCAATGTTCCTTCTGCACTTTATCTCATCGAGCAGCAGGGTTGGTCTTTTGATCCTGTCAAGGAATCTCATATGTCAATTTTCATGAGGTTGATGTTCCCATCATATCTTTTTATCGCTTTCAATACAAAGTCGAACCTGTCGGCCATAGTACAAAGAAAAAAATCTGACGGGGGAGAGAAACCTATATTTTCCTTATTAAAGAACCTGTTACCAGAGGTATCTCTGAGTGCCGATATTTTTTCGCTGAAATCGTCATTTGCGCCTGTCAGTCTGTTTGCAATTATCTCTGTGCATAGCAAATCCTCTTCAGCAGATTCCTCACCTCTGTATCCCATTGCGACAAGCGTCACCTCACCCGGGTCAACCGATTTAATGTACCTTACCACGGCCCCTGCATTTACAAAACTTCCCGTTAAAACTATGTCGGCCTTCTCTGCACTGATCAGTCCGTTCGTCCCTGCAGTGGTTGTATGAATTACCGTCATTCCTTTCAGGTCGGCCATAAGTATTTCAGTCGGGCTGTTGCCGAAATCGAACCCTTCAATTTTCCGTTCATCTCTTTCGCCCACCAGGACAGAATTCCTGTATTTCACTTTCTGTACAAATGCCTCATCCACCGTGCCTGTGGCAATGATAGCCGCTGCACCGGCATCATATGCATAACAGCCGACGGAAAAGGCCCTGAAAACATCAATTATTACAGTTAAACCCTTTGCTTTTCGGGCACCTTCTGCAAATTCAAGGATATTGATCTTCATGATCCTGTTGTTAGCTGCCTTGAAAGTTACAATAATTTTTATTACAGCTATTTCGTATATTTGGGTAATGGCAGTTCCTGGATTCTCATCATTTATAAGAAGTATTCTTAAAAAGTTTTATTATGGCTAATCCTTTATCCTGGGCAATAAGAAAAATAAAAGAGATAAACGATGCGATCTGGCATACACCGCTGTCTGAATTGTCAAGGCGCAAATCGATCCTTATCAGGCAGCTGAGGATAATTGTTCTGGCCGCGCGCGGATTCTCGAATGACAAGGTTCAGATAAGGGCATCTGCGCTGACGTTTTATTCTGTCCTATCAATTGTTCCTGTTGCAGCAATTGTTTTTGCAATTTCCAAAGGATTCGGGCTGGAGCAGAACCTTACCCAGATGCTTACAAAGAATCTTTCGACACAGCAGGAGGTCCTCCAGTGGGTGCTTCCCATTGCAAAAAATGCACTGAAGGCAACAAACGGGGGATATATTGCAGGAGTAGGGGTTATAGTACTTTTCTGGTCTGTGATGTCGCTGTTGAATCATATTGAAAGTTCATTCAACCATATCTGGGAGATACTGGTTCCCAGGGCATGGTACAGGAAATTTACAGATTACCTGACGATTATGCTGATAGCGCCGGTTCTCCTTATATTATCAAGCAGTGTCACTCTTTTCATAAATACCAAGTTCGCTGATTTTATGGACAAGGCGCCGATCCTCGATCTCTTCAAGCCTGTCATTGCTTTTCTCATCAAGGCATCCCCATACCTCCTTGTATGGCTTATTCTGACGTTACTTTTCATAGTTATGCCGAATACCAAGGTCAAATTCAAATCGGCCTTTGTTGCCGGAATAGTCTCGGGAACAATTCTTCAGTTTCTGCAGTGGTTTTATATTGATCTGCAATTCGGCATTTCAAAGCTGAGCATGCTGTACGGTAGCTTTGCAGCCATCCCTCTGTTTATAGTATGGCTGCAGATGAGCTGGATAGTGGTATTGCTGGGAGCGGAGCTGGCATTTGCCAACCAGAACGTTTCGAGGTATGAATTTGAGTTTGAGGCTCTCAATATAAGTCATTTTCAGAAGCGTGCTATTACCCTTATGATAATGAGGATGATCATTAAAAACTTCGTTAATGGTGAGCCGCCGGTTTCTTCAGAGATCCTTTCAGTAACTCTTAAAATTCCTGTCAGACTTGTACGTGATATCATGCAGGATCTGAATAATGCGGGGCTTGTTTCGACAGTGATCAGGAATGACAGCAAGGAGAGACACTTTCAGCCAGGAATGGATATTAATTCGCTTACTGTCAGTAATGTTATCTCAAGACTGGACAGGATGGGGGTGGAGCAAAGGAGTGTTCTTAAAAACAGAGAGATGGACAGGGTGAATGAGATACTTACAAAATTTGAGAAGTGCATGGCAAAATCTGGCCATAATGTCCTGATCAGGGACATCTGATCCTATTCAGGCTTTTTCCTTTTCCTTTTTCTTCTTGGAGGGCAGCTCTTTACAAAGCTTATGAAATCGTTGTAAGTTGACCAGTTGTGAAAGAGATAGTGATTCAGGGGCAGTACAATGTGTTTTGTGGTCTCAATATTTTCCCAGTATGATTTCTGGTTCCTGGCAGGAAATACTCTGTCATATTCGCTGGTAACGGCATAATCCCATCTGAAACCCGGATCCTTTTGCTCCATTATCCGGTTATAAAGCCACCTGAGCTCATCATGAAGTGATTTGACTGACCTGTGTGGTATCCGGTCGCTGTTGATCCTGTATGTTTTTTTATCCCCGAACATACGAAGGTAGAATTTCATCATGTTCCTTTCGGAGATGTTGTTAAGCGTTCCTTCGAATATATTCAGCGGGATACCGTACCTGTCATCGGCCGGAAAAGGTGTACCGTTAACTGCAATTGTCATGTCTGCCCTGATGCCTGTCCTGGGAGCCAGGTATTCTGCAGCCCATACACCAAGAGACCATCCTATAATAGTGATCCTGGTATAAGTTTTCATCTCGGGAAGTACCAGCGCTTCATCAGCTGAGTAATCGTAAAAGAGAATGAAGTCAAATTCATCATTGCAGAGTGGTGCAAAAACGTTTTCATCAGTTCCCCAGCTTCCATACACCACCACGAGCTGTTCATTTTTCTCCCTTCTCCTGATATATGTTTTCATCCGGATAGATCGCTTAGTGGAAACAAACCGAAATTTTCCCCTTGAATAAAGGGTCAAAGATAAACTATTTTTTAAAAAGTAATCCGGGAATGGTTTCAGGCAAGATCGACACGGTATAAAAAAATAAGAGGAGAGAGGGCGGGAGTGAAAACAGGGAGCGGGCTTTTTTGATTTCCCGTGTCTACTGTCTGATAAAAGGAAAGTACCCTGGTAAGCTGGCGCTTTACCTGTGGGTCCAAAATGTGAAAGTCAATGTCTGCAATACAATCCTGTTGATTTTCACTTCCCAACCTTGCTCTTCTCCTCCTATATCAATAGCATGAGCTAGGACCAAATTTACACAATAAAGAAATACATTCCAAAATATTTACAGAATAAATTTATTTTCACCGGACCTTACTTTTTCGTGAGATGGGGTTTTTCTGATCACATGCTTGCAGCAGTACAATGGCGGTAACTGCAACCGGTACAATAATTTTTCTTTTTATCATATATAACAGGACGGGAATGAAATATATTTGATAATGCTTTCCGTACCGGGCCAAATTTATTTTTTTGAACTGAATATTAAATTCAGGGCACTCAAAAATAATGTGGCAGGATATTGACATCAGAAGATAAATTATTGCTTAAATTTGATAGGATATCTCCTTAATATGAGTTCATATGGTCGCAGAACTGGAAAAAATTCCGTTTGATGATGGTGGCGGATTCAGAGCTTCTTACCTTAATGAAAAAGGTGGATTCTGGCACTTCCATCCTGAATTCGAGCTTGTCCTCAATACTAAAAGCTATGGAACAAGGATCATTGGTGATAATGTCGAGCTGTTCGACCAGTATGATATGACTTTTATAGCGGGAAATATTCCGCATTGCTGGAATCATTACAGATCGGGCGGAAAAATTCCTGAAGATCACGGCATTGCTCTTCATTTTTCAGATGCCGCCCTGGGAGAAGGATTACTGATGCAGCACGAATTTCAGAAAGTAAGAGAGCTTTTTTCTGAGGCTGAACGGGGAATAGCTTTTTCGGTTGAGGATGCAAAAACATCTGAAAAATACCTTGTGGATATGGTCAATCATTCAGGTCTCGACAAGATGATCGATTTCTTCTCAATTCTGAGGCTGATGTGCAATGCAACCAAACGCAGACAATTATGCTCTGAAAACTACAAGCTCTCCTTTGATGACCGAAGTAATAAAAGGATGACGGATGTTTATACCTTCATCAGGGAGAATTTTAGTAAGCCTGTCTCCCTGAAAGATATAAGCAAAGTGGCAAAGATGAGCCCCTTTGCATTCAGCAGGTACTTCAAGAAGAACTGCGGTTCGGGCTTTGTGGAGTACCTTAACCAGGTAAGGACCAACAAGGCCTGCTACCTGCTCAGGGAAACAGATTACCAGGTCCAGGATATAGCGGAGAATTGCGGCTTCATGAGCATCTCAAATTTTAACAAGCAGTTCAGGAAAACTGTCGGAATATCGCCGCGTGACTACCGTGCACAATATGTCTGAGAATAATTGACTGCAAATTCTGATTCATTATATTTTAAACCACAGGTTTTATGAAGAGACTTTACCTTGTTTTAATTGCAACCGCATTATCCGGCTTTCTGACCGGGCAGACTGTCCTTAACTATCTGAACTGCTCGACAATTATCGTAGGTAAGGATGCAAGCGCAACAGGATGCGTGATCGTTGCACATAATGAAGATGACGGAGGAGATCAAATAGTCAATTTTTATAAATTCCCCGGCAGGGATAATAAGAAGGGTGAGATGGTAAGATTCAAGGAGGGTGCAACCGAACCTCAGGCATCTCATTCATACGCATACCTGTGGCTGGAAATGCCGGGCACGGATTTTTCGGATGCCTATATGAATGAGAATGGAGTTCTTATCACTTCAAACTCATGTCCCTCGAGAGAACAATTTGGTGAGATAACCGACGGTGGGATAGGGTATGACCTTAGAAGAATGATCGCGGAACGTTCCCTATCTGCAAGGGTGGCTGTTGAAATGGCAGGACAGCTTGTTGAGAAATGGGGCTACTGCGGCTCAGGAAGAACATATACGATAGCAGATAAGAATGAGGCCTGGCTATTTGCAGTGGTGCGAGGTAAACAATGGGTTGCTCGGAGGATACCTGATGATCAGGTGGCTTTTCTGCCTAATTATTATACTATCAGGGAGATAGATCTTACTGACAGCGAAAACTTCCTGGCATCGAAAGATCTTATCACCTATGCTCAGAGAAGAGGCTGGTATGACCCTGAGAAGGACGGCCCGTTTGATTTTTCAAAGGTCTATTCATCCGGGGAAAATTTCACCAGCATGGGTAATATTGGAAGGATGTGGGCTGGAGTAAGCAAGCTTTCCGGGAAAGATTATAAAATGGAAGACATATTCCCGTGCTGTTTTGTTCCCTATCATAAATTAAGCGTTAAGGATATCGCATCGTTACTTGAAAACCATTATGAAGGTACACCTCTCGATGATTCAAAAGATTATAAAAATGGTACACCGCATTCAAATAAAACTCACACTATCTGTGCATCTTCCCAGCAGTTTTCGTTCATTGCCGAAATGCGTTCCGGGTTGCCATGGACGATCGGCGGCAGAATATGGATCGCTCTCCGCCACGGATGCGTCAATCCATATATGCCGTTCTATTTCGGGGTAACCGAGATCCCTCCCTCGCTTACTATGGATACACCTGACAAGGCTTATGAAATGCACTTTAAACGGCCTCAGTCAATGTATGACAGGAGCCAGCCGCTTGCCTGGTGGAGTTTTGTGGCTGTTTCAGAATATGCCGACAAGGATTATGGCAAGAGGATCTCCGGCCTGAAACGTAACAAGGAAGAGCTGGACCGATTTTACAATAAGCTCACCAGCCAGCTTGAAAAGGATTACATGCCAATCTACAAGAAGCAGCCGGCAAAGGCTTCTGCAATGATCAATGACTTTGAAAATAAGGTCGTCTCAAAAGCCGTTACTGAGTCAAACAAACTCCTCGGAAAATAGATCATAAACAGGTCAAGACCTGGCAGAGTATTCATAATTCAGTATGGTTTTATATTGCTCTTTGTGAACCTTAGTGCCTTAGTGTCTTATTAGCAATAATATCAGACCCCAAGACCCCAAGACCCCAAGACCCCAAGACCCCAAGACCCCAAGACCCCAAGACACGCAAAGAACAATACTTCCACAGATTTTTTAGTAAGAGTGATTGTCATCATTCTGAATTGATTTACGAATCTTTAACTTTGCACCTTATTATAACTTTGTTGCCATGCCAATGACTCTTATAGAAAAAATACTTGCGGCTCATTCCAGATATGAGACCGTAAAGCCTGACGAGATCGTGGATATTGAGATTGATGCAAGGGTTGCACGCGATTTCGGAGGTGCCAGTGTTGTAAAGAATATTAAGGATTTTGGCCTGGGCATAGCTGATCCGGAAAAGACATTTTTCACATTTGACTGCAATCCGACAGGATCGGATCAGAAATATGCAGTAAACCAGCATATATGCAGGGTTTTTGCCAGGGAGAACGACATAAAGGTTTATGACATCAATGCAGGTATCGGAACCCATATCCTTCTTGATGATGGCTATGTTTTTCCGGGCTCAACAGCTGTATCGACCGACTCACATGCCAATATTCTTGGAGCAGTAGGGGCATTTGGCCAGGGAATGGGGGATCAGGATATTGCAGCAGCCTGGCATAACGGAAAAGTCTGGTTCAAGGTTCCGCAATCGGTGAAAATAACTCTTGATGGAGTATTGCCGGCGGACGTAAGCGCAAAAGATGTTGTACTCAACCTGCTTAAAATATTCGGCGCTAATTCGTTGCTCGGGTATTCCATAGAGATTTATGGTGATTGTGCCGGAAAAATGACTATCGATGAAAGGATCACCATCTCATCCATGGCAACAGAAATGGGTGCCATAATCATACTTTTTCCTCCGTCGGATGAGGTCATTGAATATTGCAGGAAGAGGGCATCCGTAAAATTCGAACCTTTTTTCGCCGATAGTGATGCAACTTATTCAAAGATCTTTAATATCGATGTCTCTGAATTCAGACCAATGGTTTCCAGACCAGGCGAGCCTCATGATACCGTTAATGCAGAAAGTGAATACGGAAAGAAGATCGATTCCGCATTTATCGGTAGCTGCACAAACGGAAGGATGAGCGATATGCAAAAGGCAGCCCTGATACTTAAAGGAAAAAAAGTTGCGCCGGGCGTCATCCTGAAGATAGTGCCTGCTACTGATGAGATATGGAAGAAGTGCCTGCATGAAGGATTGATCGACATATTCAAACAGGCTGGAGCTCTTGTCTCCAATGCCGGATGTGCCGGATGCGCTGCCGGACAGGTAGGGCAGAACGGTCAGGGCGAGGTTACAATGAGCACCGGCAACAGGAATTTTCCCGGGAAACAGGGAAAGGGAAACGTTTACCTCGCCTCACCCGAGATAGTGGCAGCATCGGCCGTTGCAGGTTTTATAACAACACCGGGAAGGATCCCGGAGAAACCTTCAGAATTCAAAACGGGCAATAAAAAAGCTGTGCCGGTCAGCAGGGTTGCTGATGGGAAAGAAGCCGCTTCAGGGCCGCTGGTGGCTGAGGGCAGGGTCTGGATCATCGAAAGGGATAACATCGATACTGATATGATCTTTCATAACCGATACCTTGCCATAACGGAAACGAAGGATATGGGTCAGTACACTTTTGATAACCTCAAAGGGCATGAGGATTTTGCCAGGAAGGCAGGGAAAGGTGATATTGTGATCACCGGTAAAAATTTCGGTAGCGGCAGCTCGAGGCAGCAGGCTGTCGACTGTTTTGTGGCTCTTGGAATAAGCGCAATACTTGCAGAATCTTTCGGGGCTATTTACGAAAGGAATGCGATCAATGCGGCTTTTCCGATAATGACCTATAAATCACTTGCGGATGCGGAAATTCTGGCAGGAGACACCATAAGGGTGGATTTCACCACCGGAACAATAACCAATCTAAGAAACAATAAGAAAGTCAAGGCTGACCCTTTCAACGAAGTTCAGCTTGATATTTACAAAAAGGGCGGATTGCTCGGTAATTAGAAAATGATCGGTCGAATCTGAAAATTTAAATGCATGAAAGCACAGACCTTTGCGGAAAAGATCTTCAGGGCTCCGGCAGGCTCAATTGTCTTTGCCCGTCCTGATCTCATTCTGACCCACGATAATACATCAAGCATATTTAAGACATTCCAGAAAATGGGAGGGCAGATGGTTGCGGATCCTGACCAGCTGATGATAGTGCTTGATCATAATGCTCCGCCTCCTGACGCAAAGATGGCGAACCAGTACCAGGAGATAAGGGGCATTGTAGAAAGTCAAGGTATTGCTAAATTCTATGATGTAGGCAAAGGAATATGTCACCAGCTGGTTTCATATCATGCCCGTCCCGGGATGCTTATTGTCGGAAGCGACAGCCATACATCAACCGCAGGCGCTTTTAACGCACTTGCTGCAGGAATTGACAGAACCGAATCGGCCGGGATATGGAAAAGAGGGGAGACATGGTTCAGGGTACCCGAATCAGTTAAAATAACTCTGACGGGTAAATTGCCTGACCACGTTTCGGCAAAGGATCTGTCGTTATGGATAATCGGAATGATCGGCTCTGATGGAGCAAATTATATGTCCATTGAATACCATGGTGAAGGCGTGGGCACGCTAAATATTTCAGACAGGATGACAATTGCAAATCTTGCATCGGAGATGGGTGCAAAAAATGCGGTATTCCCTGCCGATAGTGTTCTGAATGAATTTTACGGAGAAAAGGTGGAAGGAGTCTGGGCCGATAGCGATGCCGTTTATTTCAGGGAGATCGGGATAGATCTCAGCTCAATATTTCCGGTCGTGGCCGCTCCTCACAATGTAGACAACATTAAATCCGTGGCAGATGTCGCCGGAACACCCGTACAGGAGGGAGTGATAGGCACCTGCACCAATGGAAGGATCGAGGACCTGAGGATCGCAGCAAATGTCCTTAAGGGAAAACAGGTGAAGAGAGGATTCCAGCTTCACGTGATACCTGCATCGCAGAAGATACTGATGCAGGCAGTTGATGAAGGGCTGTTCAAAATACTTGTTGAGGCGGGTGCAAATATCCTTACGCCATCATGTGGACCCTGCCTGGGCACCGGGCTCGGCATTCCTGCAAGCGGGCATACTGTGATATCGACAGCCAACCGCAATTTCCTGGGCCGCATGGGCAATAAGGATGCAGGCATTTATCTTGCCTCGCCGGAGGTTGTGGCACACTCGGCAATAACCGGGGTAATAACTGATCCCAGAGAAAAAGGGGGAAATGAAAAGTTCCCGTTTGCTGCATCCCAGAGTGCTACCGTGACGATTGGAAAAGGCGAGAACAGGAGATCGGGGAATGTTTGGAATTATGCTGATGTCGATAACCTTAATACTGACCAGATGTTTGCTGGAAAGCATACCTATAATGTTCTTAGTTCTGATCCTGAGGCTATCATGCCACTCCTTTTTGAAGATTTTGATATGTCATTCAGCAGGAATGTTAAAGCAGGTGATATAATAATTGCCGGCGATAATTTCGGGTGCGGATCCTCAAGGGAGCACCCATCTGTTGGTCTTGCCCATGCTGGGATCAAGGCAGTGATAGTGAAGTCGGTCAACCGTATCTTTTACAGATCATCCATTAACCAGGGACTTGCTCTGATCGTTCATAAAGAGGCAGTTGAAGCCTATAAGTCAGGAGATCATGCCGATATCAGCTTTGACAGGGGAGAGATCATTATAGGAAAGAGAGTATTCAGGTTTGAGCCTCTGCCCGATAAGCTTAAGCAGATTATTGAGAAGAAGGGTCTGGTGAATTTCATGAAGACAGCCTGACGGGTTGCTGAAATTGAAAAAAAATGTATTTTTGCAGCCTGATTAGGGTTCCGTAGCTCAGTTGGATAGAGCAACAGCCTTCTAAGCTGTGGGTCCCGCGTTCGAATCGCGGCGGAATCACCTGAAAGGGTTACTGAAATGTAACCTTTTTTTGATCAGGATGTTTAGTCCTGACCGCCAACTCAGATAATTGCTCCTCGGATACAAGCGAGACAACATCGCCGTAACCAGGCGGGGTTTTAGTTTAAAGAAACTCCCGAAGCTGATATATGTGGTCAGCCTTATGCTGCATTAATTTGTTATATTCTTCATCTATTCTTCATAAACTCTTCTGTCATTTGATTCAGTAATTAAAAGAGGTAAATAACCCGGCACTGGCTTCAAAAACAACTGTAATACTAAAAACCATTTAAATAATCAATTTCCAGATAATTTAATTCCTGTTTATAAATCATTAATTCTTACCCATGAAACCTCAAATTAGAACCTGGCTTTATTTCTTAATAATCATTGGATTATTAAGTTCTGAACTGACCAGCTGCAAAAAGGATAGCAATAGCAATGATTTTGCAGGTGTTATTGCAGGTACATATACTGGTACAATTACTGCCACTGGCATTGGGACTACATCCTCCTCTACTGCTATAACCAGAGTTAATGATACCATCATAAATTTCGCAGTAACAGTTAGTGGTTCTTCCAGACCATTTTCCGGAATTGCAGTCAGCAACCCCTCGGCGAACACCTACTCATTAACACTTTCAGACTCTGGTGGCAGCTTAACAGGAACTGAAGCAGGAAATACATTAAACTGGACATTTACTTCAGGTTCAGAAACTGACGTTTTTACAGGTACAAAATGACAGATGTGATATAGTTTTATGATTTCCCGAAAGGCATATTTTATATCTCTCATACAAAATAATTAAAGTGCAAATCAACAAATGTAAGCCCTCGGAATAAGCAACCGGGGGTCTTATTTTTATGCTTATCCCTGAAAAGAGGATTAACGATTGCAACACCTTCCAGACTGCAAGACTGCAAGACTGCAGGACTGCAAGACTGCAAGACTATTTATTCCCCTGCCCGGTCTGATTTGATACAAGCGTGTTGACTAGTGTCTTAAGCTCATCAAGTTCTGACCTGAGCTGCTAGTTTTCCTGTCTGTTTTTTTGATAAATAAAGGTTAAGTGACGAACTCACGAGCTCGCGAGCCGCGATCCATCGGAATAGAGACAGGAGACTATTCGATCAAAACAAATGCCGCCCAGTAGAAAGGGTCATACTTTTTCCGCATTCCTGCTTGTGTCTCGTTAAATGATCTTTGCACGTCCTTTGTGAGCAGCAATTTTTCATAGAATTGTGTCATGAATTCTGAGGTCGCATCGTCCGGTACCTGCCAGAGGCTCATGATAAGATATTTCACGCCAGCCATTTTAAATGCCCTCTGCAGACCATAAACCCCTTCAATGCCTTTTATATCCCCCAAGCCTGTTTCACAGGCTGACAGTACCACAAGCAGAGTTTTTTGCAGATCCAGTTGCGTGACTTCCTGTGCTGTTAATACTCCATCCTCGCTTTCACCCGCAAATCTCTGATTCCACACATTATTGGCTCCTGAAAATACCAGACCTGAACGCATCAACGGGTTTTTGTTCATCACAAACTGCCATAATCCGAAACTGCTGTTTCCTCCTCTGAAGACCAAAGGCGCTCCTTCTGCTACGGGATTCTTTTCTTTTTCGTCTTTTTTTACTAATTCCGGGTCGGGATAGAAAAAGCCGTGGGTGGCAATATGGAGAATTTCAGGTTTCTGGTTTGATTGATCGGAAGCGAATAGTTGTTTGAAAGATCCTTCTGTTGCCGATTTGCCGGAAAAATATTTAGTCTTTATTTGTTCCGATTTAAATATCTGATCAATTTTATCCGCTTCATCTTTTGTGCCTGGCAAATATGGCCAGATCTTTTTTACTGTTGAGTCAGTGGAATATTCTATGCCTCCATATATGCCTGCTGTTACGTCATTGCTTATGCTGTAAGTTTGGTGCATGACTATTTTGCCTGTAGTGCTGAGTCTGATCAGATCGTAATTATCGCACAGATAAACGTTTTTTCCCTCACCAATAGCAGCAAATGAAATTTTATGCAATAAACCGTCCGGTGAATAATAAATAGTTCTGACACCTTCCAGATATTTTTCCAAAGGTTTCCAGATCAGCTTGTATAGTTGTTCGCCCGTGTTCTGATTGGACCCGTAAATGCTATTAATGTACAATAAGTTATTAGCGCTGCTTGTCCCTAAAATTAGTTGCAGATCCTTTTCGTAAAAAAGCCTGATCATTTCGGGCTGTTTGCTAAGTGGTGTAACTATCAGGGCACAATATAGTATTGTATCCCGCTTTTTACCTTCAGGGAAATGGATAAATTCAATGGCTGCCTCGCCATGTTTAAGACTGTTTTTTACACTATCCCAGGTAAGGGTTTGCACTTTTTGAAAATCGCTGAAAACCTGAGAACCCCGTACTAAATCTTTTTCCATTGTATTTGCCTGTTGCTCCAGGAGCTCAGGATCTGATAGGCGTTTTGAAATTTCGGTGGAATAGAGTTTTGATATTTCCTTCTTAATACCGATCCACTTTTCGTACTTTCCAATTAGCAATGTATCCCTACTGTTTAAAACAGCGGTGCGCATAGCAGTTGAGGATTTTAGCAGTAAACCCTTGTTCCTGACTACATTATTGAATACTATTTTTGTTATTCCCGGATCATCATTTTCCCTTTTCAGAGAAAAAGAATAAAAATTTTCAAAATCGGCTGATAATGTCTTAAAATACAATTCCTTTTCCTTCTCAGATAAAAATGCAAAGTTTTGAAAGATAGCGCTGTTTATTTTATCAAGACACTTCAGATAATAAGATTCGGCAGCAGGATAATTTCCCATTTCTTCATATAATCTGGCAAGATTATTTAAGGAAGTTGCATAATCAGGATGCTTTTCACCCAGAACCTCTTTACGGATGTTCTCTGACCTGAGCATTAAGGGTTCAGCTGCCTGGTAGTCACCGGTTTCATCGTATAAACCGGCAAGATTGTTTAAGGATGTAGCATAATCGGGATGTTTCTCACCCAGAACTTCTTTACGTATATTCAAAGCCTCCTTCAGCAGATGTCCAGCTGCGGCGAAATTTCCCATAGCCTGATATAATTTGGCGAGATTGTTTAAAGATAAGGCATAATCGGGATGTTTTTCGCCCAGAACTGCTTTATAGATATTCCTTGCCTCAATATACAGTGGTTCGGCTGCAGGATAATTACCCATTACCCAGTATAATACGGCGAGGTTGTTTAAGGAAAGAGCATAGTCAGGATGTTTTTCGCCCCGAACCTCTTTAATTATGTTCTTTGCCTCAAGAAACAAAGCCTCGGCTGCAGGATAATTGCCCATCTCCTGGTACAATACTGCCAGATTGTTGAGAGAAATGGCATAATCAGGATCTGTTGCGCCCAGAACTTCTTTACGAATCTCCTTTGACTCTATGTACAGAGGCTCGGCCGAGGAGTAATTACCCATCGACCAGTAGGTCTGAGCAAGATCATTGAGGCAAGCTGCATATAAAGGATGTTTCTCACCCAGTGTTTTTTTAAGGATCAACTTTGCCTCAAGAAATAGAGGCACGGAAGCAGGGTAATCGCCCATTGCATCATATAAATTGGCAAGATCATTCAGAGATGTGGCATAATCAGGATTTTCTTCCCCCTGAATGGTTTTTCTGATTTCAATTTCTTTTTTGCAATACTCAATAGCAATCTGATACTTACCGCTATAATAGTTAACCCCTACTAATTCCCGAAGCATATTGACATACAGGGTATCATTTTCACCTCTCTTTCCTTTAGCAGATTGAAGCGCTTTTTCAGCATAAATAATGGCCGTATCATAATTAAGTTGCTGGAGATACACTGCCCTCAGGGAATCGTAACGTTGCCAGGTCTGGCAAAATGAGTTACCTGGCAAGATAAATGATAAAAAAAAGATAATACAGGAAAGTTTGTTCATGGGTCCGGACAGAGTATGTACACTATGTATTGCGTATCTGCCTTTATTATATTTTATTCTGGCAGAATACGGCCCTTCTTTTCCAGGTCCATCTCCAGCTTCTGAGCAATGGTAAATTCCGCACCACACTGTTTGCAGACATAAACAGTCAGGAATGCGCCGGTATAGTACAGTTTTTCAAGGTGTGCATGGTCACAAGGCTTGTCACCCCAGCTTTCCCTGACCTTCAGAGCATCGTAATATTCCATTTATTCTGTGTATTAAATCTTTAATTGCTTCTTAGCAACGGAACGAACCTCACCATGGCCAGCTTGCTTCTCTGGATCCTTCCGTCTTTTTTAACAGCCAGCACGATCTGCTGAGCCGATGAAGGAGAACCAACCGGCATTATAAGCCTTCCCTTTTCTGCCAGCTGATCGAGGAGTGGCTGAGGGATATGGTCATCCGCTGCAGTAACCATTATCACGTCAAAGGGTGCATGCTCCTTCCATCCCACATAGCCGTCGCCGGTTTTCGTGACAACATTTTTATATCCAAGCCTAGAAAGCCGTGCGGCAGCCTCTTTTGCCAGCTCAGGTATGATCTCAATTGTGTACACAGTATCGACCAGTTCAGCAAGAACAGCAGCCTGGTATCCCGATCCTGTCCCGATCTCAAGTACCTTTTTCCATCTGGCCGGCTGGGCAAGCTCGGTCATATAGGCAACTATGAAAGGCTGGGAAATAGTCTGGTCGTGCCCTATCGGCAGGGGATAGTCGTCGTATGCGTGAGAAACATATTGCTGAGGCACGAAGAGATGACGCGGAACCTTCAGCATGGCATTTATGGTCAGCTGATTCCTGATACCCCTGCTGACTATCTGGTCATTCACCATATCTTTCCTCAATACCGTAAACTGATCATCCTGCTGGGCGAAGATGGCGCCAGAAATTAAGAACATGATTATCGGGATATGAATTCTCATAAATTTTCTAATAGTTCAATATACAAAATTCATTTTAATTTTCCGGATTCTGCCTGTTTAAACTCAATTAAAATCATCTGTACCCGAGAAGACCGAGAAACCCTTCTGCAAGATATTGAATTGCAGGCGCAATTGGCAGAAAGCTCTTCCCGGAAACACCTCCCGCGATAAGGATTACAAATAGTGCAAGGGATCCGTATTTGTACAGCCAGTCATGGACCTCGGGGTATCTCCTGAATGGATGGAACAGGATATGCGATCCGTCAAGCGGAGGGAGCGGGATCAGGTTAAAGACAAACAGCCCCCAGTTTATGAAAATGGCATAAAAGAGGATCTCAAAACCGGTGTTTACAGCATTACCCGGATAAACTGTCACCATCTTCGAGCATAATACCATTATTACTGAAAGCAACATTGCCAGAACAGCATTTGATAAAGGCCCTGCAACAGCGATCTTGAGGATATCTGTTCTTGGATTCTTAAGATTCTGCTCGTTGAACTGCACTGGCTTTGCCCATCCGAAACCTGCCACAAGAAGTAAAATAAACCCCAGTGGGTCAATATGTTTAAGAGGGTTCAGGGTTACCCTGCCCTGGTCGGCGGAAGTGCTGTCGCCGCACCACCTCGCAACAATGGCATGGCTGAACTCATGTACAGTAAGTCCAAGTATTATCCCCGGGAGGAACTTAAGCGTCCTGGCTATATCAAAATGATCCATAAGGCTGAAAATATTTACATATTATGTACATGGGTGTGATCGCCGCAAGATAATCATAATTTATTCCGGGTGTCAATCATTAAAGGTTATTGCAGCGATTCATCCATGGGTGAATTAAGCTGCTGACTTTTCAGAAAGCCTAAACTGATAAAACACTTTTATATTTCGCAAAAAAAGTTTAGGTTTACGAAAACAGACTTAAATGAAGAGACTATTTTTCATTGCGATACTTGCACTTTCGGTTTTATGCCCTGTTTCTGCCATGGAACAGGCAAACGATACTACTGTTTACCTCCTGACGTGCGCTGCAGGAAACGAGACATATTCGCTCTGGGGACACTCAGCTTTAAGAGTGGTTATTCCTTCAGCTCAGAGTGACCTGGTTTACAACTGGGGCGTATTCGATTTCAGTACACCAAATTTTGCCTGGAAGTTCGCAAAGGGCAGGCTTAACTATATGCTCGGAGTATATAGCTTCAAGGTCTTTATGAGGGATTATTTTCTCGAGCGTCGGTCAGTAATTTCCCAGAAAGTCAATCTTAACGAGATTGAAAAGCTGAGATTAATGCTGATCCTTCAGGAAAACATGAAGCCGGAAAACCGCGATTACAGGTATGATTTTCTTTACGACAACTGTTCTACCAGGATCCGGGATATTTTTGAGAAGCTTATAGGGACCAAGCTGATCTATCCTCCGGATGATCCTGAGCATACGCCGACATTCCGTGATCAGATAGGTGAGTACACCAAAGGTGCACCCTGGACAAAAATGGGAATTGATCTTCTCGTCGGAACACCTGCTGATAAAAAGGCAACATTCCGCGACCGGATGTTCCTCCCCAACGATCTGCAAAGGAATCTTACGCAGGTTGTAATCAACCGCGACCGTAAAATGCTGCCTTTGCTTTATCCTGAAGAGACGATACTGGATATGCCGGTCGTCGAAACAAAGCCATCTTTACTTACTTCACCGATCCTTGTCTTTAGCTTGCTGTTTGTTATAATAGTTTTTCTTTCTGCAAGATTCAGGAATTCAGCGGTAATGACCTACATTGACATTGCCTTGTTTCTCATATTTTCACTTATAGCTGTTCTGATGATCTTCTTTAGCTTTTTTACCGATCATGTCGAAACAAGGCTGAACCTCAATATAATATGGTTCAATCCCTTCATCTGGTTTTGCCTGTGGTCGGTGATAAGGGGAAAGAATGAGCACTTATGGTTCAGGATTGTATTCTTCACATCATTGATCTTTGTGCCTCTCATTATAATAATGCCCGACGGTATAAATTCTTCATTCGTACCGGTTATTTTCATACTTCTGCTGAGAAGCTCGGTAAGAGCCGGATTCAACTGGAATCCTTTTTCTGTGGAGCCAGATACGAAAGGATGACCAGAGAGTATCACCCTTTTAACATTTATTTAACAAACGTTAACACCTGTTTTCAGAATTGAACCTTTTTTTTGCTGAACCGTTCACCGGTGAACAGTAATTAATTTATAAGGGTCATTTAATTATATTTGTAATCTAAAAAAAAAGATATTATGGAGCAGACTTCGGATATCAGGGTTCTGAATGAAAGAATTGAGAAAGAGAGTGCCTTTACCGACATTATAAGAATGGAGATGAACAAGGTGATTGTAGGGCAGAAGCACCTTATTGACAGCTTAATGATAGGGCTTTTGGCCAATGGGCACATACTACTCGAAGGAGTGCCGGGTCTGGCAAAGACTCTGGCCATACGATCTCTTGCGTCGATAATTGATGCAAAATTCAGCAGGATACAGTTTACTCCCGACCTTCTTCCGGCCGACCTTATAGGCACATTGATCTACAGCCAGAAAAAAGAGGAGTTCGTGGTAAAGAAGGGCCCGGTCTTCGCAAATTTTATTCTTGCTGATGAGATAAACCGTTCCCCGGCTAAAGTTCAGAGCGCACTGCTTGAAGCAATGCAGGAGAGACAGGTTACAATAGGTGAAAATACTTTCAGGCTGGATGAGCCATTTCTTGTCCTTGCCACACAGAACCCGATAGAGCAGGAGGGAACTTATCCTCTTCCCGAAGCTCAGGTCGACAGGTTCATGCTTAAAGTGATTATTGACTATCCCTCATTCGAGGAGGAAAGGAGCATTGTCAGGGAGAATCTCCTGAAGGATTTCCCTGTGACAACTTCTGTTCTCAAAACCGATGATATTGTAAGGGCAAGAAATGTTGTGAGGGAGGTTTATATGGATGAGAAAATAGAGAACTATATCCTGAACATCGTATTTGCTACCAGGAATCCTGAAAAGGCTGGAGTCCCTGAGTTTAAGGGCATGATCTCATATGGCGCTTCACCAAGGGCTTCCATTAATCTTGCACTTGCTTCAAAGGCATTTGCATTCATTCGCCGGAGAGGGTATGTAATACCGGAAGATGTCAGGGCAGTATGTCCTGATGTTATGCGGCACAGGATAGGGCTGACATATGAAGCTGAAGCAGAAAATATTAACCAGGATCATATCATTTCACAAATTTTGAATATCGTAGAAGTCCCCTAACTGATTGCCCATGAAAATGAAGAAAGCCTCTGTCGTTCTTTTTACATTAATTATGTCTTTGAATCTATCGGCTCAGAACTTGCTGGGTTACAAGCTGAATGATATCAAAATTTACATGAAGGAAAATCAGAAGTCGATGGTATTTCAGGGTCTGACATTCAACAATACCTTCAAATATGCAAAGTTTGCAGATAAGGATGGAAATCAGACGACTCTTTTTTTCCTTACGGCCGATTCAGCATGCAAAGGTATAAGGATGATCTGTGACAAGAGCATAGAACCTGCAATGATAAAAGATCTTGATTCAAGATATAAAAAAGAAGGAGCAAGCACATGGACAGAAGATAAGGGCGGGACTATATATATTATTGAGCTAAGGGAGGAAGAGTGGTCATTTAATGTGACAATAAGCAAAAAAGATTAAAGATTCAGAAAGTGGAAGCTGTTGAATTACTGAAGAAGGTTCGAAGGATTGAAATAAAAACAAGAGGATTATCCAGACATATTTTTGCAGGTGAATATCACAGTGCATTCAAGGGCCGTGGTATTGCTTTCAGCGAAGTAAGGGAATATCAATATGGTGATGATATAAGAAGCATTGACTGGAATGTGACCGCAAGATTCAATCATCCCTATGTAAAGGTTTATGAAGAGGAAAGGGAACTGACGGTAATGCTGCTGATCGATGTCAGCGGATCCGGGTCTTTCGGTACATCACGGGGATTCAAGAGGGAGGTGATCACCGAAATAGCTGCCGTGCTTTCTTTCTCTGCCATTTTCAATAATGATAAAATTGGTGTCATTTTCTTTTCAGATTCAGTTGAAAAATTCATACCGCCTCAGAAGGGCAAAAAGCATATTCTGAGGATCATCAGGGAGCTTCTCGATTTTACGCCGGTCAGCAGGAGGACCAATCTTGATGAGCCCCTCAGGTATCTTTCCAATGCCATAAAGAAGAGGTGCACTGCTTTTGTCATTTCTGACTTCATGGCTCCTTCCTTCGAAGAACCTCTGAGGATAGCTTCAAGCAAGCATGATATCGTGGCGCTTAAAATCTACGATCCTGCCGAAAGGTCGCTTCCTGATATTGGGATGCTAAAAGTTAATGATTCAGAAACAGGGGTAGAAAAATGGATAGATGCATCATCTGGCAATCTAAGAAAAGAATATGAACTGTGGTGGGAAACCCATTTGACCCTGATACGGAATATATTCCTGAAATGCGGAGTTGATTCCTCCGAGATCAGCACCGCTGAGGATTATGTAAAACCGCTTATTAAATTATTCAAGAGCAGGTAAAGGGATGGGACGCATTTTTACAATAGCGATTTTCCTGCTTGCTTCCTCTGCGATCTCTGCACAGGATGTAAAGGTCACAGCAGCTTTTGATTCCTCAAGGATATTTATTGGCGATCAGACCCATTTCACCGTGACTGTTGAAAGACCGGCCGGCTTGCTTCTGACTTTGCCTGTACAAAAGGATACTCTGCTCAGGCATATTGAGATATTGAAGGGACCGGTAACAGATACAGCCATGATGAAAGACGGCAGGATAAGGATACATCAGAAATATCTGGTGACTTCATTCGACTCCGGATTTTACCAGGTGCCTCCTGTATATGCCGAAATGCAGACTGCCAATGGCATTAAGCGATTCTACTCCGACTATTCACCCCTGACAGTGATGAGAGTCAGGATCGCCCTGCCCGATACTGCACAGAAAATTTTCGATATCATAAAACCATACAGGGCTCCTGTGACCGCTGGAGAGATACTGCCATGGCTGCTTTTTTCACTTGTACTCGCAACCGTTGCCTGGTATTCAGTGAGGCTGATCCGGAGACTCCGAATGAAGAGGGGAGCGGAGGAACCCCCTGTCCCAAATCCTGATCCTGCCCATGTTATTGCTTTACGCGACCTGGAAAAACTTAAGGAAGAAAAACTGTGGCAGAATGGCAAAACGAAATCGTACTATACGCGACTCACAGAGATCGTCAGGCAATATCTTGAGAACAGGTTTGGGATCCAGTCGCTTGAGCTTACAACTGCTGAGACACTTTCTCTGCTTAAAAAAACAGGATTCAGGGAGGATGAACTTTTTTTGAAGCTGAGAACTCTGCTTACAGGCGCTGACCTGGTCAAATTTGCAAAATATAAGCCTGATGCCTCTGAAAACGAGCTTAACTATGATCATGCCTGGGATTTTGTGAGCCTCACACGGCTGGTTGAAGAGCCTTTGCAGTCGAACGATGTCAAATCTGACAACAGGGAGGGGGCATGAGAACTTTTGTATTTGCATCACCTGGATTCCTTTACCTTCTGCTGATTCTCCCGGCTATGATCGCCTTTTATATACTGAAGCAGCATAAAGCATCTCCAGCCCTTAGGGTACCAGGCCTTGCGCCTTTTGAGAAAGCAGGAACTACATTCAGACACTGGCTGAGGCATCTGCTTTTCGCATTCAGGACTGCCGTGGTCACCCTGCTGATACTAATTCTTGCCCGGCCGCAATCGACAAATAATTACCAGGATGTTTCAACCGAGGGTATAGATATAGTACTTGCCCTCGATATTTCGGGAAGTATGCTGGCCCGTGATTTCAGTCCTGACAGGCTGGAAGCATCTAAAAATGTGGCAACTGAATTTATTTCGGGACGCCCCTACGACAGGATAGGTCTTGTTGTTTTCAGCGGTGTGAGTTTTACACAATGCCCGATCACAACCGATCACGCTGTGCTTGTTAACCTGTTGCGCGAAATAAAGAGCGGGATGATAGAGGACGGAACTGCGATCGGAGAAGGTCTTGCAACGGCGGTAAACAGGCTTAAGAATTCAGAGGCAAAAAGCAAGGTCATAATCCTCCTGACCGACGGGGTGAACAACAGGGGAATTGTCGCCCCGGCCACGGCTGCGGAAATAGCCAAAACTTTTGGAGTTAGAGTCTATACGATAGGCGTGGGGACAACAGGCGTTGCTCCTTACCCTGTCCAGACACCTTACGGTATCCAGTACCAGGATATGAAAGCGGAGATCGATGAAGGAATACTGAAGCAAATCGCTGAGATGACAGATGGAAAATATTTCAGGGCAACAGATAATGACAAGCTTCAACAGGTTTATAAGGAAATAGACATGCTCGAGAAATCGAAGATCGATGTGAGGCAGTACAAGGTAAGGGATGAAAAATTCCTGTTGCCTGCAATTATTGCATTCGCACTGTTGGTCCTGGAGATAGTTTTGCGAAATACGATAATGAAAAACCTAATTTAGAGATGTAAAAATGCAATTGTTCAGATTCGCATATCCCGATTTTCTCTACCTGCTTTTTCTGGTGCCGGTATTGATCCTGCTATGGATCTTTAATAGCTACCGCAGAAGAAGATCTTTGCAAAGGCTGGGAAATAGTGAAATAGTGATGAAGCTTATTCCCGAAGCTTCCACGACAAGACCGGTTGTCAAGATCATCCTGCAATCAATTGCGATCATATTTATGTCCGTTTTACTTGCACGTCCTCAGTTCGGTTCAAAGGTAGAGGAGGTCAAGCGAAAAGGGGTTGAGGTAATAATTGCACTTGATGTCAGCAATTCAATGCTGGCTGAAGATATACAGCCAAGCAGGCTTGAAAGGGCTAAGCAGGCAATATCGCGCCTTGTGGAATCACTCTCGAATGACAAGATAGGACTAATAGTCTTTGCCGGAGATGCATATACACAAATACCTGTAACAACAGACTACATTTCCGCAAAAATGTTCCTGTCAACTATCAGTCCGGACATTGTTCCGAAACAGGGAACAGCTATCGGGTCAGCAATAGACCTTGGTATCAGATCATTCAGCCCCGGAAAGGATAAAAGCCGCGCAATGATAATTATAACTGACGGTGAGAACCATGAGGATGATCCGGTAGCAAAAGCCAAAGAGGCGGCAGCAGCAGGTATAGTGATATACACCGTCGGTATAGGGTCCACTGAGGGTGTTCCGATACAAGCCATTATTGACGGAAAGAAGGATTTTCTGAAAGACCCCAAGGGTAATACCGTGATTACCCGGCTGGATGAGAATATTCTTAAGCAGATCGCCATGGCCACGGGAGGAAAATATGTTCGTGCAAATAATTCAAACATAGGGCTTGATCAGGTATTCGGGGATATACGCAAACTTAAGAGGCAGGAGCTTGAGGGAACAATGTTTACTGAATATAATGATCAATTTCAGATATTTGCGGGTATTTCGCTTTTCTTTCTGCTCCTTGATTTCATGATCATGGAGAGAAAGAACAGGAGGTTGTCAGATCTGAGGGTTTTTAAATTCAGGATCTAAAGATTATGAGAGACAAAATTTACAATACTTTTATTCTGCTTTTCCTTACTGTTGTTTCAGTTCACGGACAGGCGGAAAGAAAGTATATCAGGCAGGGAAACAGCAAGTTTTCAGACGGAAAATATCCTGAATCGGAAGTTTCTTACAGGAAGGCCATAGATAAGAATAAGATGTCGCAGGACGCTTTCTTCAACCTTGGCGATGCTCTTTACAAGCAGAACAAGTACGAGGATGCCGGGAAGGTTTTCCTCGATAATTCCGGAGCCACGCTGGATAAACAGAAAAAAGCCAATAACTTCTTTAACCTTGGAAACTCCCTGCTTAATAGCAAGAAGATCGAAGAGAGCATAGATGCATTTAAGAACTCTCTCAGGTTAGATCCGGGTAATGGTGAGGCCAAATATAATCTTGCATTTGCACAGGATATGCTGAAGCGTCAGCAGGAACAGCAGAAGCAGAACAAGGATCAGAATAAGGATAACAAGGATCAGAAGAAAGATCAGAATAAGGACCAGAACAAGGACAATAAGGATCAGAATAAGGACCAGAACAAGGATCAGCAACAGCAACAGCAGAATCAGCAGAAAATGTCAAAGGAAGATGCCCAGAGGCTTCTCGATGCCCTGGCAAATGATGAAAAGAATGTTCAGGAGAAGGTCAAGCAGGAAAAAGCTGCTAAAGCGAGAGTCAAAACATTAATTAACTGGTAACCGGGAAAAGGATGAAAAATTGGCTAAAATACATACTGCTTTCTTTTATTCCACTGACAGCCCCGGCACAAGAAATAACTCTTACTGCCGAATACCCTGCAGTTGTGACGGCAGGAGAACAGTTTCCTATAAACTTTACGGTAAATGCAGCCGGAGGAGAATTTACTGTACCCCAGTTCAATAATTTCAATAGGATCATGGGGCCACAGACATCGTACAGTTCAAACACCCAGATAATTAACGGAAGAATTTCCCAGCAGACGTCTTATACCTATTCCTACTACCTTCAGGCTGATAAAAAGGGAAAGTATGTAATTGGACCTGCATCAGTAAGGATCAAAAATAAGGAGTATTACTCCGATTCAATACGAATTGAGGTTGTTGGTGAAGCAAATACAGGTAATGTCAGCCGACCAAATGAACAGGTCACAAAGGGAAACACCGGTCAGCAACCTTCCGGCTCCGATCTTTTCATACAACTTTTGCCCAGCAGGTCAGAGGTCTATCAGGGAGAGTATGTTGTAGCAACTCTCAAGTTATATTCAAGGGTCGATCTCTCCGGCCTTAACGAAATAAAGTTCCCCGATTTCAATGGTTTCCTGAGGGAAAATCTGGAAACCCCGCCGCTTACTTCCCTGCAGCGTGAGAATTTGAATGGTGTGATGTACGGAACCGGTGTCATTCAGCAATTCCTTCTATTTCCGCAGGTCCCGGGCAACCTTACAATAGGCCCGGTCGAAATATCTGCCCTGATCCAGCAAAAGGTTGGAAATTCCGATCCATTCTTTGGAGATTTCTTTTCATCTTTCCAGAATGTTCCCAGGGCTATTGTAAGCAAACCCGTAAAGATCACAGTCAAGCCACTTCCCGCAAATAAACCGGATGATTTTTCAGGAATTGTCGGGAAAATCGATCTTATAGCTTCTCTTTCACGCGATACAGCAAATGTAAATGACGCCCTGAATTTTAAAATAACCATAAACGGGACCGGTAACCTCAGGCTGGCTGGAAAGCCCTCATTCAAGCTGTCACCTGATGTTGAGGTTTACGAACCCAAGATCACTGATAATATCAGGAATGCCTCCAATGGCACCTCAGGCCAGAAAACATTCGAATATGTACTTATCCCAAGACATTACGGGAACTTTACCATACCGCCAATCACCTATACTTATTTCAATCCTGAATCAGGAAAATATGAAGCTGTTTTTACAAAAGAGTTTAATTTCTATGCCAGGAAAATTGCCGACCAGGGAGGAGCTGTCACTGTTTACGGCGGGGTTTCAAAAGAGGACGTGAAATATCTCGGAAAAGATATCAGGTTCATTGATTCTTCACCTGGCAGACTTGCAATACCTGATAACCTGTTCATTTCCAAACGTTCATTCCTGACATTCTACGGGCTTGCCCTTTTGATCTTTATTGCCATTCTGATAATCAGGCGGGAACACATCCGGAGAAATTCCGATATTTCGTCGGTAAAGAACAGAAAAGCTGCAAAGGTTGCAGGGAAGAGGCTCAGCGAGGCCTCAAAATGTCTGAAATCGGGCATGACTGATAGATTTCATGAGGAGATACTTAAGGCACTATGGGGTTACCTTAGTGATAAGCTGACGATCCCTGTATCTGAGCTTACCAGGACAACTGCCGTCGATGCTCTCAGGAGAAATGGCATAAATGAAGAACAAATAGAGCATCTTTCCTCCTTACTTGATAAATGTGAGTATGCCAGGTTTGCGCCATCATCATCAGCAGCGGAAGCAACCGGGATATATGACGGAGCAATGCAATTTATACGGTTTGTCGAAAACTCAATCTGACATAAAGAAAATGAAAATGAAGTACCTGCTACTGGTAATCATTTCCCTGATTCCTGCCCCGGGTTTTTCCCAGGTGAGTAGAGAAACATCTGAAGCGACCTTCAGGGAAGCAAGTGCTCTTTACTCCTCAGGAAAGTACAATGAAGCGCTTGAAAAATGGCTTGAATTATATAAATCAGGCTACAGGTCAGCATCGCTGGATCAAAATATAGGTAACACCTATTTCAAGCTGAACAATGTGCCCGGCTCTGTACTTTTCTACGAAAGAGCGTTGCTCTTACGACCGGCAAGTGAGGATATCCGGTATAACCTGCAGATAGCCAGGGCCCTTGTCGTCGATAAGTTTGCCGAGATACCTGAGCTCTTCTTCATTACATGGTTTAACTTTATCTCTCTTTCCCTTTCCTCAAATACGTGGGCAACAATCAGTATAGCTTCATTCATCTTATCTCTTCTTCTCATTTCCCTCTATTTTTACACATCGCATTACAAATTTAAGGTACTCGGATTCTGGCTCGGAATATTCTTTCTTGTTGCCAGCGGAGCCTCATACTCGTTTGCATCAAGGAACAGATCGCTCGTATTCAATAATGATAAAGCTATTATATTCAGCCCGGTTGTGAATGGGAAAAGCTCTCCCGACAACAGTGGGAACGACCTTTTTATAATTCATGAAGGTACAAAGGTTATTGTCGGAGATAAGGTGGGTGAATGGTACGAAATAAGGCTTTCAGACGGCAATAAGGGCTGGGTGCCTTCAAATTGTCTCACCAAATTATAATCTATTTGCAACCAAATTGCTAAATTTCAGGTCAGAATAGTAAAGTTAACCGTAACCAATACTGACCATGAAAAAGCTGATATACATTCCGGTTGTAATTGTACTTATAATTTTCGGTTGCAAAAAGAACGGGATGTCACCCGTTGGCCCTACCGACATAAGGGTGCAGAATCTTTCTGATGTTCCGATGACAAATCTTACAGTAAATACTTACGACAGTACCTATAATTATGGTTCACTTGGTCCGGGAGACACTACTGCATTCCACAGGTTCGACAGAGCATATCCGAAGGCATATATAACAGCCGTAATAAACGGGCTGACGTTTAAAACAGACACTGTTTACTATACATATCAGCAGTACCTGTCGACGATAAAAGCAACGTATCAGATATACATCAAGGATGAAGCACACAGGCAGCTGGAAATAAGTAATGTTGTCCCTGAATCCGAGATTAAGTAATCAGTAAAAATATTTTTGAAAACGCTGAACCTTTTTGTTCAGCGTTTGTTTTTATATCAGTAATCGTTCTGATGAACAGTTAAGGTTGGTTAGGTTAGTTTGTTTAGCGTTAGGGGCCGCCAGGCCTCTTTCTTTTTTTTGTATATATTGATACATTTGTCATGAATAACCTGTACCATGAACGAATTTATCACCGTTTGCCCGCGAAACTGCTACAGCACCTGTTCGTTCAGGGTGCAGGTTGAAAATAATATCATAAGAAGGATAATCCCTTATGCTGAAAATCTTGCAACTCCTGAAGGGCCGTGCATCAAAGGGCTTTCCTACATTGAACGGTCCCAATCAGGGAAAAGATTACAACATCCGTTACTGAAAACCGCAAAGGGTCTGTGGAATCAGATACCTATTGACGAAGCTTTGAAGATTGCCGCCGAAAAACTCTCTGGAATAACGGCAAAATATGGATCGCAGAGCATATTCTGGTACAGGGGAAGCGGCAGATCAGGACTCATTAATGAAACCGGAAGCTCCTTCTGGAAATATTTCGGTGGTGTCACAACAACCTACGGGAATCTTTGCTGGCCAGCAGGGCTTGAAGCTGTAAGATTGACTCTGGGAACTGTTATGCATAATGTGCCATGGGATATTGAGAACGCCAGAACGGTGATCATATGGGGAAAGAACCCGGCAGAAACAAATATCCACGAAATGGCTTTTATTGAGAAAGCAAGGGCTGCCGGATCTTTAATAATTGTAATTGATCCGAGACAAACACCTACCGCCGACAAAGCAGATATTTTATTCATGCCAAAACCTGGCACTGATGCAGCGCTGGCACTCTCGGTTGCATGGGTCCTGGTTGAAGAGTCCCTGACCGACAGCAATTTCATAGAGAATAATGTTTTGGGCTTTGAGGAATTCAGAAGCAGATCGCTTATTGATCCTGAAACTGCCGAAAAAATATGTGGAATACCGGCTTCCGAAATCAGGCGGCTTGCTGAGATAATTGGTAAGGGGGGCCCGGTGACTTTCATACCCGGCTATGGTCTGCAGCGATATACCAACGGAGGGCAGACCATTAGAGCAATACTCTCACTTGCAGTAATTACAGGTAATCTCGGGAAGAAAGGAGCAGGATTTAATTACGCGAATCTTCAGAGCTGTATTTTCGATGAGATCAGGGAACCTCTGTCATACTATCCCGATCCATCTCAGGATAAGCCCTTCAGAAGGATCATCTCCATGGCAAAGCTTGGAGAGCATATGCTTGCTGCACGGGAACCTGAGATCAAAGCCATCTGGGTGGAAAGAGGCAATCCCGTGCTTCAGTCACCTGATTCATCGAATATTCTGAAAGCATTTTCAAAATCGGAATTTACGGTAGTAGTGGAACAATTCATGACAGACACAGCAAGGGAGGCGGATCTGGTATTACCGGCTATTGATATTTTTGAGCAATCCGATATAATCAGCTCATACTGGTCTCCTTATGTCCAGTTCAAGCCTAAGATCCTTGAAACCGAAGGTGAATCACTCCCCGAAAGTGAGATTTATTATCATCTGGCAAAGCTCATGGGACTTGACATTCCTGAAGATATGCTGCCGCCTCCCGGTAATGAATATACCGAACGATGGCTTGAGAAACGGATAAAAGGATATTCTGACATAGGGCTTGATGAGCTCAGGAAGGGACCAGTGCTGGCTCCCGGATTAAAGATTATCGCTTATGAGGATCTGAGATTTGACACTCCATCGGGTAAGATCGAGTTGTATTCCAAAAGGATCAGGGAGCTATGGGATTCATCGCCTTATCCGATGTACAACCCGATCGATGACCATGCAGACGAGACCAGGTATCCCCTGTTATTTATCAGTCCTAATACATCATCCAGAATACATTCCCAATTTGGTAATCTGGATGTTATCAGAATAAATACCGATGCCCCCGCAGCTGAGATATCTGTCAGTGATGCTGAGGAGAGAGGGGTTATGACAGGTGACACTATAAGATTATTTAACGATCGTGGCTCTGTCACAAGTACAGCAAAGATCACAGGGAGGTTAAAGCCAGGATTGGTGGTGCTTCATAACGGGATATGGAGAGATGAGGGGGGCGGGAGCAACTTTCTTACTGCACCTGAAGAGACAGATATTGGGCACGGTGCTGCATTTCATGGAAAAAGAATAGAGGTTGAAAAAGTCGAGGAACTATGAGGCAGGGCTTTATTTTCAACTACAGATTGTGTGTTAATTGCAAGGCCTGCAGCGCAGCCTGCATGCTTGAAAATGGCTGGCAGTTTGCTGCAAGAAGGATATTTACGCATAACATTGAAGCCTTCGATCCGGGTCCCGTTATCAGTATATCGATGGCCTGCAACCATTGCATCGATCCTCCCTGCATGAATGGTTGTCCGACCTCAGCTTACTTCAAGGATGAAGGTTCGGGCGCAGTAATTATTGATCCCATGAAATGTATTGGGTGCAAATACTGCATGTGGAACTGTCCCTATGATGCTCCGAAGTACAACAGTGCCATCAGGAAAGTTGAAAAATGCCATTTCTGTCATCAGCTTCTCGATAAAGGATCTGCCCCGGCCTGTTCAACTGCCTGCCCGACCGGTGCATTGGGATTTGGTAATATCCCTGAAACAGTGAGCCTGAAGGAAGTAGGCATTGTACCTGAGAGAGGCATTAATCCGGCCTACTGTTTTTCAAGCAGCCTAAGCGGAAATAAACCTGAAATAATCCAGGCTTTGTCCCCATGGAGAGTGAAGCCGGAGCTCGCCAGGGAGAGAAATACAGGCACCGGAGAATCAAGTCTTGTCCTTTTCAGCTTCCTCTCGACATTATCCGTGTCTGTTACGGTCTCGGACTTTTTTTCAGGAAAGAGTTCCCACTATTTTTATTCTCTTATTGCTGTTCTGCTTGCAGTGCTCAGTTCTTTATTTCACCTGGGTTCAAGGCTTAATTCCTGGCGGGCGTTATCAAACATCCGCAATTCCCCGCTCAGCCGGGAAATACTGGCATTGCTGATATATGGCGGGCTTCTGGCGGCCGCTCCTTTTGCGGACCTTGCATTTTTCCGGGTCTTACTCTCATTATCGGGATTGATCCTGTTAATAATCATAGACAGTGTATATTCCTATTCAGCTGAAAAAACGAGCCGGTTCCACAGCGGCCAGGTATTCATAACATCCCTGCTTATGGTATCATTCTTTTCACTTCAGGTTCTTCCATTCCTTTTCATGGCTTTCCTTAAGCTCATGATTATTTTCGGATCCGGTCAGATGACAGGAAAAGAGAGGACAGGTTTCGGGATCAGGTTCCTCAGGATATCGCTGCTGATGATCTCAATGGCGGTCATTGTCACCGGAGCCGGGGCAGGCGAAGCATTTTCTGTAATGATCTTCCTTACAGGAGAGCTTATTGGCAGGTATCTTTTCTATACCGATTTTGTACCATTGAACATTATACGAACGATCAATAAACCGATAAAAATTTCTTCTGATGAAAAAGAGAGTGATTAACAGTACCAGGATCCCTGTTTACCGTGATTCTGGATTTGAACTGTATGATGCGGATACAACTGCCGGAACCTTTAAGGCCGAGTCGGAACATCAAAGGGAACCCGATCTTTATATTTATTCACGCTACAGGAATCCTACAGTTGTAGCCGCTGAAGAAGATATCATGAAGGTTGAACGATGCGAATGGGCATTGCTCACTGAAACGGGAATGGCTGCAATAGATACCGCCGTATCGGTATTTCAGAATGGGAAAGATACACTGCCATGGCTTTTCTTTACTGAAATATACGGAGGAACAATTTCATATATTGAATCTGTACTAAGAAAAAGGAGGGGGCTCAATATTCACACATTCAGTCCTGTGGACGGCAAATATGATCTTGTGCAATTTGAAAAGGCGATAAGCGATCTTAAGCCAGGCTTTGTGTATGCCGAGACCATTTCAAACCCGCTTCTTGTTGTGGCCGATATTATTGAGATATCCGGGATCGCCCGGAAATACAACTCCAGGGTCATCATCGACAATACATTTGCATCTCCATATCTTTTCCGACCGCTGGAGCATGGAGCAGATATTGTTGTCCACAGCGCCACCAAGTATCTTTCTGGTCATGGTAACCTTACTGCAGGCGTGCTTTGCGGCAATGACATTGCGATAATGAAGGAGGCAATCGAATACAGGAAGCTAGCGGGACACATGCTTTCTCCTGATGATGCCTACAGGCTGTCGACACAGATCAGGACCTTTGAGCTCAGGTTTGCAAAGCAGTGTGAAAATGCATCATCTCTGGCTCGTTTATTTGGTAAATCAGATATCATAGAAAAAATATATTATCCCCAGCTGAAGGATCATCCGACGCATGATGTGGCGGTAAAGCTGCTTGGAGAAAAATCAGGAGGTGCGATGCTTACGATTGATTTTTCAGGAAAGGAGAGGGAGGAAAAAAGGAAAAGGAGGGATTCTTTCATACAGAATGTCTCCGGGAAGATCAAACTGGTGCCGACACTCGGCGATCCTCACACTATCCTTATGCCTGTTGAAGCGGTATGGGGTGCAAAATATCCCGAGCCAGGGATGATAAGGATATCTGCAGGATTTGAAAATACTGAGGAGCTTTTAAAGATCGTTTCAGATGCCTTGTCTAAAATTATGTAAAAGGGATCTGACTGTTGGATATTGGTCATTCGATGGTCATTCAGTTGTCATTCAATTGTTAACGATGAATGACGGCGCAGCCAAATGACGGCCGAAGGCCCAATGACCATGAATGACGGCGAAGCAAATGCCGCGAAGCCTTACCATCTGACCGGCTCCAGACCATGGTCAATTAGGTAGGCGTTGCACAGGCTGAAATGATGATTTCCAAAGAATCCGCGCGATGCTGAGAGAGGGGAGGGGTGCACCGATCGGAGGACAAGGTGCCTGCTTTCATCGATTGACTCACCTTTTTTCTGGGCATATGAGCCCCATAGGAAAAAGACGAGATTATTTTTTTCCTTATTCAGAGTATTTATTGCTGCATCAGTGAACCTCTCCCATCCTTTATTCTGGTGCGATCCTGCCAGGTGGGCTCTGACGGTGAGAGTCGCGTTGAGAAGGAGAACACCCTGGGATGCCCATCGTTCAAGATTGCCTGACGCAGGCACAGGTGTTCCGATGTCTGATTCTATTTCTTTGAAGATATTGATAAGGCTCGGTGGAAATCCGACGCCTTCTCTTACCGAAAAGCATAGGCCATGTGCCTGTCCGGGTCCGTGATATGGATCCTGACCGATGATAACAGCCCTGACGCTTTCAAACGGACAAAGATTGAATGCGTTAAAAATAAGACTGCCCGGAGGGTATATTGTACCTGTTCCGTACTCCGTCTTTATAAATTCGGTCAGCCTGATAAAATAATCCTGACCGAACTCAAATGATAATCTTTTTTTCCAGCTCTCTTCGATCCTGACTTCCATAGTGATGGATTTCTATTTCCAAAGATAGAAGATTACCTCTTCAGAACCATCCTTACTTATCAACATGTTTTTCAGGAAAACAGGGAGGGCTGCCATACCCGGCAGCCCTCCTCCAACCCTCAACAAACAACTAACTATGAAGAAACCTGAACTCTATTTCTGTCCAGCTGATATTGTCGATACAACACTTTCCAGTTTATCGAGACGATCCTTGAGCATTACATTTTCATTCTGCAGGCTTCCGATTGTCTTCTGCTGTTCTTTTATGGCTTCGATAAGCACAGGGATCAATTTAATATAATCAACAGATTTGATTCCATCGGCATCCGTCAGAACAAGCTCAGGCAATACCTGTTCCACATCCTGCGCGATCACGCCAATCTGTTTTCCTTCAGGGAAATTAAATTCCGCATGGATGGCCATCTTTCCATCTGAAGATTTATTTGTTTTATATTCTGACAATTCCTGTTCCGACTTCCAGAGGTAACTCACTCCCTGCATTTTGAGCACTTTATCAAGTGCTCCGGTAAGCGGTATAATATCTTTCTTTAAGTTTCTGTCGGATAAGTTCACCAGCGTACCTGTATAAGCAAGATTTCCTGCAAAATATCCTGCATAAGCTCCTGTTCCAGAAGAAGTACCATATACTCCAACATTATAGGAAGAAGCCCCTGACGCGGTTCCCCATATACCAAAGGACTGAGTTCCTCCGGACGCTGATCCATATCCACCATAATTGAAGCCAGTCCCCCCCGATCCTAAGACATATAATCCATAATGGCTTCCTGATCCGCTCCATGATGTTTCTCCTCTCACTGCAATTGTATTGGCATCATCCACAACATTCAGTTTGGCAACTCCCGGATTTACATTTATCCCGACAGTAGCATTAAATTTTAACTGGTTTGTACTGAAGTCTCCATAAATCAAAGCATTGTCCAGGTTGTCTGAGCCGGTATAGTTAGTCTCAATTATAAGCTTATTGCTTGTGGCTACCTCTCCATAGCCAGCCCAATGGCCCAGAAAGACATTGGAACTTCCGGTAGTACTGTAACCTGCGGCAAGTCCTATATATGTGTTGTAGTTTCCCCCTGAACTGTTCATACCTGCGTCGGTTCCGACCATAGTATTATAACTGCCCGTATTATACTGTCCGGCTGCATAACCAATCATTGTCTGGCTAAATCCTACGGTACTTGCATTTCCTGCCAGGTAACCAAGCATCGTACCATAGCTTGATGTGGTATGCTCGCCAGCCTGGTAACCAAGCATAGTGTTATAGTTTCCTGCTGTGTTGGTAAAGCCAGCATTTGAACCTATCATTACGTTATAAAGTCCCGATGTCAGATTATATCCGGCTGAATTGCCAATTGCTATATTATCATGTCCGGTCGAGAGACTGTAACCAGCTACTTTACCTATCGCAATATTATTTGAATCAGATGCACTGGCACCAGATAAGCCAGCCTGGTAGCCTAAAAAAGTATTGTTCCTGCCGGACGTAACATTTCTTCCGGCCTGGTACCCCAGATAGTTATTAAAAGTACCGGCATTATTTGTATATCCGCTTTCACGCCCGATAAAGACGTTATAGCTTGTACTATCGGCAGAATATCCGGCGCCATATCCCAGAAAAACGTTATTGTTACCGCTTGTCAGCAATCTTCCGGCTGTGTTCCCGATTATAGCGTTATAACTTCCTGTCGAAACTGACTGACCGCTGTTGTTTCCAAGAAAGATATTGTAGCTGCCCGATGCTCCTGGTGATCCCCTCCCTGCAAATGGTCCCGCAAAGAGGTTATAACTTCCTGTTGTGGGATACTGTCCAGCAGAATACCCGATATATGAATTATACTTGCCTGTAGTATTTGAATAGCCGGCACTGTTTCCCTCGAATAAGTTGGCGGACCCTGTCGTATTGGAATATCCTGCCAGATACCCAATGATAATGTTTCCCGCGCCGGTTGTTGTTTTATAACCTGCCTGGCTCCCCATAAATATGTTATTATCTGCAGTTGTGTTGCTGTATCCGGCAAGATAACCAAGGAAAATATTATTGAAGCCCGAAGTTGCATTCACCCCGGCCTGGTATCCAATCAGAACGTTATAGGAAGCTGTACAGTTTAGTCCGGCCTGGTAACCCAAATAGACATTATCCGATCCTGTAATGTTGTTCATCCCGGCCTGGTAACCGAAGAACGAGTTATAGAGACCTGTCGAAGTGTTTATGCCACTCTGATGGCCGATGAAATAATTCTTCTTGCTGAGGTAAAAAAGATTCAGGTTTGTGTACCCCTTAGAACCTCCGAATCCGCCAACGGCAAAACCGCCTTTGTTGTTGCCTTTCATGGCAGAGGAGTCAACATATGCCCTGATACTGTCTTGATTTACAATAAAATAAGGCTGGGATGTGGCTTTTGATCCAAACCCGCCAATTGCAAATCCACCTTTGGTCCCGCTTCCTTTTAAGCCATCAGAGACGTAAACACGTACTCCTTCAGGATAAACTGCAAATACAGTCTGCCCACTGTTATTTTTTATCTCAAAAAGGGAGGTATCGGCAGAAACCGCTGCTCCGGTCACTTTAAGTTTTGAAAGGGTCCCGTTTATATCATCTGCCGTAAGAGCATATGGGACAGACCATAAACGTGAAATGCCCATAAACTTCCACGAACTCTGATAATAGATATATGTACGGATGAAGATAGGAGTAACGGTCCAGTTGATAGCACTGAAGGTTGCAACGGTTGATGTTGCCTGCCTTGTTCCCCTGCCCATAACTACTGTAAACAGACCAAAGGCATTTGTCGGGACAGGATTAAATAATTCCTCCCAGAAAATTGTGCCGCCGGTGGCAACGGAATCAGCCATCACGGCAAGCTTTACCTGAAGGTTTTGTCCAGTAATAGGATTACCTGATCCATCCCGGGCAATCGCCTGGTAATTGAATCCCTGTGGAACCTGAGCCGAAAGTGCAAGTCCGGTCAGAAATACGACAAATAAGAGTAAAGCTTTCTTCATGGTAGTATGTTTAGAGTTATTAGTATCAAGTAAGGGCTCCTTAATAATCTGAAAAGTTATAAATAATAAGGTGTTTAAGGAAATTTATTACGTTAAATCAGTCAAAAAATTGATAAATGGATTGTGCGGTGTACATTAAAGAACATTTTAAGTAGTTTTACAATCAGACAAATGATATGCTTCTGCAGACGTTTCACAAGGCATATTTAATAAGGGAAGCCTACAGGCATAGAACAAAAAAAAATGGGAGTGGAAACTGAGAGGAAATTTCTTGTAATGGGAGATTTCAGGAAAGAGGCGACAGGGAAAGCTGAAATTTCCCAGGCATACCTCATTGCTGATCCCCAAAAGACAATAAGAATACGTATTGCTGACGATTCTGCATTTATTACGATTAAAACAAAGGCTCCTGAAGGTTCATTCAGCAGGGGTGAGTGGGAATTCGAAATCCCGGTCGGAAATGCAAGGGAGCTGCTCCCTCTCTGCCAGCCTGGCAGAATAATAAAGACAAGGTACTATGTTCCTGCAGGGGAACATACATATGAAGTTGACGTTTTTCATGACAGGAATGAAGGGCTGATAATTGCCGAGATAGAGCTTGAGGCAGAAAATGAAGAATTTATTCGTCCGGACTGGCTTGGTGATGAGGTAACAGGAGATCCCCGTTACTACAATTCAAATCTTATAAAATAATTTACAGGTAATTCTACCTGTTCATATCATCAATGATCCACTGAAGTACATCGGTAAATTTATAGCCCGCCTGGTATGTAGCAGCTGCAAAGCCGCCATTTGGAGAAATACATGGATTGGCATTTACCTCGATTATATATGGATTATCATCCTCATCAATTCTCATATCAACGCGTGCGTAACCCTTCAGGCCAAATACTTTCCAGCATCCAAGGGAAAGTTCTTCCATTTTCCTTGCGAGTTCAGGATCGAGGTCGCTTCCCGGGAACTTTCTGACAGTATTTTCAAATTCAAAGCTGCCCTCTTCCCATTTTGCCTTGAAATCCACGATCTTAGGCCTGCTGTCGCCATAATTGATGAAAGTCATCTCTGCAGGAGGCAGAACTTCAGGGCCATTCCTTCCCATCATAACGCTGATATTGAACTCCCGTCCGTCAATAAACTCCTGAATGATCCAGTGTGAATCATTATAGCCGGCAAGTTTTTGTTCAGATCCGGGTCCTGCAAAAAAGACTGATTCGGCGGTAATTCCCATTGACCCATCTTCCCAGGTGGGTTTGATTATATATTTTTTCCCGGGCTTGAGATTTTTGGACTGTGAAGGCGGGTACGCCATTGGTGTGCTGAGTCCTGCACTGGAAAGTATCTTATGGGTAAGAGCTTTGCTGGTCGTAATGAACATTGCTTCCAGCGGATTACCTGTATACGGTATGGAATACATATTCAGGATAGCAGGAACAAAATAGAGAAGCTCTCCTTTATTGTTGATCGATTCAGCAAGATTAAAAACGAAGTCGGGCTGGTTAAGTGCAAGGTCAGCAAGTTCGTGCATGAAACCGGTGGTGATCCCTTTCCTGTAGGTTTCTATTCCCATCTGCCGGAGATGCGTTTCGACATATTCAACCTGTTCGATGATATCCAGTTCATCAGGAAGTGCATTTTCGCCAGGCTGGTTATATAGAATACAGCATCTCATGAAAGGTTGTTTCTTTTAATTGCTGATCTGACAATTCTCTCGATCAATTCCTGGTATTCAATACCCGAGAATCGTGACAGGATTGGCAGGTCTGAATCAACAGGATGAAGGCCGGCAAGCGGATTGACTTCCATAAAGCACAGTTTTCCGTCCCTGTCAGTCTTGACATCCACTCTTCCTGCATCAAGTCCGCCTAATGCTGTCCAGGCATCGAGTGCGACTTTCTTTGCCTCTTCGGCAAAATTTGGATCCATGGGAATATACTGACAAAACTCCTGGTAGTTTTCCTTGAATTCGACTGAATAGGGGAGGTTGTCACGGCAGATGATCTCCATACCTCCAATTGCAACGGCCTCACCAGCTGAACCGATAAGTCCGACAGTGAATTCTCTGCCAGGGAGGTACTCTTCGACAAGAGCGGGCTGGTCGAAGCGCCCAAGAAGGAATTCTGCCATCTCTTTAAGGTCGGAAGGTGATTTAAGCATGTTTTTTTCGGTGATCCCCTTTCCCGTTCCTTCTGATACCGGTTTTATAAACAGCGGATACCTGAGCCTGCATTTTTCAATATCGGCTTTTTTTGAGATAAGCATTCCGGGGCTGACAGGTACTCCTGCCGAGGAGACAATAAGTCTTGTCAGATATTTATTGAGCGACACGCCAAGGATAACCGGGCCGCTGAAGACATACGGAATTTTGTACTGGTCGAGTATTGCAGGCACTACCGATTCACGTCCATCGCCATAGAGGCCTTCGGCAATATTCAGAACAAGATCCCATTTTTTACCTTGTACAAGAGATTCGATAAGCTGGAACGCGTTTCCGATCTTTTCTGTATCAAATCCCATCCCGCTTACAACTGCTTCAAGGGCATTGACAGTACCGATCTTGTCAAACTCCGCAGTATCCTCCATAGAATAACCGCGGTCGAGATACCACGACCGCAGGTCATACGTGAAACCAACTTTCATCAGAAATTATATTTCAGGATATTCACAAAGAATACCTTTATAGTTACGCAATACGATTTTTTCATCGGTATGTTCCACCACATAATTGGGGAGAAGGGGTATTTTTCCGCCTCCTCCAGGAGCATCGACGACAAACTGAGGGATTGCATAACCACTTGTAAATCCTCTTAATCCTTTTATTATTTCGAGTCCCTTCCTTACAGATGTCCTGAAATGTCCGGATCCCGGGATCAGGTCGCACTGGTAAAGATAATAAGGTCTGACCCTGACCATGAGAAGCTTGTGAAACAGCTCCTTCATTACAGGGACAGTGTCATTGATCTCTTTAAGCAGTACGGTCTGGCTTCCCAGAGGGAATCCGCCATCGGCCAGTTTATTACAAGCCTTTGCACACTCCTCGGTCACTTCGAGGGGGTGGGAAAAATGAAGGCTGATGAAAAGAGGCTGATATCTCTTAAGGACATTGATCAGATTGTCAGTTATCCTCTGAGGCAATACAACCGGCACTCTTGATCCGATACGTATTATCTCCACGTGCTCAATGCTTCTTATGTTAGAGAGTATGTAATCGAGAATTTCGTCGGTAAGTGTAAGCGGGTCGCCTCCGCTAATAAGGACATCCCTGACTTCCCTGTGGCTTCTGATATATTCAAAAGCTCTTTCAAAATCCTGTCTTCCGAGTTTATCCAGTTTGCCAACGGAATGCGATCTTGTGCAATACCGGCAATATGATGAGCAAACCTGGGTCACCGTAAACAGGACCCTGTCGGGGTATCTGTGAACAATACCTTTTACCGGTGAATATGATTTCTCATGAAGAGGATCCGACTGTTCATTCGCGTGCTGGATCAGCTCCTCGACGACAGGAATAACATTGCGCCTCAGCGGATGACCGTAGGCGCTGTCGTAGATAAGTGACGCAAAATAGGGTGTGATCCTCAGAGGTAGCTTGCCTTTAAGATTATTAATGGCCATAACCTCCTTTTCGGAAAGTTTCATGATCTTCTGAAGGCCTTCGAGAGAGTTGATCGAATTTCGAAGCTGCCATTTCCAATCATTCCATGAGTCGACAGTTGCCAGAGGGAAGTAGCGGTGAATGAATTCCGAACTTCGGTTGCTAATTAACTGAATTGGGATTTCGTTTTGCGAAAATAACGTGGTTTTCGCGCCAGGCTCTTCATCAGAAGAACAACCCGTGAGGCGGCCTTCACCATGGAAGGCAACAACCTCATTATTGTTAGCGTTCATAACAGATGATAATTTCACCTTTTGATTTTGATTTCTCTAAATACGTTTTACGTTTTAAAATTTTGACGAAAATAGATAATCTATAGATACAATGTATCATATCACTTTCATAAATATTAACATATCTTCTGATTTATTAACAAGCAATATTTTCGCATTCCCTTACGTGTCCTTATAAATATCAATATATCAGAATGTTGCATTGTCATTATTATTTTATTTCATCTATTCAAGCGTAAAAAAAATAATTAAAATATTTTACATTATTTTAAATGCAAAATTCATGCCTTAATGAATCTTAAAAACAAAAAAAATACAGTGAATTTGTAATAGACAGATAATCAGAGGCATAAAAATAATTAAGGAAACAAGGATATGAAGATGTGTAAATCTTTATATTGTACATTAAAAAATGTTTTTTCTCCTGATTAACGTCAAAACAGCCATTTTTGACTTTTATTTCCTCTTATGGGAATAAATTGAACATGAATCGAGGTTGAATTTTATCATCCGGCAAAACTTATTTCAACAGTTTCTTTCGCTTCACTGATACCACGTTTTAAAATGTCATTTTTAATTATTTCATTTGTTACAGTAATTCTTGAAGTTGCAGGCATTTTTCTTAAAACCAGGAATAAAAAGATTGTTATTGAACCGCGACCGGAGTGATCTGAACTGAAAAAACCAGACAAATGAATTTAAGTACTATAAAAAAAGCAAAAGCGGAGTACGACTATGTAATAATCGGCTCTGGTTTCGGAGGCAGTATCTCTGCTCTCAGGCTTACCGAGAAAGGCTATAAAGTCCTTGTAATTGAAAAGGGCAGGCAATACTCTTCTTCTGATTTCCCAAAATCAAACTGGAAGATCAGAAGATGGCTATGGATTCCTTCCTTCAGATTTTTTGGTTTTTTTAAAATGACCTTTTTTCGTCATGTGGGAGTTCTTTCAGGGGTAGGCGTGGGAGGCGGATCACTTGTTTATGCAAATACACTGCCCCGTCCCGCTTCTGAATTCTTTAAATCGGGCAGCTGGGCAGGACTGGCAGACTGGGAAAAAGAGCTTGCACCTTTTTACAATATAGCTGAAAAGATGCTTGGTGCTGCAGTTAATCCCAGGCTGTTTGATCCTGATCTGACCCTTCAGAAGCTCGCCACAAAGATCGGGCGTGAGAAATTTTTTGAACCGACGCTGGTGTCGGTCTTCTTTGGTGAACCTGAGAAGAGTGTACAGGATCCATATTTCGGAGGTGAAGGACCCGACAGGGAAGGGTGTTCGTTTTGCGGAGGTTGCATGACCGGGTGCAGGCACAATGCAAAGAACACTCTGGATAGGAATTATCTCTGGCTGGCGGCAAAAAAAGGTGCCGAGATACTTCCTGAACATATTGTAAGATCAATAAGACCCTCAGGAGCAGCAGATGGCTCTGATGGCTATGAAATAAGTTTCAAAAGAAAAACATCTTTCCTCTTTTCCAGAAGAAAAACTGTCAGATCTTCAGGTGTAGTAGTTGCAGGCGGTGTTCTTGGAACAGTTCGTCTGCTTCTTGATATGAAAAGAAAACACCTCCCGTTGTTAAGCAATAACGTTGGCAATTTCATAAGGACCAACAATGAAAGTCTGATACTTGTCGATTCACGGGATTATTCAAAGGATTTCTCAAAAGGTGTTGCTATCGGAGCGATATTTCCCCCCGATGAAAACTCTCATATTGAAACGGTAAGGTATTCAAGCGGATCGGGGTTCTGGAAACTTCTTTGCGTTCCACTTACTCATGGGCGGAATGTTTTATCCAGAACTGGCAAGCTTCTTTATCACCTGCTCAGGCATCCCTACTCATGGCTTCATGTTTATTTCACATTGGACCATGCAAAACAGTCTGTGATCCTTCTTTATATGCAGCACCTGAACAGCACTCTGAATCTTCGCAGAGGCCTCTTTTCGCTTAGGACTGAAGTTTCGTCAGGGGAAGCACCCACGGCCTTCATGCCCGAATCAAAGAAACTTGCCGAACAGGTTTCTGAAATTATCAGTGGAAAGCCATTTGTAATGATCACTGAGGCTATAAGCGGAATGCCCACTACTGCCCATGTACTTGGAGGATGTGTGATCGGAAGTTCTGCTGAGGACGGAGTGATCGATACTTATCATCGGGCTTTTGGCTATCAAAATCTTTATGTTTGCGACGGGTCGGCAATTTCTGCAAACCCGGGCGTCAACCCTTCATTGTCAATTTCTGCAATGACAGAAAGGGCAATGGCCTCAGTACCTGTAAAATATTAGAGAAAATTTTTTGCAGATAAGAAATATTATATATATTTGACTTCATATAACATGCACTCCAATGAAAAACATTTTCATTCTCCGGTTTACCAACCCTGTGATCTTCTGATCTGAAAGTAAGGGTGCATTTTTTCTGTAATTCCAGTAATCATACAAGTATTATAGGATCATGTGAAGAAACGCGAGGTATCGCATTTCTTCAATAAATAGTTAAAAATGGTGCTAAAAAAATTACATATAATCAAATTCAATGATATATCAGTAAGCCGTATACGGTCGTTCTTCAGTGATGTAGCCGAGGCTGTTTCAGGATCGGAACAGGATTTCACCGAGGGAAAACTGAGCAGGGCTATTTTGCTGCTATCAATTCCTGCCGTGCTCGAGATGATAATGGAATCGATCTTTGTCATTGTCGATATATTTTTCGTATCAAAGCTTGGTTCAGACGCAGTTGCGACAGTCGGTATCACCGAATCGATGATCACGATTGTCTATGCCATTTCACTTGGACTGGCAACTGCCACAACTTCAATGGTTTCGCGCAGGATCGGTGAAAAGAATTCCGACGGAGCATCTACGACAGCTGTCCAGGCAATAATAACAGGTATTGTTGTTTCATTATTGATTGGGATACCAGGAACATTTTTTGCGAAGGATCTTCTGCGAACCATGGGAGCCTCCCGTGAAATAATCTCAGGGATGTCGGGATATACGACGATCATGCTTGCTGGAAACACTGTCATTATGCTCTTGTTCATAATAAATGCCATATTCAGAAGCGCCGGTGATGCTGCAGTTGCCATGAGGGTTTTGTGGGCAGGGAATCTCATTAATATTTTTCTAGATCCGTGCCTTATCTTCGGATGGGGTCCGTTCCCTGAGCTCGGTGTAAAGGGAGCCGCAATTGCAACCACAACCGGACGTGGCATAGCTGTCCTTTACCAGTTCTATCTGCTCTTTTTTGGAAGGAAAAGGATACAGATTTCTCTCAGACATTTTGATATTAACCTGAAAATTATCAGAAGGCTGATAAAGCTTTCACTCGGCAGCATAGGGCAGAACCTGATCGCAACATCAAGCTGGATCGCTCTTGTTCGTATCATATCGGTCTTCGGAAGTGAGATCGTGGCCGGCTACACGATCGCCATAAGGATCGTCAGCTTTGTTCTTCTGCCCTCATGGGGAATAAGCAATGCCGCTTCAACGCTTGTCGGACAGAATCTGGGAGCAAGGAAGCCGGAAAGGGCAGAGCGGGCGGTGAAGATAACAGGAGTGATCAACATGTTGCTTCTTGGAACTGTAGGATTAATTCTGGTCCTGATGCCTACACCATTCATCAGGATGTTCATTCACGAACCTGTCGTGCTTAAGGCTGGTGTAGAATGCCTGCGGATCGTGAGCATCGGATTCATCTCCTATGGTCTGGGAATGGTCCTTGTCAATTCCTTAAATGGGGCAGGGGATACCTCCACTCCGCTGAAGATAAACATATTCGCCTTCTGGATGATCGAGATACCTCTTGCCTACATCCTCGCAATAAAACTGGGGATGAATGAACAGGGTGTGTTCACTGCAATCGTTGTAGCAGAAACCATTATGACCCTGACTGCATGGATCATCTTTAAAAAAGGCAGATGGAAGCTGAAGGAGGTGTAAAGGAATTACAACTGAATGACCACCGAATGACATTATAATATTATTCGTCATAACTATCTCCCCCGCCTCTGAGCTTCTTTATTGAGGATCTTTTTCGTTTGATCTCAAGTCTTTTGACTCTTGATCCGGGAGTAGGCGAGGTGGGTATTCTGGCAGGCTTTACCGTCAGCGCTTTTGAAAGAAGGCTGTAGAATTTCTTCGCGGCCTTTTTTTTGTTTCCAAGCTGAGATCGTTCCGATTGCGAAACAATTATCAGCTCCCCGGCGCTGTTAATCCTCCTGGCAAGCTTTGAAAGGATCAATCTTTTCTCCCTGGCCGAAAGCTTTTCTGAAAGGGTGATATTAAAACGAAGCTCGATCCTGCTATTCACCTTATTCACGTTCTGTCCTCCCGGACCACTGCTTCGCGTACCTTTAAAGACAAATTCCGTTTCCAGCTTTCTCCCTGTAAGTTGCTCTTTTTTCATTATTTACATAAAAAAGACAGCTACACCTGTTACACTTATTACTGCACCTGCTATTTCTGCAAGTGTGACTTTTTGCTTATAAAGTATCACGGCCGGAGGTATAATAAGTACAGGAACGATGGCCATGATCGTGGCAGCGATCCCCGCTTCGGTCAGCCTGACCGAGATCAGTGAAAAGGAGACTCCCAGGAAGGGACCGAAAAAGGCCCCGAGAGTGGTCGCGGCCATTCCCTTACTGTTGCGCGCAGCTTTGAATATTGATCCCCACCTTGATAACAGTGTTGCAAGAATAATGAAACCTGCGATACCTGCTATGATCCTTATCTGGGTCGCTGCAAAAGGATTATAATCGCCTATGCCTATTTTGCTGAGAACCATTCCAAGTGCCTGACCAATGGCTCCGCCCAATGCATAGAAAATACCTGAAGGGGCAAGCTTCAGCGATAGCTTCTCACCTTCACCATTCATACTGACAATTGCAATCGCAATACCGCAAAAGGTCAGAGTCATACCAAGGAAATGGATCATTTTCAGTTTTTCGCCAATCATTACCCAGCTGAAAAAAGTCGTGATCGGAGGAACGAGTGTCATTATAAGCATGGAAAACCTCGATCCTATGATTGTATATGACTTGAAAAGGAATAGATCTCCGAAAACAAAACCTACAAGCCCTGAAAGGGAAAGCCATATCCAGTTGTGGGAGGCGGCATCGACAGGAAGGATCCTGCCCCTGATTATCAGGTTGAAAATGCTGAGAAAGACCAGCCCTATCAGCAGCCGGAAAATATTCACTGCAAGCGAACCGATTTTTTTACTGGCCGATTCAAATGCAAATGCCGATACAGTCCATAAAAAGGCTGTCAGAAGAGCGGCGAACTCTCCCTGGTGGCTATTTATGAAACCTGTCAATATTCAGGCAGTGATCATAATACAAATTCAAAGAGGTAATCACCGGAACCGGTCTCAAGTGTTACCTTTCCATCATTGACCCGGATATCTGAAAACTCAGTTACCTTATCCAGCGATCTTCCTCCCTCCGTAACTTTCGATATCTGATCCACGGGGAGAATGATTGTTGCAAAAGTATTTGAAGGGATCCGGACCCTGACCTGAATTTTCCCATCTTCCTTCTGTTCCCAGCCCGACCTGATGGTACCATAAGCACTTTCAAAAGATGCCCTGGCATATTTCAGGTGACCTGTGGTTGAAGGTTGAATTATAATATGCTTGTAACCGGGGGAAGCAGATTCAATGCCTGCGCAGGTCCTGTACATCCAGTCACCGATCGCTCCATAAGCATAATGGTTGAATGAATTCATTCCTGGGTCCTGGAAGGTGCTGTCTGTCTTCTGTCCATCCCACCGTTCCCATATTGTCGTTGCACCCATCTTCACCGGGTACAGCCAGGAAGGATATGACTCCTGCAGAAGAAGATCATAAGCCACGTCAGTATATCCGAATTTTGTAAGAATATGACAGAGATAAACTGTCCCGAGGAAACCTGTTGAGAGATGATTCCTCCTGCTTTTAATATCATCAACCAGGAACTTTGCTGCATTTGCCCTGAGTTCGTCGGGAAGAAGATCAAACATTAGCGACAGGACATAGGATGTCTGTGAACAGGTTCCCACGCGTCCTGCAGGAGTTACATACTCGTGGATAAATACTTTTTTAATGTTGTTGAACAGGTCGGAATAGGTTTTCTCGTCGGCTTTATTCCCAAGCTCAGCGGCTGCTTGCGAGAGAAGCCTGGCTGAATAGGCATAAAATGCCGTTGCGATAAAATCAGGCTGGGTATATCCATCCGGTTCGGTATGGTTATTTACAGGCGGATGGTAAAAAAGCCAGTCGCCAAATGCACTTCCACCTTTCCATAAATAAGTATCTCCGGATTTTTTTCTGATATATTCCACCCAGGCTTTCATTCCCGGATATTGCGTTTCGAGCAGTTTCTTATCGCCATAAACCGTGTACATTGTCCAGGGTGCGATCACGCAGACATCTCCCCATCCAGCAGATGTGCCCGCGGTTGCTGAATTCTGGGGATCAAGTACATCCGGGATGACAAAAGGAATTTCTCCTGCCTGCCTCTGATCTGCTGAGACATCCTTAAGCCATTTTGTAAAGAAAGCAGCCACATCCATATTGAATGCTGCCGTCCGGCAGAATGCCTGGGCATCTCCGGTCCATCCGAGCCTTTCATCGCGCTGGGGACAGTCGGTTGGGATATCGACATAATTGCCCTTCATACCCCACTGGATGTTATGCTGAAGCTGATTGACGAGCGGATTTGAACATTCAAACGTTCCGGCAGGTGTCATATCCGAATGAACTACTATTCCTGTAATGTTGTCCTGTGTCAGCTCACCCGGGAAGCCTGTCACCTCCACAAACCTGAACCCCATGAATGTAAACCTTGGTTCATAAACTTCTTCGCCAGTTCCGGCAAGGGTATATGAGACCGTGCATTTTGCGCTTCTGAGATTCTCGGTATAGAATTCTCCGTATTTATCCAATACCTCTGCATGCCGGAGAATAACCGTTTTCCCTTTCTCTCCCCTGACCTTTAGCCTTACCCATCCCACCATGTTCTGTCCCATATCAACAATAAGACTGCCTTTCGGGGTTTGGAAGATCCTTACAGGTTTTATCTCCTCTATTGTTCTTACCGGCATACCTTCCGATGCTATGAGGTTTGTCAGGGCATAACTGCCTCTTACCACCTTTTCCCAGCTGGTTTCATCATAACCTGGCTGATCCCATCCGGTAAGCTTCTTCCTGGCGTCATAGGTCTCTCCATCGTAGATATCATTCATCCTTATTGCTCCGTCCTGGTTGCCTTTCCAGGAATTATCAGTCACTATCAGCGCCTCTGTTCCATCGGTGTATTTTACTCTCATTTGCATGAGCAGCCCAAGTTTCTTTCCATAAATGGCCCAGTTATTACCCCAGGCAAGGGTTCCCCTGTACCAGCCGTCTCCAAGTACAGCCCCAAATGCATTTTTCCCTTTTACCAGTATGCCGGTTACGTCATAGACCTGGTATTGGAGTCTTTTGTTATATGATGTCCATCCGGGTGTAAGCACCTGATCTCCAACCTTTTTCCCATTCAGGTGGAGCTCATAAAAACCGTGCGATGTAACGTACACCGTTGCACTCGAGACAGGCTTTTCAATAATAAATTCTTTCCTGAAGTGAGGTGACGGGGAGTAATGAAGCGTATCACCGGGCAATTCTATCCATTGAGCCTTCCATTCATCCTTTGACAGAAGTCCCGTCTCAAAAAAGGAGGTCTCGCTCCATTTTGATTCCCTCTTTTGATTATCCCAGACCCTCACGTGCCAGAAATATTTCAGGGAAGATTTTACCGCAGGACCTTCATATTGCACAAGGAGTGACCTGTCTGACTGTACTTTGCCAGTTTCCCAGACTATTCCGGTTTTTGAAAAATTCTCATCTGTCGCAACCTGCAGGGAGTAAAAAGTCTGTTTGACATTTCTGCCGGTTCCTTCAACTATCCACGAAAATCGTGGCTGGACAACATCAATGCCGACCGGGTTTTTCCGGTGTTCGGTAGTGAGGTTTCTCACTTTCAATTCCTGGGGTGATACGGTCATGGCGCTTAGGAGAAATAAAACAATGGCACAAGCTGTCTTCATTTTATAAGGTTTTAAAGTTATTGATTTTCGAACGAACGTAAAGGTAAATGATGACTGAATACAAATTTGATAAAAATCCGCGTGAGCCGGTCAAAGGTTTAATAATTTAGTTATTTTTAATTTTTAAAAGTAATAATTATTCCTTCCTACAGCTAAAATCACGATGGATCCACTTACCGGAATATTCCTGATCTCACTGGGCAGCATCGGGGCTGCAAGCTTCTATGTGCCGTTTAAGAAGGTCAGGGGCTGGGCCTGGGAATCATACTGGTTAAGCCAGGGACTAGCTGCATGGATCATTGCCCCGTTTGTTTTCGCACTGATATTTGTTCCGAAAGGGGAATTGTTCGCCATTATCAGGGAAGCACCTTTATCGTCAAAGCTTATGGCCATGTTTTTCGGCATGCTCTGGGGGTTTGGCGGCTTGACTTTCGGGTTAAGCATCCGGTACCTTGGAATTGCACTGGGACAGAGCATTGCGCTGGGGTTATGCGCTGCCTTTGGGACGCTGATCCCGCCGATCGTAACGGGTGAAAATCTTTTCGCATCAACAGCCGGTATTCTTACGGTTACGGGAGTTGCTTTGACGGTGGCAGGAATTGCAATAATTGGTTATGCGGGGGCACTCAGAAATTCTGAAATGTCGGAGGAAGAGAAGAAAGCTGCCGTAAAGGAATTCGCTCTTAAGAAAGGGTTGCTTATTGCGGTTTTCGCAGGAATAATGAGCGCATGCTTCAACTTCGGATTTGAATCGGGTAAGCCGATCGAAGCCATTGCCCTTGCACATGGGACAAATCCGCTCTTTCAGAAGAATCCTTCCCTCATATTTATCCTTTTTGGCGGATTTATTACCAACCTTGCCTATTGTGGTTATCTGAATATAAGAAACAGAACTTACAGAGATTATTTGTCAGTTTCAGGATCTGTCTTGTTAAGCAATTTCTTTTTTACCTTCCTTGCCGGTTTACTTTGGTTCCTCCAGTTCCATTTCTTTGGAATGGGTTCAAGTAAGCTGCCGGCTGGTATGTCTGTGTTCGGATGGAGCATTCTTATGGCACTCAATATTGCTATTAGCAACTTATGGGGCATAATTCTCAATGAATGGAAAGGAGCCAGACGAACGACCATCATAGTTCTTGTTGTTGGTATTATAGTTCTGATTCTTTCAACTTTTGTAGTCAAACTTGGATAAGGATTTCACAATGAAAAGATCTGGCTTTAAGATGAAACTGTACCCCGGATTCAAAGAGGAGTACCGGAGGCGACATAATGAGATCTGGCCTGAACTGAAGAAGCTTCTGAAAGATACGGGAGTTGGCAACTATTCAATTTTTATTGATGATGAGACAGGCACTCTATTTGCATACCAGGAACAATCTGGTGAAAGTTCTTCGCAGGATCTCGGTAGTGAGGAGATAGTGAAAAGATGGTGGAAATACATGGCAGATATTATGGAGACCAATCCTGATGATTCACCGGTTACGATACCGCTGGAAGAAGTATTCTATATGGAATAAGATATGGATTTTTCAACAGTCCAACGCAAGTTAAAATTTATATGCAAGTCATGAAAAAGGCAACGATTGAAAAGAATTACAAGCTAGCGAAAGAGCAATACGCAGCATTGGGTGTCGATACCGACAGTGTTCTTGACGAGATGAAGGATCTCGAGATCAGCCTGCACTGCTGGCAGACCGATGATGTCGGCGGGTTTGAAAAGGCAGGGGCAGAGCTCGGGGGCGGAGGAATCCAGGTCACCGGGAATTTTCCAGGCAAGGCAAGAACCATTGAGCAGATGAGGAAGGATCTTGATAAGGTGATGTCGATACTTCCGGGCAGGCAAAGACTCAACCTGCATGCCATATATGGTGAGTTTGGAGGTAAGCCCGTCGACCGCGACCAGATCGAGATCAGACATTTCCAGGGATGGATCGACTGGGCCAAAGAGAGAAAGATAGGTCTCGATTTCAACTGTACCTGTTTCTCACATCCTTATTCGGATGACGGTTTCACTCTTTCGAGCAGGAATGAAAAATACAGAAGATTCTGGGTTGAACATACCAAGAGATGCAGGAAGATCGCAGCTGAAATGGGAAAACAGCTGGGAACTCCCGCGGTCCATAATATATGGATACCTGATGGCTCAAAAGATACTCCCGTCGACAGGAATACGCTGCGCAAGTTGCTTAAGAAATCGCTTGATGACATATTTTCGATCGAATATCCCAAAAAATTCCTTAAGGATTCAATAGAGAGCAAATTGTTCGGGATAGGCTCCGAAGCAATGGTTGTAGGTTCACATGATTTTTACCTGGGTTATGCAATTAAAAACAATAAGCTGATCACTCTCGATAATGGTCATTTTCATCCTACAGAGCAGGTGGGTGACAAGATATCATCAATTCTTCTTTATGTTGACGAGATACTTCTTCACCTTACCCGCGGTGTAAGATGGGACAGCGATCATGTGCTCACATTCAATGATGAACTGATCCTGATTGCCCAGGAAATTGTCCGGGCAGGGGCATTAAAGAGGGTAAATGTGGGTCTCGATTTCTTCGATGCAAGCCTTAACAGGATAGGCGCATATGTGATCGGCACCCGGTCGGCGCAGATGGCTTTCATGTATGCCCTTCTTGAACCTTTTAAGATGCTGGTCGGCTTTGAAAAAGAGGGAAAAAACTTTGAAAGGCTTGCATATCTCGAGCTGCTCAGGACAATGCCCTTCGGAAGTGTTTATGATTATTACTGCCTGATAAATGATGTGCCGGCAGGGGAGGAGTTTATTAAAGAGATCGGAAAATATGAGGCAAATGTTCTCATGAAGAGATAGTTGATAAATGAAAGAAGAAGCTATTGCGATATTTGATATTGGGAAGACAAACAAGAAGCTTCTTCTTTTTGACATGAACCTCAGGCCTGTCTCCGAATGGGAGGAAAAATTCGCTACGGTGCAGGATGAAGATGGATTTGAGTGCGACAATATCGATAATATTGAGAAATGGATAAGGGATTCTGTCTCAGGGCTTATATCCTCTGATAAATACCATCTTAAAGCAGTAAATTTTACCACCTATGGTGCCTCGCTAGCCTACCTCGACGGGCAGGGGAAGAGGCTTACACCAGTTTATAACTATCTTAAAACTCTTGATGAAAACATACCGTCAGAGTTATACGGCAAATACGGCGGGAAGGATGAATTTTGCCGGAGGACAGCTTCTCCTGCCCTTGGAATGCTGAATTCGGGCATTCAGGCATTGTGGCTGAAGAAAACCAGGCCGGATCTGTTTTCAAGGGTCAGGACGATCCTTCATCTTCCTCAATATCTTTCCTATATGCTGACAGGGGTGTTATGCTCGGAGCATACTTCCATCGGCTGCCACACTGCGATCTGGGATTTTGATAACATGATGTATCACCATTGGGTAAAGGATGAAGAACTGCCTTTTCCTGATCCTGTCCCGGTAACGACTCTTTTCAATTGCACCATGAAGGGCAAGTCGTTCTACACAGGGACGGGTCTTCATGACAGCTCATCATCACTTGCACCTTATTTTAAAGTGACAGCAGGCAATTTTATCCTCATGTCCACAGGCACCTGGTGCATTTCAATGAACCCTTTCAATAATGAATTGCTTACCGGGGAGCAGCTTTCGCGGGATTGTCTCTGTTATATGAGTGTAAACAGGGAACCGGTAAAATCATCAAGGTTTTTTCTTGGACAAATGCATGATACTGCCGTCCGGAATATGAGCTCCTATTTTAAGATCCATGAGAACAGCTTCATGCTTGTCAAACCTGATGCAAAACTTATGAATAAGCTCATGAACAAGTTCATGAAAGAAAAAGTCTTTGCGGAACTGGATGAAAATATTATACATTTTAACGAGAACCCTGACCTGTTCGTTTTTGATAATTTCATTGAAGCATATCATCTTCTGATGGTGGAGCTTTCTGACATAGCCGTAAGTTCAGTAAATCTGATAGTTCCTGATAATGATCAGGTCGAAAACATCTTCATTACCGGTGGTTTCTCAAAGAACCTTCTATTCCTTAAGCTTATAGCAAGTTCATTTCCCGACAAAAAAGTATGGACGTCGGAAATAGGCAATGCGACTGCACTGGGCGCTGCAGCAGTTATGCTTTCAGCCATTTATCCCGAAAACCTGGTAACCCCGGATCTGGGTCTGAATGAAGTGAAACTTTAAATTTACGATCATGAGCAATACACACAATGATTATGCGGATCTGCTAAATAATAACAGGCTGTGGGCCGAAGAGAAAGTGAAAACAGATCCTGGATATTTTAACGATCTTGCTCTTCCACAACACCCCAAATTCCTTATCATCGGATGTTCCGACAGCAGGGTTGAGCTCAGCGCTATAACCGAATCTGAGCCGGGTGAGCTTTTTGTTCACAGGAATATTGCCAACCAGGTCAGCCTGACAGATATAAATCTTCTTTCAATTCTTGAATATGCAGTAGAGATACTTAATATTGAGCATATTATTGTAATAGGTCATTATAAGTGCGGCGGTGTGAAAGCCGCGGTCGAGGGGCTGAATGAGGAAGATATTGTTGAAAACTGGGTGAGCCAGATCAGCGATCTGTACCATTATCATAAAAAGGAGCTAACTGCAATTGAGGACACCGGAAAGATGTATGACAGGCTTTCAGAGCTGAATGTTATAACCCAGATCAAAAACCTTCTACGGACTCCCATTATTCAGAGAGCCTTCAGGAAGAGCAGGCAGCTTTATTTTCATGGCTGGGTTTTTGATATTTATACTGGGCTCATAAAGGAGCTTCAGCTGCCTCTCGATGAATGGAAGGAGTATGACCTTCTTCCTGATAATTATTGATTTTAAAGTCTATCTTGCTTGAGAAATTATTTACAATTGATGAAGCGATTTTCCCTCGCATTGCTGGCTATAACGTTTCTGGGCCTTTCAGGATTTTCACAATCGACCGATTTTGGAATATGGTATTGTTTAAAGGGTAGCCTGGCACTTACCAGGTACCTCGATTTTAACCTGGAAGGAGACATACGGACTTTCGAGAATAATTCAAAGATTGACGAAGGTTTTGGCGAGGCAGGTTTATCATTAAAGGCCTTCAGGTTTCTTTCTACAGGTTTATCCTACAGGCTGACCAGTAAGATTGAGAAAGATGACAATTACTATCTCAGGCATAAGCTTTTTGTCTGGCTGAAAGGAAAGGCAGATATCGGAAGAGTTGGTCTGTCGTGCAGGCTCATGTACGAGCATCAGGTTAAAACGTATATCAACAATGAGAATGATGAAATACCTGTAAATCATTTACGTATAAAACCTGAAGTAACCTATGATATTCCAAAATCCAGATTTGAACCTGTGATCTATTATGAAATGTTTGAACGTCTTGGGGAAACATCAGAAAAGCGACTTGATAAGTACAGGATATCAGCAGGAATGGCTTACAAGATCAATAAAAGGAACAAGATTGAAATCTCTTACATTTTCCAGCGAGATTATCATCCTGATCTTATTGATACGAATATTATTTCATTATCGTATGATTTTAAAATATGATCCTTTTCTGAACAACCTGATCATGTTGAGGTTCTTAAAAAGGATCCTGTATATACCCGAACAATCAAATACCGAACTATATGAAATGTACAAAACCAGTATTTCAGGCCCTGCTGATAATTTCTATTTTCAGCGCAGGCTTAGAGGCTTATTGCCAGAAAGCAGAACCCAAAGCGAAGGTCAAAAGCATTATTATTTACGAGGAGAAGAATAATGCCCTTGTTGCGAAGAAATTTAAGGAGTCTGAGGTCTACTACGATCAGCAGGGAAACATCCTCGAAGAAATTTATTACAAGGAGGGAAGAACGACAAAGCACTTCAAGTACCAGTACGATGCCGAGGGCAATAAAATAAGAGAAGAGGCGTATGATCCAAATGGTAAGCTGAAAGAGTACTCTGAATACAAAATTGAGAATGGTCTCAGGATTGAAAAGATAGTGTATGATGCTCAAAAAAACGTCAAGCTAAAGAAAACCTATCAGTACACTAATTATTAAATGGCCCCGGACCTGCATATTTCAGAGATCTTAAGTTCTTTTCCGGCAATAACATTGCCGGAGCTTGATTCATATATGCTGATGAACCGGGTTGATACCAAGTATGTTTTTTCTGCTTCCAGGATCCCCGGAATACTCAAAGACCTGGATGGCAGGTACAGGACACTTGAGATAGACTCTCTCAGGGTCTTTCCTTATCACACTACATACTTTGACAGTGAAGACTGGATGTTTTTCAGGCAGCATGTTAAACGCAGAGGTGTGAGAAGCAAGGTCAGATTCAGAAAGTATGAGCAGACCGGTACCCAATTCCTCGAAGTCAAAAGGAGGACCAATAAGCTCAGGACTGAAAAGTGGAGGATATTGAAAGAGATAAATTCCGCCGGAGGATTTGATGAGGAATCCCTGAATTTCATAATGAGGCATGTCGCAAGAGATACTCCCCACCTGAAGCCCGTTGTAGTGAACAGGTTCAAGCGGATAACTCTTACCTCCGAAACATCCGAAGAGAGGGTGACAATTGATTTTGACCTGATCTTTTCTGATCCTGAAGGAAACAGCTTTTCAGTTCCTGCTATTGGAGTTATAGAGAGAAAAAGAATTGATTTCTCGAACAGGTCTCCCCTTGCTGAAACGCTGAAGAAGAATTTCATTTACCCGACAGGATTCAGTAAATACTGTCTCGGAACTGCAGTATTATATGATCTTCCGGGAAAAAGCCTTATTAAGCCAAAGCTTCTGTTGATTAATAAAATTTCAAACGAAAACCCACGACAATATCATGCAGGACAACATTTCAATTAATGGAGTTCAGTTAATTAACTTTACTGACTTCCTTGAATTCGCAATGCGATTCAGCCTTAACATTGTGGTAATTTTTATTCTTGTACGCCTTTTCTATTATCCGGCGACAAGAAGAAAAGATTACCTGTTTACATTCCTACTTATTGCCAGCCTTGTTTTTATGATCTGCTTCCTGCTTGTGAATGTGAAGCTCCAGGTTGGTTTTGCACTTGGCCTGTTTGCCATCTTCGGCATCATCAGGTATCGGACGAATCCCATTCCGATCAAAGAGATGACATACCTCTTTCTTGTAATAGGTCTTTCAGTCATAAATGCCCTCGCCAGTACCAAGACCACAATTGCAGATCTTATATTTACAAACCTTGTGATACTTGGCATTACATGGGGTATGGAAAGGGTGTGGCTTCTCAGCCGTGAGTCTTCAAAGGTCATTATCTATGAAAAGATAGATCTTATCAAGCCTGAAAAATATGAAGAACTGCTGGCTGATCTCAGGGAGAGGACTGGTATAAAAGATATAAAGAGGGTTGAGACAGGCAAAATTGATTTCCAGCGCGATATCTGCACGCTGATAATTTATTACGAAACCGCCGACCTGGTGCATCATAGCCACTTATCAGATCCGGAGAACCGGCGACGGGATGATGATGACTAGCACACCGCTATTAATATAGCTTTTCTCCCAGTGCAGCTTTCAGCCTGTAGAGGCTTGCAGCATAATCGATCCTTGCCTGAAGAAGCAATAACCTGCTCTGCGATACTGAAGTGCTAGAATCAAGAAGATCAAGGTTGGTAATTGTCCCTGCTTTAAAGCTTACCTCCGCCAGTGAGTATGCTTTCTCTGCCTGGACAAGCTGAAGCTCAAACTGCTTTACCTTCTGCTGAGCTGAAGTAACATACGCTTCAGCCTGGCTCACTTCAGTGGAAATGGAACGCTTTGTGCTTTCCGTTTCATAGTTGAGACTATTTATTGCGACCCTGGCCTGCTGAAGGTTATATTTTGTTTTATTTGCATCGAATATCGGCACTGAAAGACCTACACCCAATACATAATCCATCTTTATTGTATTCAGATCGGGAAGGTACCCGTTCTTGGCACCGCCGCTTGCCATAAAACCAAGATAAGGCTTGTTGAGAGTCCGAGTAAGGTCATATTTCAGCTGTGCAATGGATTTCGCCTTGTCATTCATAAGCATTTCATTCCGGTTCCGGTATGCATAGTTGTACAATGAATCGGTGCTGATATCAGGACCAGTTGTTACAAGCTCCTTCTTTACGACAGGGGCGCTGTTCTCCGGCAGTCCAAGAAGTGAATTAAGGTATGATTGCTGTACCTTCAAAGCGGTCTGAAGATCAACCTTCTGACTTTCAACCGTGGAGATCCTTACCTGGGTGGTAAGTAATTCATAATCTGTTGAAGAACCGGTCGATCTCCTGATCTGGACAAACTTGAGATGGGCATTCAGATTAGAGAGTTCCTCATCCTTGATAAGGATCGCATCCTGAAGAAATGCAAGTGTGAAAAAGTTGTTGATCGCAGCCAGCGAGATCTTTTGCTTTACCTGTTCAACGGCAAGCTCACCATAGACCTTATTCTCATTCTCGATCTCTGTGCTTTGCCTGGTCCGGCCAAAGTCATAGATGGTCTGTTTAAAATTGACTGCAGCTTCATAATTGTTCGCCGGATATAGCTGGAATGTTCCCAATCCCGGGAATGTAAGCTGTATAACAGGACCAATGTTGGAATAACTGGCCGCCATATCCACCGTGGGATAATAACCCGATCTGGCCAGACCGATCCTCGAATCTGCAGCCTTCAGGGCCTCTTCGGCTCCTTTGACAGATGGGTGCATATTGATGATCTCGCTGATGATCGATTTCAATGAAAGCGAATCAGCAGGCTGTCCCGCTGAAGGACCGGCTGTCACCTGGCTTTTCATGTTCATGCTGGCAAAGCATGAAAGTATCATTATTATAATTAAGCTCTTTGATTTCATTAATTTATTCTGGTATTGGAATTGGTGTTTCATTGTTTTTTCTTTTTGTACGAAGGAACAGAATTGGCAGAATTCCGATTAGGGTAATCATCCCGGCCAGAAGGAAATCATCGTTTATTCCCTCTATATAAGCCTGTGTGCTCAGGTTGGAAAGTATCATGTACTGGCTCTGCTTGGCAGCGTCACCGGGAGTGCTTCCAGCTGTATGCGTGAGATGAAATCTCAGTTTCTTGTTTGTTTCCTGAAAAACTTCAGAGGTCGGGTTTATAGAGGTGCCAAACTGCTGTGCATGGTAACTTACTCTTGTAGTCAGAAGAGTTGCAAGGATAGCTACGCCAAGACTTCCTCCAAGCTGTCTTACCGAATTTGATATGCCTGAAGCCTGAGCCATTTTTTCCCTTGGTATCTCAAGGAGTGCGATCGTATTCATAGCTGTGAACATCAATCCCATTCCCAGGCCGCGGAGATAAAGCGAAGGCATTATTGATCTTATATCGGTGAGAAAAGAGAGTTTGGAGTTGAGATAAAAGCTGAAGGCCATCAGAAGCACTCCTGCAATGATAGGTAATTTAGGATTTATCTTGTCGGATATTCTTCCTGAAATAGGTGCAAATATTCCCTGGATTATCCCGACAGGAAGAAACACTGCTCCGGATTGCAGGGCAGAGTAACCCAGCGTATTCTGCAGATAAACAGGCATGAGGAATGTGCTGCCGAACATGCCAAGGCTGAAGATGATCATTATCACGTTTGTCAGCCCGAAATTGTGGTTCTTCAGCAGCCTGAGATCTATAAGAGGTTCCTTTACCGTAAGTTCAGTCGTTAGAAATACTGCCAGCGCCAGAAGTGATATTGCACCGCAGAGCAAAATATATGGCGCATGCCATCCTGCTGAGTTTGACGCAGCATTCCCCTCGGAAAGAGTATAAAGCGTCAGTGGCAGAAAGATGGTAACGGAAATAAAGCCTATGAAGTCAAAGCTCCTTATGCGATGGCTTTTATATTCGGTCTGTATTATTATAGTCAATAGCATTGCAATCATCCCGACAGGGATATTCACATCGAAGATCAGCCCCCAGCTGAAATTATCCACAAGCCATCCACCGATAAGTGGCCCGAATGATACTGATGCGGCAGCAGATATCCCCCAGAAGCCAAGTGCTATCCCTCTTTGTTCAGCCGGGAACTCCCTGGTGATGATCGCCATACCGAGCGGCTGGATGGTTCCTGCCCCAAGGCCCTGGATCACCCTGGAAAATATCAGCATATTTTCATCGGTCGACATTCCGCAGAGTGCTGAACCCAGAGTGAAGAAAAAGAGCCCGAGGAAATATAACCTTTTATAACCGAATTTGTCTGCAAGCCAGCCTGAGGTAGGCAGCATGACTGCCATTGCCAGCATGTAGGCAGTGATTACCCATTCAATTTTATCCAGACCAACCCCAAAGGAAGCCATGATCTTCGGAAGACCTGTATTGACAATGGTCGCATCTAGCACAGCCATAAATGTCCCGATCATGATATTGGCAAGCAATATCCACTTGTACGACTTGTGCCGGGGATGGAAAATCGAATCGGGCCTCCTGAGCAGGTTACGTATGTGATGGGATGGAGATCTGCGCCTGTCCATTATTATTACCTGATTATCTTGACAACAGCCGACATGCCTGAAATTATCCTGTATGAAGTTATGCCCCTCCCGGAGTTGGCTTTCTCAATTGATATCTTGACGGGGATCCTCTGGGTTACCTTGGTGAAGTTGCCCGAAGCGTTGTTACTCGGAATTAGAGAAAACACGGATGCTGTATTTGCCCCTGAATAAAATACCTTTCCTGAAAATTTATCATGGGGAAATGCATCAAGAGTAAACCGGACATACTGCCCCTGATAAACCTCATGTATTTTCGTCTCTTCAAGATATGCAACAACCCAGAGCACGGATCTGTCAGTCACTGTAAATACTGACTGTCCCGGCTGGGCAATATCACCCGTCAGCAGCCATCTCTTTGCAATTACTCCATTAACCGGGGAATATAACCTTGTATTCCTGAGCTGGGTATCGAGAACCTTAACCTGGGCTGATGCAGTCTCGACAGCCGCTGAAGCTGATAATATCATTGAACCGGAAACTGATAACATGGCTTTTGAAGCATCAAGCTGTGCCTGTGAAGACTCGTAGGTCTTCTTAACATGGTCGAACTGCTCCTGGGTAATGACTCCTCCTGCGGACTGATCGTTGGCCCTATCCATGTCTTCTTTGGCCCTTTCAAGGTTTATTTCCAGTACTTTGATGCTCTTCTGATCAGATTCATATTTGACTTTAGCCTGGTTCAGCCCGGCCTGCGACTGGGCCATAACTGACTGTGCCTGTCTCCTCTGAGCGATCAGGTCGGTACTGTCTATCTCCACGAGGAGCTGTCCCAGCTTCACGCTATCACCTTCATCGGCATGAAGGGCCACGATCCTTCCAAGGATCTTGGAGCTAACTGTTACATTATTGGCGTCAACGTGCGCATCATCGGTTGTCAAATACATCCTGTAGTCCCTGTACCAGTAAAGAGCACCTGATAGTATTATCAATATGACAATTCCCAGGGGGATATAAACCCTTAACTTATTTTTCTTGGAATCCTGTTTCATTTTTTTGATTTGAGTTAATTTAAAGTTTTGGTCAGTTATTTTTAAGGCCATTAATAAATATGATTGTAAATCTGATGGCCTTGTCGGCCATTTCACTGAATTCATCATCATCGATCACAAGCAGCTTCTTATCAGTCAGAACTGCGCCCCTTAGTCCACGCAGCAGATCCAGAAACAGGGTTGCCGTTTCATTGGAGTCTTCAACTCGGAATATACCCAGGGCAATTCCCTGGTCGAGGAAATCTTTTATTATCTTTTTCTCATTTTCGCGGAACCTTGTCATAGAATCAGCAATAAGAGGCTTAAACTCTGTAAAGGATTCAGCTCTCAGCCTGCTCAGGTTTACCATAGTCTTGAAATATGTAAGCCTGTTAATGACATATTTCTTGATCCCATCGACCGGATTATCCGTTTTCTTAAGGTCATTGTAGAGGACCTTGATAAATTCAGCCTGTTCCTTATCGACAACCGCCCTGTAAAGATTTTCCTTGTCAGGGAAATAGTAATAGAGCGATCCCTTGGTCATATTCAGGTCGCCTGCGATCTCCCTCATGGAGGTCTTCTCAATCCCGTAAATTCCAAACCGCTTCTGGGCCGTTTCAATTATTACTGCCGCTTTTTCCTCATGCGATCGTACCGGTAATCTCATTTTGATATCTAATCAGTTCTAAAATAAAAAGTGCAAATATAACAACCTGTTTGACCATTTTGTTCAAAAGGTCAAAAATATATATTTTTCTTTTCAACACATAGCTGGAAAATAAAGAGTAATGGCGTACAGCGATGAAATAAAATAATTTATGATATTTGCTGACCGCTTTGATAAAAAGTGAAAGAGCTCATTCCAATAACTTAAAAAAATGGTAATGAAACGTTTTCTGCCGGCATTGTTTTCAATATTTCTTATAGTGGAAATGGCAGTGTTAGCCCAGACAGATCCGGAAAGACAATGGCCGTGCTACAGGGGATACAGATCGTCAGGCGTTCACGATAATGCCGATCTACCTGAATCCTTCAATATTGATAAAATGGTTAATGTCAGATGGAAGGTTGAAGTTCCGGGCTTGGGCATATCAAGTCCCGTCATCTGGAACGACAGGCTCTTCATAACAACAGCGATCAGCCCGTCGGACAGCTTTGGGTTCAGACCGGGAATATATGGTGAGGGGACTTCGATCGGAGACTCATCAGTTCATGAATGGAAAGTATTATGCTATGATAAGAAAGCCGGAAAACTTTTATGGGAGAGAACTGCCTGTAAAGGGATCCCCGCAATTAAGCGTCATCCCAAATCGACCCATGCAAATCCATCCGTGGCTACGGACGGGAACCATGTTGTGGCATTTTTTGGATCTGAAGGATTATATTGCTACAACATGAAAGGAGATCTTTTATGGAAGAAAAACTTTGGGGTGCTGAAAGCTGTTGCGTTTGATTATCCCTCGGCGGAATGGGAGTTTGCCAGTTCGCCCATCATTTATGGAAAAGAGGTAATTGTTCAGTGTGATGTGCTTGAGAACTCCTTTCTTGCCGCTTTTGATGCTGATACAGGCAAGGAGTTGTGGAAGAGCGCCAGGGATGATAATCCGGGATGGTGCACTCCGAATGTTTATAAGAATAATGGAAGGACATACCTGGTTGTAAATGGATTCAGACATATGGGCGGATATGATATAATGAACGGTAAGGGGATCTGGCGATTATCAGGTGGCGGTGATGTTCCGATTCCCACACCCATTATAGGTAATGATCTTATTTTTCTTAACAGTGCCCATGGAAAAAACTCGCCAATATTTGCCGTAAGGACCGACGCTGCCGGAAATATATCACTTAAGGACAATGAATCTTCGAACGACCATATCAAATGGAGCAAAGGTCGTGGCGGATCATATATCCAGACACTCCTGCTTTATTATAGCCGCCTTTACAACCTGACCTGGAATGGGACCATTGTATGTATGGACCCTGATACGGGAAGGGAGATCTACAAGGGAAAGCTTGGCACCGCGGGGAGTTTTATAGCATCTCCTGTTGCTGCCGACGATAGGATCTATATTGTGGATGAAGAAGGGCACGTTTACGTGATCAGCGACGGGGACAGTCTCAGGGTTCTTTTCCAGACAACTCTTAATGATATTTGCATGTCGGCTCCGGCAATTACCGATGGTACAATTTTCTTCAGGACACAAAAATTTCTTATAGCTGTAGGCAGAAAATAAAACCATATCGCTTCAAACTACAGAATCAATAATTATGCATCAATGAAAAAGCAACTGTTACTTCTACAAACCGCCCTGCTTGTTTTTATATTATCACCTGCTTCCGGGCAGGTGAAGCCGGAACGTCAGTGGCCGTCATATCGTGGTTACCGGTCATCAGGCGTTCTGGATAATGCAAATCTGCCCGATTCCTTTAACCTGAACACTATGAAGAATATCAGGTGGAAAGCGGAGGTGCCGGGTCTTGGACTGTCCAGCCCGGTGATATGGGATAATAAATTATTTATTACAACAGCGGTAAGCAAAGCTGATAATGCAGGTTTCAAACCTGGCATTTTTGGAAATGTATCCTCGATAAATGATTCATCGGTCCACGACTGGAAAGTCCTTTGCTATGACAAGAACAACGGGAAGCTATTATGGGACAAGACATCATATACAGGTATTCCTGCAATGAAGCGACACCCAAAGTCGACCCATGCAAATACCTCTGTGGCAACTGATGGGAGGTATGTTGTTGCATTCTTCGGGTCTGAGGGGTTGTACTGCTATGATATGGACGGGAACTTTAAGTGGAAAAAGAGCTTCGGCGTATTAAAGTCTGTTTTCTTCGCGATGCCAGGCGCCCAGTGGGAATTCGCCAGTTCCCCTGTTATTTATGAGGGAAAGTTAATAATTCAGTGCGATGTTCTTGAGAACTCATTTGTAGGGGCATTTGACCTTGAGACCGGAAAGGAACTATGGAAAACTATGCGTGAAGATTATCCGGGTTGGTGCACCCCGAATGTTTATAAGAACGGCGACAGGAATATTGTTGTGGTCAACGGGTATAAACATATGGGAGGATATGACCTGGAAACTGGCAAAGAGGTCTGGAGGATGTCGGGAGGAGGTGACATTCCAATTCCGACACCGGTTGTTGGAAAGGATATGATATATCTTAACAGCTCCCACGGAATGCTTTCACCGATCTTTGCAGTAAGCACGGATGCTATTGGCGACATCACCCTTAAAAAGGACGAAACATCAGGCCAGTTTGTTAAATGGTGGAAGCAGAGGGGAGCTTCATACATGCATACGCTTCTGCTCTATCACGATCATCTCTACAATATCGGGTGGAATGGATCTGTCTCCTGTCTTGACCCGCTTACCGGTAAGGAAATATTTAAAGGTAAGCTTGGTGACACAAAGAGTTTTGTTGCTTCACCGGTCGCGTCTGATGGAAAAATTTATGTGGTCGACGAAGAGGGAACAGTATATATACTTCAGGACGGGAATGAATTTAACCTGATCTCCGAAACTCCGCTTGGAGATAAATCCATGACCGCTCCTTCCATCACGGACGGAATGATCTATTTCAGGACTCAGGGCTCGCTAATAGCTGTCGGATCAAAATGACCGTTATTCCCTTCTCAGGTCCGTTATCAGGGAATCCTGCCTTATTCCCCGTAGCGAGACCAGAAGTGAGATAATTCCGGTAATTGCAATTGAAACCGTGATTGCAATAATCGAAACCCATGGAATTTCTCCGAAACTGCTGACAGAGGACGATGTTGATACCAGTCCTGAAAGTAACCCGGTTATAATTCCCGCGATCAGGATCAGTACCTGTTCTTCAAGGATTATTCTTTTAATGTCCCTGATCCTGAATCCTGATGAGATCATGAAAGCAAACTCCTTTCTCCTTGATGTGTAGTTCCGGTTAAGGACAAAACCAAGGCCTATGACCCCAAGGATCATCCCGAACAATCCGAGAATCGTGAAAACTGAAAGAAAGGTATTTGTTACAGCGAAGAATGAAGCCAGTCGGTCTGGTGCATTCTGGATGGTGATACCATAGTTTTCAAGCCGGTCTGAAAGTAATGATGGTACTGAGTCGATGATTTTCCCCGATCCCCGGGCAAGGAAAACTGAAAAGCCCGGAACGGATGGGTTGAAATGGTTAAAATTATCCGCTCCGATAACCAGATAGCCCTGGAAAAGAGATGGCTTAAGTCCCCCGGCAATAACTACATTAAGTAGTTCTCCTGATTCTGAATGCAATTTGAGCGTGTCACCTGTTTTTTTCCTGAGCCCCCATTCCAGGACTGACTGGTCGGCAAACCCGAATATTGTACTCCCTGAAGGCTTTTTATTGATAATGCTCCAGGGATCTGAACCGGAAACATATCCTGCGAGTGAGGAAAACGAGAATGCCCTGTTCTTTATGAGATCTGAAGGATCGATCCCAAGGAGGGGAGGAGTGGCTATGAAATTAAGGTTCAGACAGCTGGCGTCATTTCCGGCAGCTCTCTTTCCCTGGACGAATATCAGGTCGGAGGGAGAAATTCCTTCGAGACCATGGATCTTTCTTCCGCTGATGCCGTTGAGGTCTTCCCTTACCGGTACAGAGGTCTCGATCCAGTACTTGTATCCACCGGTTCCGCCTGAATCTGTCAGGCTCTGGTCTGTTATCCTCAACCTGTTGACACCTGTTATGACAATAGCGAATAGTCCTGCAGCAATAAGCAATACCGGCATTATCGCCTTCTCAGGATGGAAGGCATAATAGCTACCGGAAATTATTCTTCTGCCGGTCAATTTTTTCCTTCGGATCCGCGATCCTTCTTTCACAACAAATCCCGTAATGAAAATGAGTGTCAGGAACAGGAATGCGCCGGAAATAAATGAAATCATTACAGGTTTGCCCGCCGATGTAAAGTTGAATACCAGAAGCAGAGCAGAGATCGCTGACATGGCAAGGATGACAGCTTTATTGAACAAATTCAGGGAGCTACTGGTCTTTATCGATTCACCCCTGACCTGTTTCCTGAGGTGCCTGACAATATTAATATACAGAAAGATCATTACCAGCAAGAATGTCAGGAATGTTCCTGTCATCAATGGTATTATGCCATTAATAACTTTCAGGCTGGTCGTCTGAACAGCTCCCATCCAGACAGAATTAAGTGCATGGATCATAAGATTGTTGATCATTAATCCGGCCACTCCTCCTGCGGCAGAGCCGGATAAAGCAATTATTCCTGTTTCCAGGAAAAGAAGCTTCCGGATCCATCTATCCCTGAACCCAAGCGCTTTGAATGTTGAGACTTCCTTTTTCCTCGAATCGAAATACGACGATACCGCAAGCATCAGTATTACGATGCACGATACAATAATGAAGAAGCCAAGGCTCAGAAAGAGCGTGCCGAAATCAACACTTTTATCGGCAGCCTTTATCATCTCGTCGTAAATATTTACCACCGTGAACCCCGCCGATCCCGGGTTTATTCTACCAGTGAGATCTTTTATAATATCATCCTTTGAATATTTTGAGGGGAATCTTATGGCAGTAGCCGGGCCGAAATTATTACCCCAGAGCTCCCGGCCCTTGTTATAGCTTATAAATGCTTTTGGTGTGCCACCATACCTGTTCCAGTAATCCTCATCCTTCTTCCTTATCCGGTCCATTTTTATATCTATGCCTGCATCCCAGTCGGTACATGATTTACTTCCTGCGATCCCCGGAAATTCCGGCATGAGCGTTGAATCGGCCCAGATACCGCTGTGGCTGGCAATTCCCCTGACTACAAAACTCCCGCTCTTTTCTTCGAGCTCCCGGCTCCCTGCAGGGGCGTACCAGGAGACTGAAACAGTATCACCTGCCCTGACATTTATATCTTTTGCCAGCCATTCATTCACAATCACGTTATCTCCCTCAGGGATCTCATTATTACCTATGCCGGCAATAAACGAATAGGGAGCCGACAGACCCCCGTGTGAAACGGAGTTGGCAAGGTATGTTATAATGGGCTGGGATTCCGGCATGACCGATCTTACAGCATCAACTATATTCTGGTCTATGAATATCCTGGAAGAAATTAGCTCTGATTCATTCGTCTTTTTTACACTCCGGGCCGTAAGTTCTATGTCTTCAGGAGCCAGAGTTTCCTTTAGATCATTAATCAGAATTTTTTCTGTCAGCCCCTGGCTTTTTGCGATCAGTATCCTGTTCACCTTTCCCTTTAAGGATGGATCGCAGCTGCTTAAGAAAAGATTATCAGGTGTCATCTGGCTGATTCCTGTTGAGAAATCGCCTCCTTCCCCCTGGCTTAAGATATATGCAACCCTGAAAACGCCTGATCTGCCGGAGGTTGATGAAGGAGCAAAAGGTGAGCCGGCCGGGATGTCATCAGGCGGTGTCATTGTAAGAATAATATCGTCGCCGGCTTTTATTTTCAGTTTTGAGGCCAGGTCCATGTTTATTGCCACCTCACCTTGTTTAAGGCTGTCTCTTTTCAGGTCCTGAAATGTAAAAAAGCTACCGCTAACGCCATAGACCTTTGTTTTTAAGGATCTTGCTCCTGATGAAAAATTCTGCGTAAACCCATCGGATTCAAGTATAGCTGTACTCCTTATGCCCTGAGCTTTGCTGATTTTGTCTGAGAGGGAAGAGCTGAAGTATCTTAATCCTGAACTGACAATGAAACCCGTTTTTCCAAGTTTTTTTCCGATCGAATTTTTCAGGTTCTCCCTGACTGAGTAGCCTGTCAAAATTGATCCTGTAATTACTGCAGAAAGAAGCGCAATAATAATAAGCTGCTGAAAGAGAGGTTTTCTGTAATATCGGAGGGACCTTAGTGCAATATGAATTATTCCGGAAGACATTTGCAGGTATTTATCAATAAGCTGCCAGGAGACCTCTTTCCAGCCCGAGTCGTCTGGACATTTTCCCTGAGAGTGACGGTGAATGTGTGGCTGTTATCACTGAAATTCCGTGTTGTCTGTTCATCTTAACCAGCAGATCGGAAAGAATATCGGCATTTGCAGCATCGAGCGAGCCTGTCGGCTCATCCGCGAGAAGCATGGATGGCCGGTTTATCAGGGACCTGACGAGTGAGGCACGCTGGGCCTCGCCACCTGATATCTGTGACGGGTATTTATTTTTCAGATCGCTAATCCCAACCTCATCCATCAATTCAAAACAATAGGCTTCATCTTCCTTCATCGATTTTGCATCGGGTCTGCGCGCGAGAACTGGCAGTAAGATGTTCTCTGAGATAGTAAGATGCGGCATAAGAAGATGGTCCTGGAAAACAAATCCTATATTCCGGTTCCTGTAATCAGCTGCCCTGTCACTGTCAAAACCGAGAATTGAAACATTTCTGAAAAGAATGTCACCAGCATCTGGAGAGTCGAGAAGCCCGATAAGATTTAGCAGAGTCGTTTTTCCAGATCCTGACGGACCCGTGACAGCTATTGTATCACCTTCATTTACTTCAAGTTCCAGATTGTCAAGGACAATTCCCCTCTGAAGGTAAGATTTTGATAATCCTGTTATTCTCAGCATAACCTCCGGTATTAAATATGTATTTCAAGGTTTTAATCGCGCATAAACAGCATGCATTCCGTCAGCCATCTCTTTGTGGGTCAGGCTGGCCGTTACCATTCTTCGGCCATCATTTCCGTATTGTCTGGCTTTAGCCTTATCCTTCAGAAGCGAACGAAGGCTGTTTACAAGGGTCTCTGTATTATCGGGCTGGTACAGGATTCCGCCATGAGTCATTCCAAGTATTTCCGGGAAGGCTCCTGTAGCCGGCTGTACGACCGGTATCCCGGCTGCATTTGCTTCAAGTATATATAATCCGTAGCCATCATATTTTCTTACAGGGACGCTCAACAGATCTATCTCATTCAGAAACTCCTGCTTTCCTTTTCCCTGGAATCCCGGATATATCCTTACTGAATTCCTGAACCCGTTTCCCTTGATTTTCCTGATCTGTTCAGTTATGAATGGTTTATCATCCGAGGTATATCCACCACAAACATGAAGGGTCAGTTCACTGAATTCCTTTTCATGTTTGAGCAATATGAAAGCATCAACAAGCTTGTCAAATCCATTATTGTAGCTTACCCTTGAAAAGAATCCGATTGCAGGAGATCCGCTGGTCCTGCCTGATTCGGAGACCTCTGAAATATCGATCCCCGAGGGCACTACATATACATTCTCACCTGAGAAACCAGCCCTTCCTGCAAAGAAATTCCTGTAGTAGATACTTGGGGAAATGAATGCATCAATATATTGTGATTCTTCCGCGATCATCTTCCATGCCTGCGACTGGAAAGGTTCTGCCATCTCGTTGAGCCAGTCATCCTCATTCTGAAGCGAGCATACTATTTTGACATCTATCAGTTCTTTGATCTGTCGTGCCAGTCCTATTATAAGGGCGTTTGACATATGAATAATATCAGGCTTTCCGTTCCTGACAAGATATCTGGCAAGTCTTTGAACCTCTTTTTCGCGGGAGGAGTTATGGCTGCTGATCATGTTCAGGGTAATATCCTCAAGTCCCTCTGTCCTTGTTGTTCCGGCACGTTTTGCCGCCATTTTGAGCATGGGAGGGGAATCGAGGATCTTATCGAGGAATGAGGGCATATTGCCCAGGAAATGGACTTTCTCTCTTATATAGAGTGAAATTGCGCCGAAGAAAACATTGGTATCAAACCCGCTTTCGAGGTAGGCTTTTTCGGGGGGCAGATATAGCGGTATTGCTGTTGCTTCCATTCCCGGAACCATTTTTACCGCCCTGAAATAGAGCATATCGCGGTAGCAATTACTGCAGTAAAATGATCCGCCTGACCCAGTAACTAAAAATGCAACTTTCATAATAATCCTTTTTTCAATGCCTCTTCGCGGTTTTTAATCCTCCGAAGCTTTAGCGAAGGAGGACTCTGTGTCTCTCTGTGTCTCTCTGTGTCTCTCTGTGTCTCTCTGTGTCTTCTCTGTGTCTTCTCTGTGGTACTCTATGTAAAAAAAAAGAACTTACACAACTTGTCCCGATTTATCGGGAGAGGGACACTGAGGACCGCTGAGGGACACAGAGGGTTTACTTATTTAATTCCGAATGCGAGTAATCTTCCATCGCTGGTCAGAATATAAAATCTATCCTTTGTCACTGCCGGTGAGGAAGTTATGGCAGCGCCTGTTTTAAAGCTCCATTTCTTTGATCCGTCCTGTAGACCAACAATATAAATATTTCCGTCATCACTCCCGAAAAGCACCCTATCACCTGCGATGACGGCAGATCCTTTTATACTGCCATTGGTTCTGAATTTCCATTTCAGATTTCCGTCAGCGGCATTAAAGCAGTAGAGGTACATATTATCGCTTCCAATGACAGCAAGACCATTTCCAACGGCCGGTACCGACAGGATCGATCCGCTATCCCCGCCCAGTGATCTTTGCCAGGCTATCTTTCCTGTTGAAAGGTTAATGCAATAGAAGTTACCGTCATAATCTCCGAACCAGGCCATGGAGCCTGCCAGGGCGGGAGAGGAGGCAATATATACTCCTATCTCTGTTGTATCCTTTTGCCGGCCCGATGCCGGGTCGACGATCCTTATCATCCCATCGCAGCCTCCGAACACTATTTTGTTTCCGGCAAATGCCGGAGTACCATTAATATAGTTTTCCGTTTCGACCTTCCACATGCTTTTCCCGGTTACCGGATTGATACAGTGAAGAAAGAAATCATAGCTGCCTACAATTATGCCTGAAGAATTTCCGGAGTTCCATGCATTTGCAGATCCGACGATCTGGTTATCAGTTTTATAGCTCCATACCAGGCGTCCCGTTTTCCTGTCAGCTGCATGCAGTGCTCCATCTGAGGAGCTGTAGATGACGTTGGAGCCGTTTATCATCGGCGGGGCCTCAAGTGGACTGCCTGCATCAATCTTCCACATGAGCTTGCCATCGGCAGTGCAGGCTATAAGGGATCCCTTATCCGTTCCAAAATATATATTTCCCTCACTAATGACGGGTGATGATTTTGTTGTCGATCCCGATTTCCAGCTCCATAGAAGGATGGGATATGGAGGCAGGTTCCACTCTGATCTGCCGGCCAGATCTGCTTTACCCCTGTAAACAGGCCAGTCGGGGCTCTGCGAAAATAATTCGCCAGCGGTGAAAAGCAGTAAAAGCAATATCTTACAAGTCGATCTCATCAGCCGGGTCGGTTTTGAACCACGATAATGCGCCTGTCGGGCATATTTCAATGCATTCTTTTGTTTTTGAGAGCAGCACTTCCTCAAAGCCCAGCGTCAGCGGTTCTGAAAGAATGCTTACAAATCCCCTGTACAGAAAACATAAAGCAGGTTCCGCTGGACTCTCTTCACAAATCCTTACACATAATCCGCATTTGATGCATTTGGCATTCTCAAATATAAGATTTGTCTTCCTGTTAATCTTTTTAACGGCCTCACCGTTTATTATCTTCCCCCTGGGGTCTTTAATTGTCATTTCATCCGCCAGCTCTCTGAGACTGCAATTTTCTGATGCCCTGCAGTCGCAATGCATGCATGCTGAGGCTTCGCTTGCAGCAACATCATCATCTGTTATAGTACTGTATCTTAGTATTTTATCATCAGTCTCTTTTAGCCATTCTTTAAGTTCGCTCTCCGATACTTTTCCTGTAAGAGATGAAAATTGTTTCCTTCTCTTTTCAGGTTTTGCTGGCGGGTCAGTTGTCGGAACCGGATAATTATTCCCTGAAATGAATATCTGCAGGTTTTTTATTGAGATGGGTCTGTCGATCTTTTTTCTTTTGCACGCGTTCTGGCAATAGCCCGGGCAGGTGAAGCACCAGAGTTTTTCGGAATTCACCTGTTCCCTGGAAATCGTTCTGGCTTTTTCAGGATTACCTGCAGCAAGCAGCCTGTTCATCAGGGGGATATTGTAACCGGCCGGACAAACGATCCTGCAGGGAGCTTCGCAATCTGCCCTGTGTTCGGAGAGCAGCAACTCGACAGATCTCCTTCGCAGGCTTATAACATCAGGAATGCCTGTCTCAATATCCATCCCCTCCAGAACCCTTGCAGAGCATGAAGCGAGGAATTTCCCTGATTTTTTTTCTTTCACAAGGCAGACCATGCATGATGTATAATGTTCCACCTGATCGCTGTGACACAATGTTGGAATATAGATCCCTTCTCTCTTTGCAAGATCAAGGATCGTCATGCCATCCAGTGCAGTCAGCTCTCTGTTATCTAATTTAAGATTAACCATTTACATTTACTATTTCAACTGCATCTTCAGGGCAGACGATCCTGCAATTATCACATTTTGTGCAGGTATTCAGATCTATAATATGCTTTTCGTAGGGCGTGAAAGCAATGGCATTTACAGGACATTCCTGGGAACACTTTGTACAACCTGTGCATTTATCGGTTATCGCGTACTTTATAAGTTCCGGACATCTTTTTGCCCTGCAGTAACCCCTGGTATGCTCTTCATATTCTTCGCGGAAGTATTTAAGGCCTGTAATAACCGGATTTGGAGCAGTTTTACCAAGGCCGCAAAGACTCCCGTCTGCCACTGAATGGCATAATTCCTCGAGTTCCCCAAGATCAGAAACGGTTGCCTTGCCTTCAGAAAGCCGTTCGATAATATCAAGCATTTTTTTTGTTCCGACACGGCAGAATGTACATTTTCCACACGATTGCTTATGGGTAAAGGTGAGGAAATATTTTGCCATATCGACCATACAATCGGTGTCGTCGAGTACAACAAGACCCCCTGATCCCATCATGGCGCCCAGCCTTGTCAGCTCCTCGTAATCAACGGGAGTATCAGCCAGCCTTTCAGGGATACACCCCCCGGATGGACCACCGATCTGGACAGCCTTGAATGTTCTTCCCGGAGCGACGCCATTTCCAATATTCTCCACAATATCTCTGATCGTTGTTCCCATGGATACCTCAATAAGTCCGCCTCTTGCTACCTTCCCGGCAAGTGCAAAGACTTTTGTTCCCTTGCTCTTTTCAGTGCCAATAGAGCTGAATTCCCGTGCTCCATGATTGATGATCCAGGGGATGAGGGACAATGTCTCCACATTGTTGACAAGAGTGGGATATCCTCTGTAGCCGTTTTCAGAAGGGTAGGGCGGACGGATGTGAGGCGTACCCCGCCTCCCTTCCATTGAGGCAATCAACGCTGTCTCCTCGCCGCACACGAATGCCCCGGCACCTTCGAACATCATAATTTCAAAGGAGAATCCGGAATGCCTGATGTTTTCACCCAGCAGACCTGCATCCTGGCATAATTTTAAAGCATTCCTAACTCTTGATACTGCAAGCGGATACTCGGCTCTGATGTAGAAAATTCCTTCCCGGGCTCCCGTAGCAAATCCTGCGATAAGCATTCCTTCGATGATCCTGAAGGGAAATGATTCAAGAAGCATCCTGTCCATAAATGCCCCTGGATCACCTTCGTCTCCATTGCAAACAACGTATCTGGTATCTCCCTCAGAATTCCTGAAAATATCCCATTTCTTCCCGGTCGGGAACCCGGCACCTCCGCGCCCTCTCAGCCCACTTTCTTTAATTATTTCAATAATACCTTCTTTGTTATTATCAGTCAGGCATTTATCCAAAGCCATGAAGCCTTCAAACATCTGGTATTCATCAAGCGATTCAGGGGAGATTATCCCGCTATTTTCAGTTGCAAGATGAAGCTGTTTTTTAAGGAAATCCTGAAGCACTTTCTCCCTTTGTTCAGCTGGCACCAGGGATGGGCTGGACATCCTGGCGTCGTTCACGAATGTATCAACAACATCATTTATCCTGAATCTAAGCTTCTTGCCGATCGATCCGGGTTTTATATGCTTAAGGATTATATCCTCGACCTGCTCTTTCTTTACGTTGGTGTATCTTGCAGGAAGCCCCTTACCGGTGACGATCTCCATCAGGGGCGTCTGGTTGCATACACCAACACATCCTACAGGTTTCAGTACAACTCCAAGGTCATATTTCTTCCTTATTTCAATTATTTCAGAAAGTATTTCCCTGCTTCCTCCGGCCACACAGCATGAACCAAGCCCTATCCTTATTTCCGATCTGAACGAAGTATCATTTATGAGCTCTGTTTTTTTCTTTTCAGAGGAAGCATGATGAAGAAAATCAGCAATAATATGGTCGACCTCCGTCGGGCTGACATGTCCGTATGTTTTATCATCCAGCTGTACAACAGGAGCAAGCGTACAGCATCCCAGGCAGGCCACCTCCTCTACAGAAAACAGGTTATCAGTGGTAGTACTTGTATCGCTTCCCAGCTTCAGCACTCTTCTGAATGCATCTGAAACCAGGCTGGCCCCTTTGACATGGCAGGCAGTGCCCTGGCAAATCTTAATCGTATGTTTTCCGGCAGGGATATGCCTGAACTGTGAATAGAATGTCGAGACGCCTGATATCTGGCCTGGCGTAATATCCGTGATCCTGCAAATATGCTTCAATGCTTCAGAAGGGAGGTAGTTAAGCCTTTTCTGCACCTCCTGCAGAATCGGTATTACCTTATCCTTTTCTCTGCCGGTCAGCCTTACGACATCCTCTACCACAGTGATAATGCCGGATGAGGCTTCTTCACCGCATCTGCATTCCGTCTTAATATTTTCCCCCGTGCTATTCAATCCTTTGAAATACAAAATAAATTATTCTTTCCCCTCAGATATATCCTTCCGTCAGAAAATGCAGGCGAGCTGTCGGTATTCTCGCCGAGAGGTGACTCTGCCAGAAGTTTGAATTTTCCCGAAGCATCGGCTACATGCATTATCCCTTTCCTGTCGAGCATCCATAGCTTGCCGTCACAGATTATTGGCGATGCATAGAAGGGGTTATTGAAGATATGTGACCAGAGTGTATCACCCTTTTCAGCATCGTAGCAGGCAGCATCTCCGTTTCCGGTAGTAAGGAACAGGAACTGTTCATCAGCCACCGGACTTGAGACATCAGGAGTAAAGGTATTGTCTTCCCACAATTTGGATCCGGTCTTACCCGGCTTCATGGCAATCAGCTTTGCATAGTCAGTAACAGCATAAACAAACCTGCTATTGACTGCAGGGGATGGAGCGACATCACCTGAGACCCCTGGCTGACTCCAAAGCTCAGCACCGGTTACAGGATCGTATGATGATACATTGGGATTTCCATTTAAAATGACCTGGGACTGACCATCAAAAATGGCCATGACAGGAGATGACCAGACAGGTCTGCCTGGACGGGCCGTTTCCCATTTCTGTTCACCGGAAGCCAGATCAAAACCTCTGATCGCGATCTTTGATTCGCTGTCGTACTGCACAACCAATATTTTATTGTAAATAAGAAGAGAGGCTGCATAACCATAAGTACTTTTAGGTATTCCAATATTTTTACCCCATAGTCTTTTGCCGTTAAGATCAAAGCAAACCAGGTTGCCGTTCCCGAAAATTGCACAAACCACTTCGCCGTTTACAGCAGCGGTCGGAACAGCCATACCAGCCTCTGCATCGCTCTCAGGTATTTCTTTGGATGCTCCCGGAAAATCAGAAGCAGAAGCTGTCCAGAGAATTTCTCCCTTTGTTTTGTCGACGCAATACACCTCCAGCCTGGTTTCTCTTATTCCGGTCAGAAAAATCTTATTGCCCCAGATAACGGGCGAGTTCTTCCCCCTGCCTGGCACCGGAATTTTCCATTTAATATTCTTTCCGTCATTCCCGTTCCATTCAACCGGATAGCCTGATCCTCCGGCAAGGCCGCGGCTTCCTTCGCCCCTGAAAAACGGAAAGTTTGTTCCTCCGGCCACGGGCAGACCTGATGCCACTGGTTTTATAGCTTCAGTTGATTCAACTGCTTTAATTGAAGATGGCTGTCGTCCCGGGGTGGGAAGAGATGTTCTGAGGAAGAAAGATGAAACTATTGCAGTAGCAGTTATTACAGATGCCGCACTTATCAGGTATATTCTGCTCTTCGTTTTCTGTACTGAAATATCCGGTTTTTGCCCGGGGAATGTTGGTTCGGGTTTTTCGCTGCCGGCAATTATCCTTCTAGTCAGAATAAAGATCACAGCGCCTGCAAGAAGAAGGTACGAGCCTGTCTCGACCTGCCAGCGGGATGTGAAATATGCCCGTCGGGCCATCAGGTCCATTGCGCGTACCTCATCTGCCTTCTCCCTGTTTGACGGATCTTTGTCATACTGCTCCTTTACCGATTGTAATGATGTACTGTCAAGAGGTTTAACTACCTTAAGCTGGATAAATCCAAATATCATGGTGATAGCGACCATCAAGGTAAAAACAGCGGTAACCTGGCTTATCCCGTTTAATATCTTTATGTCTTTATCTGATAACTTCATTTCGATATTTTTGGCTCTATTGGACAATACTCGAAACACTTGCCACAGCTGAAGCATTTGCCCCTGTGAGGCTTATATTCGGTCCTGGTCTTGCGAATTGTCAGGCTGAAAAGTCCGGCTCCAAGGGATAATCCGAGGAACATTCCGACCCATGGGGCACCCTTTCTGAACCTGCTGGTTATGATGGTTTCTTCATTGAAAAGCTGAACTTCTGTCTTACCCGATTCCTTAAAAGCGGCCGCAGCTTTTGAAACAGCCGGGATACCCTTCTCCTTTTCCAGCCTTATCTCCCTGGCAAGCCTCACATTGCTGTTCACAATTGTAAGGGAAGGAGAGAGGTTATACAGCAGAATTGCTCCTGCCACGGTCATTACAGGGATAAGCAGAAAGTAAATCATGAACCTTCTCCTTGAAACATCCCGTGATTCATTGTTCTTTAATTCGTCAGACGGGAGAATGGCATCATACGGACAGCATTCTTCACATAATCTGCAATTGGTGCATTCAGCCGGTGTTATGGTAAGATGCCTGGCCGAGAACCTTGAAAAGATATTCTGAAGCACTCCATAAGGGCAGAGATATCTGCAATACGGTCTGTTGACAAATATTCCGACAAGCAGAAGGAGTACTCCGAAAATGATCATTGTGTAAGGTGCATCCAGCCTGAATATTCCGACAAAGGGGTCGTAACGGCATATAATGAACTGACTTCCAGTTGCCGCAAAGAGTATGGCCAGCCCCAGATAGATGAAAGGAATTGAGGCAAGAACCGCTTCAACACTCCTGTGTATCCTCACCGGTCTGAACCCGGTCAGTTCCTGGATAGCTCCAAGAGGGCATACGCCTGCACAGAAGACCCTTCCGTAAAGTAAAGCAAAGATCAGTGGTACGATAAAGAACAACAACGCTGAAAGAGGCACTGCATACGAGTTGTTGAATATGGCGAGGGATATGTTCTGTACCGATCCTATGGAACAGATACACCCCTGCCTGTAAAACCCGAAATAGGCAAGTGAGAAAACCGACATCCAGATTATTCCATTTCTCGATCTTTTCTTTATAGTTAGCCAGGAAGTGACGCTGAGCGCGGCAATAAGAACGGCCACATCAGCATATTCCCACAGAGGTCCCCGCTGGTTCAGTAGCTGATGGGTTGGTGTCTGATAACCCGATTCGAACTCCGGCCTCGGAAACCTCTGCTGCTGGGCAAATACAACCGTATGCCAGATCAGCAATACTGCCATGATTAAATATGGAAAGTATTTTTTCAACTCTTCAACGTTTAAACTTTTCAACTCTTCAACTCTTCAACTCTTCGAATCCTTCCTCAAATAAGGCTGATCAGCCGGCACTCTTATTACCGCATTTGAAGGGCATGTACGCGCAATTGAGCATTCATTGCAGTTTACGCAGATGTTATGTCTTATCTGCATATAGAGCGATCCATTTCCAAAATCACCGCATCCTTTAACACATTTAGCACATCCGTCGCAAAGCTTTTCATCTATTGTATACTCAAAATAGGGCTCCTCTACAAACCGGCGCTTAATCGCTCCCGTAGGGCACAGCTGGTTTTCAGCCCCGGTGCTGATAGTTTTGACACCCTGTCGCAGAAACCCTCCGCAGAGATCGCAATAGCCGCACATTTTAAATGCATGTGTGGATTTGGATGCAGAGGGCGTCAGAACACAATTTGTCTTGCACTGGCCACATTGTGTGCACTTATACGGGTCTATCTGCCAGACATACCCCTTAATTGTCGTCTTCTTTGCAAGTATTACAGGAAGAACAATAATCGGCGATGCAACAATTATCCTGCCAGCTGTTCTTACAAAATCGCGCCGTGACTGATATTTATTCTTACCCTTTTCCATTTCTGACAGGTAAATACTTTTCACAATCAATTTCGCCCTTACAGATACCTTTACCCGGACATGAAGAACAGTCTGAAGCCGGAACAGCCTTTCTGCCGGCTACAATTGCAATAAATGCGAGCAAGCCAAAAAGCAGGTAGCGGAAAGCAGTTTTTATGAAATCTGTTCTATTCATTTTATTAATTTTTTAACCGCAGAGTGCGCAGAGTCCCGATGCTATCGGGATACGCAGAGAACGCGGAGGTTATCTTTATCTTGATTTTTACAATTGATCATTTTCTGGTGAATATGTAAACTTTTGAGTCAGCGGGATTGGCGCCATAAATAATTTTCCCATCAGTGGAAGCAACATCCAGAGGGAGTGAAGGAACAAATTCATTTACCGAAGATACAAACTCTGTAAATTCACCTTTAGCGTTCAATACCTTGATCCTGTTTATTCCTTTCTCAGCCGTAACGAAGCCTCCCGGTATAAGAATGAAGTGGGCCGGATTGCAACATCCGCAGAAAGCACCCGGTGCTGTTCCCGGCTCTCCGAATGAGAGCAATATCCTGCCTGTAAGGTCCCTTTTTTCAATTCTTCTGTTGCCGGTATTTGCAACATAGATATTATTATCATGGTCTATGGCAACATCAAAATAGGGACTTGGGATTATAAATGGCTCGCCGCTCTTTCCAATCATCGAATTCAGATCACCTTTTTTATCCAAAACCATTATTATCTTGTTTCCGGCATCTGCAAAGACAATATGTGAATTATTGGAGGCAACCGAAGTTATGATTGAATTATCCTCGAACGGACCCCATTCTGCAATCCGTTCCCCGTCCCGGTTAAATTCCTGTACAGTCTCAATGGTTGCAGCATATATTGTATCTCCGGATACTGAGATTGCCGTAACAGGCTTATCGGTTTTCCTGTTCCAGAGAAGCTTCTTTTGAGAATTATAGCATACAAGGAAGCTGTCACCGCCAATAATGATGTCCCCGTTCTGCATGGTGCTTACAGCTTTAACCTTTCCCGAAGCCGGATCAATAGTCCCGGCAACCACCCATTTATCGGGGTTTTCTGCCGGTTTGACAGAGATACTTTCCCTGGCAGGCTTCTCCCTGTTAAAAGCAACATCGTAAACTATATACCCAAGGAAGATAAGAAGGATAATGACAATGAGCCATGTCGCGAGTTTTCTGTTCATTTTAGTTGGTTTTAGTTCCAATATCGACACATAAAAGATTTCTTGCATCCCTCATTATGAGGTACCTTCCGGCTATGGCCATAGGGCCCCACGCCTCGACGCCGTTAAGGATCCTGTGATGTGATACCTGTTTTGCAGAGCCGGTTTCAATCCTGAAGAGAAATAGATCCCCGTCATCGTCAAGCAAATAGAGCTTATTTCCGCTCATGATATACGGACCAAGGCCCCTGCCGAACCGGTTCTCCTTTCCGCTGCTCCAGACCGGTTTCAACAGGTTGGATGTGCCGTAACAGACAAGTTGCTTCTTGAGTGTGCCGGCATTTTCCGGCATCACCGTCCATAAAAAATTATCTTTAATTACTGGCGTTTGCTGATCGCTGGCAAGCCCTTCAGTAGCTTTATGCTGTTCGGTTACCACAGCCTCAAATCTAATGGCTGATCTGTTTATCTTCAATCTTGCACCACCGGCGCCATAACTTCCAAAAACAGCTATCTCATCATTGCCCAGGAAAAGGGGAGAGGCTGCCACGGTAGCCGGACTCCAGTCAAGGGTCTTCCACAGCATTCTGCCCGTATCATCCCCTTCTGCAGAAATACCGACAACTCCTCCAATCGCATTGTAAACGTACATTTTTTTCCCGTGAAGGATCATTGGCATTATGGAAGAATGTGACATTCTTAGCGAATCGGGATTAGGTGTCTGCCAGATCACCTTTCCGGTTTTGCAATCCACACCAATCATTATTGCTTTTCCACCAGGGGCAATTATTGCCACATTATCGTCAATAAGAGGGCACTGTCCCGTGTAAAAGTCCGGAGTAATTCTGCCCCTTATGGTTCCCGGGATTCCGTATTCTTTCTCCAGGTCGTGTTTCCAGAGAAGTTTTCCTGAATTGGCATCCACGCACATTACGTGGCTCCTTGGGCCTATTGTTACAACATACTTATCCGTGACAGATGGAATTGTCCTCGAATAACCATGGTTTCGTTTCATTTCAACCCTGTACCATCGCCTCCATATCTCAGATCCTGAGGCAAGCGAGAAGCATCTTAGCATATCAGCTTTTCTCTTCTCATTGTAATCGAGAATATAAACCCTGCCGTTAAGAACAACCGGTCCTGAATATCCTTCACCCAGTGTGGTCTTCCAGACTACAGCAGGGCCGGTTGTATCCCATGCTTCAGAAAGAGGAGTCGGATCCTTGCTTATATTGTCAAAATCAGGACCCCTGAAGTGAGGCCAGTTACCAGGTTCAGCCTTGTCCATCTTACCAAGTGAATCGAAATTCTCACCGATATTCACTGAATCGGATATCGGTTTAATAGGAGGTCTGTTATCCATCCCCGGGACCCTGTAAGGAGTATTGTAGGAAGGTACGGCAAGTATCCACCATGAGAATACCATCGTAAAAATTGCGGCAGCAAGCGTGGTAATTATAGTGCTTCTGCTCATGGATATCATATCTTCGAATTAGTTTTATTTTATTGAGTACACCGCCAGATAACTTCCATGCCGTATAAATAATCTTCCTTTATCTATTACAGGATGAGCCCAATATGGTCCTTCACCTTTAGTAACCCTGAACGAGCTTACAACATCCAGCTTCTGGCTGCCGGGTTTTACCAAAGCCACGTTGCCGCTCTTTTCCTCCATTATGAAGATCATTCCGTCGGCGGATATGATCGGACCTTTATTGTTCCATAATGTAGTCCACATTGTCTTTCCGGTCGTCCAGTCGACACATATCCATCTGCCCTTAGAATTTGAATCGTGGGTTGAACCATAGAGGTAGTTCCCGATAAGGACCATGCCTCCGATATGGGGATTGAAGTCACTGTTTTTCCAGACAACTGTCGGTTCGGAACCATCGGGATTGAGCTTAAGCTTCACGCCAACCTGTCCGTATCCGTTGCCGGCAAACAGGAATCCGTCGCGGTAAACAGGTGTATTGGCATGATTCCTTTCACCCGTCTGCTTGTCGTTTGCACCTTCATAATTGAATTTCCATACAAGTTTGCCGTTATCCGGATTTACTGCAATTATAAGACCTTTGGTGATCGTAACTATCAGTTTAAGTCCATTATCATCAATAAGAAGCGGGTTGACATAACTGGTCTCTTCACCCACTGAAGGAGCCTCCCAGGCCACCTTGCCGTTTTCAATATTGAAGGAAACCATGGAGGCTTTTTTACCACCCGGTGTTCCGATTACAAGGTTTCGGGCAACGACCGGGGATTCAGATATCCCGAACATTGGAAACCGTGCATCATACTTCTGGAAATAATTGACAGTCCAGATTATTTTTCCATCCTTGTTTATGCAAACCATATCGCCCTGTCCGCTCACCAGCAATATTTTTCCGTTTACCACTGAAGGAGTGCATCGGGTATCCGGGAAGTTGCTCTTTGAAGAGAGCCCATATTCTACATCCCATTTCTTTTTACCATCCTGTGTATAGGCGGTAAGAATATCACTTTCACCTTTTCTGCCGGTAATATATACTGCCTCATCAGTAACTGTCACACTTGAAAACCCCGTACCCATTCCGCTTGCTTCCCAGATAAGGGCAGGACCAGATGCCGGCCAGACTTTCAGAAGTCCGGTCTCATTATAGACTCCGCTTCTCCCTGGTCCCCGCCATCCTGCAGATTGAGCTTGAATTGCTGTTATTGTGGTTATTATCAGGATATTCAGAACAATTGCTCTTTTAATATTTATGCTCATAAATATTCCATTTAAGTTCACTCCTGCAATGACTCCCCTTTTCATCAATTAATACTATAGATCACTTTGCAACCTTGATACAGATCAACCTGCTTTGATCCCTGATCAGAAGCCTGCCGTTTGAAAGAGCAAGAGGCGCCCAGTTTTGAGTTTTGCCTCCGACTCTTGAAGCCATAGGATCATTCTCTGATCCCGTTCCTCCTTCTTTCAGCAATTTTGCTGATGCAATCGGCTTAAAAGCGGTCGGATCGGGCTCAATAAGGTAAAGGTTATTGCTACCGTCGGTCGCCAGGATTAATCCGTCAGCAAATATTATTCCACCCTTGTCGAATAGGGGAGATCTCGATGTCTTCCACTGGATCTTGCCATCCATACTCATACAAACCAGGCCATCTTTTCTTTCGTTTGTAGTGTACTCGGCATAGAAATACCCGTTACAAAGAACGGGAGGCTGGGTATGCGCGCCAAAATCAGGGTTTTTGTAAAGTTCAATAACGCTATAACTTCCATCTGCCTTCTTCTCAACCTTTATCATAGCCGCACCTGCCTGGTATCCACCTGTTATGAGTATCCTGCCTTCACCGGCATCTATTGCTGCCGGAACCGGAATGTGACATTGCCAGTTAGTATATTCCCATAGGATCTTCCCGGTGAGGGGGTCAATACCGACTACTTTACCACCTGTGCCAGGGTCACCAAATCCACCACCGGTTGAAGCTGATATCATTACAATATGATCTTTTCCTCCAGCCCTGACCAATGAAGGGCTGACATATCCGACGGCACCGAGAGAGGCTGTTTCCCACTTTACGTTACCCGTAAGCTTGTCATAGGCGACAACCCCTGCTTGCGGAGCCTGGGAAGCCACAATAAGCAGATCACCATAAACCAGCGGACACTGAGCAACTGCCCATTTTGGAATTTCACCGCCGCCCCAATCCTTCCAGACATTTTTATTCCATACAGGCTTATGCGTGTTGATGTCTATACAATAGAGGTTTCCGTAAGGTCCGCACGAGTAAATTCGATTTCCGTCCAATGCCGGCACACTTCGTGAGCCGGGAAACATAACAGACCCGGGAGCATCATAGCCAAAACTCCAGAGCTCTTTCCCGCTGGAAAGATCAAAACACCTGATTTTATCGCCGACCTTGTCATCCCTGTCCAGTAAATAAACCTTGCCGTCCCTGACAACAGGTCCGCCATAACCTATGCCCACATCAGCTGACCATAGAACTTCCGGTCCTTGCTGAGGCCATGAACGTAAAATGCCTTTCTGGGCAGAGGTCCCATTTCTGTCTGGTCCAAGATACTGGGGCCAGTCCTGTGCACAAACATTTGCTATACTTACAAATAAGAAAATCGCCGGAATAAAAATCTTACTTATTTTCATTTTATATACTCTTTTTTTCTTAAGAATTTATTTTCCGGTCTGTTCGGTATTTTTAGTGTTGACCGGAAAGAAAGTTTACAGCAGCTTTAAATAGAAGTTTCTTCTAAATGTACTTTTTGCTAAAATAATAATAATAACCAGTTGTGCGATTAACAAAAACATTATAATATATTTATCATTCTATGTTCTTATGAAAGTATTAAAAACCTGATTTATATTATAATAACAATTTTTCCGTGAAACTTTGTGCCTTCGTCTCTTAGTGGCAAAAAATAATGCCACCAAGGCTAAGTTTCACTAAGTCAATATATTGAACTTTCACCCGCACAAGCGATTAATAATAACATGCTCTGTGGGATGTTAGTGACGCCCGGCATAATTACATTTTTATTCTTAAAATGGGATCAAGGTCAGTTGATCTGCTCCGGTAATAATTCAATCAGTCAGCTCTCCCTATTCTTGTTTGTTTTGATTACTAACGATTTATTAATTTTGCACTGCCCCCTGAATATCTGTCACCTTTAGTTTCAATTTTTGATGAAGCGGTGTTTATTTCCTGAAGTTCCACAGGTGAAAGTTCCACATCTGCAGCTCCGAGATTCTCCATTAGCCGATGTAACTTTGTTGTTCCGGGAATTGGGACTATCCACGGTTTTTGTGCCAGTAACCATGCGAGTGCTATCTGTGCAGGTGTTGCACTTTTCCTTTGTGCAACTTGTACCAGCAAATCTACAAATGCCTGGTTGGCCTTAAGGTTCTCGGGCGATAAACGGGGAACAGTGCTGCGGAAGTCCTTACTGTCGAATGTTGTGTTCTGGTCCATTTTCCCTGTAAGAAAACCTTTGCCAAGGGGACTGAACGGTACAAAGCCAATTCCAAGCTCTTCGAGAGCGGGTATTATTTCTTCTTCCGGTTCGCGCCACCACAGTGAGTATTCGCTTTGAAGTGCTGAAACGGGCTGCACGGCATGAGCACGGCGGATGACCTGTACACCGGCTTCGGAAAGACCAAAGTGTTTTACTTTTCCTTCTTTAATAAGTTCTTTCACAGTACCGGCAACATCTTCAATTGGCACATTGGGGTCAACGCGGTGCTGATAGAACAGATCGATAACTTCTACCCTGAGTCTTTTCAACGATGCCTCAGCAACCTGTCTGATATGCTCAGGACGACTGTCAAGTGCAGATGCGCCGGTTGTGTCGAAGCCAAATTTTGTGGCAATTACAACTTTTCCCCTAAAGGGTGCAAGAGCCTCTCCAACAAGCTCTTCATTAATAAATGGGCCGTATACCTCAGCAGTATCAAAAAAGGTCACTCCGCTATCTACCGCTTTATGAATTAGTGTAATCATCTCCTTTTTATCAGCAATGGTTCCATAGCCAAAGCTCATTCCCATACAGCCTAATCCGATAGCAGAAACTTCCAGGCCGCTTTTGCCTAATTTACGTTTTGGAATTTTGGTACTCATAATAATTGGTTTTTAAATAAATGGACGAACTTAAAAATGTGACATTTGGAAAAATGAAAATAAAACATCAACCCGCATAATTCATATATGCCTGAATTTTAAAGGGCTTAACTGTAAATGCTTTTTGAAGAAGTTATTAAAATGGGTCACCTCATTAAAACCCAGCGCGTATGCAATTTCAGATACGCTCCACGAGCTGTGCTTCAGCAGAATCTTTGATTCCTGCATGATGCGCTCGGCTACAATCTGTGACGTAGTTTTTTGTGTTGTCTCTTTTATTGCTCTATTAAGATGATTTACATGAATGTTTAACTTATCTGCAAAATCCGAAGCAGAACGAAGGTTTATTCTCTGGTGGTTGTCATCGATCGGGAATTGACGTTCCAGCAGCTCCAGGAACAGCATGGAGATTCTTTTGGAGGCATTGATCTGCTGTTTATCAAAATTTGAGGTCGGTTGAATTTTCATCGCAAAATGAAGCAGTTCAAAAACGAGGTTCCGCAATACATCGTATTTATGTACATAATCAGAGCTGATCTCTTCAAACATTCGTTCAAAAATGACATCCAATTTGTCCACCTGGTCATCTGTTAATTCAAATACATGTGTCCCGGTTGGCTGGAAAACGGAATATTGGTTCAGGTTACCATACTGATGGAAAAAATGCTGATTGAATATGCAGAATGAACCATTTCGCATGGTATCAAGGTGTTCCCATTTATAAGGTATCAGGGGATTAGAGAAGGATAGAGCCTGTTTTTTGACTTCAACGACCTTATCTGCATAATGGACCTGGCTGTTTCCCTTCACAAGCATAATTTTGAAAAAATCACGTCGTTTATATGGCACCGGCTGTGCCTTATCCCCGACAAAAGGCTCTAACCGAAACACATTGAAATGCCCGATCTCATTACGGATATTATCCGGCATCCAATCAAATTTTCTTTTATAAAATTCTTCTATTGTTTCTATCTTATCCATTACGTAAAATTACAAATTTCAAGCAGAAGTTGAAACTGAATCCATAACTTCCATATTGTGCATGTGGAGCTTTATTATTTGGCAAAGGAATTTGATTTACCTCTCTTTTTATAACTAATTTCAAAGAATAAGTTACATTTTTCAAATAATTTAATGTTTATCATACTTTGTCCTGAGGGTCTATTTAACCTGTTATCATTGGGAGATCAGGCATATGCATATGCATGACCAGGTATGAACTATCCTGCACATAAACAACAGAGATATATTCCGCTATTTTGAACTATCAATAAATTCTGTTTTTATTAATAAATAATGGGATGAGAAATATTCATTTTCTTAATTTTTGTATCTTTACTATCCTGATATTGAGGAAATATTTAAACAATCAGAATTTCTTCTGATAGTTCCTGATTTAAGTCCAGTATTACGTTTGGCAAATAGGTACTGCAATGCAATATTCCGGCAAAACTAAGGAAGAGCTAGTTTTTGAAGTGCAAAAGACGCTTGAAGAACTCGATTCAGCTAAAGAAAAGCTACGGTTAGCAGAAAAATCCGAAAATGAAATGAGTGATGAGCTGCAAAAGCTGCAACTTGAGCTCAGCTCATTTGGAGCATCTCTTGTAACCGAAAAAGCCAGACGTGAAAAAGCTGAGGAAGACCTGTATGAAAGCAATGCGAAATACAGGGTTTTGTATGATAACAGTCCTGATGCCATTCTTCTGACTTCACCGGACGGAGGAATTATTTCTGCGAATCCGGCCGCATGCTCAATGTTCCGGATGACTGAAAAAGAGATCATCTCCGGCGGCAGGAAGAGTTTGGTGGATACATCCGACCCCAGGCTACAGTTGTTACTTGATGAGAGAAAAAGGACAGGCAGAGCCTCCGGCGAGCTGACTATGATCAGAAAGGACCGGACAAAATTCCAGGCTGAGTTATCCAGTTCGGTCTTTACTGACAGTGAAGGTAAACTCAGAACAAGCATGATTATCCGCGATATAACTGAAAGAAAGCTGACAGAAAAAGATTTGTATATCAAAAGTGAGATTATGAAAAATATCACCGAGGGTATCAACCTTGTCCGGCTCGATGATGAAAAAATTGTTTTCACTAATCCCAGGTTTGATTTGATGTTTGGCTATGAACAAGGAGAGCTGATCGGAATGCATGTTTCTACCCTTAATGCAACTATCGGAAAAAGTCCTGAAGAAATAAAGCAGGTTATTGTAGACACGATGAACAGAACAGGTGAGTGGCACGGTGAATTTCTGAATATAAAGAAAAACGGTGATCACTTCTGGTGTTATGTAGATATATCGATGTTTAATCATCCTGATTTTGGAAGGGTGTATTTATCTGTTCATTCCGATATCACAGAACGAAAGTATACTGAGAAAAAGGTTCAGGAAAGCGAGGAGCGATATCGTCGGCTGGTGGAAGGATCGCCCGATGCAATCGCGATACACTCTAAAGGCAGATTCATTTACGTGAATCCGGCCGGGGCAAAGCTTATCGGGGCTCAAAGTCCTCAGGATCTTATCGGGAGACCAATCCTTGATATTGTTCATCCGGATTGTCAAAGGGAAGTAATTGATCGGTTGAGACAAGGCGCTGAAGGGAAGGAGGTGCCTCTCCTTGAAGAAAAATTTGTGAAATTAGATGGTTCGATTATTAATGTCGACATTGTAGGAATCCCCTTTACATCCGGAGGACAGATTTCTACTCAGGTAGTTGTCCGCGACATCACCATCCGCAAGCAGACAGAGGAGAAGCTTCTCCTCGAGAAAGAGAACTTCCGCCATTCGCTGGACAATTCCCCTCTTGGAGTGCGTATTGCCACGATAGAGGGAAATACGATTTATGCTAATAAAGCTCTGCTGGATATATACGGATACGAAAATCTCGAGGAACTACAAAAAACACCTTTAAAGGATCGATATACACCAGAAAGTTATGTCAGGGCTCAGGAAAGAAAGCACCAGAGAGAACACGGTGATTTAAGTGCCACTGAGTATGAAATTAGCATCGTCAGAAGAAATGGAGAAATTCGCCATCTCCAGGTTTTCCGCAAGGATGTTTTATGGGACGGTGTCAAGCAGTTTCAGGTCATTTGTAATGACATCACCGAACGCAAACTGGTAGAAACGGCACTGAGGAAGAGCAAGCAAAAGGCTTCCGATGCGCTGGAATTCACCAGGAAAATCCTGGATACATCCTCAATCGGCATCCTTACTTACAAAAAGTCGGGTCAATGCTTATCAGCCAATGCGGCTGCATCCAAAGCGACAGGGGGCACGATACAAAAACTTTTGTCACAAAACTTTCACCTAATTTCATCCTGGAAGAAATCAGGGATGTATAAAGCAGCAATCAAAGCATTGGACACCGGTATCGAACAATTACAGGACGTTCATTTCACGACAACTTTTGGGAAAGATGCATGGATAAGATTTAGCTTCTCGTCGTTCGATTCCGAAGGTGAAAAGCATCTTTTGGTATTCGCGACTGACATCATCGAACGCAAAAAGGCTGAAGAAGAGATCAGAAAATCAAAGGAATTACTGGAGGATCTTCACAATCATCTTAACGAGATCCTTGAGAAGGACCGCGCCCGGATCTCCAGGGAAATCCACGATCAGATCGGTCAGTCACTGACAGCTTTAAAGCTCGATCTGAATTGGTTGGGTAAAAATATTAAAAATACCAACCCGGAAGCTGCGGCAAAACTAAAAGATATGAGTGAACTGGCTACGGTTACCATCAAAGACGTTCAGCGGATATCGTCAGAACTGCGCCCCGGAATACTGGATGACCTAGGATTAGCTGCTGCCATTGAATGGTATTGCGATGAATTTGAGAAAAGGACCGCAATCAAATGCATATTAAGGCTTGATGATTCAATTTCCGGTGATCCCCTGAAGAACCTGGTATTTTTCCGTATCCTTCAGGAGGCTTTAACAAACGTAATCCGGCATGCCAATGCTTCATCTGTAACCATTAAACTGCATCATACCCAAAAAGGTACAACACTGACAATTCAGGATGATGGAACCGGGATCAAAAGGGAAAAAGTTGAATCAGCCAAATCTTTAGGACTTATTGGCATGCGTGAACGTATAAAACAATTTGGAGGCGAAATTGGTCTCTCATCAAAAGAAGGACATGGAACAAAATTGAATATTTTTATTCCTGAAAGGAAAAAGAGTGTTAAATGAAAATACTTATTGCTGACGACCATTCGATAGTCCGTGAAGGACTTAAACAATATGTAAAAACTCTTGATGAGATATCATTGATTGATGAGGCAGTTGAAGGGAATGAAGCCTGGAAAAAGATCAAAAAAGGAGGATATGATCTTGTAATCCTTGATGTTTCAATGCCGGGAATGAGCGGGCTGGATGTGCTGCAGAATATAAAAGAGAGAAATTTGCAGACCCGTGTCCTGATGCTTAGCGTCCACCCTCAGGAGCAATATGCCGTTCATGCATTTAAACTTGGCGCTTCAGGGTACATTTCAAAAGACAATGCTTTTGAAGAGTTAACTCTTGCCATAAGAAAAATAATATCAGGTGGCAGATATATTGGAAATGCTTTTGCAGAGAAGCTGGCTTTCAACGGGTATGATTCCGATGACAGGTTGCCTCATGAAAAACTCTCGGAAAGAGAATTCCAGGTAATGGTAATGTTAGCAAAGGGAAAATCAGTGACAGAAATAGGAAAGGAAATTTTTATCTCCGATAAGACCGTCAGCACTTACCGCACCCGTATCCTTGAAAAGATGGGGATGAAAAGGAATGCTGAATTGACAATCTACGCGATAAAGAATAATCTGATAGAGTAGTGGCGCAGTGGCTCAATGGCGCAGCGGCGCAAGGGCACAACGGCATTACGGCTCAACGGCACAATGGCACAAAGGCATAATTCCCTTTTTGGGATTATGAACTCCTTGCTCGAATGAGTTTTGTCAACATAACTGAGATAATCTTACATTCCTCTGTAAGTTTGTCAGCATCTTCTTTAATTATGTATCCGACTTCGTATCCTATTATTATCTGAGTTAATAATTCAGCAGCGGATCCCCTGGCAATATAGAAATGACGAACTGATTACTTGTCAGTTTCCAATTCATCACCCTCAGAAATATTTGAAGGAATACTGACAGCAGATCTTTGAATCTGATCCTTAAATCCAAAATCTTTTGAAAATTCTTGCTTTTGTGTCAATCTGTAGATTTTAACAGCAATCTCTTTGGCAAGTTGCCAAACACGAAGTTTTTGAAAATTTCCCATTTTGCAGCGATTAAGATTAATAATGAATACGTTAGCACTAAAATGTAAATATAACTCTTTAATTAAGATCTTTTCTAGCTGTAATCTTACCGTTGTGCCGTTGTGCCGTTGCGCCCTTGCACCATTGAGCCTTTCTTTGTAGTCCCTCCCCTACACCCGAATCATCCTTCCCCCTACATCCGAATCGGCTAAATCCTTATAAATTAGAGTGTCTGCATTAACTACATTTACTCTTTCGGGGAAACATTAAAACGTACTGACCCCTCTACAGATAAAAAATACCTGTTAATGAAAGTAGTTATTGGAGATAATTCCTCTCTTATGAGAGACAGGATCAAAATTTTACTGAGAAATCTTAATCACAATTATGAAGTGTTTGAAGCAGAAGACGGGGTTGAAGCGCTGCAACTTATCGGGGAAAAGGAACCTGATCTGGCTATTATTGATATCCGGATGGCAGGAATGAATGGAATAGAGGTTTTAAAGAAAATCAGGGAGTTAAAATTGAAAACCAGGGTCTGCATACTGACAAATTATTCTTATCCACAATATAGAAAGAGGTGTCTTGAAGAAGGAGCTGATTTCTTTTTCAGCAGCAAATCTGAGGACTTTGAAGAGATTAAAGTTATCATTTCCGATTTGGAAAACAATGAAAATAAAGGATAAAATGAGCGAATCTATTCATACAATGGCAGAACAGATCGTAATGTTCACTCTTGATGAGCAACTTTACGCACTTCCTTTACCCGCAGTGAAAAAGGTTATCCATGCAGTGGAAATAAGGCATTTACCTAAAGCACCGGAGATTATTTCAGGGATTATTAATGTTAAGGGACAAATCATTCCGGTAGTGGATATTCGTAACCGTCTTGGACTGGCAACACATGAAATTGAACCTGACGACAGGCTGATTATTGCCGATACAAGAAAAAGAGAGGTTGCGATTCTGGTCAATACAGTGACTGGCTTAAGGAATCTGGCTCCCGGGCAAATGAAACAGATCAAAGAAACCTTACCATTTGCAGAACACTTAAAGGGAGTAGCAAAAGTTGATGATGAACTCATCCTGATTTATGACCTTGAAAAATTTCTGAGTCTTGATGAGGAGAAGGTATTGAACCAGGCAATGAAAACGAATAAGAAATGAACCGCAATCTTACAGATATTGAATTATCAATGGTTTGCGAAGTTATAGCTTCCCGCATGGGATTACATTTTCCTGTCGAAAGATGGGCTATGCTCAGGAGAAACCTGGTAATGGCTGCCAGGGAGTTCGGGTTTCATGATATGGACAGGTTCATTCAATGGCTCTTATCTGCTTCTCTGGACAGGGAACAGATGGAAATCCTCGCGGCCCATCTGACAATTTCAGAAACCTACTTCTGGAGGGAACCGCAGGTCTTTGCGGCATTAACAGATTTTATACTGCCTGAACTTATAAACTCGAAAAAGAAAAAAGAAAAAAACATCAGGATATGGAGTGCCGGATGTTCAACCGGAGAAGAACCCTACTCCATTGCAATAGCCCTTCATAAAACAATTCCAAAAATTGAAGAGTGGAATATTACCATGCTGGCAACGGATATAAATCCCAGAGCACTCAGCAAAGCAATGAAAGGGACCTATGGCGCATGGTCATTCCGTAATTCCCCGGCTTGGTTAAAAAGCAACTACTTTATTAATAAAGAAGACCGACAGTTCGAGATTATTCCTGAGATAAAAAAGATGGTGACTTTTACCTGTCTAAGTCTTGCAGAAATGTCGGCAATCAGCAGTGCTGATACGATGGATATCATCTTCTGCCGGAATGTACTTATGTATTTTACTCCCGGCTGGATAAGCAAAATTGCAAATAGTTTTTATCAGGATCTTACGGAGAATGGCTGGTTTGTAGTTTCATCCTGTGAACTTTCTTCCCAGGTGTTCCCTCAATTTACTTCCGTTAATTTTCCCGGCGCTGTTTTGTACCGAAAGGGTAAAAATGGATCTGCATATTCATTGTCCGCTGAAACTACATCGGAAGTAGATTTCAACTCTTCAACATTTCAACTCCCGGTATTTGATGTTGAAAAGTTTAAAAGTTTAAAAGTTGAAGCTAACGAATCCAGCTCTTCAACTCTTCAACCCTTCAACCCTTCAACTCTTCGACAACCTCAACCAACTCCCGAAGAATCATCTACAACCAAAATATTCTCCATTCGTTTGCTAGCCGATCAGGGCCGCCTGGAAGAAGCTCTTTCGATATGCCAGCAGGTGATCACATCTGATAAACTCGTACCTGAATTATATTTCCTCCGTGCTTCTATTCTTCAGGAACTTGGAAAAAACTCTGAAGCAATTGCCTCACTTAAGCAGGCAATCTATATTGACCCCGATTATATAATGGGACATTTTATGCTGGGTAACCTGTATGTCAGACAGGGAAATCCTGAAAGTGCAGAAAGATTTTTCGACAATGTACTTGGTTTATTACACAAGTTTGAAAATACGGACATTCTGCCTGAATCAGAAGGATTATCAGCAGAGTATCTCAGGGAAATCATTTTTAGCAATATGGATGCAATACACACAAAATGAAAAAAGAAATCCGTAAAATACTTAGAGACCGTGCCATTGCCATGGCGCAAGAGCCTGAACAAAAAAATGTGACTTCTGCTGTCATTGAGATCATAACATTCACCCTGGCCACCGAAACTTATGGTGTTGAATCTGCTTTTGTGAGGGAAGTGTATCCATTAAAGGAATTCACTCCACTGCCCGGGCTACCGCCATTTATTTTTGGTATTATCTGTGTACGAGGGCAGATACTTCCTGTTGTTGATCTCAAAAAATTCTTCAATCTTCCTGAAAAAGGGTTAGGTGAAATGAACAAGGTGATTATCCTGGGTAACGGTCAAATGGAATTTGGCATTATGGCCGATATTGTCAATGGCACACAGGCAATCGAACTCGAAGATATCCTGGTCGTTCCTCCTACTGTTTCAGGCATCGGAGAAAAATATCTGAAAGGGGTTACAAAAGAGCATATTATTATTCTTGATGCAGAAAATATATTAAATGATGAAAAGATAATTGTTAATCAGGAAACAGAATAGTAATGATAAAACTAAATTAAAATTGGAGAAACAAAACATGAAATGGACAATTGGAAATAAAATTGGTGGATTAATTGCATTCGCAATTGCAGCGCTCCTCATTCTGGGTATCATCTCATTGCTGATGACAAATAAACTTAAAACGAGTGTTGGCTGGGATACGCATACATATCATGTGTTGCAAAATCAGGAACAAATACTTTCATTATTAAAGGATGCTGAGACCGGGCAACGTGGATACATTATTACGGGTGACGAACAATATCTCGAACCTTATAATCTGGCAGTAAAGGATGTGACCACAAAAATAGATGATTTATTAGAATTGACCAATGACAACTCGAAACAACAACAACTTATTGGTAATCTTAAGTTACTGGTTACGGACAAATTTGCAGAACTTGATCGGTCAATTGAGACTCGCAAAGAAAAGGGATTTGATGCCGCCTTACAGATTGTAATTACTGGTAAAGGTAAAAAATATATGGATGATATCCGAAGTGTAATGGCAGAAAGTGAAAAAGTTGAAAATGATTTGCTTAATAGTCGGACAGTTACTATGAATAATAATACCAGTATGACAAAATCCATAATTATTTATGGATCCTCTTTTAGTATAATATTGATTATAATTATTGGGTTCCTTATTGTCCGTAACATCTCCGGACCGCTCAATGAGATTACAAAAATAGCTACACGTATAGGTGAGGGAGATTTGGATGTTGAACTGCCTGTAGTTGAAAGAAAAGATGAGGTCGGAATTCTTTTACAAAATTTTAGTAGTATGATAGAAGCACTTAAAGGAATGGCAAATGCTGCTCAAAAAATTGCTTCAGGAGATATTACAGGGTCTATTGCTCCACAATCAGAAAAAGATATTCTGGGAAATGCTTTTTTGCAGATGTTAAATAATCTGCGTCGTATCATGAAAGATATTATGGAAGGAGTCAACTTGCTTGGTTCTTCGGCAAGCGAGATACTGGCAGCCACTACCCAGGTGGCTTCGGGAACGGCTGAAACTGCCACTGCCATCAGCGAAACTACCACCACGGTGGAAGAGGTACAACAGGCCGCCAAACAGACTTCCCAAAAAGCAAAAAATGTCGTAGAGAGTGCACAGTTGGTAGCGAAGGTCTCACAGAATGGTCAAAAAGCTGTTGAAGAAACTGTAACCGGTATGAATCGTATCCGCGAACAAATGGATACAATCGCTCAGACAGTAGTTCGTTTGAGTGAACAGAGCCAGTCAATAGGTGGTATCATAGCTTCAGTTACCGACATTGCTGATCAATCCAATTTACTGGCAGTCAATGCTGCCATCGAAGCTGCCAAAGCAGGCGAGCAGGGTAAGGGTTTTGCTGTGGTCGCACAAGAGATTAAAAACCTCGCTGGTCAATCCAAGCAGTCCACTTCACAGATAAGAAACATACTGAATGATGTACAAAAAGCAACAAGTGCAGCGGTATTGGCAACTGAACAAGGCAGCAAAGCAGTGGTTGCAGGGGTAAAACAATCACTGGAGGCTGGAGAAACCATCAGGATACTGGCAGAAAGCATTAATGAAGCAGTTCAGGCAGCAACACAAATTGTTGCATCGAGTCAGCAACAGGTGGTGGGGATGGATCAGATAGGGGTAGCAATGCAAAACATTAACCAGGCAGGAACAGAAACTGCCGTAAGTATGGTTCAGTCTGAGAAAGCGGCAAAGAACCTTAATGAGCTGGGGCAGAAGCTTAAGGAGCTGGTTGAACGGTTTAAAGTATGAAAATGAAAGGCACAACGGCACAACGGCACAACGGTGCAATGGCACAATGGCACAATGGCACAGTGGCATTATTCCTCCCTTACGCCTTTGCGCCTCTGCGCCCTTGCACCGAAATAACAAACAATGAGATATAAATAACGTCATGGATAAAAAAGAGGCAGATTTTCTGAAGCGAATCCGGGAAACATTCCGGGTTGAAGCCGAAGAACATCTCCGTGCATTCTCCACCGGACTGATTGAATTGGAGAAGACTCATACAGAGGGACAGGTTTCTGAAGTTATCGAATCCATGTTTCGTGAGGTTCACAGCCTAAAAGGAGCAGCACGGTCTGTCGATCAAAAGGAAACTGAGTCTCTATGCCAGCCTCTGGAGAGTCTCTTTTATTCATTGAAATGCAAGAAGATCACTTTGTCTCCATTTTCATTCTCTCTTTTTTATAAGGTTGTGGATTATCTCACAAAACTCATAACCACGACCGGCAAGGACCAATCTGGTGCCGATCATCTGATCATGAGAGGATTGATTCAGCAATTAAAGGAGATGGCAGCCGGACAACCAGGTGAAAAAAATGATACGTCTGAGCTTTTACCAGATACTAAGGCTGCTTCACCGGAGAAAGTTCATTCACCGGAATCTGATTTTCCTGCCGGTTCTGGTCCGATATCAGCTGAAACGGTGCGGATCCGGATTTCCAAGCTTGACCCGCTTCTTTTACAGGCAGAGGAATTGATCCAGTCAAAAATAGTTGTCGATCAGAGAATCAATGAACTAAGGGAACTGTGTAGTGAACTGAACGAATGGAAAATTGAGACCCAGAAATGGAGAAGCCGCAGGGCCATTGCCACAATATCTAATTGGAACGAGTGGTGCGATGCCAGTGAAATTCAGCTGAATAAGACAGAAAATTTGATAACCGGGATTACCCTCTCCATGGAACGGGATCAGCATAGCCATGATCGTCTGGTCAATCACCACCTGGAAGCGATGAAACAGGTCCTGATGCTTCCGGTAGGTACAATGGCTGAGGTATTTCCCGGAATGGTAAGGGATATATCCCATGAGCAAAAAAAAGAGGTCGATTTTAATATGACAGGAACAGAACTCGAAGTTGACAGACGCATCCTTGAAGAAATTAAGGACCCTCTAATACATCTTATACGGAACAGTATCGATCATGGAATCGGCAAGCCCCGGGCGCGTGTTCTACAAAATAAACCGGCCCATGGAAAGATATCTCTTGCCTTTGCTTCCAAAGAGAACGGACAGTTTGAAATTACTCTCTCTGACGATGGGAAAGGTATTGATAAAGATCTCGTTCTGAAAGCAGCAGTTAAATCAGGGATCCTGACAAAAGATGATGCCGGGAAACTTCAACAGGTAGAGATTATTAATCTGATCTATCAGTCAGGAGTTTCAACCAGCTCTATTATTACAGATATTTCCGGACGTGGCCTGGGATTATCAATAGCTCATGAAAAAATTGCAAAACTGGATGGTATTATATCTGTGGAAACAGAACCCGGCAAAGGCACAATATTTCGTATTCGTCTTCCCATGGCGCTTACTGCCTTCAGGGGTATCATTGGCAGGGTAAATGAATTTTTATTCATCCTTCCGATTGTGAATGTTGAAAGGGTATTGAGAGTGGAGGAGGCAGATATTAAGACCGTTGAGAACCATGAAACCATCCTGCTTGACTCCAGGATCATTTCAGTGGCTGAAATCGGAGAAGTACTGGGTTTACCGGAACATAAACATTCAGGCTCAGACAGGAAAAACAGAGATATTGAGAAATCAGATAAAATCCGCATAATAGTTCTTTCTTCTGCAGAAAAACGTATCGCCTTCAAGGTCGATGACATTCTCGGTGAACAGCAGGTACTTGTAAAAGGGCTGGGAAAACTGTTGAACCGGGTTAGAAATATCTCGGGAGCGACCATTCTTGGCTCCGGTAATGTAGTTCCGGTACTTAATATTAGCGACCTTATGAAATCTGCAGTGAAAACTAAAGGGAGGAAAAACGAAACAGGTGAAGGTGAACTTTTTAATCCGAAAACAGGTAGAATTCTTGTTGCTGAAGATTCTATTACCTCCAGGACTTTAATAAAAAACATTCTTGAAACGGCAGGCTACCATGTAACCACTGCAGTTGACGGAGCCGATGCACTTGCAAAAGCACGTTCTGAGGATTTCGATATCATCGTTTCAGATGTGGATATGCCAAAGTTGAACGGGTTTGAGCTTACACTAAAGATCAAAAATGATAAAAAACTGAGTGAGATCCCGGTTGTCCTGGTTACTGCACTTGAATCGCGCGAAGACCGTGAACGGGGTATTGAGGTCGGTGCTGATGCTTATATAATTAAAAGCAGCTTCGACCAAACCAATCTGCTGGAAATTATTAAAAAATTGATATGATTAAAGTTCTGATCGTCGACGACTCGAAGGTAATCCAGGAGTTCCTTGCCCACCTTCTTTCTTCCGATCCTGACCTCAGGGTGGTGGGGATAGCCAATTCAGGTCATGAGGCTATTGAACTTGCCAGGTTAAAAAAGCCCGATGTAATTACCATGGATATTCACATGCCAGGTATGGATGGATATGAAGCTACACGGGCAATAATGGAAACATATCCGACGCCGATAGTAATTGTGACAGGAAGTTCGAATAAAAAAGATATAACCAATACATTTAAACTACTTGATGCAGGGGCACTCTCTGTCGTGATTCGTCCACCCGGATTCGAACATCCTCAATTCGCTGCTTCACGCAAAGAGCTGATTCAGACTATTAAGCTAATGTCTGAGGTCAAAGTTGTCAGACTTTTCCCGAGAAGCAGAAAAGAACAACTAAAGCCAATCGTTCTAGTACAAACCTTTGAAAATGACTTGAAGCGAATTCAGCTTATTGCAATGGGAGCATCCACCGGTGGTCCAATGGCTCTGCAGATAATCCTTTCCAAATTACCCGTTGATCTGCCAGTACCGGTTCTTATTGTACAACATATTTCCAAGGGATTTGTAAACGGATTTCGTGAATGGCTGTCTGCTACTTCCGGGATTAAACTTAAAATCGCCGAAGATGGGGAAATAATCTCAGCAGGTATCGGTTATATTGCTCCAGATTGTTTTCAGATGGGTATAGGGAAGGAAGGCAAAATAATTTTAAGTGATTCACCACCTGAAAATGGATTAAGACCTTCTGTAAGTTACCTTTTTCGTTCAGTCGCACAGGCTATGGGACCCAATGCCATGGGGATATTGCTTACCGGAATGGGCAAAGACGGTGCTGATGAGCTGAAAACTTTGAAAGAGATGGGAGCATATACTTTAGTTCAGAATGCGGAAAGTTCTGTAGTATTTGGGATGCCCGGTGAAGCGCTCAGGATCGGAGCAGCAGATCAGGCATTATCTCCTGAGAAAATCGCTGAAATTATGGCAAAGACAGGCTCAAAAAAAAGATCATGAGTAAAAAAGTAAAAACTTCAGATAACATTTCCGATATCTTAATCGTGGAAGACAGCGCCACACAGGCTGCCCGGATAAAATATCTGCTGGAAAGCTACAATTATAAAGTGGAGGTAGCTGAAAATGGACAAAAAGCCATGGAGTTGCTCTCAAAACATAGGCCATCATTGGTTATTTCGGATATAGTCATGCCTGAGATGAACGGGTTTGAATTTTGTGAAAAAATAAAATCTGATGAGAGTACTGAATCTATTCCCGTGATTTTATTGACCTCACTTTCCGATCCTGAAGAAGTCATTGAAGGGTTATCATGCGGGGCAGATGGTTTTATAACAAAACCATATAATAAAGACTATCTAATTTCCAATATTAAAAAGCTGCTTGCCGAAAAGGCCAATCCGGATTTCAAAAAAGATAATATAGGGATAGAAATTAATTACAATGGGAAGAGCAGACTTATCCGGACTGGTCAGCAGAGAGTTGTCAAGCTTCTGCTAAGTATCTATGAGGGAGCCATTTATCAGAATAATGAACTTATTACAACCCGTGATGAATTGAGACAACTGAATGAAAAGCTTGAAGACCTGGTAGAAGAGAGAACAAAAGAACTTAAAAAGGACGAAGAGAAGATTCTTGCATTCAATGCAGAACTTGAGCAACGCATAGCTGAACGAACCGCTCAGCTCGATGCTGCCAACAGGGCAAAAAGCGAGTTTCTTGCCAATATGAGCCATGAGATCCGGACCCCTATGAATGCAGTATTAGGCTATGCCGAACTGTTGGGTTTTATGCTGGAGGATAAAACCCAGAGGAACTATCTTGAATCGATAAAGTCCAGTGGCAGAAGCCTTCTTACTCTGATTAACGATATCCTCGATCTGTCAAAGATCGAAGCAGGAAAGCTGGAGCTGCAGTTTGAGTTTGTGAATTCACGATCTTTCTTCGCAGAATTCGAACGGATCTTTTCATTAAAATTATCCGAAAAGGGGTTGAAATTCATCCCGGAAATTTCTTCAGGCACACCGGAAGGTATTTATATTGATGATGCCAGGCTACGTCAGATCATCCTTAACCTTATTGGTAATGCAATAAAATTCACCGAGAAAGGAAGCATTAGGTTAAAAGTATACACCGAAAATCCACAAATAATCACCTATCCAAAAGGGAAGATCGATGAATTTTTAGATCTTCTTATTGAGGTGAAAGATACCGGTATAGGAATTTCAGAAGAGATGCAGGAGGAGATATTTAATCCGTTTGTCCAGGGACAGGGCCAGAATATTAATAAATATGGTGGAACAGGACTTGGTCTGGCTATTTCTCAACGACTCGTACAACTTATGAACGGGACCATTGAGCTTGATTCTCAGTTGAACAGGGGAAGCTCCTTTAAAATAAAGATCCCGGGAATCTCTTATCTGAGAGATTTTGATAAAAGGGCAGAAGAAATTCAACTCGATCCTGCTGATATTGTATTTGAGAAGGCAACAATTATTGTCGCAGACGATGTTGAACATAACAGGAAATATCTCATCGATGCTCTGAAAAAAACAAATTTAGAAATAGTAGAAGCTGAAGACGGGCAGCAGGCGCTCTTCCTGGCAAAAAAAATGGTTCCGGATCTGATTATTACCGACATAAGGATGCCGGGTCTTGATGGTTTTGCGCTATTAAACAAATTAAAAAGCGATAAATCATTAAAGCATATTCCTGTTATCGCCTATTCTGCTTCAGTAATGAAAGATCAGCGCGATCGTATCCGTGAAAGCGAATTTGCCGGCTTATTGATAAAACCAGTCCAGGTCACGGAATTGTATCTTGAACTTATGAATAATCTGCCATATAAGTCAACTAAAGCTGCCGGTAAGGATTTATCTCTGTCGGGAAAAGAATCCACTAATGAAGTATCTGATGTTGCCGGATTAATTCATTCCCTTGACACTCAGTTAAGAGATGTCTGGATGACATTTGGAATCAGACAACCAATCGGTGAAGTCAGGAATTTTGGGAAACAACTGGTGCTGGCAGGTAAAAACCATAAAGCGGAAATTATTGCCGGGTATGGCGAAGAACTGGTAAGCGCTGCAGATAGCTTCAATATCGAGGCTATATTAAACCTGTTAAGGAAATATCCGGCAATTGTTGAATCATTAAAGGATGCAAAAACCAATAAGACTTAAGAATATGGATACAGTAAGCTCAAATGGCCCTGTCATCCTGTTAGTTGATGACAATCCCCAGAACCTTCAGGTTTTAGCCAACCTGTTACAGGCGGAAAAATATGAAATTGAGTTTGCAGTAAATGGAGAGGCGGCTCTGGACTGGCTCAAAAACAAACAATTCGACCTTGTTTTACTTGATATTAATATGCCGGGAATGAATGGATTTGAGGTATGCAGAAGGATTCGCTCGGATAAAGAAATGAAGGATGTTCCTATCATATTCCTTTCAGCTGAATCTGAAAGGGAAAGTATTCTGAAAGGATTTGAGGTCGGTGCACAGGATTTTGTGATCAAACCATTTGACAGCAGAGAGCTGCTTGCAAGAGTCAGGACTCAGCTTGATCTTAAATCGAAAACTGAAAAACTCGGAAAGGTCAATGAATGGCTGGGTAAAAAGATTGATACCTGGCTGAAGCTGAGCATTGACAGACCAAAGAGTTCTGAATCAGGTGATCTGAATGCTAAATTAATAGAGTTCGACAAGAATCAAAGCTATGTTCTGAAGGATATTTACCTGGAGCTCAATACCGCAGTAAATGAGATTGAAAAATTAATCGGGAAGAGTCCCGATTCAAAAACAAAAAGCCAATTCAAAGAAATCGCAAAACGAATTGCAGGTGCTCTTGCTAAACTTAAACAATTGTAGATAAACAATTCTCATGGATAATAACCCCACTATAGGAGCCTCCCTGATATTGATTGTCGATGATAACCCGAAAAACCTCCAGGTGCTTGGTAATTACTTGCAATTGGAAGGGTACCTGGTCGAATTTGCACTGAATGGCGAGGCTGCCCTGGATTGGACCAGGAGGGCAGAATTTGACCTGATCCTTCTCGATATAATGATGCCCGTAATGGACGGCTTCGAAGTATGTAAAGCTATCAAGAAGGAGACTATGAATCAGAAAACTCCGGTAATTTTTCTTACTGCCAAAATAGATACAGAAAGCATAATTAATGCATTCGATCTCGGTGCCGTTGATTATGTAATAAAACCTTTTAACCAGAAAGAGCTGATTGCCAGGGTCAAAACACAAATTGAAATAAAAAGAAGCAGGGATGAAATTGCGAAGAACCTGAAAGAGATTGAACTCAAGAACAAACTTATTACCTATAGTATAGAATATGCTCAAAGAATTCAGGCTGCAGTTTTAAAAGCCTCACAAAAAGGATCAGAATTGTTTGGCGAAATATTTTGTCTTATTCTTCCCAGAGATATAGTCAGCGGCGATTTCTACTGGTTTCATAAAATTGAGAATAAACTGCTGGCCGGCGTTTTTGATTGTACAGGCCACGGCATTCCCGGAGCATTTATGAGTATGCTTGGAGTCACCCTGTTAAACGAAACAGTGATCAGGGAAAAAATTACCAGGCCTAATCTGATATTGAACAGGTTACGGGAAAAAATTATTGAGGCATTAGGTCAAAAAGGAATTATGTCAGAGGTAAGGGATGGTATGGATGGTTCAATAATCAGTTACGACCCTGCAACCAGAACCCTGATTTATTCGGGAGCTTTCAATCCGATGTACCTCATCCGAGGCAACAGGATCATTGAATTCAAAGCCGACAGAATGACCCTCTCTTACCAGGATATTAATTCTGATTTTTCTTATCAGGAAATAAAAACACTGCCGGATGATCTTATATATCTTTCAACCGATGGATTTACGGATCAGTTTGGAGGAGCGGAAGAGAAAAAATTCCGTCGAGCTCAATTCAGAGATGTTTTGCTGAAGAACAATAAAAACACTTTAGCTGTCCAGAAAGAAATGCTGCTGGATACTTATAACAGGTGGAAAGGCGACGGAGAACAAGTTGACGACATAACTGTGGTGGGGTTGAGACTGTAAGTAGGCAGTAGAGGGCTGAGCGTTAATAAAACACCCAGTGGGTGTTTTTAGCGAAGAGACGGCTTGCAGAGGTGGCGGCGAAGGAGCCAGGTTGCAGGGGTGGCCAGGGCAGTAGGCAGTAGGCAGTAGGTAGTAGGTAGTAGGTAGTAGGTAGCAGGACCATGAATATGAAGTTACAACACTCTTCGGTCTTCGGACTTCTCCTCCTCTGCAGTCTGGCTCCTCGCTATCCCGACATAACATGTCGGGACTTTACGCTCGGCCCTGGACTCCGGACTTTCGACTGATAAAGTATTTTACGACACAAAATAAAATAGGTGAAATGAAGAAAGATAGTGCAAGTTCCACCCCAAGAAAAACAGAAATTCTTGTTGCTGAAGATAGCCCTACTCAGGCAGCTCAGATTAAGCATCTGCTTGAAAGTAATCATTATATAGTATCAGTTGCCTATGATGGGAAACAGGCAATACATTGGCTTTCAAAGCATAAGCCGGCTCTGGTAATCTCGGATATCATGATGCCGGAGATGAACGGGTATGAACTTTGCAAAAAAATCAAATCAAACAAAAACACCGGGAATATACCGGTAATTTTACTAACTGCTCTTTCAGATACTGAAGAAATAATAAAAGGACTTACCTGCGGAGCCGATAGCTTTATTTCCAAACCTTACAATGAAAACTATCTCATTTCCCAGATTGAAAAAAATCTTTCTGAAGAGACTGGAACAAATCAGGCAAAGGTGCCTTTCAGTACACAAATCCTTTTTAAAGGTAAAAAAAGGTATGTTCAGGCCGAACAGCAGAAGGTTATTAAACTATTGGTCAACATATATGAAGGGGCGATTCAACAAAATGAAAAACTGATTCAGACCCGGGATGAATTGAGATTATTGAACGAACGGCTTGAATCAATCGTGGAGGACCGGACCTCAGATCTTTCGGCAGAAATTAAACTGAGCAATAGGATTATTGACAGACTTAGGGAAAGTGAAGAAATATTCGACCGGTTTCTGCAGAATAGCCCGATTTATATTTTTTTCAAAGATGCCGGTATCCGGTCACTTCGTCTGAGTAGAAATTATGAACAAATGCTCGGTAAACCATTGAATGAATTACTGGGAAAAAGGATGGATGAGCTGTTTCCTTCTGACTTTGCCAGGAGAATGATTGAGGACGATCTTCGTATATTAAAAGAAGGGAAACAAGTTACCCTTGAAGAGGAATTTAACGGCAGATCGTATACTACAACTAAATTTCCCATATATCACAACGACAAACCTCAATATCTGGCCGGTTTTACAATAGATGTCACTGAAAGTAAAAAGGCAGAGAAAGCAATACTCGACCTTAATGCACAACTTGAACAACGTGTAATTGAGCGAACTTCCCAGCTGGAAGCTGCCAATAAGGAGCTCGAAGCTTTTGCCTACTCGGTTTCGCACGATCTTCGCGCCCCGCTTCGCGCTGTTGATGGATTTTCGAAGTTCATTCTGGAAGATTATGGTGACAAAATTGACTCCGAAGGCAAGCGGCTCTTGAATCTGGTCCGTAGTAACACCAAGCAAATGGATCAGCTTATCACAGACCTGCTTGCCCTGTCACGGGTTAACAGGAACGAGCTGAAGTTATCCGGCATTGATATGACTCAGATGGTAATCTCAGCCTTTGATGAAACAGCACAGGATGATATTAAAAACAATATCAGGTTTACAGTTGATCAGTTACCTAAGGCTTATGCCGATCCGGCATTTTTAAAACAGGTCTGGATTAATCTCATATCCAACGCAATCAAGTTTTCTTCAAAGAAAAAGAATCCTGAAATAAAAATTGGCAGTAAGATTGAGACCCATACTAATACTTATTTTATTAAAGATAATGGAGCAGGGTTTAACCAGGAATATGCACACAAACTGTTTGGAGTTTTTCAGCGGTTACATACATCCGACGACTTTGAAGGAACAGGAATAGGGCTGGCTATAGTTCAGAGAATCATTAGCCGCCATGGCGGGAAAGTGTGGGCAGAAGGCGAAGAGGGGAAAGGGGCAACTTTCTGGTTCAGCCTGCCGGTGAAGAAGTAAAGATAAAAGTAAGTAGTAAGTAGTAAGTAGTAAGTAGTAAGTAGTAAGTAGTAAGTAGTAAGTAGTAAGTAGTAAGTAGTACATAGTACGAAGTAATGAACACGATGGAGTGCATGAACCCCTCTTTCCGCCAGCTGGCGGAGAGAGGGGCAGGGGTGAGTTCGTGAGAATAGAAATAGAGTGAGAAGTTAAAAGTTAATAGTATGAATAATGAAGTCGAAATCCTGCTTATTGAGGACAATCCTAACGATGCAGAACTTGCAATGAGGGCATTGAAGAGTAACAACCTTGCCAATAATGTGATCAGAGTATGCGACGGAGCGGAAGCTCTGGATTTCATTTTTGCCCGTGGGCCATATAAATCCCAGGAACGGCTGAATATCCCCAAACTGATTCTTATCGACATCAAATTACCTAAAGTAGATGGGCTTGAAGTACTTAAAATTATCAAAGCAGATCCCGTGACGAAACTTATTCCTGTTGTAGTGCTCACCTCTTCTAACGAAGAGAGCGATTTGATTGAAACCTACAGGTTGGGGATAAACAGTTATATCGTAAAACCTGTCGATTTTGACAAGTTCATTGAATCTGTGAAGCATATAGGCTTTTACTGGCTCCTCGTGAACAAACAGCCGGATATTAAAAAACTAATAAAATGACAGACAAAGATCTTTTAAAAATCCTTTTTGTCGAAGACGTTCCTTCGGATGTCGAACTGGCAGTACTGGAACTGCGGAAGGAGAAGCTGAAGTTTGCATATTCAAGGGTAGATACCAGGGAGGAGTTCATTAAGTCCCTTAATGATCTCAGGCCTGATATTGTCATTTCCGATTATAAGATGCCTTCTTATGATGGTATGCAGGCACTCAAAGATGCACGTGAATTTGATCCGTTAATCCCGTTTATACTTTGCACAGGCTCTCAAAATGAAGAAACAGCTGTTAAATGCATCAAAGCAGGTGCTGATGACTATATTCTGAAGGATAACCTTTCCCGCCTGGGTCCGGCAGTTGTTAATTCACTTAATAAAGCTGAATTACTAAAACAAAAGAAAAATGCAGAGGATGCTTTAATTAAGAGCGAGGAACGTTATCGCCTCCTGGTAGAAAGATCACCCGATGCGATTGCTGTTCATCAGGATGGTAAATTAGTCTTTGTCAATGCAGCCGGTGCGAAGCTTATCGGGGCTAAGAGTCCTCATGACCTTATAGGCAAATCCATACTGGCCATTGTCCACCCGGATAGTCGAAAACAAGTCGTCGAACGGTTACAACAAGAAAATGAAGGGAAAGTAGTTCCGCTCATAGAAGAAAAATTTATAAAACTGGATGGTTCTTTTATAGATGTTGAAGTCATTGGAATTCCCATAATATATCAGGGACTTCCTGCTGGTCAGATAATTGTCCGTGACATCACTGATCGCAAACTTGCAGAGGAGGCACTTATTGAAAGTGAGACAAAATACCGGCAGCTGGTAACACAAAGTCCTGATGGAATTTTTATTGTCGATCTGTCCGGAAAGTTTTTATCAGTTAACAAAGCTATTTGTGAAACCCTCAAATACACCAAGGAGGAACTTCTATCCAGAAAGTTGCTGGAAATTGTTCCTGAAAAATACCATCAGCTTCACAAGGATAGGTTATCGGAAATCATAAAGGGTGAAAGCACAACTTCACATGCGGAATACGAAGTAACCGGGAAGGATGGAATCTCACATGCCGTTGAAGTTCTGTCTGTGCCATATTTCATGGGAGATAAATTGGTTGGATTTCAGGGAATTGCGAGGGATATCACTGAACGGAAGATAGTGGAGAGACTTTTACGGGAAAATGAAGAAAAATACCACCGGATATTTGAAAATGTTCAGGACCTCTATTATGAGTCATCAATAGACGGGACAATACTCGAAGTAAGTCCTTCTATAGAGATTGTGTCGGATGGTCAGTACCAGAGGGAAGATCTCATTGGGAAGTCTATGGACGAAATCTACACTGATCCGGAAACCAGGGGTTCCTTTTTGTCAGCTTTGAGAGAGAAGGGATCGGTCAGCGATTTTGAGATAACTCTTAGAAACCGCGACGGTTCATTGATCCCTTGCTCAATATCGGCCAAGATCTTTCATGATGCCCAGGGGAGACCGGAAAAAATTATTGGGAGCATGCGAAATATCGCCAAACGCAAACTTGCAGAGGAGTCAATTTTTAATGAACGCAGAATGCTTCGTACTCTTATAGATAACTTACCTGATCATATTTATGTAAAGGATGCCCTGGCCCGTAAAGTAATTTCCAATACGTCCGATTTCAAAGATTTCGGGTTCCAGCGCGAGGATCAGGTTTTAGGTAAAACGGACCTGGAAATATTCCCATTTCCGACAGGTCAGCGGGGTCATGATGCTGAAATGGAGGTCCTGTCATCAGGAAAACCTGTTATAGGACGCGAAGAGGATTTTATTTACCCGGATGGTACAAAGCACTGGTCTCTTTCTACAATGATCCCATTAATTGACAACACCGGAAAAATAAGCGGACTTGTCGGTATCGGACATGATATTACTGAAAGAAAACATGCAGAAGAGGAACTTATTAAGGCTAAAGAAAAAGCTGAAGAGAGTGACAGGTTAAAAACAGCTTTCGTCCACAATATTTCCCATGAGATCAGGACCCCAATGAATGCAATAATAGGATTTTCAGCTCTTCTCTCCGAACCTGCTCTGGATGAAAAGGCACAACAAACATATATTGAATTTATTATAGAAAGCAGCAACCACCTGCTGGCAATAATTAACGATATAGTGGATATTTCAAACATCGAAGCGAATCTGGTGAAACTTATGAAGAGCGAAATTGACCTGAACAGATCGCTTAAATCAATTTGCAATCAGTTCAGGACTAAAGCAGATGAAAAGAAGATCACACTTGAGCTTGAGTCAAGGATATCTGATTCAGATGCCTCAATCATTACCGACAGTACCAAACTGACCCAGGTTATTTCAAATATTTTAAGTAATTCTTTGAAATTCACCAATAAAGGATACATTAAGGTTATATGTGATAAAGCAAGTGACTTTTTACATTTCAGCGTTTCTGATACAGGAGTCGGAATTCCGCCTGAGCAACATTCAAAAATATTCGAAAGATTTTATCAGGTACATGATTCATTTTCAAGAAATTATGAAGGAACCGGGCTTGGACTGGCAATATCAAAAGCCTATGTCGAACTTATGGGTGGCAAGATGTGGCTATCATCAGAGCCAGGGAAGGGGTCAACTTTTTACTTTACAGTACCTTATGAAAGGCAGCAATCCGGACATCTGCCTTTAGCTGAAAAACCGGCGCACGAAAGTTTTGTATTTTCAAAAAAGAAGAAAATTCTTATTGCTGAAGATATTGACAGCAATTACAAACTGATCTCATATTTCCTTTCAGGTGCAAATACTAATCTCATAAGGGCATGTAATGGGAAGGAAGCAGTAGAGAAAGCCCTTGTGGAAAAAAACATCGACCTTATACTGATGGATATCAAGATGCCTGAGATGGACGGTTATACTGCAGTCAGACTTATCCGTGAAGCAGAAATCACAGTCCCGATAATCGCCCAGACTGCATATGGAGATGAAATGTTAAAGGCAATTGAGTCTGGTTGCAACGGGTTTATCTCAAAACCATTCGATAAAAAACGTCTTTTAAAAGTTATGTCTGAGTTTATTTAATAGTAAGTAGTAAGTAGTAAGTATTATAAGAATAGAAAATAAGGATCTGAAAATGAATAAGAAACTAGAATCCGGTAATCAAAAGAAACCTGATACGGTACATTCGCCGATCCGGCTTTTGTTAATATTAGCTGTTTCAATCGTCATAAGTGATATTCTTATAAGGATCATTATACAATCCTTTCCATCAATATCGAAATGGACCGATGTTCTGGCTGATGCCGTTCTGACCGCTATTATTCTCTTCCCTGTCCTTTACTTTTTTGTTTTTCGACCCCTGACCCAGATCATCAGGGAACGTTGGCAGGCTGAAGAATCTATCCGGTCCAGTGAAGAAAAGTTCAAATCAGTTACTCAGACTGCAAATGATGCAATAGTTACAGTAAACATCAAAGGTGAAATAACCGGCTGGAATAAAGGTGCGGAAAAAATCTTCGGATATGAAGAAGTACAGATAACCGGACAATCATTAAATATTATCATCCCTGAAGATTACCTTGAACAGCATATTCTGGGCATGAAGCGTATTGAAACCGGGGGTGAAAAGCATGTCATTGGCAAAACAGTAGAACTGAAGGGGAAGAATAAAAATGGGAATATATTCCCCATCGAATTATCATTATCTGAATGGGAAACTTCTAATGTCAGGTATTTTACCGCTATTATCCGGGATATTACCAACCGCAGCAGAAGAGAGAGGGAGAATGAAGTGATTTATGAGATAACCCGGGGGGTAACTACAACATCCAATCTCGATGATCTGTTCAAATTGATACATGACTCACTCCGGAAAGCCGTGTACGCTGATAATTTTTTTATTTCACTTTATAATCCGGAGACGGGCCTTTTTAGCTTTCCATATTTTGTTGACAAATTTGACACGACTCCCTTTCCTGTTGCAAAAAGGAAAAGTGTTACTCAATATGTATTCCGGACCGGGCAGCCTTTACTTATGAATCCCGTGATATTTGAGCAGCTTAAAGAACAAAACGAAGTGGAACTGGTTGGCTCACCTTCTCCTTCCTGGATAGGAATTCCATTACGAATTCCTTCAAGGATTATAGGAGTTATAGTTATGCAGAATTACGAAAAGGAAAATGTCTATTCAGAAAGCGATCTGAAATTTCTCATGTCTGTCGGAAGCCAGATTGCAGTAGCCATTGAACGAAAAAAAGCTGAAAAAGAGATTAATCTTAAAAATATTTTGCTTCAAAAAACAATTGCTGAAAAGGACAAGTTCTTTTCAATCATATCGCATGATCTCAGAGGCCCGTTAAGCACATTTGTTGCCATCACTCAGATACTTACTGAAGATATTAAGACTATGTCACTTGATGAGATCAGGAATATCACAACAGATATGAAAAAGGATGCAACTAACATATATACTCTTCTGGAAAATCTTCTTGAATGGTCGAGGTTACAACGTGGAGTGATGGAGTTCAATCCTGAAAAGCTTAATTTACGAAACACTATCAGCAATGGCATTGAAACAGTATCAGTAGCGGCCCGAAACAAGAGAATTGAGATAAATATATCTGAAAATGATGATCAGGAAGTTATTGCTGACAGGCATATGCTGGAAACAGTGGTCAGAAACCTTGTCTCAAATGCGGTAAAGTTTACACCTGCCGGCGGAAAAGTAAATATCTCCTGTTCCCTGAACATGGATAATTATTTTGAAATAAAAATAAGCGACACCGGTATAGGCATGCTCCCCGATCTGATAGGCAAACTGTTTCTTCTGAATGAAAGAACCAGCCGGAAAGGCACAGAAGGTGAGCCAAGTTCCGGACTGGGCTTATTGTTATGTAAGGAATTTATTGAGAAACACGGTGGAAAAATATGTGTGGAAAGTGAAGTTGGAAAGGGGAGCACTTTCAGCTTTACAATTCCGGCTGAAAAATCTCCTGTACGTGATCTGGTTACCAGGATGGATATTAATACTGAGTAAATGGCTCAATGTCAAATCAAACTAATTATGAATGATACATTTAAAATATTGAATTTGTTTAGATTAATTCTAAAACAAATCCTGACAATGGGACTCATCATAACAATAGGATTTTCAATCATATTGCTATTCCTTACAGCCCCGGTATACTCTCAGGAAAACTATAAGGTAGTAATTGATTATCAATTTGATAATACCGGAGGGTTTAATAACGGAATGGCTGCTGTAGAAAAGAATGGGAAATGGGGATTTATCAATAAATCAGGCATATTAGTCGTTAACTACCAGTTTGATTATGCATGTGGTTTCAGCACAAACGGTTTTGCTTCTGTAAAGAAAAATGGTAAATGGGGGTTTATAGACAAAACAGGGAATTTAGTCATTAAATACAAGTTTGATAAGACGCGTGGTTTTAACTCAAGCGGTTTGGCTGCTGTGGAATTAAACAAAAAATGGGGGGTTATAGACACGACAGGAAAAATAGTTGCTGACTACAAATTTTATTTTCCATATCATTCTTCACCAACCGGTCTGGTTGCAAAAGAAAATGATAAAAAACCGGGACTTAAAGACAAAACAGGGAAATTAGATATTGCCTCACAGTTTGATGTTGCTTATCATTCTTCCCCAAACAATTGGGCAATAAGAAGAAAAAACAAAAAATGCGGGTATATGGATGAAAAGGGAAAACTGGTCATTGACTACCAGTTTGATAATGCATATGGATTTAGCACAAACGGTTTCGCTGCAGTAAAGGAATTCGGAAAATGGGGGTATATTGACCAAATGGGGAGATTAGTAGTTGATTACCAGTTTGATATGGTTAACGGTTTTTTCTCCGATGGGTTGACTGCTGTGAACATAGGAGGGAAATGGGGATTTATAAGTATATCCTCAATCAAAATTCATGTTTTAAAACTTGACTGACTCTGAAGCTTATTCGAAGTTTGTTAATAGCTTTTAATAGGGTTAGTTTGCTTCATTCACTTTCCGATGCAGAAATTCATGAAGATATTACCGAGTATCTCATCGGTTGTGATCTCGCCGGTGATCTCGCCCAGGTAATGGATCGCCTGCCGGATGTCAATGGCAACCAGATCGTCCGGAATATTGGATCTGATCCCTTCCTCAACTCGCCCGAGGCTCGAGTATACGTTCGAAAGGGCTTCGTAATGCCTTAGGCTGGTGATAATTACATTCTCCTGGCTGATCTTCTCCTTTTCGACAACTTTTCCCAGCAGTGATCTGAGTTCATCGATCCCATCTCTTTTTTTCGCGGAAATGAACAGTAGTTCTTCGCCCTTTGATACTTTGATCTTCTGTTTCAGGTCTGCAACTTCCTTCTTACCAGCCTGATCAGTTTTATTTATTAATATAAGGAGCTTCTTACCGGCTCCGTTTTCTGAATTCCTTATATTATCGGCTCTCCTGTTTATTGCATCAGGAGTGTCAGTAACCTCATCGACAAGAAGTATGACGGAAGCCTGGCCGATCTTCTCATGCGTTTTCATAATACCAAGAGTCTCTATTACATCCCCAGTATCCCTGAGCCCAGCCGTATCAATAAAACGATATTCGATACCATCAATAACGATCGTGTCCTCAATCGAGTCCCTTGTGGTTCCCGGAATATCAGACACTATCGCTCTCTCTTCCATAAGAAGCGCGTTAAGCAGCGTTGATTTGCCGGAGTTTGGCTTGCCGATAATTGCAACAGGGATGCCATGCCTGATCACATTGCCCAGCAGAAAGGAGGAGGCAAGCTTACCGGTAATTTTCATTACCCTGCCTGTTATCTGCAGAAGCTGCTCACGATCGGCAAATTCAACATCCTCCTCTCCGAAATCAAGCTCAAGTTCAATAAGTGATACAAAGTTCAGGAGCTCCGCCCGAAGCTTTGATATCTCCGCGGAAAATCCGCCTCTCATCTGGTTCATAGCGATCCTGTGAGAAGCAGATGATGATGATGCCACCAGATCTGCTACCGCCTCTGCCTGCGACAGATCCATTTTCCCGTTTAGGAAAGCACGCTGCGTAAATTCTCCTGGCCTGGCTGCATGGGCCCCGCTCCTTATAAGAAGTTCAAGTATTTTGTTGACGATATATTTCGAGCCATGACAGGATATCTCAACTGAATCTTCTCCGGTGTAGGAGTGGGGTGACCGGAAAAGGCTTATCAGAACTTCATCAATGATCTCATCCGTATCGCGTATCTCTCCATATATTATTGTATAGCCTTTCAGACGCGATAAACGGTTGTCTTTTATGGCAGGGTGAAATATCTTTTCACAGATCGCGATACTTTCGGGGCCGCTCAATCTTATTACGCCAATAGCACCTCCTGCCATGGTTGCAGGGGCACAGATCGTTTCACCTTGTCTTATCACCGTGAATCTGATTTTGAGGCAAATTTAGGAAACTTAAATGAAGTGCTCAATGCATGTACACCATTCTTACGCTTACCTCCTTTATTCCCCCGCTGAAACTGAAAGAGGTCGTGCTGAATGAAGGCGCCCCCCTCAGGGAGATCTTCGGGTTGTTCGAAAACCCAAATCCCTCTTTTGGCAGTATTCCAAGGACATAATCCATCTTTTCATTCCTGTTATCGTCATCGAGGATACATATGCTTACCGGACCTGTTTTATCGACAGGGAAAAAAAATCTCATCGTACCGTTTTTAATGGTATCCTTTGCCAGCGAAAAGTTGAACGAAGGTTTATCGGGATATCCCACTTCCGACCTGAAAACTCCTATCTGTATAAGGCCGTCGCTCTTCCTGATATTACTGAGAATAAGCTCTATGCCTGAACTTTTCTGGTTATTGACAGAAACCTGTGCTTCGACGACATGGGCAAAGCCAATAAATAAAAATGCAACTATAAACCTCATAAGGAACAATTAATAAACAGTTTAAAGCCAGGACTGCAAGACTGCAGGACTGCAAGACTGCAAGACTGCAAGACTGCAAGACTGCAAGACTGCAAGACCTAACCTTTCACAAAGAAAAGAAATAATATTTATTCTGCTATTTTTCGAGGTTCTGCAGACTGAACAATGAATCGTCAAGTTTGGAATTCATGGATATATTGGTGAATCTTATTTCTGAGCTTCGACCTGTCAGCAGATTCCTGGCTGTCATATCCTTTATGATGTAATTTCCGTTTTCGCCAGGCTGGACAGCTTTTATTTCTATCACCTTGAATAATTCATTATCGAAGTTAAAGAACTCCATCTTTTTCAGCTGCGAATTATCCGCTGATATATAGCTCACCTTTCTTGAATAGCCATATTCTCCGGTCTTTTCTTCGCTGTCAGGAGTACTTTCTATGATCCACTGGTTGTTCGTGCCTGACCCCTGCAGGTGCCTGTTTGAGAAATCAGTCAGGGTGGGAGAGCTGAAATCGGCATTTGAGAACTCCGAGCTCATGAAGCTTTTGCCTTTTTCCGTACTTACTATTCTTCTTGTTTTTTTAAGTGCGGGCAGATAGATCCACATTTCATCAGCTATATCCTTATTATCGATGATGAGCATTGCGGTACCCTTAATATCGGCAGGCTCCGTGAATTTTATAAGCCTTTTTTCCGTGCCTGCAGGATAGCTTTTTGAAAACATTGATATCGTCCTGTTCCTGACGGTACCACTTTTTTCAGTGATGGTAAGCGATACTGTGGCACTCAATGAGCCTGTAAGTGTCAGTTCACGGGTACGGTTCATTATCTCATTTGCATCCGGCTGTTGTGCCGCTGCCTGCAAAAGCGGCAGAAGCAGCAGGTATAAGATCTGTCTTTTTTTCATATTTTTCCTTTTTCCGGTGTGATAAATTCTTTGCTATGAATCGTGGTTTGAATTTTAATAAAAATGCGGGTATTATCAATATTGCCCCTATCAGGCAGGCTCCTATAGAGATAAGAACCAGATATCCGAAGAATCTGATTGAAGTAAAACCAGAGAACACCAGTGCCGAGAATCCCGCCATTACGCTGAATGCATTGATTATTATGCTTCGGCCTATTGTCATTACCGAATTGACTGTCGCTTGTTCATAATCCGCACCTTTTCTTATCTCGGTGTTAAAGCACCACATATACTGGATCGTAAAATCCACACCTACGCCAATCATTATGGAGGAAAGAAGAGCAGTAGCTGCATCAAGGGCTATGCCTGATATTCCCATGAATCCAAAAAGCACTACTATTGATCCGGCCAGAGGAATAGTCCCGGTGAGGCCTCCCCGGAACGATCTGAATATTATGGTAAGTAGCAGGAATACAGTAATTATGGCAAAAAGCAATGAGTAAACCTGTCCCTTTATTACGGATTCAGCAAAATCGGTCATGATAATCGCATAACCGCCTAATGTAATGTCTGCTTTAATTCCTTTCGTATCGCTCAGAATCAGATCTTCCAGATGCCTTACAATGATGTTTTGCGGATTCGATAACCTTATAAGAATATGAGCTTTTGAATTGTCAGTATTCATAAGCTGGTTAAAATCACCCTGATCCCCGCTCATATTGTACAGCTCAAAAAGCTGGGCTATCCCTTCGCGGGTTTCCGGGATCCTGTTATAGCCATTTTCTCCGGGAAGATATATGGCCCTGGTCATCTCCCTGATTACCTGCGATATGGAAAATACCCTTCCCACTCCATTCTGTCTTTCAAGCTTAGAGGTGAGACCATCGATCCGGTTCATCACATCCGGATCCTTAATATCTCCGCTTACCATAACGGATATTGTCTGCGAACCGCCGAATTTACTGTTGATAATTTCAGAAGCACTCCTTACGGGGTGCTTTTTAGGAAAAAGGTTCTCCTGGTTGGTATCAATTTTCAGAAGGATCATTCCAAACGAAATTATAATTGCAGCTGTCAGCGAGAATGCAAGTATTCTTCCGGGGGCTCGGACTATAAACCTGCTCAGCCAGTTAAGAAGCCTGTCAAAAACCAGAATATTGAATCTGTCCTGCCTTATTTTCGTAGCCCCGGGTCCCTTGATATATAACAAGGCAGGAATCATCACGAGGCTCATAATAAGGGCGATGGTCACACCTGTGGATGCAAGCACACCAACCTGCCTTGCCGGGATGATACTATGGGTCAGCAAGCCTAGTATCCCTGCAACAGCGGTCATCCCACTGAAAAATATCGGCATATTTAGCGATCCGGTAAGTTTTTCTATCATTTCAATATTGCTACCGTTCCAGCTGGTGCCAATCTCCTGGTGCCGTGCAACGAGATAGATACCATAGTTATTAGCCACAGCAACAAGAATAATAGGTTCAATAAGGGTGAGGATCGATATTTTCCAGCCAAGGAAAGGGATAAGGCCAATGCTGATTGCTGTTGAGAGCAGAACTACCATAAAGGGCATGAAAACACTCCTCCACTCACCCAGTGTCAGCTTAAGGATAACAAGCATAATAAGCAAAGCCATTGGGACAATTATGATCGCATCTCTCTGAACATCTTTCATTATATATCGTCTGATGTATGGTAAACCGCCTGTTTTTACTGATGCCGGACCAGCCGATACTTTAATTACCGAATCAATCCTGGCAAGAGTAACGCTTTCCCTTTTTTGATTTTTAATAGTTGCAGTTATTGAGGCAGTTGTGAAATCTGACGAGAAAACAACATCACCGGCAAGGCTGTTGTCCTTTATCTTTTGTTTTAGCTGATCAGATCCTGTCTTATCGCCAGGTATTGAACCGACAAGCTTCTCAGCCTTCATCATACCTTCCTCACCTTTGATCGTTTTGACAGTGAATGGGGAGATGTGTTCAGAAATTCCTGAGATTCTCGATAATCCCCGGTCGACATTCCTGATTTGCATCAGGTCAGCTGCATTCACGATGCAGCTGTCTGTAAACAGGATCACGATCATATCCTGGGTTCCGAATTCTTTCTCAATTCTGTCGGTCCGTACCCTTGATTCAAGAGATGCCGGCACATAATTCCTGATCTCCGGGTCGGTTTTGGAAAAAGGAATTAACGCAGCAAATGCCACTCCAAGAAAAAGGCATAAGCCGATTATCCACCAGCGCAGTTTTATAATAATTTTAGTCATTTTTCAGAAATCAACTCTCAGGCCTGCATAAATACTTGTCATATAATCCTTTATTATGTAAAACAGGGATCCTTCCTTTCCTGACCATATCTCAGCGCCAACGACCAGCGTCAGGGCGTCTACAGGCTTGATCTTTATTTCAGGTATGACCAGGAGATCCCTGGTTGTGAAGTTGTACATGGTGTAGATGGAAGGCAGAAATCGTCCGTATCCCATATCTGCCTCTATCCTGAGACCTGCCTGTTGATACCATTTTTTAAGCTGGTAATTATAGAGACGGTTAAAAGCTGCGACCTGATCTCTCACATAGCTTTCGAGATCAAAACCCGGGGTGGCGAGCAATTCAGCAAGTTTTGCATAGTCGGGAGCGGTCCCGATTATGGGATCGACGGATGAAGGTTCAAACCCGGGAAGGACTTTTCCGGAATATTCACCTGTAAATCTCCAGTTTCCAAGTGCAATATCTGCACCTGCCACCCACTTGATCTCCTGCAGGGGAACATATTCAGAATCCTTGTAAGATAATACCGGTTTCGACCAGGCAGCCTCACCTCTGATACCAACTATGCCTGCTGATGTCTCAAAGTCAAGGCCTGCCACCCTTGTTTTATAAGGAGTGACTTGCAATGCGGTTGTGGTTACGGGAACAGGTCCGGTGAAATCAGCTGAGAATTGTTTCAGGGCGATCCCGGGCATCGGGTCATATCCTTCAAACCATGAGGCGCCCAGGTCAACTCCGCCAGGGTGGAAGTCAGCCTTCAAACCATAGCTGAATAATTTCTGGTCGGTGACCAGCGTGTTCATCTGTCCAATAGTGACATTTTCGGGAAGGGGAATAGGATCAATAAGAAGCACGGAAGATTTGTAGAACGGGACTGCAACGGCCTGGAGATTAAATATATCCGTAGGGAACCAGTTAACTGCTGCAATAATGTTGCCTAGATCCATATCTCCCCTGTCGGGTGACCTGGAGATATAATCCTGAGGGTTCAACCTTGATGTCGGGTTGGTGAAATCGGCCCGGCCCCATTTCAGTATCTTCTGACCAGCAGTGATGCTAAACCTGCTAAAAGTGTAATCGACATACGCCTCTCTGACAGTTACCTGGCTTACCGGTTCGTGGTATTCAGATCCATATCTGAACCTGACATCGGCAAATGCCCGGAAGTTGTTCTGGATCCTGCTGTCAATCTGGAGTCCAAGGTCAGAATAACAAGTTGATATAAATGGGCTGGGTGAATTGTCATGAAGATCTCCGTAGAACCCTGCCCGTATAAATCCGTTTATCGAAAATCTTTTGTCGTTCAAAGTTGAGTCCTGACTGACCTGACCTTTTATTGATGTGCTTATAGTTATGATAACCAATGGCAGAAATACTGATCTGAATTTCATAATTATTTTTCTGCTAAAGGAACCAGATTAATAGATTGCTGTCGCCTGAACCGCATATTCCGGACTACAAACTGAAAGAGATCTGGTGCTATCCGCCGGGAGCGTACCTTATTTATTCAGATATCCCGGTAAGCTTCTCTCTGTAGGCGCTTGGAGTTTGCCCTGTCTGGGACTTGAAAATGGAGTTGAATGTGGTTTTGGAATTAAAACCTGCATCGTAGGCAATAGCCAGGATGGTATAATGGTTGAACTTTGGATCAGCAAACATGCTGATCACCTCCTTAACGCGATATTCGTTTATAAAAGTGAAAAAATTCCTGCCATATTTTTCATTCAGGACCTGGGTGATGTAGTGTCGAGGGATATCTGTGAGCGAAGAAAGATCATGGATGCTCAGGTCGCGGTTAAGATACGGTCTGTCATTCTCCATATAAGAAATAAGTTTCTTCAGGTATTCATCAGCCTGATCCTCCCTTAGTCCGCTTCTTGAGTATCTTTCCGTTTCCCGTTTTTCTTCATGATCACTTTTCAGCTGGTCACCGAAGATCACCGGCTGTTTTATTCCATAGAAGCTGTAGACAAATGAGAAGATGGCAATAAAACAGAAAATAATGAAATAGGGATCAAAGGGGATAAAGTTGCCTATCATGTTCAGTCCACCCAGGATGAAGAGGACAAAATAGGAGACGTAGAAGCTTATTGACAATATCTTCAGCCAGTTAAGTGTTATTTTCCCTGAAGTATAGGAGACAAGGTTCTTAAGATTCCGCTGGTGTCTCCAGATCTCAGCAAATGTGAGGGCGCTATAAATGGTAATAGAAAGGAAAAGGCATGTTCCGTAGACTATTCTCAGGGAGATAAGCTTGTCGGGAACAAAGAATGCTCTCAGGTCTCTCATAAAATGAACCGACCGGAAGATCACTGATACGGTAAAAAATACTAAAAATGGGATAAAATGCAGAAGTTCAAGCCAGTTGAATCTCCTTTCCGGCTTTGTCATGAACCGTACGTAGAGATATAGAAGGGGTCCGTATGTAAAGGTGATAAACTGGAAAGAGTACATTTCAAGCAAAGTGCTGTTTATGAGGGCGAATATCAGCTCAGTGCAAATCAGGAACATCCAAGCACCCATCAGCCTGTTAGCTATTGTGTAGGGCTTTTTGGTCGATATCAGAAGCCCTGCAAAAAAGGATTGTGATATACCGATATATAATACCGGTTCAATATAATGCATGAAATATTGTATTTAATATGTAAAGATAACCAAAAGCAAGGGATATTTATTGTATTTTTGAAAATGGCTGACGTTAAATTTAATGATTTATTTAAACTTAAAGAAGCTTAATATCAAAACATTATGAGTGTTCTCTTAAATAAGAATTCAAGGGTAATTGTGCAGGGATTCACCGGAAGTGAAGGTACATTTCATGCAACTCAGATGATCGAATATGGTACAAATGTTGTGGGTGGTGTTACTCCGGGTAAAGGCGGAAGCAGGCATCTTGATCTTCCGGTCTTCAATTCGGTAAGGGATGCAGTGATCAGAACAGGAGCTGATGTTTCCGTGATTTTCGTACCACCCGCATTTGCAGCCGATGCAATTATGGAAGCTGCCGAAGGCGGGATAAAGCTTATCGTTGCGATCACCGAAGGTATACCTGTGCAGGACATGGTAAAAGTGAAAGATTATATTAAATCATTTGATTGCAGGCTTATAGGACCAAACTGTCCGGGCATTATTACCCCGGGTGAGGCAAAGGCCGGTATAATGCCCGGTTTTATTCACAGGAAGGGGACCGTCGGCATAATTTCCCGTTCGGGAACGCTGACCTATGAGGCCGTTGACCAGGTCACCAGGCTTGGAATGGGACAATCGACATGCATAGGGATCGGCGGTGACCCTATAATTGGTACTACAACACTTGAAGCCGTGAAACTTTTAATGTCAGATCCTGAAACGGAGGCAATTATAATAATCGGAGAAATCGGTGGCAATATGGAAACCGAGGCGGCAGAATGGATCAGGGCCAACAAAACAAAGCCTGTTATCGGATTTATTGCCGGTCAGACAGCTCCCAAAGGGCGCCGGATGGGTCATGCAGGAGCTATCATAGGCGGAAAAGCTGACACTGCTGCAGCCAAAATGGAGATCATGGCCAGATGCGGCATAGAGGTGGTGCAGTCTCCTGCCGAGATTGGGATCAAAGTGGCAAAGGCTTTAGGAAGGCTTTAGAGGCTATAGAGAAAGTAAAGGCAGTCAAGCCTCTAAAGCATTTAATGCCTTTACACCATTTATAGCATTTTTTTATATTTTTGCACGAAATTAATCGGGAAATATATGAAATTACTTTCTGGAAAAACTGCCCTTATAACCGGTGCATCACGGGGAATAGGGAAGGAGATAGCCCTTAGATTTGCACATGAGGGTGCAGAGATTGCGATCACTAATATTGCGGATGATGATGAATTCAGGTCTGCGGTAAAAGAGATAGCCTCAGTTGGTGTAAAGGCGAAGGGATACGTATTCAATGTGGCAGGATTTGCTGAATCCCAGAAATTTATCGATGAAATTGTAAAGGATTTTGGTAAGATCGATATCCTTGTTAATAATGCCGGCATAACAAGAGATACACTCTTAATGAGAATGACAGAGGATCAGTGGGATGCCGTTATTGCTGTCAATCTTAAATCTGTCTTCAATCTTACGAAAGCCATCCTTCAGCCGATGCTCAGGCAAAAGGGCGGATCGATAATTAACATGAGCTCCGTAGTAGGAGTCTCGGGAAATGCCGGACAAAGCAACTACTCCGCATCAAAGGCAGGGATCATTGGATTTACAAAGAGTATTGCCAAGGAGGTAGGCTCAAGGAATATAAGGGTAAATGCAATTGCCCCGGGCTTTATTTTAACTGAAATGACTGATAAGCTGCCTGAGGATGTGAAAAATGAGTGGATAAAAAAGATTCCGCTGAAACGCGGCGGAACGCCAGCAGATGTGGCTAATACTGCACTTTATCTTGCAAGTGAATTGTCGTCTTATGTTTCAGGACAAACAATTCATGTGTGTGGAGGTATGTTAACTTAAAATATTTTATTATATTTACAGTCCGCAGGGCGCCAATCCTTTTAGCACGAGGAAATGCAGCGAGACATATTTATTCCACACTATTTTAAAATGGCGCCCTGCTTCTTTTTTTATAGCCAATTACTCTCATGCATAACTTCGTCTTCCTTCTTATTATCCTCATTCCTGTTTCAGGCTACCTGACAGAAAGGTACCTGGAATACCTTAACTCGAAAATGTGGTCACTCTCGCTTCCAGAACAACTCAAGGGAATAACCAGTGAGGAAGAATACATTCAAAGCCAGCTTTATCAGAAAGAAAACAACAGGCTCTCAATGTGGTCATCCACCTTCAACATTGCCGTGATAATCGCTATGATCTCTTCCGGCGGATTTGCAATTGCAGACCGGCTGGCAAGGGGGATAAGCGGCCATATAGTAATTGTCTCACTTTTGTTTTTTGGAATAATAGGACTTGGCTCTGATCTCATCAACATTCCTTTCAGCTGGTACGATTCTTTTGTCATAGAAAAAAAATTCGGGTTCAATACAATGACTGTAAGAACCTTCATTACTGATCATATTAAATCGTGGTTCATTGCACTTCTTATCGGCATTCCTGTTCTTGGACTGATTACCTGGTTCTACTATAAGATCGGTCATGACTTCTGGATATACGCCTGGATAATCATTACCGCCTTCACATTCTTTATGAATCTTTTCTATTCCGAGCTGATTGTTCCGCTTTTCAACAGGCAGATCCCCCTGGAAGATGGAGCTTTGAGGGAGATGATCGAATCATTTGCAACCACGGCCGGATTCAGGATCAGGGATATATATGTAATAGATGGTTCAAAGAGAAGCACCAAGGCCAATGCATATTTTTCAGGATTCGGACCTAAGAAGAGGATCGTTTTGTATGATACCCTGATGAAAGAGTTCAGTAATGAAGAGATCGTTGCCGTACTTGCCCATGAGATAGGCCATTACCGGAAAAAACATGTACTTAAAAGCCTGGTATCCTCAGTTTTTATAACCGGATTGATGCTGTTCCTGTTTTCTCTGGTGGTTGACAATCCGTTGCTTTCCCGTGCGCTGGGAGCAGAAAAATCGAGTTTTCACATGGGACTTATTGTATTTGGGATACTCTACAGTCCACTGTCGCTGGTTATAGGTCTTATCTCAAATTATATTTCAAGAAAGAACGAATTTCAGGCCGACAGGTACGTGAAGGATAATTATAAGCCTGAAAAGCTGGCAGAAGCTCTTAAGAAGCTATCTGTCAAAAACCTTTCCAATATGTTGCCTCATCCGGCATATGTCTTTTTTCATTATTCACACCCGCCACTGCTGAAAAGGCTTGAAAGACTTGAAGTCAGGGCATAGCCTTTAAGGCCTTTATTGGCTTTTCAGCCTTTTTATTATATTTGCGCATTAAATCAAGCCTCCTTAGCTCAGTGGTAGAGCAGCTCACTCGTAATGAGCAGGTCGAGGGTTCAACTCCCTTGGGAGGCTCAATTATTTATTTAGGCGACCCTCCAGGGAATTACCGGAGGGATCAATCTCGTGCCAATTACTTCGAATGTCACACTGATCCATTTACTCATCATCTGTAAATAAGCATGATCCAACCCCGCAACGGGTGTGTTACTCAGGATGCCTTCAGGATTTTGCAGATAACAAAATCGATCCACATTCCCCCAGGACATAAGAAAAAATTGTTTTGTATTTAATAATTTCCTAAATTTATCTGGTTAGTTCCTAAACCTATAAACCTCTAGAAGATGAAATCACTTAATTATTTATTACTCTTTGTTATTGCTTTAGCCCTGACGGTCCCGTCTTGTAAAAAAGACACTAAATCCGGGAAAGAAATTCTTACATCAGTTTCGTGGAAGGAGACCTCTGTAAAAATCAATGGGGCAGTACAAACCATAGCTGATTGTGCGAAAGATGATTACTTAACTTTTATTACTGACGGTACCTATACATACAATGTTGGTGCATTAACCTGCTACGATGGCGATGTAAGTTACAGTGGTACCTGGACATTATCTGCTGATGAAAAAACCCTGACAGTAGACGGTGATCCTGCTTCTGTGGTGATTACAGAAAGCAAGATTGTGGTTACTGTAATTGATGGTTCTGACACAATGGAAATGGTTTTTGTTCCTAAATAGCAAGTTTTGTAACTTAAACCACCGGGTAAAATAAAAAAGAGTTAAATTACTTTAACTCCTTGATTATATCTGAGCGGGAAAGGGGTCTCGAACCCCCGACCCTCAGCTTGGGAA
>JBEKFE010000002.1:0-311879 GCA_050013475.1 Bacteroidales bacterium
TCTTCAATTACCTGAAGTTTAAAGGGGACACTGTAATCTTTTTGTGTCCTCTTTTTGCCGCAATGCTTCTTGTTTTCCATAAATAAGTCGTTTTATTGTCAACTTATTTCAGGACGGGTCAATCAAAATAAAAAGGGGCTTTATCATAAGCTCCTTTTTTATTTAAATTAAACTTAACCACAGAGTTTCACTGAGTAAAAACAGCCTGCCCCGATCAATCGGGGGAGTTTCACTGATAAGAAGAAAACCTTTACCACAGTGTTACTCCGTGTTAACTCTGTGTTACTCAGTGGTTAAAAATTACCACCTAGAATCTTATACCTTTATCGTTGAGGAATTTGAGGTAATAGCTTAACCTTGGGGAGTTTGAGGCAAGAAACCTCTTGTACCAGACCGATGCACCCGGTTTATCTCCGGCCTCCACTGAGGCGATTATTATGTTTATGTAAAGCAGCCCGTTTATTCCCAGGTTTTTACCGGTGGTTTCATCGATCATAGATTTAAAAAGAACAATACTCTCCTCCGGTGTTGCTTTCTCAGCTTTCTGGAATAGATCTTCCAGTTGCCTGTTTAATTCCTGGTCAAGTGTCAAGCCATAGAAAAACATGCATCCCGATGAACATTCTTCAACAAGATCGATCCATTGAACATCCTTTTTCAGAGCAGGGAAAACAAGTGTGAAATCAAGCTTCTCCCCTGCCTCCTTAAATTTATGCATCTCAGGACATGAGGGTATCCCCACAGCTTTTACAAGCTTCGACCTGGAACCATCGGGATATATAATAAATATATTCTTATCGGCACAGAAGTATCCGTCCTTGATCCTGTTTTCAAGAGTTAGATAAACCGTGGTCTTCCCGTCTCCTGTTTCGATCCTGTTGATTACCAGGGTCTCCGGACTTTTCATTGCTGAATTGGGATGATCAATAACCTGTGCCAATCCCATTGCCGGATAAAGTATTAAGCTCAAAATGAAAATTGCCGCTTTTTCTGTCTTCATAATTAGTCAATTATTCCGCAATTTACGAAATTTGTGCCTTCTGAACCAATGGCCTGACTTATTGAATATTATTATGTAATTCTCACACAGTAACCATAATGTAACATTTAAGTAACTATTAGCTTATATTTATGACATTAAATGGTATTAGTTTTGCATGAAACAAAAATCGATTTCCGGGAATTCAGAAAGATAGTTTCCGGATTATATTTATTTTAATGAATACAAAAAGAGAAGAATCGATCACAGACATAATGAACAGTTTCCAGGAGATGTCTGATCATGTCCTTGCGCAACTGACCTCACTTGAGAAATACATCGTAACAGATGATGACGATCTCAGGGCAGACATATTGAATAACATAATTGAAACTGAAAAGAGGATTGATAAACTTGAAGTACTTATTAGTGACAAGTTCATAAATTCAATCGTTCTTTATCAACCTGTTGCTTCCGATATAAGAAAACTTACTGCAATATACAGGATGTCAATTAACCTTGAAAGAATCGGAGACCTTATTCTTAACATTACTGACTCTTTAAAATCTACAAGGGCAACAGAGGAATACAAGGCGATGTCGGGGGTAATCCTGAACATGTTGCTTTCAGGAATGAGCATGGTTGAGAAATCCCTTATTTCCTTTATCAACGGTGATATGGAATATGCCGTATGGACTATAAAAAATGATGAGGTTGTTGATGACATGAATCGCAAGCTTCTCATTAACGCCATTAGCAAGGCCAGAATAAAATCAAAAACAAGGGAGATGTTGCTGAGTTATGTTGACCTTAAGAATATTCTTACAAATATTGAAAGAATTGCTGATCACGCTACAAACATTGCCGAAGCCTCGATATATTCTATTGAAGGAACGGACATAAGACATACCGGATTTGATGCACCGGAAACCCACGAGGGTTAACTTAATCTTTACCTATGAATTTAAAAGATAAAAAAATTTTAATAATCGACGATGAGGAGGATTTGTGTGAAATCCTGCAATATAATTTAAATAATGCCGGGTGTGTGACGGAGATAGCTCACTCAGCAGAAGAAGCCCTTACCATGGCTCCTGAAAATTTTGACCTCATCCTGCTGGATGTAATGATGGGACCAATGTCAGGTTTTAAGTTAGCTGATAAGCTGAGGAAAGAGATGAACATCAATACTCCAATAATTTTCCTTACAGCTAAGGAGACTGAAAATGATGTCTTGACAGGTTTCAGCCTGGGAGCTGATGATTACATAGCAAAACCTTTTTCTATAAATGAACTTATTGCCAGGATAAAAGCAGTGTTGAAGAGAGCAAAAACCGAGACCAAGCAAAAGGACGATATCCTGATATATAATGAAATAACTCTCGATAGGGTAAAAAAGAGACTGATCGTTAACGATGAGAAAATAGAGCTGACCAAAAAGGAATATGAGATACTCAACCTGCTTCTCGAAAATCAGGGGATGGTATTCTCAAGGGAAGATATTCTGAAACGTATCTGGGGAGCGGATGTAATTGTCACCGACAGGACGGTTGATGTGAACATTACCAGGTTAAGGACAAAGCTTGGGAAATATGGTCCATGTATCAGGAACAAATCGGGTTATGGTTACTTTTTTGAATTTTCAAATTAATTCACTTTTGAATGATAGCAAGAAATACTTTCAGGAATAAACTCTTCCTCTTTTACTCTGTTATATTTATCTTCTTTACAGTTATAATTCTGGGTTTTCAGTTCAGGAGAGAGAAAACATATAAAATCCTTACCCTGAATGACGAGCTTGACAAGATTACCCAGATCACTGACAGGTATATATCCGACAATTCAATACCTGACAGGCAAAACTGGAAGTCTATAGATTCCCTTGTAAGGATAATGCCTCAACACAACCTTCGATTGACTATAGTTGATCTGTCAGGAGTGGTCCTTTACGATAGTTTTGTGAAAGACTGGTCGACTATGGAAAATCATAAGGAAAGGCCTGAGATAAAACGATCTCTGGAAAAAGGTTTCGGAACAAGTATCAGAAAATCAGGAACGACCGGGAAGGATTATTATTATTATGCCAGGTTTTACAATAGATACTATATCAGGGCAGCGCTAGTCTATGATGTGAGTGTTACTCACTTTCTTACTTCAAGCAAATCATTTTTAGTTGGGATGATAATTGCTTTCATTGTTATATGGCTTTTGCTTCTCGCTGTCACCAACCGTTTCGGAGAATCCATAGCAAGGCTGAAAGATTTTGCAGTGAAAGTAGCAAATAATGAGCCTGTCGATTTTACTTCAAAGTTTCCCAGGACCGAATTAGGAACAATCGGTGAGGAGATAATGGAATTATATAACAAGCTTCTTATAACTAAAAACGACCTTGCCAATGAGAGGGAGAAGCTTTTCAGCCATCTGAATGCCCTTAACGAAGGGGTTGCATTTTTTTCAAACGACAGAACAAAGATACTTTCAAATAACCATTTCATTCATCTGATGAACCTGATATCGGGCGGGTTGACTGTTTCGTCATCAAATTTTTTCAAAATACCTGAATTCAAACCAGTTATAGAATTTACTGACAAATACCTTGGACCTGAAATCCTTACTACCATATCTCTGCCAAAGATCGAATATAATATTGAGAAGACGGGGAAGATATTCAGAGTGCAATGTGTCATTTTCTATGATAAAAGTTTTGAAGTTATTCTGAATGACATTACCATAAGTGAAAAAAGCAGGCAGATCAGACAGGAAATGACCTCCAATATTGCCCATGAGCTTAAGACGCCCGTATCATCTGTTAAAGGATATATTGAAACCCTGATCAATGAACCCGGTATGGAACCCGATAAACAGAAGTATTTCCTTGAGAAAGCGCTTGCACAGAGCAACAGGCTTACAGGGTTGATCAACGATATTACGCTTCTTAATAAGATAGAAGAGGCAGGTAATCATTTCAACATTGAAAAGCTTAAAGTCCATGATATTGTAGTGGAGGTCTGTGAAAATTTCAGGTCCGCGATCGATGCCCGGTCGATGACACTCTCAATAAATGTAAATCCTGAGACTACAGTATCAGGAAACAGGTCATTGCTGACTTCTGTGTTTCAGAACCTCCTTGAGAATGCAGTGAATTACGCTGGTAACAAAACAAATGTGACAATTAACCTCATTGCAGAAGATGAAAAATTCTGCCATTTCTCTTTTGCTGATAATGGGACGGGAATCCCGGAGGAACATATTGATAGGGTATTTGAAAGATTCTACAGGATCGATTCAGGCAGGTCGAGGAAGAATGGAGGAACTGGATTAGGTCTGGCAATCGTTAAAAATGCCATATTACTGCATAAAGGAACTATTTCTGTTCGTAACATAAAAGATGGAGGGCTCGAGTTTTTATTCTCCATTCCGAAATAACCCGGATAAATTCACATTCAAGATCATTCTTAAGCTCAAACGAATCTATTCGCTTTTCTCCGGCTGCCATCTCATGCACAAGGTCAGTATCACCGGTTTCAAATACAACCCGTGCCTTTTGAATCTGGATCAGAACGCTTTCCCATATTTCAATTATACCGGACTTTAATCGCTGAAGTTCGTTTTCAATAATATTCATGCTGACAACGTTTATTTGATGATCTGATAGTTATCATGAAAGAAATCAGCATCGGCTATCCGAATCTTCCTGTGATATAATTCTGAGTCTGAATATGTTTTGGGTTAGTAAAGATGGTTGCCGTTTCGTCCCATTCCGTCAGTTCTCCAAGATAAAAAAATGCAGTATAATCACTCACACGTCCTGCCTGTTGCATATTGTGAGTAACAATTAGAATTGTGTAACTGGATTTAAACTCCAGGAGCAGCTCCTCAATTTTAGAAGTAGAAATAGGGTCCAGCGCCGAAGTAGGTTCATCGAGAAGCAGTAAAGAGGGTTTCATCGCCAGTGAACGGGCTATGCAAAGTCGCTGTTGCTGACCCCCCGACAGGAAGGTTCCCTTTTTATGAAGATTATCCTTGACTTCATCCCAGAGTGCAGCCTGTCTTAATGATTCTTCTACAATCTGATCCTTTTCAGTCTTGGTTAGTCTGTTTCCGTTAAGTGTATAACCTGCAATTACATTATGGTATATGCTCATTGTATTGAAAGGGTTTGGCCTTTGAAATACCATTCCGACTTTTCTCCTGAGCAATGTAGGGCTGGATTTATAAATATCTTCTCCATTGAGATATATCTGCCCTTCCGAATAGGCATTCTCGGTAAGTTCATGAAGCCTGTTGACACATCTGATAAAGGTTGATTTTCCACATCCCGAAGGGCCCATTATCGCAGTTATTGTATTTTTCCTCACTTCAAGATTCACATCTTTTAAAACATGAGTCTGCCCGAAATATGCATTAAGGTTAACAGTTTTTAAAATTGGACTTTCCATCTTCTCTCGGCAATTTTTGTAAGGATGTTAAGGAACAGAATTACCACTACCAGTATGAAGGAAGCTCCCCAGGCAAGCTTGTGCCATTCATCGTACGGGCTGGTAGCATAATTGAAAATAATAAGTGGCAAACTTGCCGTAGGCTTCAGAATATTGTAATTCACAAATGGATTTCCAAATGCCGTAAACAACAAGGGGGCTGTCTCACCTGAAACTCTTGCGATTCCCAGTATAACTCCATTAAGTATTCCACTTATTCCGGCAGGCATTATCACACTTAACATAGTCCTGTAATATGGCACTCCAAGTGATAAAGAAGCCTCTTTTAGTGATAACGGTACCAGTTTCAATGTTTCCTCGGTGGATTTAATTATCGAGGGAAGCATCATAACCATCAGAGCAATACTTCCGGAAAGTGCACTGAACCTCCCGAAAGGTTTTACGAACCAGATATAAATTATGATGCCAATAACAATCGAAGGGATTCCCTGAAGAATATCAACTGCAAGGTGAGCGACCCTGAATATACCTGTATTTGATTGCTCCGAAAAATAAACACCTGCTGTAACTCCTATCGGAACTGCCATCAGGGCTGCAACTAAAATTATTAAAAAGCTACCGATAATCGCATTAAATATTCCTCCTCCGGCTTCACCAACCGGTTTTGGCAGATGTACAAGGAAACTCCAGTTGATTACTGAAATACCCTGCTTAAAAATATAAACAAGTATGGCAATAAGAGGCAAAACAGAAATTATTACAACCATGATTGTAAAAATCTTGAATGCAATATTCTTCAATTCACGATACCTGTTACCTTCTTTCATTAAACTTCAAACCTTTTAATAATCCTCACTCCAATGATGTTGATAATAGTAGTTACGACAAAAAGCACCAGTCCAATCTCAATAAGAGCAGAAAAATAAACATTACCTGTTGCCTCAGTAAATTCATTTGCAATAACACTTGCCATGGTATTGCCTGTTGAAAACAAGCCATTCGGAATAATATGAGTATTACCTATAAGCATAGTTACTGCCATTGTTTCGCCAAGTGCCCTGCCAAGAGCAAGAAGAATTCCAGCTGAAAGGCCTGACTTTACATAGGGAATAATAACAAACCTGATCACTTCAAATCTTGTGGCTCCAAGCGAATATGCAGCCTCCTTTAAGTGGAGCGGAACCATGCTTATAACCAGCCTGATCAATGAAGCTGAGAAGGGGATAATCATTATTGAAAGGATCACAGATGCTGTCAATATACCGACTCCGTACGGAGTGGCACCAACTTTCAGCTCGATAGACCTGATTATTGGGACAATGGTATACATTCCCCAGAATCCCAGGATCACTGATGGAATTCCGGCAAGCAGTTCAATGGCATTTTTGATAATTCCGCTGATCCATCCTTTGGGGTAGTATTCACCAAGATAAAGGCCTATGGCAATTGCAAACGGAGTTGAAATCAGAATAGCAAGCAATGAGGTGAAGATAGTTCCGACCATAAAAGGAAGGGCTCCGTATTCATCAGTAACGGGGTTCCAGGCTTTATTATAAATAAATTTCAACCCAAGGGCCTTGATTGAAGGCAAAGAAGAGACAAGGAGCGTAAGAAATATACCGAGTAAAAGTACAATAATAAGAATGGCTGACAGAGTCAGGGTTTTATGAAAGACAAATTCCTTAAAATGTAATTTTTTTTCAGAAGTCTTGGATCCAGCCCGTACCATCATTTGATCTTTCTCCTTAAGTAAGTACCTGCCAAATAATCAACTAACATTTTTATGCAAATATGTGAATAAATGAAAAGCGTATCCCATTTACCCAAAGGGAATACGCTTTTTATAACCTTACCTGAAATAGATCTAGATTATTCCCTTCCCGTTGAAATTCACTTTCTTCAGCTGTTTCATAGCTGCTGCTGCTGCCTCTTTTGGTAATGGAGCATAAATAAGCGGGGCTGCATATTTCTGACCATCGGTGATCATCCAATTAACAAGAGAAGTGGTTTCTTTAGCTTTGTCCATTGTCCTGTTATCGTAAGACTGATTCAGGTAAACCAGAATATATGTAAAGCTGCTTATGGGATATCCGTCCTTTGCATCTGTATTTGTCAGAGAAACTCTCAGATCTTCAGGAAGAGTTACGGCAGCTGCTGCACTAATTGATTTGATGGAAGCTTCAACAAAAATACCTGATTTGTTTTTTATCTCGGCTGAAGCCATCTTGTTCTGCATTACATAGGCAAGTTCAACGTAGCCTACGCTGCCGGGTGTCTGTTTAACCATACCGCCAACGCCTTCGTTCCCTTTTGCACCTATACCTACCGGCCAGTCAAGGGCTTTTCCTTTACCTGGTTTAGTATTCCATACAGGGCTTACCTTGCTTAAATAATCAGAAAATACATAGGTAGTACCCGATCCGTCTGACCTGTGAATGACTGATATTGCCAGGTCAGGAAGCTTTACGTCCTGATTCAGATCGGTGATCCTTTTATCATTCCACCTGGTGATGTTGCCAAGAAAGATGTCGGCAATTACATCCGCGGTAAGCTTCAGCTTCGGATCCCCGGGAAGGTTATAGGTAATCATAACTGCCCCCAGACATGTAGGTATGTGTACTACCGGAGTAGCCATCTGTCCCATTTCAGCATCACTGAGAGGTGCATCGGATGCCCCGAAATCAACAGTCTTGTTCTGTAATTGTTTAATTCCACCACCTGAACCTATTGACTGATAATTAATCTTTACACCCTTTTCATTGTTATAAACATCAAACATTTTTGAATAAAGGGGATAAGGGAATGTTGCACCTGCACCCAGGAGCTCTTTAGTACCGCTCTGCGCTTTCATCCTCTGCACTGAAAAAACTGATGCAACGAAAATAAGCGCCACTATTGTCAGATTGATTCTATTAGTCTTCATAATTATTATAGTTTATTATTGATTAATACTATTTACCGAAAGTATAGGAGAAGGTAAGCCTTGCTGTCATATCGTAATCGCTTTTAGCCCTGCCGGAAACAGTACTTAATTTGCTATCGTATGTATCTACCCAGATATTAGGCATGATGTGAATATTCTTTATTGGTGTATAATCCAGACCAGCGGTTATAAAATCCTCATTGTACTTGTTGGCAGGATATGGGCTGGCTTTAGGATAAAGAGTCGCTACATTGAATTTAGTATCAGGATTATAAGTATCAAATCTTGCAAAATATCCTAACTTGCTTTTAATAATACCTCCACGAACCCATACACTTAATCCGAATGGAACTACATTTGAAAGTACGTGTGTGCCCGCGATTGAATCAGTTGCATAACCTTTCTGAAGCTGACTGACCACCTCGACACCAACTGTTACAGGTTTGGTCTGGTACGCAACAAAGCCTTTTATTGTTGACTTTGATTGCGTGGGAGATGACTTTTCCCAGTCACTTGTCAGGTCGAGAATAAGTTTCTGATCCAATAGCTTGGCATAAATTTCACCGTAAAATTTCTTGTATTTATCTGTCTCAAGTTTCTGTGCTGTTCCGTTACCTATCATAAAATTGTATCCTGCAGTACCTTTGGAATCAATCTTTCCCTGCCATGCAATTCCTAAATCATTTGAACTTCCGAGTCCGCGCATATCTGCAATAGTCTTTTCAACACTCCTGTAAGCCCAGATCTTGTCTGACATCAGGGCAAAGATAGGAGTTGCCATCTGACCTATGATCAGATCGTTATTGGGAACTATATTTTTCCACCTGATATTAGCAGCTTTTATATACATGCTTCTGTCACCGCTTGGATCGACAACATCGCTCTCATGTGTCAAAAGGAACTCAGCTGAGAAATGTTCACTTATATTGTAATCATAACCCAGGTATATCCTGCGGAAGGCAAATGCATCGTAATTCTTCGGATAAGCCTTACCTGCGTACTGAGTCTTTCCCCTGCTTAATGAATCGGCATGGGTCTTGACATAATAATCGCCAAAAACTAACCCCCACAGTGTACCTGAAGGTTTGAACTCGGTAGAGTTATCACCAGTCGTTTGTTGCGTGGTCTGACCTGTAACATTCATTTGCGACGAATACAGCAATATAACAGCTAGTGAGGCAAGTGAAATTTTCCAGATTTTTTTCATAATAATTTTATTTGATTTTACTTTATTTAACTGATGCAAAAATGCCTCAATGTTATTACATAGCTGTACCACTATAATTAATTATTTGTTCCAAAAATGTTACATAGTCATGTTTCAATTTGATCCGCTGATTGTATATCTTTATAAGTTAACTATACCCGAATCTTTCATTATCTTTCTATGAAACCAAAATGGCTTGAATGGGCAACAAGGCTCCAGTCAATCGCACAGGCTGGACTGACATTTTCCCACGATAGGTATGATCTCGAAAGGTTTGAGCAGATCAGGGCTATGTCAGTCGAAATAATGCATGAGTATACCGGTGTGAGCACATCAAGGATCAGGACTCTTTTTGCAGGTGAAACAGGCTATCAGACCCCGAAAGTTGATATAAGAGCATCTGTATTCAAAGAAGATAAGATACTCCTGATTAGGGAAAGAATTGACGGATCATGGGCCTTGCCAGGCGGATGGGCTGATGTGAATACGACAGTCGGCGAGTCAGTTATAAGGGAATGTGAAGAGGAGGCTGGAGCTGAGGTGGTACCCAGAAGAATAATCGCGGTGCATCTGGCAAATAGACGAAATGACCCATTGCTTATTTTCACGATCTACAAGATAATCGTTGAATGTGATCTCGTAAAGGAAGAGTTCAGGGAAAACCCGGAAACACTGGAGGCTGGTTACTTTTCACTTAATAACCTTCCTGCTCTTTCGACAGGCCGTACGACCAGGGAACAAATAGAATTATGTTTTGAAGCAAGACAACATCAGATCTTCGAGCCTCATTTCGATTAAAAAAATAATTCTACCTTTTAAAATAAAACTCAAATCCATGAAACGGAATTCTATAAAGCTCACGATCCTTTTTTTAATTATTACCATCACGTCTGGCTGGATAAATGGACAGGTAAAGAATCCTGTATTTACCGGGAAAGAAAAAAATGCCCTCCTCGCGAAGCAGACCATAATGGTTCAGAATTCACCTTACAAGGATATGAAGTGGCAGTACATTGGCCCGACAAATATCAGCGGGCGCTGTACTGCAGTTGAAGCTGTTTCTCCTCACGGAAGGAATTACACGATCTGGGTAGGCTCAGCTACGGGAGGAGTTTGGAAATCGGTGAACGAGGGAACGACATTTATCCCGGTTTTCGAGGGCATGCCAACTGCCTCAATAGGCGACATTGCAATCGATCCGAATGATCCCAATATAGTGTGGGTGGGAACAGGCGAAGCAAACATATTCAGGAGTTCCAATGCAGGCTGTGGAGTCTTCAAAACAATTGATGGCGGGAAAACATGGACCCTCATGGGGCTTGAAAATACATTTACGATCGGAAGGATAAGGGTCAACCCCAGGAACTCAGATATTGTATATGTAGCTGCCACAGGACACGAATGGACATCAAATGATGAAAGGGGTGTTTTCAAGACTATGGACGGGGGCAAAACATGGGATAAAATATTGTATATCGACGAGAACACGGGTGCATGCGACCTTGTTCTTGATCCAAGGGATCCGGATGTACTTTACTGTACGACATGGGAGCGTACAAGGCTGAAATGGAATGATCCAAGAACCTATGAAACATCAAAAAACAGCGGAATATGGAAATCGGCTGATGGCGGCAAGAAATGGAAACAGATTAATAATGGCATTCCGGAACCAAATAAACGGGGCAGGATCGGAATAGATATTTCAATTTCCAATCCCGATGTGCTTTATGCCTATGTTGATAATTACGAAACCGCCTATAAAGCAAACCCGGGTGAAACTGACTCATATGGGCGTCCAAGAAAGGATGTCATTAAGGGGGCAACTGTCTACAGAACAAATGATGGAGGAGCCACATGGACACAGGTAAGCGGTCTTACTCCCGACCAGAAAACCTTCATGGAACATCTCTCTGCAACATACGGATGGGTCTTTGGACAGATAAAAATTGATCCCACAGATGAGAATACTGTCTATACAATGGGAATCATGCTCAACCAGTCAACAGACGGCGGGAGAACATTCAGAAGCCTGAACGGGCCACATGTTGATCATCATGGATTATGGATAGATCCCGCAAATCCAAACTATCTTCTTAATGTACAGGACGGCGGACTTACTATATCCTATGATAAAGGAAAAACATGGAAATATCCCATCGAAGTTCTTCCCCTGGCACAATTTTATAACGTTGCCTACGATCTGAGTACACCTTTCAGGGTTTTCGGATCGATCCAGGATCATCACAGTTTTTATGCTCCGGTCGATCTTGCCAACGGACGTGATAAAGTGCCTCCGCAGGAGTTCAGGCATATTCTTGGTGCAGAGGGCAGCACTCACGCGGTAAATACTTCCGACAATAATACTATCTACGCCAGCACTTTTTATGGTGCATTGGCAAGAGCCGAAATTGATAAATATCCCGAAGGAGAGAAGAACCTTCTCCCCAAAAACCTTCCAGATGAGACCCCGTTAAGGGGAGAGTGGGTAGCTCCGACACTTGTTTCGCCGCATAACCCCGATATTATCTATCATGGGATGCAGTATGTGATGATGTCAAGGGATCGCGGCGACACATGGGAGTATATCAGTGGCGACCTTTCATATAACGATCCGAAGAAAAGAGGTGACATCAATTATCAGACCATATCAGTTCTGGACGAATCACCGCTCAGGTTTGGACTTTTATACGCCGGAACAGACGATGGAAGAATCTGGAGAACAAAGGATGGAGGAAAGAACTGGACAGAGATCAGGAACGGTGGAGTGCCACAAAAATTCGTTTCCAGGATCGTTGCATCCCGCTTCGATATTGGCACCGTTTATATGACACAGAGTGGCAGAAGGGATGACGATTTCCAGGTCTATATCTGGAAATCGACGAACTTTGGCGATTCATGGCAGGACATTTCAGGCAATATTCCTGTTGGACCGGTTAATGTCATAAGGGAAGACCCCGTAAATCAAAACATGCTTTATACAGGAACGGACGGCGGAGTTTTCGTCACAAAAGATGGCGGCAAAAGATGGGATGCGCTTGGCACACTTCCATTTTCATATGTGCACGATCTGGCCATCCATCCAAGGGATAATATGATAATTATTGCAACTCATGGCCGCGGTATGTGGGTTATGGATGCGAATCCGATAAATGAAAAGGATAAAAGGCGTAATCGTTATTACGATGATACAGAAAATTAAGAACTGCCTGCACTGTCTTTAACTGCAGCAGTTCAGCCGTCCTTTAAGAAAACATGGTGGGAGAATAGCTTCGCGGATGAATTCAGGATCATAAACTGCTTCACACTCCTCTGGATTACAGCACATTACACAGCTTCGTCTTAATGTCCTGAAGGATTTTAGTTTGATATCCTTTGAAAGAAAACTGCTTTTGACAGGTTCATGCTTCATGAGCGCTGTGCTGAGGTATTTTTTATTGTCATCCGAAAAAACCGTGACTGCGGTCGCATCACCTCCAAGCTTTTCAAGTTGCATTAATGCCCCCAGAAAGTTTGCACCGGAAGATATCCCGACTGCTATTCCAAGTTCACTCGCAAGCTTCTGCGCCATAATGATCGAGTCGCCGTCATCAACCGCCACTACTTCATTAAGAGTTCTCAGATCGACAATTGAAGGGATGAATTCATCCGAAATACCCTGTATTCTGTGTGTGCCAACCTTATAGCCTGTCGACATAGTAGGCGAGTTAGAAGGCTCAAGGGGATATAGCTTTATATCAGGATTCTTTTCCCTGAGAAACCTGCCGGTTCCCATTATTGTTCCTCCTGTACCGACTCCGGCAATAAATGCATCAGGGGTTTTGCCGTAGAATCTTAGCTGCCACCATATTTCCGGGCCAGTCGTCTTATAATGGGCCATAATATTGTCCTCATTATCGAATTGCCTTGGTAAAAATGTTTCAGTACCGGAGGATGCCAGTTCCTCTGCCCTTTTAATGCTACCAAGGAAACCTCCCTCCTTCTTACTGATCAGTACAATATCAGCCCCCAGGCTCCTGATAAGGTTTTTTCTCTCCTCGCTCATCCAGTCGGGCATGAAGATCGTAACAGGATGACCAAGCGCCCTGCCAACAGCTGAAATAGCTATTCCGGTATTACCGCTGGTAGCCTCTATGATCCTGTACCCCGGTTTAAGAGTTCCTTTTCTGTAAGCCTCACGGATTATATGAAAAGCCATCCTGTCCTTTATGCTGCCTGAAAGATTCAGATATTCTGCCTTTGAATAGATCCTGTATGGCTTGTCTTTCCATGTAAAATCTATCTCAAGCATAGGTGTATTGCCAATCATGTTCGACAGACCCTGAATTCTGCTGTTGATCCCTGTACCGGTATATATATTTTCTGCCATGAAGATTTATTTCACTTATTTGCCTGGGTCAAAGATGACAAATTTTTATTTTAATAAACATGACAAAACCCACACCTGACACCTCCCAGGAAGGGATTATCTCTATCCGACTCATGCATAATCCGTCATTCCCCTTCAACTTTTCAACTCATTCAACTCTTAAACTTTTGTCTTGTGACTTTTATCTTTTGTCTTTAGAATTTCCCCTGTGAATTAGTTATAAGCTGGTAATAAAATCCGATCCCTTTTTTAAAGTCTGAGGCCTTTATCCGCTCATTGAGGCCATGTATCCGGGCCATATCCTCCGGGGTCACAATTATTGGTGCAAACCTGTAAATATTTCCGGTAACAATCGAAAAATGTCTCGCGTCGGACGATCCAAGCATCAACGTCGGCGAGACAACTGCATCGGGATAGACCTGCCTCAGAGTGGCCGAGATGATCCTGAACCCGGATGCATCGACCGACGACACAGGTGCAGGTTCACATAAAGTTGAGCTATCCGCTTCGAGCTTTATTCTGTCGTCACCTGTAATCTTTTTAATATGAGCTATAATACCGGCAGATGTTTCACCTGGAATTATCCTGAAGTTGACAACTGCTTCAGCCCGTGTCGGGATGATATTATCCTTGATCCCCGAGCTGATCATTGAGGGGGAAGTGGTCGTACGCACAAGTGCATTCCCCGAAGCACTGCCTGTATAAATATTAAGAAGAATGCCTTTAAATATCCACCTGTTTGCAAAGATTGCCTTTGCATAAAAAGGCATCTCCGGCCCGATATACCTTATAAAATTATCCACGGGTCCGGATATTCCTTATGGCATCTGGTTTTTTACAAGGTTATCCAAAGCCCTGTCCATTATAATAAGAGCCGACTCTTTCCCGGGTGTTGAAGAATGTCCACCAGCCATTTCTATGCTCATCCTCACAGTCAGATACCCTTTTTCAGATGTACCTATAAGTGCAACCGGTTTCTTCATCATGGGTACCATCCCGACGGTAATTGCCATACCCTCATCAAGAACGAACTCGGGTCTTATTCCCCTATCCCTGAATACCTCAGCAATCGTTCCGGCCCCTCTTTCACCCGTAAGTTCCTCATCATGCCCGAAGGAAAGGTACAGAGTCCTTCCGGGCTTAAATCCCTTGGCCAAAAGCTTCTCGACCGCTTCAAGTATAGAGATCATGGAGGCTTTATCATCGAGAGTACCTCTACCCCACACGTATGAGCCATCGAAATATCCCGAAAAAGGCTTTCTTTCCCATGAAGCAGTATCACCCGGTGGCACGACATCGTAGTGCGCCATCAGCACCATTGGCCTCAGTGAAGTGTCCTTTCCTTTCCAGGTGTAAAGCATGCTGAAATTATTAAAGACCTCTCTTTTCAGTTTTTCATTAACCATAGGGTAGCTCTTCTGAATGAACTCCATATAGCTATTGAAGGCAAGTGTATCTATTGGTGAATCAGGAAGATATGATACAGTTGGCATAGATACTGCTTTTGAAAGATGACCAATGCATTCATCATTTATCCCTTCAACTTTAACTTCAGCGGTCCTTATCTGCATTGAGCTGAACAGAAGCGTCCTTACAATTATAATAATTATGAGGAGACCAAAAAGCCAAAGAAGAATCTGTAAAAATCTTTTCATCGGAAAAGCATCATTAAGGGACACTAAGTTACACTGAGGTAAGATAATAAATATAGTTTGATTAAGCTCAGGTATCAGACCTATTCTAAAAACAGGAGTTTTTCCCTATGTTCTGTCACTTCTCCAACAATTGTTGAATATGGAAATCCTTCGTTTCTAAAATCAGTGAGAATCTTATCTGCGATACCGGGAGGAGCTGAAATTAGCAGGCCTCCGGAGGTCTGGGCATCAAAAGCGATCATTTTATGGTTGTAACCTAGACTGTCTGAGACGGACAGGTCCTTTTCCGTATAATCCAGATTTGTGAAGCAAGCTCCCGGAATGCAACCTTCATCAACAAGTGACAGGGTAATTCCGATAAGAGGAACCGATCTCATATTGAGTGTCATGGAAACATTGCTTCCTCTCGCCATTTTCAATGCATGACCTGCCAGGCCGAATCCGGTTATATCAGTGGCACCTTTTATGTTATATTTTTGCATTATTGCAGCTCCTTTCATGTTAAGCTGCTTCATATTGTTTTTTGCCTCCTCAAGGTCTTTGTCTGAAGCCATCCCTAGACTGTGTCCGGCCATTATTATGCCTGTTCCGACCGGCTTTGTAAGAATTAGAAGGTCGCCCGGCTCTGCTCCCCTGTTCGTCACAAGTTTATTGGGGTGGACAAAGCCTGTCACGGCTAGTCCATACTTTGGAACGGGATCATCGATCGTATGACCGCCTATTATCTTTACACCTGCTTCTGAGGCTTTTGCATATCCGCCTTTAAGGATTTCAGCATAAGCTTCCATCGGGAGCTTCGAAGCAGGGAACATCATTATGTTGAGACCAAGAACAGGAGTTCCTCCCATGGCATAAACATCACTTATCGCATTTGCAGCTGCAATCTCTCCGAATTCATAAGGATCGCTCACCATCGGAGGGAAAAAATCGGTAGTAATAACCAGAGCCAGATCATCATTAATCCTGTAGACCCCGGCGTCGTCATGAGTATCGATATTTACCAGGATATCCGGATCAACAGCAACAGGCAGATGGCTGAGTATCTCCTCAAGCTGAGCCGGCGGAATTTTAGAAGAACATCCGCCCTGGTCGGTGAATTTAAGAAGGTCCGTTTTCACCAGGATAATTTTATTTATGGGCGTACTACATTTCCTGCTGAAGAGAGCTTTCCCATAATATAGTACATATCACCAATCTTTCCCGCGTCAATGGAATCTCCGAGCTTATAATGATCAACGCATGTCCCGCAAAGGATCACCTCTACCCCGTTTTTTTCAATCTCTTTAATGAGATCTAATACCTCGGAACCTTTTACTGCAAGTTTCACTCCTGAATTATAAAAAACCATTACTGAAGGCAGATGATCAAGGCAGCTTACTGCAACGAAAAATGATTTTATGAGCTTCCTCCCAAGGGCGTCATCACCCGATCCCATGAACTCAGAAGTGACAGCGATTGCATAGTCGCCTTTTATAGCTTCCGTCAGGTCAGGTTCACAATAGTTCTCAGCAGGAGAAAGAGCCACATTTCCTGATTCGTTAATCACCACGAATGTCCATACACCCTTATCTTCTTTTACTGAGAATTTGATCATGTTATCAGCCAGGAACCTTGAAATATTATTGAATGAGGTTTTGCTGTCTGTCAGGACTCTGAATTTCTCTCCTGAGCTGGTCTCTTTAAGAGCTTTTTTTGTTTCAATGATGGGTACGGGGCACTTTTTACCCCTTGTATCAACTATTTTCATATTTTGTTTTAAATCAGCGATGCAAAAATACAAAAGAAAAACAAGTGATTAGCAGTTTAAGTGTTGAAGCGTTTAATAGTTTAATGAAGAACTAACACAACTTGTCCAGATTTATCGGGAGAGTTGCACAGAGTTAATTCAGAGAAAAAACAGTGTAACTCCGTGGTTATCTCCGTGAAACTCCGTGGTTAAGTTTCTTTAACACCTGTACACCAATATTATTCTTAAATTTGCTGGCTAAAAATCAAATTATCCCATGAAAAGAGTAATAGCATTCATTCTGTTTTTTACAGTCATAATTTCGATGATGCCGCTTTCAGCCCAGAAAACGGTTGACAAAAATATCGTTGCCGGCCTGTGGCTGGGTAACCTGGATGCCGGAGGCGTGACATTGAGAATTGTGTATAATATTAAGATAAATGACAAGGACAGCCTGATTGCCAGCATGGACAGTCCGGACCAGGGAGCCAGCAATATTCCCCTGGGCAGGGTATTTGCAAGGAATGACAGCCTCATAATATTGGCACCTCTTCTTATGGGAAACTACAAGGGAAGCATCAAAAGTGATACCCTGATCGAAGGAACATGGACCCAGAGAGGAAATAAGTATCCGATGAATATCAGAAGAATAAGCAGACCTGTAGCAAACATCAGGCCACAGGAACCAAAGCCCCCGTTTCCATACTCTACCGAGGAGGTCATATTCCCAAACAAAAAATTTGATATTTTTCTTGCGGGAACTCTTTCAATACCATCTGGTAACGGCCCTTTTCCGGCTGTGATCCTTATAACAGGTTCGGGACCTCAGAACAGGGATGAAGCGGTTATGGGGCACCGTCCGTTTCTTGTAATTGCCGACTGGCTTACGAGGAACGGAATAGCTGTTCTCAGATATGATGACAGGGGCGTTGGAAAATCACAGGGGAACTATGCAACTGCCACAACGGGCGACCTGGCAACGGATGCAGAATCTGCCTTTTTATACCTGAAAAATAACCAGAAGATAAATCCAAATGCGATCGGGCTGATGGGCCATAGCGAGGGTGGGTTGATCGCACCGATGGTAGCCTCTGCCGAACCGGATATTGCCTTCATCGTATCACTTTCAGGTCCCGGTGTCGATGGAGAACAAATCATACTCAGGCAGGCTGCTGATATCGGACGGCTTTCGGGATTGAGTGAAGAAAAGATCCAGGAGGCGCATGATATAAACAAGGCGCTTTATGCTGTTGTTAAGAGCGAAAAGGATGATCAGAAAGCTGAAGCATTGGTTCTTGATACTTACAGGAAAATGCTTACCGATCTGAAACTTTCTGATGACCAGGTGGAAACCGCTGTCAGCAAGCTTCAGCGCGAGTTTGGCGCCAGGGTATATCCATGGTTCAGGTATTTTATATCTACCGACGCCGCTGATTACTGGAAAAAAGTTAAATGTCCGGTTCTCGCCCTTAACGGTGAGAAGGATCTGCAGGTGTCGGCTGATGTAAACCTTCCTGCCATTGAGGCAGCTCTCAGATCATCAGGAAATAATAATGTAAAAACGGTCAGGCTTCCCGGTCTTAACCATCTTTACCAGCATTGTACAACAGGACTGCCCTCGGAATATAACAAGATAGAGGAGACCTTTTCACCGGAGGCCCTTAAGATCATTTCCGACTGGATCTTTGGTCTGAAGTTATCCCGGTGATCTTTTTCAGGACGGCGTTGCCACGTGCAACTATTCCTGCCGATCCTTCCTCCATCAAAACTCTTATAGAGACAGCAAGTTCATTTGCCAGCTGCGGATAAATTACTGACAGCCTGTAGAGTATCTCCATCGAGTATGCTTTGATGGCTATGGGTGAATCTGCGGAATCAAGCTTTGCAAAACAGTGATCGGCAAGCAAGCCCTGCTGCTTTTCAGGAAGTCTGGCAACATCACTCAGTGAAAGGATCCTTAAAAAAGATCTTACAACACTATCGTTATCAAAACGAGGCAATGCATCGACTATCCGTGAAAGATGAGGAATGATTATCTCAGGAAATTTATCACAGACCTTTGTGAGTGTCCAGGATGCCCTGAAAGCAAGCTTCCTGTCATCCGACATCGAGTACTCAAGTAATTTACGGAATATCGAAGGATTTTCCAGAGCAGAATCGGAGAGCCAGTCGGCCTCCGTCATGCTCATCATGCTATTGATCATCTGCTTCAGGTCCGCATCATCAACTGAATCTGAAGAGCTTTCATCAACATCCTGTTCTCCCGCAAACATGTCGGCAGAGACCGAATAATTATCAGCAACAATTGTATCTGCCTCGCACAGATCGACAGTTTCCAGCTCGTGAACTGCAACCCATCTGAAGGAGATATGCTCTGTGAGCATTGGCATTTCCTCAAGAGTATCGCAGATGAAGGGTATCAGCCTTATCTGTTTGTGTCCGTAATCATATTCGACATTATCAATCCTGCTGCAAATAATTATGTCTATTCCCAGCTCCTCATATATCTCACGTACTATGCATTCCTCGTGGCTTTCCCCGGGTGCGGTTTTGCCACCAGGAAACTCCCATTTAAAGGGATGATCTGACTTCTCGCCTCTCTGAACTACGAGAACCTCATTTTCCTCATTCCTGATTATGGCACATGTAACATCGATCATGGGTCGTTATCTTATCAGTTCATCGTATTGCGGAATGATCTCAAGGTCCTCACGGCTTTTGTTTTCAAAATTCATCCTGCATGCATAGTTCTGAATACCATTTGTAACAATCAGGTACGGTACCCTGTACTGTATATTATATACTGCGATCTGGTCAAAAACCTTTCCGTCCAGCTTTGTATCAGGCTCCTTGCACTCAACTATCATCAATGGATTGCCAGAACGGTCGTGAACAAGAAGATCAAGTCTTTTTGACAGTTGATTCATTTTGAATGGGACCTCCACACCTATGAGCCCGGCGGGGTATTTGCCATAAACCACCAGGTAATTGATAAAATGCTGCCGGACCCACTCCTCAGGGGTCAGTTTTACATACCTCCTCCGGATAGGATCAAATATCATCCGGGAACCTTCACTCCCTGATAACCTGTACGAATATTGTGGCAGCGTTAACTCTTTCAACTTATTTTGTATTTTTAGACCCTGGATTTAAACCTGACCATCGAAAGATTTTAACAAAGATATTGAGATAATTCTTTATTAAAGAAATTATGAAAACCAAAGAAGAGATCGTCAACGACTGGCTTCCAAGATATACCGGCAAACCTTTGAAGAGCTTTGGCAAGTATTTTCTTCTTACAAATTTCAACAATTATGTCGAATTGTTTGCCAAATGGCATAATGTTCAGGTGGAAGGTAAGGATAAGAATTGGCCAAGTGCTACAGCTGAGGGTGTGACGATCATCAACTTTGGAATGGGGAGTCCCAATGCAGCGACCATAATGGATCTACTGAGCGCCGTGGAACCCAATGCGGTCATTTTCCTTGGGAAATGTGGCGGACTAAAGAAGAAAAACAAGCTTGGCGATCTGATCGTACCTATTGCAGCGATCCGAAGTGATGGAACCTCAAATGATTACCTTCCAATGGAGGTTCCTGCCCTTCCTGCACTCAAGATCCAGATCGCACTTTCTGAGGTGGTAACAAAATACAAAAGGGATTACTGGACAGGAACCGTTTATACGACCAACAGGCGGGTATGGGAATATGACGACAGGTTTAAGAAGTACCTGGTAAAGACCCATGCGATGGCAATCGATATGGAAACAGCAACTATTTTCACGGTTGGGTTTGCAAATGAGATACCTACCGGCGCCCTGATGCTTGTTTCTGATCAGCCAATGATATCCGCAGGCATCAAAACAGCAAAATCTGACCTGAAAGTCACAAGTGATTACGTTGAAATGCATCTACGCATTGGTATTGATGCAATAAAAACAATAATGAAAAAAGGTCTTTCGGTTAAACATCTCAGGTTCTGAAAATGGCAGCCACTTATGAGGAGATAATGTCCGATCTGAAGAACAGGATATACAAGCCTGTCTATTTCCTTGCCGGAGAGGAACCTTACTATATCGATATCATCACGGATTATATTGAGGAAAATGTACTGCCTGAGGATGAAAAAGCCTTTAACCTGATGGTCCTGTATGGTGAAGATGCAAGTGTCGCATCTATAACTGAAACTTCGAAACGCTTCCCGATGATGTCGAACCACCAGGTAGTTATAGTGAAGGAGGCTCAATCGCTTAAGAAAATTGAAGATCTTGCCTGGTATGTGGAAAAACCGCTGACCTCAACCATACTTGTCATTAATTATAAGTACAAGACACTCGATAAAAGGACAAAGCTTTACAAGCTGATCGATTCAAATGCGGTCTACTTTGAGTCAAACAGACTGAGGGATTACCAGGTGCCGGCATGGATAGACAAATACCTGATGGTACAGGGAGTCAAAACTGACCCGAATGCAGGCGCCATGCTAACAGAATATTTAGGGACCGACCTTCACAAGATAGTGAATGAGCTGACCAAGCTTCTTATTACTCTGCCTGCCGGTAAACCAGTGATCACCACTGAGCTTATTGAGAAGAATATCGGGATCAGCAAAGACTACAATAATTTTGAACTTCAAAAAGCCATTGGTGAAAAAAAAATCTACAAAGCCAACCAGATAGTGAGGCACTTCGCAGATAGTCCCAAAGACAATCCAATAAACCTGACGATCGCTTCGCTTTTCAGCTTTTTCAGCAAATTGCTCACCTACCATTACCTTTCGGATAAATCGAAGAATAATGCCGCTGCTGTTCTCAGGATCAATCCCTTCTTTGTAAAGGACTATGAAACAGCAGGTTCAAAATATGATGCAAAGAGAACTGTTCAGATAATAAGCCTCCTGAGAACGTACGACCTGAAATCGAAAGGTTATGGTGACTTTAGCAGCCCTCCCGGGGACCTGCTCAAGGAGCTCATTTATAAAATCATGCATATCTGATCAATGAAAAAAGCCATATTTCTCGACAGGGATGGTGTGATCAACAGGAAGGGGAGGTCGTATTACATATTCAGGGAAGAAGAATTCATTTTCAACAAAGGTGTGACAGAAGCCCTGAATTATTTTATCTCAAAGGGCTATCTGCTTATAATAATTACAAATCAGGGTGGTATAGCAAAAGGTATCTTCAATGTGGCCCAGCTCGAGAAGCTTCATCGTTTCATGCTTAAAAAGCTTGAAGATTCGAACATCACGATCACTGAAATATTTTATTGTCCGCATCATCCTGATATTTCAGACTGCAAATGTCGAAAACCCGGCTCTCTCATGTTTGAAAAAGCTATAAGGAAGTACAACATCGACCCCAGGAGCTCTTTTATGATCGGTGATTCCGATATCGATATAATTGCAGCTGAAAAGGCTGGGATCCGTGGGATCAAATTGCCGGTAAACGGTAATATAATGACTGAAATTGTTGCACCGGGAAAGATCTGAGCAAGGATATTCGCTTTGTCAATTCATCTCTGGCGAATCAGGAAAATCTGCCCAGATCCTGTATTTGCTGTTAAGCCCCTTAAGAATCTTTCTCCAGGCGTCCTGTCCTCTGCTGGCCATAACCGCATCTGACCTTATCTTTGCTATAACCCACGAGTTCTCTTTCAGTTCCCTTTCAAGCTGCCCGGCTGACCAGCCTGAATAGCCAAGGAAAAACCTGATCTGTGATTCCTTTATGCGGCTGAATGTTATCAGCTTGCGAATAGTATCAATATCTCCTCCCCACCAGATATTTTCCTGGATATTTACACTTCCCTCCACCTCCTCGCCAAGTGTATGAAGGTAATGAAGAGTATCAGGAGCTACCGGTCCTCCCATGTTGATTATCTCATTCCAGGAATCAAATCCCGAAATTGCATCACAGACCCTTATATCAAGCCGTTTATTCAGAATAAATCCGACTGAACCCTCAGAAGTATGATCTGTAAGAAAAACAATGCTCCTGTTGAAAAAAGTATCCGGCAGAAAAGGCTCCGAGATCAGGATCTTTCCCTTTTCGGGTATTTTATCCTCAGGCAATATTGTAAACAGGTCAAGTTCAGTCTCCATACTGATTTATTTTCTTTATCAATTTAAGAATATTTTTAGCCGTAAATATAATTTAAGAACACAAAAATCATCAGGATGTTATCTTTGACCCTGAATTTATCTTACTTTTTTATACTTATTTCAAGATTATTTTCATTAACCCTGAAAACGAGAGTTTTGCCCTTCTTATCCTTCATTGTATAAGAGAAACTCCCATCCATAACGAAGTCGGTGAATTCAGGCATTGTTCCCAGAACCCCTGCAGCTTCAGTATATCTTCTTACAGCTTCATTGTTATCGGAATACCTCAGGATTATTTTTGTTGTATCGTCTTTCTCGAAAGAGATACCCTCATTTACAAAGAAAATATTGAGGGGACTGAAATAATAGATCTCTGAAAGAGCGAGTGGTCCCCTGAATATCCGGACATTTCTGGCATTGTCACCGGACAGATTCATTATCCCCGGGAATAATCCCCGCGATTTGATCTTTGAATCAATGAAGGAGGCGATCTGCCTGTATCCTTCCGAGACAGTATCGTTTGTAATATCAGAATTCATCCTTATGAAATAGAACTGCTTCCAGAATCCGAATTCTCCTTGTTTTTCATAGCAGGAATTACCATACTCATTAAAAACCTTTTCCTTGCCGCTGTGCCTTAGAAACAGGCCATAAGATCCAAAGGTATTATTCATTGTATATACCTGTACTTTAATTACCCTGTGTCTGAAATTGTAATACCGCCTCAATACAGCATAATTGAATCCGTATTCAAGGATCAATCCTGTCTCGTCACCTGCAATTTTTTCAAGCGATCCACTTTTAAAAACTTCAGGATCTCCAGCAGGTCTCCATCCGGGGATATCATATATTTCAGGAAGGAACGACCCGGGTCCGGTCTGAGACAATAAAGGCTTTAAACCGACAAGCAACAGGATAAAGAGAAAGCAATATTTCTTGAAGTCAGATTTAATGATCATCGGTACCATTCAATAATTTTCGTAACTAAAGTAATAAACCATCCGGTTATTCAGAGAGCTAAAAGTATATTTTTTATGTTTGCCGGCCATTATTGTTTGAAGTTGATAACTTATTGAATTAATATCGTAATAACTATTATCAAAATCGATAAAAATCTAAATTTTATCATATTTTTGCCTGATTTTATTAATTCTATGCAAAAAAGTAATTTAAGGATTGTCGGGAATAAGGCTGTATTGAATATCCGGGAGAGAATGTGTGAAACAGCCGAGGAGCTGCTGGAAAGCAACAAATTCAGGATCGTTCTTGAACATTGTCTGAGGCAGCTTGAAAAGAGTAATTCTCCCCTGCTCGGGATCTTTGAAAACACAAAAGTAACTGATGAAGGTGTACATAATCTGATTAGGACACTTATACTGCTCGAGAAGTACGAACAGAAGGTGATACCTCATATATTTGGCGAATCATCAGCCTACCTTCGTAACAGTCATCTACTCAATAGTTTTGTAGAGTACCTTTATGATTACTGGCGCCATTTCGACAGGTTTATAATTAACCATTCCGAAGGGGACCGTCTCGATAAAAGGCCTTACAGGACATTCAATGAAACGATCGAACAGCTTACTCACCTGGTCAGGACAATTTACCGTCATATCCAGGAAAATATCACGGGCACTCATCCAATGGTCTACCGGCAGGTACCTGCCGGAGCAGAAATGGCTGTAATCTCACTGCCTTTAAATATCCCATACAAGGGTGATACCTATACAAGGCTCAACAATATCCCGGTGGTCAGACAGATGCTCATTTATCCCCCGCTGGTCATTCAGCAGCCGATGAACAAAAGGACCGGCCATTTCAGAAAGATACCGAAGAATCCGCTCAACCTGTTTGAGATAAATGCGGAAGAATACCTGTGTTACCCTGCAAGGGTCGGTAGGCTGATAGTCCTTGTTTACTTTCATATAACCTTTTTTGAGCTTGGCTTTTCAATGTGTAACCTTTTCGATCTTGCAAGTGATGAGGAGCTTACCAGGAAGCCTGATGCAGTACTCGTTTACGGTGTACCGGGGAATATCCTTGACGATCTTGCCGATTCACCGACTGTATTTTATGAGGATAATGAGAATGATATATTCATCGGGGCTATTCCTGCACGACCAGAATTCGGATATTTCGGTTATCTTAAGAAAATGGCTCTCACCCTGCACAATTCCATAACCATGAAAAATGGCAAAATGCCATTTCATGGAGCAATGGTAAAAATTCTTCTTCAGGGTGACAAGGAGGCAACTGTTCTGATGATGGGCGATACCGGTGCAGGCAAATCTGAGACACTTGAAGCATTCAGGGTCCTGGGAGAAAAATATATCCGCCAGCTTACGATAATTGCCGACGATATGGGATCCATTGAGCTTGACAATGAAGGGAATGCCATAGGTTATGGAACCGAGATTGGGGCTTTCCTGCGACTTGATGATCTCCAGCCAGGGTACGCATATGGCCATCTCGACAGGTCCATAATTATGAATCCCAGCCAGGTCAACGCCAGGATTGTCTTCCCGGTCACCAGCTTTGAAACAGTCGTCATGGGCCATAAGATCGATTATATCCTATATGCAAATAATTTTGAAACAACAGGAGACGATCATCCCGTGATCGAAAGATTCGGCTCGGCGCAGGAGGCAATAAAAGTATTCAGAGAAGGAGCTGTGATGAGCAAGGGCACGACCACCTCAAGCGGGTTGGTGCACTCCTATTTTGCCAATATCTTCGGACCTCCTGAATATGAGAGTGTGCATGAAGAGATCGCAGGACGTTTTTTTGAAGCCTTCTTCAGGAAAAACATATTCGTCGGACAAATGCGCACAAAACTAGGCATCGCCGGATCTGAAACATCGGGACCCAAAGAGGCAGCAACTGAATTATTGAGGATAATCGGAGTTTCTGATTAAAAAATCCAACAGCTATTTCTTTAACCGCAGAGAGCGCAGAGAATTTTTCGCAGAGGTCGCAGAGGAATACTATATGGCATTTGACTCTGCGTTCTCTGCGTAGTATCTCTGCGTCCTCCGCGGTTAAAAAATAATTTACCGGAAATACTTTATAAGTCTACCTTAATATTTTTGCGGAACGGCTTCCTTCATCATTGCATATACGGTATCGAAGATATCTTCCGCACTCGGTTTTGAAAAATAATCACCATCTGTTGTATATGCCGGACGATGCTCTTTCCCTGTAAGCGTTTTTGCAGGGCTGTCGAGCAAGAACCAGCCGCCCTGTTTTTCAAGAACCTCCTGCATCATGTATGCTGTCGTTCCTCCTGGTACATCCTCATCGAGGAACAATATCCTGTTGGTTTTCTTAAGCGACTCAAGAATTATCATATCTTTATCGAAAGGAAGCAGTGTCTGAACATCTATGAGTTCTGCCGATATGTCGTGCAGTGCCAGCTGGCTTACGGCTTCCTGTGCAATTCTTACCGTTGATCCATAAGTCACAATTGTAATATCAGTGCCTTTACTCAGAATTTCCGGTACGCCAAGCGGTAACCTGTATTCGCCGATATTGTCAGGCAGCTTCTCTTTTAGCCTGTATCCGTTAAGAGGTTCAATAACTATGGCAGGATCATTGCTCAGCAGAATTGTATTATGAAATCCTGCAGCCCGTGTCATGTCGCGCGGAACACACACATAAACTCCCCTTACTGAGCTGACAAGCATACCCAGCGGTGAACCCGAATGCCATATCCCCTCAAGCCTGTGGCCTCTTGTGACTATCAGAACAGGAGCAAGCATTTGTCCGGCTGTTCTGTAATATGTTGTGGCAAGGTCATCGCTTATGAGCTGAAGTGCGTACATCAGGTAATCAAGATACTGTATTTCGGCAACCGGTCTCATTCCCCTGAGCGCCATTCCAATGCCCTGACCAAGTATAGTTGCTTCCCTGATGCCGGTATCTGTAATTCTTAACTCTCCGTATTTTTTCTGGAGACCTTCATACGACTGGTTCACTCCGCCAATCTTGCCGGCATCCTCTCCGAAGATCACGAGCAAAGGATATTTTTCAAAATTTTTATCCCAGTTATCCCTGAGTACCTGTCTTCCTGGAACTTCAGGAGAGCTTTCAGAATATACCGGAGAAACCGGTTTAACTCTAAGTGCTGAAGTCGGTGTATCGTTATAAAGATAAGAATCAAAGCTTTTTGAAGCCTCATCATAATTTCGTTTAAGCCAGCCCTGAAGATCATGCTTGAGGCTATCCGCTTTCAGGCAGCTTCCGCAGACATTTCTCATTATTTTTCGCGCTGCCATGAAATTGTCCTTACGTATCGGGGCAAGAACCTGTTTAAGATGTTCAGTGGTCTTATCCACAGCCTCTTCCTTTACATTTTCCACACAGCGACATCCTCTGCCTTCAATAAGTCTGACCAGCGCATCGCGTTCAATCTTCACCGGGTTATAATACATCTCATAACTTTCCCTTCTTGCCTCTTTTGCCTCTTCCTCGGCCTCTTTGTCAATCTTATCAAGCTCGGCATCTGTGGCTATACCTGATGCAATGATCCATTCACGCATCTTTTTGATGGGGTCCAATTCCAGTTCCCACTTCAGTCTCTCCTCACTTTTGTACCTTTCATGCGATCCGGAGGTGGAATGACCCTGCGGCTGCGTGATATCGTCAACATGGAACAGCACAGGTATATGATCTTCCCTGCAGATAGCTATCCCTTCTTCGTAAAGCTTCACCAGCCCGGGGTAATCCCATCCCTTACCTTTGAATATCCTTAAGCCTGGCTTACCTTTTTCAGCTTCAAAGCCTATCAGTATATCAGAGATGCTTCCTTTTGTGGTCTGATATTCTTTGGGAACTGAAATGCCATAGCCATTGTCATAGACAGTTACTGCCATTGGAACCTGAAGTACACCTGCAGCATTTATGGTTTCCCAGAAATGACCTTCTGAGGTGCTTGCATCACCTATCGATCCGAAAGCCACCTCATTACCATTTACTGAAAGAGTAGTGTACTTGCTAAGCTCCTTATTCTGACGGAATAACTTTGAAGCATATGCAAGACCCAGCAATCTTGGCATCTGTCCTGCTGTGGGAGAAATATCTGCCGATGAGTTTTTCTGTTTGGTCAGATCCCTGAAGGTTCCATCGGGGTTGATATTGGGAAGGCAGAAATGGTTATTAAAAACCCTTCCACCGCTGCCTGATGGAGCAAGGTCCCTGTCGGTATTGCCATAAAGCTGGTGAAAGAACTGAACCGCATTATATTCACCAATTGCCATCATCCATGTCTGGTCGCGATAGTACCCCGACCTCCAGTCTCCGTCGCGGAACTGTTTTGCCAGCGCAATCTGCACTATCTCCTTGCCATCGCCAAATATTCCGAATTTGGCTTTTCCTGAAAGAACCTCACGTCTGCCAATATAGCTGAGATGCCTGCTCAGATTAGCAAGCCTGAAATCGGCAAGGACCTCCTCCTTTTTAAAAGTCCCGACCGGGGATCCAATATTTTTTTTCATTATCGGTAATAGTTTGAAGTGGGATTTCTGTTTGTCCAAACATTAAACAAAGAAGTGGAAGTGTTGTTTATTTCACAAAATCAATGGCATGAAATCCAAATGGATCTCAGGGCCTTTCTGCAAAGTTAAACAATAATATTATCCTGGTCTAGGGATTGTTGACAGGCGCCTCTTCCTCGATGCTCTTCCTCAGACCTTCAGAGATCCAGGTAAGAAAATTTCCATTATCGTCGGAGTAAACAAGGTAACCCTGGATATCAGGTTTGTTTTCAATAAATGAGATCGATCTTTCGAGCCCCATTACCATACAGGCTGTCGCAAATCCGTCGGCGGTGGCACAATCATCTGCTATTATCGTGGCGCTAAGGACCCTGTTTCTTGCAGGATACCCTGTTTTTGGATCGATCTCATGGGAGTATTTGACCCCGTTTTCTATATAGAATTTCCTGTAATTTCCAGATGTTGAGACAGCTTTGTTGGTAATCTTTATAATGGCCTGCAGATCTGCTCCCGGAACCATATTGTCATCTACAGGCCTGTCGATGCCTATCTTCCAGAATTCTCCTCCCTTCTTTCCTTTTGCCCTTACCTCGCCCCCTACTTCAACAATATAATCCTTTATTCCAAGCCTGTCGAAATACCTGCATATCAGATCGACGGTGTATCCCTGGGCTATCGCATTTAAATCCAGGCTTACCCCGGGAAGTGCCTTTACAACTTTATTGCCTTTCAATTCAACTTTGCGGAAGCCTACAAGATTAAGCAGGCTGTCGAGTTTTGACTTGTTGAAGGTCTTATGCCTGTCGGGACCAAAACCCCACGCTTTAACAAGCGGCATAACGGTTATATCAAACGCTCCTTCAGTTTCAATTGATATCTCATGTGATCTGCGGAAAACTTCATTGAACAATGAATCTGTTTCCACATTTTCATTCCTGTTGATCCTGGATATTAAAGAGGAATCATTATAGACGGACATTGAATTATCAACATCGCTCAATATCCTGCCAATATCTTCCTTCACATTCTCCTGATCATACTTTGGACTGCGGCAGTATTTAATGCTGTAGGTCGATCCCTGGGCCAACCCTGAAATATTTACGAACTCTTCCTTTGGATGAGAACAGGCCGAAAGCAGCAAGAGGGTCAGAATTGCAGGAATAATTATCCCGTGTTTCAATTTATTCTTAGTTGGTTGTCAAATGTAAGAAAATAGGGAACATCATGATCACCGGCTGCAGACCACTATTGATTTTTAAGGCATAATTATTGCGTCAGACATTTAAATACATGACATATTTGTACTTTTATTCATCAAAAGTGAAGCTGTTCACATGAAAAATTATACTGAAAAGTTCATTATCGGGCTTCTTCTCCTGAATACTTGCAAAGCTGGCATTTCCGCATCACAGCCATTGACAGATGAAGTTCTGGACGACCGCATAAAAAGTGTACTCCTTTACAGGGGGGGATGGAATCTTTCTTATCCGATAATCAGGATCAACAGCGATGAGAAACTTGTTCTCGATTTTGATCTGCTCGCCAATGATCCTGAAACTTATTATTACTCATTCGTTCATTGCGATCGTGACTGGACAGAGTCTTCCGTTTTTCAGACGGACTATGTAAACGGACTTTCTGAAGAACCCATAGAGGATTATCAGGCCTCCTTCAACACCAAAACAAATTACTATCATTACAGGCTTGTATTCCCTGACGACCGGATGAGCCTTAGGCTTTCGGGCAATTATATCATTAAAGTTTATACCACGGGCAATCCTGATAAGCCGGTAATGACAAAAAGATTCATGATAAGTGAGGAGTCCTCTTCTATAACTTCAAATGTTCTTCGCCCTGTCCTGGCATCCTGGTATAATACAGGACAGGAGGTTGATTTTACCGTAAGCTTTTCCGGATTGAAAGTTAATGATCCGGCAAAGGATATTTCATCTGTTGTGTTGCAGAACGGGAAATGGCTGGATGCCAGATCTGACCTCAGACCAGATGTTGTTGGAAACAATGAGCTGAGATACAGCTCATTATCAGATAAAAACATTTTCTCCGGGGGAAACGAATACAGATATCTTGACATAAAGAGCCTTCGTTATCAGACGGAATTCATAAGGAAGATCGATTTTATTGATGACAGGTACCATGTTTTTCTGGTGCCATCGGAGAACAGGGAATTCAAGCCATATTTTTTCGAACAGGATCTCAACGGAAAATATTATGTGGCCATTAAGGAAGGGAAGAACATGGAGACAGATGCTGATTATGTATATGTCTATTTTACACTTCCATCAAAGTACAGGATCGAGGGAGGTGATATGTACGTTTCAGGCGCTCTGTCCAACTGGGCTTTTACAGCTACAAACAGGATGACGTATGACCAGGAAAAAGGAGAATACCAGTGCACAATGCTTTTGAAGCAGGGATGGTATAATTATGAATATATTTTTCTTAAAAAAGGAGAAACATCCGCTGCACCTTCATATTTTGAAGGGAATCACTACGAGACCGAGAATGATTATCTGATAATTGTCTATTATCGCAGCCCGATGGACAGGTACGACAGGATCATCGGAAATACAGTTGCCAAGTCTATAAAACAACAGGAGAATAATTAACCTTTATGCTTATCGATCCCATGCAGCATCAGAAAAGTATGCCCGAGGGTTTTGGTTATCTCTGACATATATTCATTTACTGCTTTCACCGAACCAGGAAGGGTATAGATAAGACATCTGTTTATCAGCCCTGCAACTCCGCAACTTAGTAAGGCACCAGGATTCCCCGTTCCGTATTTCACCCTTATGAATTCCATTATCCCCGGGATCTCTTTTGTCAGCAATGGCCGGACTGTTTCAACCGTAATATCTCTTGGTCCTATACCTGTTCCGCCTGTAGTGAATATAATATCCGATACTTCGGCCGCTTTAATCAATTCTTTTTTAAGCATCTCACCGTCATCAGGGATCAGGACATTTATAACTGAAATATCACTATTAAGAGAACGGAAAAACATTTCTGTCAGCTCCCTGACCCTGGGTCCGCTCTGGTCGGGATACTCTCCCCTGTATGCCCTGTCGCTGAGTGTAATAATTACGGTCCTGTATTTTTCCGGAAGTTTCATTTTTTTGTCTTTTCGGTAAGCCTGATATCGCTGATGATCATATTCTTGTCAACGGCCTTGCACATGTCGTACACTGAAAGCAGTGCAATGCTCACTGCAATGAGCGCTTCCATCTCGACTCCGGTCTTGCCGGTACATGCAATCTCACTTTCTGCTATCACCCCTGCATCTGAAAGGCTCATTCTGACAGCGACTTTCTCCAGTGCTATATTATGACAGAGGGGAATAAGCAGTGCCGCCTGCTTTGCTGCCTGGATGCCGGCGATCTGAGCCAAAGCAAGAACATCGCCCTTTTTGATCAGGTTTTCGTGTATTAACCTGATAGTTTCACCATTTAGCGAAATATGGCCCGCTGCCCTGGCAATACGATGCTGGATCTCCTTGTTGCCAATATCGACCATCATCGCTTTGCCATTTTCATCAATATGGGATAGCTCTTTCATACATATCATAATTAGTTTTTATTGTAATAAATCTTAAAAAAGATAACCGCAGAGAACGCAGGGTCCCGATAGCTATCGGGATACGCAGAGGACGCAGAGTCGAGTTTTATGAGCATCCGGCTGCTGATTTTATTTACCCTCCTATATTATAAAATTCTCCGGAAAAGTTTCTGGTACCACATTCTGGTTTGTATTCGGCGGCAAGTCTTAAAGCCTCTTCATAACTTGTTTTCCGGATATCGAATTCAATATCATTAAACAGGCAAGGCTTCAGCTTACCATTGGAAGTCAGCCTGAGCCTGTTGCATGATGCGCAATCACCTCCGCTCCCGCCATCGACAACATAGAAATGACCGTTCACAAGATCCATCTGGCGGATATACCTGATATCCAATCCATTCTGTCTGCAGAATAGAGACACTCCGACAGCATCAGGCTCATCCGGCGATTCGTGCACCACGCAATTGATCTTGACCGGATGAAGACCTGCCTTTATTGCAGCTTCAATCCCCTCCAGAACAGTATTCAGCAAGTCATTTCTTGTAATGTATTCAAAACGCTGGCTGTCAACAGTATCAAGACTTATATTTATTCTATGAAGTCCGGCGGCTTTAAGATCTTGTGCATATTCTTTCAGCAGCACCCCGTTGGTTGTCATTGAAAGATCTTTTATCCCTTTTATGGATGATAGCATGGATACCAGTGTCACCACCCCTTTCCTGACAAGTGGTTCGCCTCCGGTGAGTCTTACTTTTTTAATACCTGCTCCGACAGAGACCCTGGTAAAGTCGACTATTTCATCAAAAGACAGGATATCCTCATGTCTCATGAGAGTGATCCCGCTCTCCGGCATGCAATACCTGCAGCGCAGATTGCATCTGTCGGTTACTGAAATCCTCAGGTAATCAAGCTGTCTGTCAAATCTGTCGTACAATTACCTTTTCTCCTTTCTTAAGAGTTGTTTTTCCTGAAGCAATTTTTACAATGCCGTCAGCATAGGGAAATGCTGTAATATGGGCTGAACCATGATATTCAACCGGAATAACCTCATTATTCTCATTTATCATAACAGGTAGCCAGGCTACTCTAAAAGACTGCTTCCTTTCATAACTGACTGCCATTGCGAGAAACTTTTCCTCGGGTTTATAAGTGTGCCCCATCATTTTGCTTATCAATGGTCGCACAAGAGTCTCGAACTGGGTGAATGCTGAAACCGGGTTCCCGGGAAGTCCGAAAATAATGCTATGAGGATGAACGCCGAAAGTTGTCGGTTTTCCAGGTTGGACATTCACCTGGTCAAAAAGGATCTCCACTCCTGCCTTTTTAAGGACTGATGGAACAAAATCAAAATCACCCATCGAAACACCTCCGGTCAGGAGAACTACATTATTTTCTGAAATAGCACTTACGATCAACCGGTAAGTTTTTTCCTCATCATCAGGAGCTATCCCATAATATTTTCCCGAGGCTCCGGCTCTTTCTGCCTGGGCAAGAAGCTGAAAGGCATTAGTGTTCCTTATCCTTGATCTTCCTGGTTTTTCCTCCGGCTCTACCAGTTCATCGCCAGTACTTAAAATGCCAATTGATGGCTTGACGGCGACCTTCACATTTACACAGCCAACTGCAGCAAGAACTGCTATATCCTGGGGCTTCAGAAGTTTACCCTTTCGCAGAACAATTTCACCTCTCTTTACATCTTCGCCTTTTAGTGACATGTTTGGCTTTAAAGGTTTCCCGGTATAGATCACTTTACCGGAGGAAAGTATTTTTGAGTCTTCAACCATGAAAACAAAATCACAACCTTCCGGAACAATAGCCCCGGTCATAATTTTGGCACACTGATTTATTCCTGCTTTTTTTTCCGGTTCCTTTCCTGCCCTTATCACCTCAATTATTTCAAGCTCATTATCAAGGTCAGACCGGTGGCAGGCAAATCCGTCGACAGCCGCCCTGTTAAAGGGAGGCATGTCCATATCACTGCTGACATCCATGGCAAGTATCCTTCCGGCTGCATCGCGAAACAAGACATTTTCAGTACCTGTCCTGGTGTTAATGCCCATAACGACCTCAAATGCCTTCTCTACTGTTATCATTGTTTTAATTCCATTTATCATTTGTTCACTGATAGCTTACTCACCCTGGGATGCATTCAGAATAATTATCGATTCTGCAGGAAAACTCAGCCATATCTCATCCTTTTCGGCAATTCTAAGCCTATCAAATTCGGCACATGTGATCTCAGTGTGAAAAATATCGCCTGCCAGTACAGTCAATTCCATTCCATATTCCGAACGGACGATCTCCTCTACCCTGCCTTTGATAATATTGGAACCGTCAACTTCAGGTTTTTCGATGCTGATCTTTAATTCCCTATTCTTAATAACTGCAAGACAGTCACCTTTAACATCATCTCCCGGAATTTTCAATTCGAGGTTATTTGAAGTAACAGCCTTCAGCGATCCATTTATGTTCTGTAACCTGAGCCTGAAGAAATTTTTTATCCCGGCGTACCTGGCAACAAATCTATTAACCGGTTTATTGAAAACATCATCCACTTTCCCCTCCTGGATTATCCTGCCGTTATGAATAACTCCCACCCGGTCAGCAAGACTCACCGCATCGCTGTAGTCATGGGTCACATGAATTATGGTCTGCCCTTCACGGTTAAGGCGCCTGAGAATTCTTTTCATCTCGTCCCTGAGGGTTGCGTCAAGCGAAGAAAGCGGTTCGTCAAGCAGCAGAAGACGAGGAGATGTTATAAGTGTCCTTGCAAGCGCAATCCGCTGAAGCTCTCCTCCGGAAAGATTTTCGATAGTTCTCCGGAGCAGATGTGAAATATTCATCTGACGTGCAGCTTCTAATACCATTTTATCAACTTTCTTCTCGTCTGTTTTTCTTGACCTAAGTGGATAAGCGATATTTCCGTATACGGTCATATTCGGGAAAATGGCATAATCCTGGAATACTATTCCAATTTTTCTGTCCTGGATTTTATTATTTGTAATATCCTTGCCATCGAGGATAATTGAACCGGAGTCTGGTTTTTCCAGCCCGGCAATAAGCTCCAGAAGCTGTGTTTTCCCGGAGCCTGACCTTCCTAATAATACATAATACTGGCCTTCAGGTATTGAAAGGTTAATACCGGAAAGGGCAAAATCGCCGAGTCTTTTATTTATCTCAGAAAGTTTCAGCATCCGGGGTCAGGGGTTTCTCTTTTCGCTTTAAAGACACAAGACGCAAAGCTATGAAAACAATAAGTGCAACAACAATAAAAAGTACTGCGGCAGGACGTGCATAATTTAATCCGAAGGAGCTGAACCTTTCATAAATGAGTACCGGTGCGACCATAGGATGATATGCAATTATCACAACTGCACCGAATTCGCTCATCCCCCTGGCAAACATCATTACAAATCCCGAAATTATGTTCCTCCAGGCCAGCGGAAGCGATATAGTGAAGAAAACTCTGGTCTGGCTTGCACCCAGATTCAATGCGGCTTTTTCAAGCCGCTCCGGTACCGAGGCAAAGCCGTCACGGGCAGAATTAATCAGGAATGGGAGACTGACAAAGGCCATGGCCAAGGCAATACCTCCGGGATGATTTACCAGGTTCAGCCCAACAACCGAGGCACTCTTTCCGAGTATTCCATCACGTGAAATAAAGCCCAGAAGGGCAATACCGGCTGCAGTGTGGGGGAGAACAACCGGCAGGTCAATTATTCCCTGTACAATACTCTTCCCGGGAAACTTTTTTCTGGCAAGAAGCCACGAAAGAGGCACTCCTCCTAAAGCAAAAATAAAAGTGCCAGCAAAAGATACCCATAGTGTAAGCCATATACTTCTGTGTACCTCTTTATCTGAAGCAGTTTCAAAGAACTCTTTAGCTCCCGTATGAATGAACATTCCTGCCAGTGGAGCTATAATAAAAAGGAGCACCAGAGACGAAAGTGCAAGGAATATCCATTTGAACAGGCTGTTGTCTTTCATGAGACGGATATTATTTATTCAAATATCTCCTCAGTTGCTCCGGAATTTTTTCAGGTTGTTCAGTTGAAGCAGGAGTAAGAGGATTCTGTCCGTTCTTCCTGAAGATATTCTTACCATCCTGACTCAGCAGAAAATTTACAAATTTTATTGCTTCATCCTTATCAGGGGCATTCTCAAGAACAGTAAGACTGTAGTTAATATAATCACCTGTTACTTTCATTTTACTTCCGGGAGTGTTCCCCACAACCTCGGTCGATACGGTATGGTAATAATCGTTTAACATGGGATCTGAAAGGTTCAGATTTGCAGGCAATTCTATGTACTTAAGATTGTGCTGGATAGCAACTGACTTGTACTGGAACATAAAGTCTACAGCGTTTGCTTCAATCAGGGCTACAAGATCAACTTCTTTGGGACGAATGTATTCCTTGTCTTTAGTAAGAAATCTATCAGCCAGCCCCGGATCTTTATAATACTTTTCAGCAAGCATGAATGTCAGGACAGTCCTGTACCCGCATGGATCGGAATCAGGATCGGACCTTGAAAAGATAACATCTTTTTTCAGGAGGATATCCCTCCAGTTTGATGAATCAATAGCTGATGCATATTTTGATTTTGCACTGAATGCTATCACGATCTCGTTTGTAGCAAACCGTATACTCCATGATGCATAATCAGGTATCAAAAGTTCATTGATTACAAAATAGTCCGACGATGCGACAATATCGCAAGGCTTTTTTAACTCCGTTACCTTTCTTGCACAAACTATGCTGCCGGCAGGTTCCAGAAGGATATCTACTCCCGGGTTCCTTTTTTCGTACTCTCTGGCTAGTTCTTTAAAAGGCACAGAAAGGCTTCCTGCATGAAAAATAATAACCTCTTTATCTTTATTGGATTGCGCTTCCATAGATTCAAATATTACCAGTAATATAATAACCATCAAACAAAATAACTTTTTCATTTTTAAGCTTTTTACTTTTACCTTTTGTCTTTTATCTTTTCAGATCCGTCATCTGGTTAATCTTTCTGAAGAAAGTTTTTATTATCTCCTTATCTGAGGCTTCAAGATCATCGATAAGGCTTCTGTATGCATCAATAAGTTCCTTCCCAGCCGCTGTAAATGTTGTTCTCCCACCGGCTTTTCCCCCCCTTCTTTTTCCAACAAGCTGAAATCCCAGCTGATATTCAATATCACGGATCATTCCCCATGCTTTTCTGTAACTGATCCCCATCTCCTTTGAAGCTGCAACAATTGAAAGGTTTTTTTCAAGCGACACAAGTAACCGGAAACCCTCCTCATTTATAAGAGTCTGCTCACCTGCCACCATTTCCAGCTGATGGCGGAGGAAGATATCGTAATATTTTGAACCTTTAGGACCAGCCATATTATAAAGGAGAAAGTATAAAGGAAAAAGGAAAAAGTAAAGAGGACAAATTTAATGGTTAATAAATAATAGCAAATGTAAAGATTTTGCATATCGGTTCGTTTGCCATTAACCGAAATTAATAGGAACTCGAGGCAGGAATTCAGGTATTCCCCCGGCTATATCTCAATTTTTATTCTTTATTCAAGAGCAGGTACAGAGCAGTGATAGTTTTCCAGTTTCGTGTTGTGGCAATAGAGCCCAGTTTCTTCTCAAAAAAACCATTATTAAGCTTTGCTCTCCCATAGCCATCAGGCATGAAGAGGAAGATATCCCGTCCTGATACACAGAACCTTTCAGGCATAAAATCTGCTTCTCTCAGATTCTCTACAAGTTCTTTCTCAGGATCAGTCTCCAGCATTGTGACATAAAGCTTACCGGTGTCAGCATTTTCATTATTCAGAAATAAGTTTCCTTTTAAAATATTCGCGATCTCTCGCTTGTTCCTGAAGACAACACTGATATCCAGTCCGAATTGTTTCTTAATCCCAGTAACTATCATACTTTTCAGGTCAGCCTCATTTAATTTTTCATTGAACGAGATGATTACATTTCCGCTCTGCAGGTAGGCTTCGACATCTGAAAATCCCAGTTCCCTGAACAACTTTGTAAGATCGGCCATCTTTATCAGGTTCGAACCTCCTACATTTACTGCTCTCAGGAAGCATGCGCTTGAATTTTCCTTCATTAAGAAACTATTATGTTTTACTGATGATCTTTTACGACCTCGATCAGCTCCGGCAGGTCCATTCCGATCTTTTTGAGAAATTCGATTTTAGGAACACCGTTCTGATTCCAGCCTCTCCTGAGATAAACAGCATCAAGAAGCTTTTCGTACTGATCTTCACGGTATTTACGCATCACTTTTATCTTTTCTTCTGTTGTTTTTCCTGAAGGGTCGAAGCCACACTTTTCCTTAAGCTGCTTATCATACCTCTCTGCCCTCGATTCATACTCTTCCTTTGAAACCGGTCCTGCTGCACGATAAGGCTGCCGGTCGTGAATACGTGTTCCGAATCCCCTGCGCAGGTTGAATATCCTCTGAAAATTATAGACCCTTTCAGAATCCTGCACAAGTCTGATCTTATCGAACTCGCGTCCGGTCACGGCTTTGTATATTGTGACATAATTATCCACATGCTCAGGGACTTTTGCCGGTTCTTCAGATTGAGAGTTGGTTTCAGGCTCTACATCATTCCACGGAAGCTTGCATAATCCGACAAGTCCGAACCACGTCCTGAACATAGGAAAATAATGAAGTGCCTCAGCTTTATTTTCGAAGGTCGGTATCTGATTATTGACCATGTCCATGAAAATGAGCCAGGCTTCATCATGCTGCGGCCCTTTGTTGGTCATGGCATAGCCGCCCTGTTGGGCAAGCGACTCTTTCGACATGTACTGTGAATATTCCAGACCTTTATTCTCCATTCCGATATCGTTGAGCAGTCCTTCATCGCCCCAGCCATTACTTGCAAATAACTGCTTCATCTTCCGTACACCGGTTCCGGCGATCTTACCAAATCCCTCCCCGCGGGCAGCCATATGAAGCAGCTCCAGGGCACCTGCGGAATCGCCGAATTGGAGCTCGATGCCGCCGGTGCGTTCCCTGTTCAGCATGCCTCTCTGGAAACACTCCATAATGAATGCTAAGAGCGTTCCCCAGGTTATTGTGCAGATACCGTATGTATCGCAATAGAAATTTGCCTCAATGATATATGCTGAATCAAATATTCCGCAATTGGATCCGAGACCTGCTGCATTCTCATACTCCGGTCCGTCTACCGTTACGATCTGACCTTTGTAAGGACCGGTCATTATCTCGAAATTATCCGCACCCTTGCTGCACGACATATTACATCCTATCCAGCAGCCATCGGGAACATTCTGCGTGAAATGTCTTTTCCAGACAGAGGAGTCTATCTTATATGCATCCGGATGACTGCCGTACTGGTAATTCATTGTCGGAAGCAGGTCATGGTCATTCATAACCTCCATCAGGTGGGCCGTTCCTACCTGCCTCATCTGGCACTGCTTGTCATCAAGCTCCCGCATTTCCCTGTTAAAGCGTCTGCCTCTCTCCATAATTGACTCAAGGTCCACGACGTTATTAAGGTTACCCTTTACACCGGGGATCTTGCATACCAGAGCTTTGATCTTCTTATCCCTGAAAACCGTTCCTATTCCTCCACGACCTGCCTGTTTAAGGCGGACCTTTTTTCTCTTGGGATCGTAAAAGCTGAAATTAAGCATTCCTATAAGGGTGTTCTCAGCAGCAGCACCGGAGGAGACCACCCCGATGTTTTTCTTCTCCCCGTCATTATCCGCAAACATCTCCGTAAGCTGTTCTGCAAGTATATGACTGTTAGTGGCTTCTTCCGGCGCTTCAAAGATCTCCACCCTGTGGTTGATCCCGTCGATATATATTATGACATCCCTTTCAGCTTTCCCCTGCAGTTCCAGAGCATCAAATCCTGAAAACTTAAGGAAAGGTCCGAAAAATCCTCCGACATTGCTGTCAATTACTGAATCAGTTTGCGGGGATATGCTAACAACAAGTGATTTACCGGTCCCTGAATACTGAGTTATTCCCCCGATAGGTCCTGAACATATTACAATCTCATTTTCAGGGTCATTCCATTTGGTCTGGGGCCTGGTGGCATCCCACAGCAGACGAAGGCCATATCCCTTGCCGCCAATGAATTTCTCCTTCATTTCAGGTGGAACATCCTTTTCCCTGATCTCTGCAGAACCCGGATTGATATACAGAATTTTATCGGTATAACCCCGGCTCAGCGGCTTCCATGTATAATCCCACTGCTTCAGGAGCTTATGCTGCGATTTAATTGATTGTATATCCATTGCCTGTCTCTTCCACAATTGTCCTTACGAAATTAATAATTTACATCCTCTTATAAGATGACTTTAATCAATATGTTACATATTGCATAACGGATTAAATCCCGGAGCCTTTTTTTTAACCACGGAGTCACACAGAGTAAAAATGGAGTTACACTGTTTCTAAGACGACAATCTTTATGTTTTTAATCCGTGATACTCCGTAAAACTCCGTGAAACTCCGTGGTAAAAAAACTAAATTGACACAATATGTTAATATTATCAAATCCCTTAAATATCATCCTCAAAAAACGCAATAAGTTTTAACTTTACATTATGAAGTTTACTGAAATAAAGAGACACCTTTCAAAATTCAGGGTTGGAATAGCGGGGGCAGGAGGTCTTGGATCGAACTGTGCGGCAGCGCTTGCAAGAAGCGGTGTGGGTACCCTTGTAATTGCTGATTTCGACATTATTGAACCTATAAATCTGAACCGTCAGTTTTATTTCAGCGATCAGGTAGGAATGAAGAAAACTGAAGCTCTGTGTGAAAACCTTTTGCGGATAGACAGGAATATTAATATTATTCCCCATCATGTTGAACTTACAAAAGTCAATATACCTGCTATCTTTTCGGGATGCAATGTCATTGTGGAAGCATTCGACAGGGCTGAAATGAAGGAGATGCTTATTGAAACCGTCCAGACAGCGATGCCGGGAATACCTCTTGTTATCGGATCAGGAATGGCAGGATGGGGCAATAATGAATCAATAAAGTGCAGAAAAATAGACGATTGCCTTTATGTTTGCGGCGATGAATCAACGGAGATATCCGAGGAGGTACCCCCTATGGCCCCAAGAGTAGGGATAGTCTCCAATATGCAGGCTAACATTGTTATCGAAATTTTAATGAAAAAATAAAAAGCACAACATTATCAGATGAAGATACTTCTGAATAACAGAGAAGAAGAGTTTGAAAAGGATAGGATGACAGTCCTGGAAATGCTTGAGGTGAGAAAATTCACCTACAGGATGCGTATCATTAAGATAAATGGAGTTTTGATACCAAAAGAGAACTACGGCGAAACGTTCATACATAACGGAGATAATGTCCAGATGCTTTACTTAATGAGCGGCGGCTGAATGAAATTGGAGAAAAACTAGTAGGTTTGCATCGTGGATTTAAAATTCAAATACAGCGATAAGATACCTCCTTTCCTCAGGAATAAATATTTCCTTACTATAACCATTTTTGTTGTCTGGATCCTTCTTCTCGATACGAACAATCTTGTCGAAAGGTTCAGGCAGATGAATGAGCTTCACAAGCTGAGACAGGAAAAGGAATACTTTACAAAGAAAATAGAGGAGGACAAGAAGAAGCTGAATGAGCTCAAGACCGATGATCATAACCTTGAGAAATTTGCCAGGGAACAGTACAAGATGAAAAAAAAGGATGAGGATCTTTATATAATCCTGACACCCAGGGAAGATCGAAGGGCCAGGAAATAAAGCTCCTACTGAGCTTTTTCAAGTTTCCTGAGGAAAAACAACAGCCTTTCAGCATTTCCTTCAAATCGCGCAAGCCCGGTTAGCCTGAGTAGTTCGACAGAAGCATCGTACACCTGAACTTTTAAGAACAGATCAGTATGAACAAAGTTCAGGTATTTCACGATCCTGAACATATTGAACCACTCAAAGAAACGCTTTCTGAAAGCGGGCAGACCGGAAGTATTTGCTTTGACTTCATTAAGCTTTATTTTCCAATCCTCATAGCTGACAAATGATCTTACCGACAGGGGAAAACTATGGTAAAGCATTTCAACCTGATCATCTTCAACAGAATAGAACCTATCAGTCATCTGAAAGAATGACTTAAGGTCTGTGAATGATTCCGAATTATATGTCAAAAGTTCTTTTTGCTTGCTATTTATCATCTTACCTATAGCGGCACCCGTTCCGAATGGTACTCTCCCGGAGATTCTGGGCGAAGGGAATACTGCAGTGGAGTTCAGGCTGAAATAGCCTCCTGCTGCAACAAGTTTCTGCACAAAGTAAAAATCCTCCCCGGCCTGGCGTCTGTTCATCCCTCCTGCCTTCATATAGGCCAATGCTTTTACTGCCAGAGTTGATCCTACCGTGTGAAATACATGCGGAAACCCTGTATAGTTAAGGGCCTGGAAATAATACCTGAGGTGGACCTCGTATTGTAAAGCGGCATTATAAATATCCGGGGGAAATTTTGTACCGGTTACCGGATGCTCGAAGTAAATCGAGCATCCTTTTCTTCCGGGGTTATAAAGCAGTTCGCGTTCAAGTTCAGTGAAATAGTTTTCTGCGACAGTACAGTCTGCATCCATGCATGAAATTATTCCCTCCTCCCTTCCGATCCTGTCAAATCGTCTGAGGGCTTCATCCATACCTGTTTTCCTGGCCAGGCCTACCCCCCATCCTTTTATTGCAGGTTTTTCAAGATCAAGCAGATAAAGACGGAAGAAAGGTCTGGCATTTTTCTGCCATTCTTTTGTATTCTCAAGAGTGATCCTGTTATTTTCAAGGCAGTTATCATCAGCATTGACAGGTGCATTGACCACAACAATAACTTCCGCGGAGGAATCCGGCCTTTTACATGCAGCAAGTGATCCAAGAAGATCTATTATCCCAGGTTCATCGAACGCAGGAACAACGACAATAATACCCGTTTTTTTATCGGGAGCCTCTTGTATCAATTCGGGGAATACAGGTCCCGACTGAAGCCATTCAGAGGCAAAGCCCATCGGGTTTATTTTTTCTCTGATGCGTATTTTTTATTAAGAGCGGCAAGAACAGGCCTGGTTATATCCAGACCTTCGTCGCTGTAAAGGATAAGGCTTCCAAAACTTTTGCCAAGGATATACTGGTAATTATATTCGCTTTTATTCTCTTCGAGGAATTTAGTAATATAATCAATTACCTGTCTGTTCATTACCTGCTGCTCTTCCATAAGATCCTGCTGGAGCTTGTCGCGGAGGTTCATCAGTTCCTGCTGTTGCTGCATAAGGGCCTGCTCTACCTGCTGTGCAGCAGATCTGGTAAGAAGACCCTTGTTGACTTTATCCTGGTAATCATTGACGCCTTTCTGATATGCCTCACCTTTTGAGTTGAGTTCAGCTTCAGCGCTTTTCTGCTTGGCCATCAGGTCATTCTTCCTGTCGGTGGCCAAGTTGAAATTCAGGACTATAGTGTCGATATTAACATAGGCTATTCCTTCACCCGGTTTCCCGGAAACATGGATGGTGGTTGATTTGCCCTTGCTCTTACCGGTGAAATGCAAAACAAAAAGAACAGCTACGGCTGCAAATAGCACAACATACAGAACTATTGATATTTTCTTCATCACAAATAATTTATCGTTAAACAAATGTCACGCGCAAATATAAACAAATAAATAAAAATCAAAACATACAATGATTCATCAAGGCTATTAATACGTTAAAATGTTTCAGAAGAAAAAGAGTGACTGATCTGGAATGATCTCAGCCCGGATAAGATCAGAATTCAGGACAAGGAATAGCTCTAATCCTTTTATGCGTACTTCCGAGAGTGAAAGATGTAAATTCATAAATAAATGAGAGCTCATGCGCCCCTCCGGTCGAAGCTATAAGGCTCGAAATTGTAAAATCATAACTATAGCCTATCTGAAGGTTTTTGGTCTTGATGCCAACAAGTCCGATTATAGCATCACCTACCTGGTTTGTCATAAATGGGATACCTCTGTACCAGATTCCGAAAACCAGCGGTGACTTAAAATAATACAATCCAAGATCAGTCTGGATGAACTTACCCTGAGCCTGGAAATTTATGGCAACTGAAAGAGCTTCAATGAGTTTTTTTCTCAATCTTGTCTGACCCATGATCCTTACGCCTCCATACAGGTCGAATTTTACAGGTAGCTTGGAATTGTCCCCATAAAATGATTGTTTAGGGGTAAGCAAATGGTCCAGTGTAAATCCCCCCCAGATCTTGTCGTTGTAAACCAGAGCGGATGTTGCGAAATCAACATCGGCGACCTTGTCAAAGGGTGGTGGAGTGACAGGCGGTGTTGTACCGCTGCCTGTGATCTGGCTGTTGAAAATAAGCTTGGATATATTTAGACCAAGGTAAACGAACTTAAACTCCGCCCCCGGCCTGATATGCCATTCCTTGTTTATATTGAAGTCATAAGAATAGAGAAGTCCGATATTAGTTGTGCTCAGGTCTCCCGAACCTGCAACATCATATGTGGCAAGAACCCCTATTCCTGAATTGAAGTTCGGCATTGCCTTGTCAAATCCTACGCTGTAGGTCTGAAACACACCCGGAACGGATGGCCACTGGTCCCTGTAGTTCATAGTGAGGCGGTATTCTTCAGTAGCCCCGGCAAATGATGGTGACAGGTATAACGGGTTGGCATAAAACTGAGAAAATGTAGGATCCTGACCGAAAGCATCTACAGTTATAACTAACCAGATAATAGTCAAGTATTTAATCTTTCTGAGCAATTCAGGGACCATTGGGTTTGTATTGACGAAAGTAGTCAAATGAAATCAAAATTCCTTGCTTCTTAAACGTTTTTTTGCCCAAAAGGGTACGTCGTCAAGGAAAATTTTACCAAACCTTTCGAATTCTTGGATGAAAGCCCTGATTTTTTTGATGAAAAATTTCGCTGGTTTTAAGCTTATATCCTTAATGAATATTATTTTTTAAGTAGTGTGACATCTCCCATTTTAACAAACTGCTCACCGTTTTTGAATGTTCCGCGGACTTTCCATATGTAGACGCCCGGATCGCAAAGCTCTCCATTATGATACCCATCCCATCCAACATTTATATCATTGCTTTCAAAAATGAGTATCCCAATCTTGCTGAATATCCTGAGCTGGTATTCAGCAACGCCTGACGTCACGGGATGGAAGACCTGTGCCGCCTCATCACTCTTTAAAGAGTAGTATCCCCCGGCAGGTCCATCGGGATTTGGAATAAACGCATTCGGGAATTTTATATAACTGCCATATCCGGCAAAAGCGTTCAGAATCGTGAGTGAATCAGCACAACCGTGTTCGGACCAGACGATCAATCTGAGGTTATAATTCCCAAAACGGTCGTACTTATGAACAGGTTCCCAAGCTTCAGATTCTTTCCCATCCCCGAACTCCCACTTGCATTTTATGCCATCCGCTGAAGTATTCATGAAGTGGATCTCATCATCTGGTATTATGGCATTTTCGGGATGTATCTCAAACCTTGCAACAGGATTAGAATATACATTAATGACAAGGGAAGATGTTGATTCAGAACCATCTTTCCCGACGACCTTCAATAAGACCTTGTACTCGCCCTGATTGTCAAATATCCATTCAGGACTATCCGATGAAGAGTATCCGCCATCGCCAAAGGTCCAGTAGCAGCTTTCATATGAAACTGACCTGTTAATGAACCTTACCTTCATGGGGATACAACCTGAAACTGCTGATGCATCAAAAGAGGCGTAAATCTTCTTCTGAAGAGAGTTCTGGTCAATAACGGTTCCCGTGACCTGGTCCTTTATCTGATCCTTTTTCAGCAAAGAATCACCCCTTACGGAAGGCAAATTAATTACTGTTACAGACTCTGACCTCATGTTTGCATGCGTCGTGCCTTGCCTTGTCTGATTCTGAACCTGCCCTGATCTGTTGCTATTATTGATAAGCTCTTTTTCAGGTGGCTTATCTGAACGGGAATGAATTGTTTCTCCTTTCCTGATGGCTGAATCGACAAGAATGATATTTTCAGATGGAGGAGTATTTTCCTTTACCGTGTCTGCAGAATGCCCTGATCTTATGATAAGCACCGCAGCCAGACCTGCTGCTACAATACCTCCGGCATAATAAATATTGAATTTCGAAGCCCTGAAATGTAGAAACTCCCTGCGGCCCAGCATGCGCATCAGGGTGTCACTGACACTGACACCGGGAATCATTTCAGCACCTTCGAGCTTACTTTTGAATAATTCCTCAAGTTCCATATTTTTTTTGCCGTTGTCCACTTCTATCAATTATCTTCTCCGTTTCCGAAGTATTTGTCCTTCACCCTTCTCAGCTTTTCCAGTTTATCCCTTAATACTGCCTTGGCCCTGCTATACTGCGATTTTGATGTATTTGTATCGATACCCAGCATCTCTGCAATTTCTTTATGTTTATAACCCTCAACGGCATACAGGTTAAACACCATCCTGTATCCGGCCGGCAGTTCGTTAAGCACCTTGAATAATTCTTCCGAGGAGAACATATCTTCCTCGAAGCTGCTTGTGCCTGTCTCAACAGAAACATATTCTTCAATTTCAATATGATATCTGTGTTTCAGGTTTTTGTGATAGTGCGTAATAGCTGTATTCACTGCCACCTTTCTTAACCACCCTGCAAAAGAACCTGTACCTGAGAAATCACCTATGCTGAAATATATCTTTAAAAAGCTGTCCTGTAAAATATCTTCAGCTTCCGACCGGTCAGTGGCATATCTCATGCATACTCCAAGAAGGAAGCGTGAATACTTGTCGTAAAGCATCTGTTGTGCTCTCCTGTCGTGTCTGGCACATCCCTTTATTATCTCAAGGTCATTCACCATATGCTGACGACATCAGTAAGACATTCATGTAAAAAGAATGGTTGCACTAATTGAAAAATTTATTCAAATTAAAGAAATTCCTGTATTAAATCATCTTATTAACGTGATAAAGGTCATCAAAATTTACCGTATGTTGAACTTATTTAGCAGCCTCAGCCTTTTAGGTCGAAATGATTAAAAGCTTTTTTATGCATTTAACGTAACATTAATATTACGAGGTACATGTTCAACAAGCTTATTGCAGCAATTCTTCCATATTTTCCGAAGAAATTTATCTGGATATTTTCGAGGCCCTATATCTCAGGTGAAACGATCAATGATGCGATGCGCGTAGCTGCCGATCTTAACAGCAGGAATATCAAGGTCACCCTCGATGTCCTGGGAGAATTTATAAAGAATCTGGATGAAGCCGAGGCCAATAAGAAAGAGTACCTCCATCTTATTGATGTGTCAAATCAGTCGGGGATCGACGGTAATTTCTCACTTAAACCTACCAGCTTTGGATTGCTGATCGATAAAGAAATTTGCTATAACCATATCCGTGAGATAATTGCCAGGGCTGCATCATATAATAACTTCATAAGAATCGACATGGAGGATTCTCCATGTACTGATATGGAGATCGACCTCTTCCGGAGGCTGAAAGCAGAGTTTCCCTGTAATGTCGGGCTCGTTTTACAGGCATACCTCAGAAGGACCTATGGTGATATTGAAAAAATGCTTGACCTGCATTCAGCAGATGCTCCTCTCAATTTCAGGCTTTGCAAGGGCATCTATGTTGAACCTGAGGCCATAGCGTTCAAACAATATGAAGAGGTAAACCAACATTACCTCGATGATCTCGAACTTATGTTCAGGAACAGTATATATGCCGGGATTGCTACCCACGACAAACCTATTGTCGAAGGCGCATACAAGCTCATTGAGAAATACAAGGTGCCTCGTAGCATGTATGAATTCCAGATGCTTTATGGTGTTACGCCAAAGCTGAGGGCCAGCATAGTAAATGAAGGTCATACCATGAGGGTTTATGTTCCTTTCGGTAAGCAATGGTTTGGTTATTCAACCCGCCGGCTTAAGGAAAATCCCAAAATGGCAAGCCATATTATAAAAGCGATATTCTATAAAGGCTGAGTGTCTGGGAGTCTGAACGTTTCAACACATCCAGTCTTATTTTTTGTTCATCAGAAGCTCATTATACTTCTTATTCAGATCGCTTAGCTCTTTAGGTGAGATCCCGGGATTTGGAGGAGCGGGTTTTTCCGGAACACCATGCAATAAAAGGTAAGCAGCAGGAAGCAGCATAAATGGATTTATGCCGGCGATCCTGCTCGAAGATAATTGTCCTTTTTCATACGCATCTGTTTTTTGCTGCTGACGCAGCACCTCGTAATTACTATAGGGATCATTCATCTTTCCCTGGCTGACACGACCCTGATAAGATGCAATATTAAGATTTGCCCTGGCATTATCCATCTTCTGGTCAATCTGTATTTCCGGATGCATCATTTCAGCTTTCAGCCCCGATAAGCTTGGAATTACAACTACTTCACCTATTTCAATGGTATCGGACTGAAGGTAAACGCCGGTAAGAAATTCCCTTGATTTAAGTGTATCGATCACTATAAATCTGGAGGCTTTATAACCAAGCATATCGAATACAATTGTATCACGCCTGAAGGCGAAGAATGAAAACGTTCCATCGTCCCGGGAAATGCCGGATAATGATTTATTGATGTAATAACGCGAACCTGCCAGTCTCTCCCCTGATGAGGCAGATAATACAACTCCCCTGAAGAGTATCTTATCGCCTCTGTTCTCCTGCTGTGCATAGAGGGCTGAAACCAAAAACAACAGAAGAGCAATGAAAAAAGCTGTTTTGTGTTCCATAGCCGTAAGATTCATAATTTTAAAATAATCTCATCGAGACTTCTTTTCGGTACATGATGAATTTGTTCTTCATCGCGCCAGTATTTAACATCACCGTTTCTTATCTCTTCAATCACAACCTTCTCCACCGGTTTACCTATTGCCAGAACGAGAAGGATCTCGTATTGAGGAGGGATATTCAGCTCTTTTCTCAGGCCGTCACGCCGTATGGAGGCAATTATGCAACCTCCAAGACCCTGGTTTACTGCCCCGAGCATAATGCTCTGGGCGGCAATGCCATGATCAACGCCAAATGACTTGTTAATCGATGTATCTCCAAGGATTACAATATAGGCTGAAGGCCTTTCTCCGCTTTCGGGACCAGGCCATTCATTCAGATATGCTGCCCATGCCAGGTATGTGAATATCCTTTTACAATCTTCAGCCTTGTTATAAAGCAGGTATTTCAATGGCTGCATGTTTGCTCCGGATGCTGAGAGCCGCGCCAGGTTAACAAGCTGCTCCAGGGTCGGATATCCGATCCTGAAGGATTCATCAAACCTTCTTATCGTCCTGTTTATTTTTACCAGTTCCTGCAGGTCCATCTGATTATATTTAAGGATCAGTACCTCAGAGCAATCTTATTCCAGTCGAGAATTTCCCAGAACGACTTAATGTAGTCGGCCCTTCTGTTCCTGTAATCGATATAATATGCATGTTCCCATACATCACATGTAAGGATCGGCTTAAGTCCCCTTCGCATCGGGTTTCCTGCGTTTGATTCCTGGATGATCTGAAGGTGACCGTCATGATCCTTGACAAGCCAGGTCCATCCTGCTCCGAAAAGTGACATGGCGGCTTTGCTGAAATGTTCTTTGAAGATGTCGAATGATCCAAAAGTTGAATTGATCGCATCGGCAAGTTTACCTCCCGGAACTTTATTGCTCCCGGGTGAAAAGCTCTCAAAATAAAAGGTGTGATTCCAAATCTGGGCGGCATTATTGAAAATTGCGCCTTCCGCTCTTTTAATTATATCTTCGAGGTCAGATTTTTCAAAAGCGCTTCCGGGGATGAGTCCGTTTAGATTATTGACATAAGCCAGATGATGTTTACCATAATGGTATTCAATAGTTTCCACACTTATAAATGGAACAAGTGCGTCGGGTTTGTAGGGCAGATCAGGTAGTTTAAAGGTCATAGCAGCTTATTTTAGGTTAGAAAAATCCATGATCACTCTGGTCAGATAATATTATCATATCAAATTTAGGCAATAAAACAGAAGGCAGAAAATAAAAATTTCCTTTCCTCTGGTTGCAAACCTGACATAATCTTTAATGAAACTTACCTTCAATGTGACCTCTCAGGCCTTCAGGAGGTCAGGAATATCCTTTCCGGCATTTCCGGTATGACTTTTTCCTCCTGTGCAATTTCATAGAGCTTTATAATTGCCCTTCTTCCCTCCTGTCCAAGTTCAGAGGTGAATTCATTTACGAACAGCTTAATATGGTTGTTCATCACATCCCGGTCCATCTCGCGTGCATTGCCCGCAACAAATTCAAATGATGCAACAGAATCGCGATAGGCATAATCAAGGCTTCTTTTAAGTATCCGGTTCACTTTAAGCGCCACATCTTCCGGAACGGATCTGTTTATAACAATTGTGCCTAGAGGAATTGGCAGTCCGGTAAGCTTCTCCCAGTATTCGCCCATGTCGGCTATCTTTTTCAGCCCGCGCTTCTGGTATGTAAACCTGGTTTCGTGAATAATCAGTCCGGCATCCACCTCATCATTTAAAAGTGCATCTTCAATATCTGAAAAAAGATATTCAGTTTTATTATTGGCCCTGGGCCATGCTATGCTGAATAAAAGATTTGCTGTGGTATATTTTCCCGGGATCGCGATCCTTGAAGATTCCAGATCACCTGCACCAATATCCTTCTTGCTGATGAGGAGCGGGCCGTTTTTTCTTCCCAGTGCGCTTCCGGAGTCAAGGATAAGGTAGTTCTGGGCGGCATAGGCATATGCATGATAGCTCATTTTTGTGATCTGCACCTCTCCCTTAAAAGCTCTCCTGTTAAGCTCTTCCACATCGGCAAGAAAATAATCAAATTCAAGCCCCTCAGTGTCAATACGCCCATGCACCATTGCGTCAAATATAAAAGTATCGTTGGGGCATGGTGAAAAACCCAGACTAAGTTTCATCTCTTTTTAAAGAATATTTAAAATTTCATTCAGCTTTCCTGCAAGGTTCCTCAGGGCAAGGGGTATCTCCCATAAGCTTCTCCTTCCAGGTTCCACAAAATTGGAGATTGCCCTTATTGCAAGGAAAGGTATTTTTTCCCTTGTGCAAATATAAAAAAAAGTTGCACCTTCCATTGTTTCGATTTCGGGATTAAATTTACCCATTAGCCTGTCAATTGATGCCTGTGAACCGGTTACCGTGTTGACTGTAACCGCTTTAACCGGAGGTATAACAGAGAGAAGTTTCTCAATGTATCTGTTCCGGACAACGAGGAGACCATCCTCAAAAGGAACTTCATTCCTGCTGGTAAGACCCGCTTCGGCAAGCGTGAGGTACTTCCCATCTTTTTCAATTCCGAGATCGGCAAAGCAATCTGATACCGGCAGCACCACATCCCCCTTTTTGAATTTTTTCGAAAAGCTCCCGGCAATTCCTGCATTGATGGCAAGATCTGGCTTCGTGTTAACGCTGAGCCATTGTTTCATCGACCAGGCAGTGGAGATACCTCCGACTCCCGTGATTGCAGCATAAAGGTTATGTCGTCCTGAAAATGATCCATCCGCCTCCGGTTTAATTCCCGGGATCATCTTCAGGATCTCAGCCTCGGCTGAAGTGGCAAAAACAAGAAGTATATTCACAGAGCTTTCAGGTTAAACTGCATTAAAGAAGAGCTTAAATATATTGTTTTTATGCAGAAAAAACCTCACCTTTAACACTTATAATTCGCAGTTTTAATCAGTTAATATGATCTGTCTTACAAGAAGAGAAAGGTTCAGTTCAGCCCACAGGATGTTCAGACCTGAGTGGAGTGATGATGAGAACATGAAAGTTTTCGGAAAATGCTCAAATCCGAACTGGCACGGTCACAACTATATTCTTTACGTAACCGTTAGAGGTATTATACAGACTGGAAACGGTTTCGTAATAAATATGAATATCCTGAAGCAGCTTATCAAAGAAAAAATTACGGACAAGGTTGATCATAAGAATCTGAATCTCGATGTTGATTTCATGAAGGGAATGATCACTACGACGGAAAATCTGGCTGTGGCGATATGGAATGAGCTGAAAGAGCCGGTCAGTAAATTGGGAGCTGAACTGTACTGCATCAAAATAGAAGAAACCGAGAATAACACAATTGAATACTATGGCGAAGAAGATTGAATCAATAAATAATGGTACCGGTCTGGTAAGCAGAGGATACAATAAAGTTGAATCGTGGGATGAAAAGAGCATTAAAGAGCTCTCCTCACTTTACTACAAGGTTCTTGGCCTGATAGGCGAAGACCCCGAAAGGGAAGGTCTGAAAAACACGCCTCAGCGTGTCGCAAAAGCCCTCTACTTTCTTACATTGGGCTACAACCTCGACCCATGCCAGATAATTAACTCAGCCAAATTCAAGGAGGAGTATCAGCAGATGGTGCTTGTCAAAGATATTGACCTGTACTCTATGTGCGAGCATCATATGCTGCCCTTTTTTGGAAAGGCTCATGTTGCATATATTCCAAACGGTTATATAACAGGGCTCAGCAAAATTGCCCGGGTAGTTGAAGCATTCAGCAGAAGACTACAGGTACAGGAGAGACTCACGTCACAGATCCGTGATTGTATTCAGGAATGCCTGGATCCGGTTGGAGTTGCCGTTGTGATAGAGGCACAGCATATGTGCATGCAGATCAGAGGTGTTCAGAAACAAAATTCAGTCACGACCACATCAGCATTTACCGGCATTTTTCTCGACAACATGAGGACACGTGAGGAATTCGTACATCTTATAGGAACAAGACTGCATTAATTTTTTTCCTATTTTTGTCGCCGCGCCAAAACAGGCTTAACCAGTAATTCATAAAAAATGAAAGCATTTGTTTTTCCAGGACAGGGAGCTCAGTTTGTTGGAATGGGAAAAGATATGTATGACAGGTCACATCTTGCAAAAGAGATGTTTGAGAAAGCTAACCAGGTTCTCGGATTCAGAATTACTGATATCATGTTTGCCGGAGCAGATGAGGATCTGAAACAGACAAAGGTGACCCAGCCGGCAATATTTCTTCATTCAGTAATACTAGCGGCTGTTCTTGGCGAATCATTCAGGCCGGATATGACTGCCGGTCATTCCCTTGGGGAGTTTTCAGCCCTTACGGCGAGTGGTGCGCTTACTTTCGAGGATGGGCTCGTTCTGGTTTCGAAAAGAGCCCTGGCAATGCAGAAGGCCTGTGAATTTAAACCATCAACCATGGCAGCGATCCTTGGAGTTGACGACAGCATCGTCGAAGAGGTATGCTCCTCAATCGATGAGATTGTAGTTCCTGCAAACTACAATAGTCCGGGTCAGATAGTGATATCAGGTTCAAATGAAGGTATAGACCTTGCCATTGAAGCACTGAAGCAAAAAGGGGCAAAAAGGGCCATAAAACTTGCAGTGGGAGGAGCATTTCATTCACCGCTCATGGAGCCGGCCAGGATCGAGCTTGAAACCGCTATCAGATCTACAAGCTTCAGGAGACCATCGTGCCCGATCTACCAGAACGTGAGTGCCACTGCTTTCACCGATCCGGAATCAATTAAATCAAACCTTGTCGCACAGCTGACCTCCCCTGTAAGATGGACCCAGAGTGTTCTGAATATGATAAGTGCCGGAGCAACAACTTTCGTCGAAGTGGGTCCCGGCAATGTATTGCAGGGACTGGTTAAAAAGATAAATAAGGATATTACAACAGAAGCTGCAGCATTCTGAAAACAAATTTCTTGCTAAAAAAGCCCCGCATTACCTGTAATGCAGCGTAACATTCTGTTTCAATGACTCATTCAGGGAGCGTGCAACAGGGCACGTCTTTACACAATAATCCAGAATTTTCTTCTGCTTATCGGTGTAAGCATTGCCGGTAAAATCAAATTCTATCCTGATCTCACCTATCCTGCGCGGATTTTCGGCCATTATTTTTGTAATACTGCATGAGGCACCATCTATTGAAAATCCGTGCTCCCTGGCAGCAATCCCCATAATCGTAAAGATGCAGCTCCCGAGAGCTGTAGCCAATAGGTCGGTAGGTGAAAAATATTCTCCTTTTCCCTTGTTATCGGGAGGAGCATCAGTGAGAATAATATTTCCCGACCTGACGTGAAGCGCTTCTGTCCTGAGCTCCCCTTTATAGACTGTTCTTGCTGTTTCCATATTGATATTATATTAAACTTGTTCTTCAACTCTAAATACTCCAAACTCTAGCCATTCCAAACTCCCTTATGGCTTCATAATAACCCCTTTATGTCGCCTGCCATCGATCATGATCTCAAGTGGCTTTTCAAAACTGACATGTCTTATATATTCATCTTCGAAGATCACATTTTGCCTTCCTAACCAATCAACATCATAATAGCCCTCTTTGTTGAAAGGATTGATGGTAAAATAACCCACACGGAAAGAGGTTACATTCTGAAAGAAGTGCGTCCCCTGGCTGGGATCTATTCTGAAATTCTTCAGGCCGGATTCAACTATTAGCCTCGCTGCAGATATCTGTGGCCATTTTACCGGTATTCCCAGCCATGGATCGGAAGATCCCCATCTGCCTGGACCGATCAGTACATATCCCGTACCGCTTTTTACAAAAAGCGAGTTCAGCTTTTCAATATCTGCAGCGATCTTCTCACTGTGTGCAGCGTTAAAAGAATCGGGCTTTATGTAAACTATATCCTTCATCCCCTTGAAAACCCCATTCCCAAGTGCCGAATCAGAGTAAATAATTGTCTGTTCAGGAGTTACTTTGTCTATATCGAAGTTATACGACTGGTCGTTATTGACAATCGGCCTGATCTGTAGAAAATTGAATACTTTGGGAGTCCCTGCATGAGTCTCAAGATTGGCAGCAAACTCGATCTCGATCGGGTTGTTCATCTCCTCCGATCCTATATCCAGAAGAGTAGTTAGTATCTCAGCCAGAGGAAACTGTTTATGCTGAAGAATATTTGCAAATGTTATGATCCTTTTCCCGGGACGAGAAATGCCGTCGTAGATCATATGGTTATTCAGGTCATAAGTTGACGCCAGATACTTCATGGCATTCTCATTTCCGGCATCCTGGATGTTTATCTTCATAAGGTTTACTCCGTCATCGGTAGAAGGAACAAAACTGTTTTTATTAAGGTCGAGGGCATAGAATGTTTTTTGCGTTTCCTTTATTGCAGATTCGGGTGAATTGAGCTGAAGTATCTTCTTCGGGTGCTTTGGTGAAAATCTCAGGGATAATCCGCCATCAACAATATGCTTTCCGAGTCCGAAGGCCACATTTGCTATTCCGTCCTCCGCCTTTTCAGAACCTATCGGATAGTAGTTGATCGACCTTGCGACTCCCGACATGGTGGGATAGAATATATTATTATGCCTGTTACCGCAAATTTCCTGAAGAATGATACCCATTTTTTCCTCATCGATAACATTGGCCGTGGCAGCCATATAGGCCTTGCTACCCTTATAATAAACTGATGCATAAACTTCTTTGATGGCGTCCGAGATCATCTTTACCATGTCCCTGTTATCGGGAACCCTTGGGATCATATAGGTTGAGTAAATGCCAGCAAATGGCTGGTAATGTGAATCCTCAAGCTTGCTTGACGATCTTACCGCAATTGGATAATTCTTCGACACATCAAGGAATGAATAAAGATCCTGATAAACCCAGCCTGGCAATTCAGCAGAAATGAACCTGGTCAGTAAATCCCCGTCAGTAACATCAGACAATGCAACCGAATAGAGGTTGTTATGCTCCATAAATTCGTCAAAAGCATCAGTGCTTATGACAACGGTACGCGGTATGGTTATCAGGACGTCAGGGAATCTGCTGTAAAGCTTGTTCTTTTTTATAATACTGTTTATAAAGGCCAGGCCTCTTGCCTTGCCCCCGATCGAGCCTTCCCCGATCCTTGAGAATATCTGGTACTCATCAAAGCTCGATTTGTCAAATTTTGCTATGACCCCCCTGCCTTTCCCAAGCCGGAAACTTGAAATTGCAACATAAAGGAATTTTCTCATCTCATCCATTGACTCGAAATCTTCCTTCCTTATATACTTGAACATCTGGGCGACCGGGAAGAGCGCTCTTGCGTTGAGCCATTTTGAGAAATGATTCCTACCGGCATGGAACTCAAGGCTGTTATCCGGTACCGTAAGTATCATTTGCTGAAGGCTTTGAAGGTCAGTTGCTATGGCTATCGGCTCAAGTGTATCAGGATTCCTGAAAACAAATGGCCCGAATGCGAGATGCTGAATTATGAAGTTTCTTAGCTCCAGCGAAAGGGATTTGGAATATTTATTCACGAATCCAGCACCCATATCTTCGGCTGCCTTCTTATGCTCTGAGCTTGAAGATTGAATAAGGAACGGAACTTTATCGTCATCCGCCATAACGATCTTGCAAAGCTCAAGACCGGCGTTCTCATCCTGGACCCCGCCTCTTTTGTAGCTTATATCAGAAATCACCCCAAGTACATTATACTTGTATTTCTGATAAAGTGCAGCCGCCTCTTCAAAATTTGTCGCCAGCAATATCTTGGGCCGGCCCCTCATCTTGAGCATCCGCTGGTGCTCATTGAGTGCCTCGCGCTGAAAATCCAGCGATTGAACAAGCACGATCCTGTAAAGATTCGGAAGGTATGATGATATGTATCTTATAGAATTCTCGACAAGGATTATTGCCTGTACGCCAATATGGTCAATATCATAATCGGCATTCATCTTATCCTCAATAAGCTTTATTATAGCAAGGATAAGTGAAGCATCACCTAACCAGCAGAATACATAATCTATCGCGCTCAGATCCTCCTTTTCGAGCTTCAGGGATACCTCTCTGGAAAAGTATGTCAGCACCACTATCGGTATACTCGCATGTTTTGACTTTATGATCTTGGCAAAAGCGAAAACATCTGTTCCTTTTACGCTTAACATAGAGATTACCAGGTCTATATCACCTTCCTCAAGAATCCTGAAGGCATCCTCGGCATTATCAGTCTGTACAAATGTAGGCGGATACCTCAGGTTCAGTGCAACATATTCATTGAAGATCTGCTCATCAATCCGACCATCCTCCTCCAGCATATAGTTGTCGTAGTTACTGCAGATGATCAGTACCCTGTGTATCCTTTTCTGCATGAGCAGGTCAAAAGAAGTATCGGTAAAATCGTACTTCTGAAGATCCACTATTCCGTCAATAATTGCCATATAAATCTTTAATGGTTCAATGTTACCACAGCCATCCTGTTTCTTCCATCCATTCTTATAGTCAGTGGCTTTTCGAATCTCACATGTCTGAAGTATTTTCCCTCCTCTACTGCCGGCAGCTGATTGAGCTTTTCCCAGAATACCGATCCGTCATTCGATCCATAGTTGATCGAAAAATACCCTACATTCATTGATGTCACATTATGGAAAAAATGCGATCCGAGCGAAGCATCGAGAGGAAAGTCGGGCAGGCTTACCTCTACAATGATCTTGGCATTTGATATCTGTGGCCATACCACAGGTATTCCTATAAATTTATCACGTGTGCCCCACCTGCCAGGCCCGATCAGAATGTACCTGCGGCTTTCATGAAGCATCCGGTCATTTATCAGGTCGATCTCCTCTGCCATTTTATCGGTGACAAGATTACTGAACCTGGATGGCTCAATATATACAACATCGGTTATATCATCTATGACACCGTTACCCATGCTTTTTTTCGTAAGGAGCAGAACATCATCCATTATGATCTCTTCCGGATCTATAGTATACCCTGCACCGCTTCCTACAAGCGGCTTGATCTGAAGCAGGTAAAAGGTGGCATTACCCGATTTGTCCTTCGCAAGATCGACTGCAAATTCAATTTCGACCGGTGTGCCAAACGCCTCCTTTACCACGTCAAGGATAACCTTTAAGGTATTGGCCAGAGGAATGTAATTATACTTAAGAATATTGGCAAAATTTACCACTCTCGGTCCGGGAAAATCGAGACCGGAAATAATTGAATCATTATCAGGATTAAAAACCGAAGCACAATGTTTAAGAGTGCCATGTCTTTCAGCATCACTGATATCAAGTGTAATCAAACCTGCGAATTCACCCTCAAGAAGATTTACCTCTTTCTTAGCCATATCCACGGCATAGAAGAAAACCTGTGAGTTCTTGTAAAGATCCTTCTGTGAGACAATATCAAGGGAGGGGTATGTGGGTGAAAACCTGAATGCCTTTTCACCTTCCACAACATACTGTCCAAGTCCGGCAGCTATCACGGCAAAACCATCCTGCGGGGTCATGTGAGCCACCGGGTAGAAATTGAATGATTGAGCTGTCCCGCTGATGTTTGGATAGAAGGCATCTTCGAACCTGTTCCCAGCAACCTCCTGTATCACGATCGCCATCTTCTCCTGTTCGACCTTGTAATCTATTGCTTCGAAATATGTCCTGGCGCTTTTTGAGTATATTGAGGCGAACACAAGCTTTATTGCATCCTCGATCTGCCTTAGCCTGGTATCAAAATCGGGATGATTATTCGGGAGAAGATAAGTACCAAATATGCCTGAGAATGGCTGGCTCATCGAGTCTTCGAAAAGGCTTGATGATCTTACAGCGAGAGGTTTCTCAATCAGCTTAATGAAAATCCGAAGCTCTTTTTCGAGACTGTAACTGAGGCTTCCTTCGATGAAAAGGCGTTGAAGAACATTATAATCTTTCTCTTCCTTTACCCTGTCCCACAAATGGTTACGCTCCATGAACATATCGAACTCATCGGTGCCGATTATAGCCGTAATGGGGGTTTTAATATTAATCCCCGGGATAAGACGGCCGAGTTCAAAACTGTAGATAAGGGTATTGATGAAGGCAAGTCCTCTGCCTTTTCCTCCAAGTGATCCACCGGCAAGACTAACCACATTTGTCTCATCGATCACGGCCGACTCTTCAAAATTCACTACCTTGCCCTTGTTCATCTCCTTCCTGCGTTTCCTGATGATATCGATAAGAAACCTCCTTAATTCCTTTAAACTCTGGAAATCGGAAACTTTCATCGGGTTGATCATCTTGGCTATCTGCACCTCGCCCCTCGCCATCAGCCAGAGCGAAAAATGGTTCTTCATTGCATGATATACCAGGGAATCCTCAGGTACTGTCTCAAGATATGATTCAAACTCTTTCATAGACTTGGCAACAGCTATCTGGCGACCCTTATTATCCCTGTAAACAAAATGTCCGAAACCGAGATAGTAGTTGATAAATGATTTAAGATCCTGGAGAAGACTGTCAGAATTTTTATTTATGAAACTGGATTTCAGGGTAAATGCGATGTTTGCGTTAGATGAATCCGATGACTGAAGCACCGTTGGAAGGTTGGGAAGCTCATGTTTCACGTGCTGTATAAGATCAAAACCAGCCATGTCGTTCAAAACCCCGTTTTTCGGAAATCTCATATCCGAAATCACACAGAGCAGATTCTCCTTGTATTCGTTATAGATCAGGATTGCGTCCTCATAGGTCGTTGCGAGCAGTATCTTTGGTCTTGCCCTGAGTTTAAGCACTTTATACAACTCATCTGTAGAGACATCCTCGATCAGGTTCTTTGTCTGTTCAAGCACTAGGGTATAGAGTATCGGCAGGTAACTTGAATAATAGACCACCGAATCTTCAACGATCAGGATAACGCGTGTCAGACCGATCTTCGTATCATTCTCAACATTCACCTTATCCTCAAGCAGCTTCACCATGGCGAAGAATACTTTTGATTCGCCTGTCCAGACAAAATAGTTGTCGAATGGTACACCCCCCGATTTCTGCTTCTTCACAAACTCCACATCCGACGAGCTGTTCAGAAGAATGAAAGTCGGTATGTATGGATATTTTTCCTTGATCTTCTTACAAAGCTGCATAGGGCTCTCCTTATCCACCCCGATCATTATGATTATCATGTCGTAATGCCTCGATTTAAGGCGGCTGAAGGCTTCCTCCTCACCCGATACTCCTGTGACCCTTGGAATGGAAGTAAGGCTTAGCTGGTAATATTCACCCAGTATATGGTCGGAAAATCTTCCTTCACCCTCGATCGAATATGCATCATACAGGTTTGCTATAAGAAGGATCTCCCTTACCTTAAATGGCTGAAGATCATGAAAGATGTCTCTTTCGGCATTATGCCTGTCGAGGAATTTCTGGAGAAGTTTCCTGCTTGGCACATCTTTAAGGTCATCCTCAACCAGGTCATTTGTTTGTGTCATCCTGTAAAGGTCACGGGCCTTGAAGCTGTTTATATAGCCCGAAAGAAGACTGGCAATGTTCTGGATCAGATCTCTTTCTTCCTTCAGGAAAGGGCCTTCATCCTCGCCCCTGAATTCCTGGGTATAGAAAACCTCGATGGATCCCTTTTCTCCATCAATAGTGGAAAATTCCTGGTACATCCGCCAGCCAGTCTCAATGAATGTGGAAGTTTCAAAGACCTGATTCATGAATTTTATCCTGCCAACGGTATAATCGGGGTACTGCCATGCCGCAGGAAGCAGAAGCACTATCTGCTGTAAAGTTTCATCAACCGGTTTTCCCTCCTTCAGGACGGATGTGGTCTGGTTTATGCATGCCAGCTCCTTGAGCCTTTCCTGCTGCTCATGCAAAAGCTTCCTGTATTCAGGATCATTGTTAGTGAATTTGTCCATCCGGAAGTATCACTTTATCAACTGATAAAATTAATAAAATTATATGAACCACCCCGTCCTCTGACTGTAAACGTCAGGGGCCACCCCTCCTTTTGCAAAGGAGGGGAAAGTAATATTTTGTATATTCTTCATTTCTTCTCCTTTGAAAAGGAGAGCCTGCCCCGCTATAGCGGAGAGTACCCCGACCGAGGCGTCGGGAGGAGGTGGTTAACTCTTAATCTACAGTCCAGACCGAGCCGGAGTTAAGCAGATCATCCAGGCATTTGATCTTTGATGTCTTTTTGACCTCATTTATCTGGTTTTCAACTGCAGTTTCATATGTTGGCCACTCGACATTCCTGATAACTCCAAGGGCTACAGGGTATTCGGGATATCTCATATTGGCCAGCATATACTGTATGCCAGGGTTATTTTCGTGGGCATCGTGAACAAGAAGGCTCTTTTCTGTTATACCCTCCTCGCCTATCTTTACGACTTTCAGTTTGAGACCGTCCAGAATCAGTCCCTCACGGCCATCCTTTCCGAAGGTCATAGGTTGGCCATGTTGCAGAATTATTGTCCTGTCATCCCTGACCTCTTTGCCTGTTACCTCTTCATGGATTCCGTCATTGAAGATGACGCAGTTCTGAAGCACCTCGATCACAGAAGTCCCTTTATGTTTTGCCGCTTCAACATAGATCTGGGTCGACAGGGAAAGGTTCCCGTCAAATGTCCTGGCAAAGAATTTACCCTTGGAACCAATTACAAGCTCTCCCACCGAGAATGGTTCCTCAACGGTGCCAAATGGTGATGTTTTGGTAACAAGGCCTTTATCTGATGTCGGTGAGTATTGTCCCTTTGTAAGACCGTATATCTCATTATTAAACAAAATGATATTAATATCGATGTTTCGCCTGATGGTATGTATAAAATGGTTACCACCTATAGCCAGAGCATCGCCATCTCCGGTGATCTGCCAGACGGAAAGACCGGGATTGGCAGTTTTAACACCTGTCGCTATAGCGGAGGCTCGGCCATGGATCCCGTGAAATCCGTATGTATTCATATAGTAGGGAAATCTTGACGAGCATCCGATCCCGGAAATGAATGCGATCTTCTCCTTGGGGACACCTATTTCAGCCAGGGCTTTTTGTACAGCACTGAGTACTGCATGATCACCGCATCCGGGGCACCATCTTACCTCCTGGTCGCTCTTGAAATCTTTTGCCGTATATTTGATAACTTCTGTTTCTGACATATTATTTTTCCTCCAGCAGTTTTATACAATGTTCCTTGATCTCATTTATGGTAAAGGGTATTCCCTGTACCTTATTAAATTGGTGATATGTGAACTCCTGGTAATTCATTCTCAGGTAATTCGCAAACTGACCAAGATTAAGTTCACAAACAACTATTTTTCTAAATTTTCTGAAAACGTCCCTTACATTTTTTGGGAATGGCTTTATATAGTTGAAATTAGCCAGGCTCACTTTATAGCCCTCATTCTGTAGTTCCCTTACGGCCGTAAGAAGATGTCCGTAAGATCCACCCCAGCCAACAACAAGAAGGTCGTTTGATTCTTCGCCAAAAACTTTCAGATCAGGAATTTTCTCAACAACGTTGTTTACTTTTTCTTCTCTTTGTCTGATCATCAGCTCATGGTTTTCCGGCACATACGAAACATTCCCCCTTTCAGTTTTCTCAAGACCTCCTATTCTGTGTTCAAGACCGGGCGTTCCCGGAATTGCCCACGACCTTGCAAAACGCTTCGCATCCCTCTCATAGGGGTAGTATGGACCATCGCTTTCTTTAGCGATCGGAGGCTTTATCTCTGGGAGATCTGATACAGAGGGGATTTTCCAGGGTTCAGATCCGTTGCCAAGGTATCCGTCGGTAAGAAGCAGCACCGGTGTCATATGTTCAAGCGCGATCCTGGCTGCCTGGAATGCATAATGGAAGCAATCGGATGGGGTGCTTGACGCAATGACGACAACCGGACATTCGCCATTTCGTCCGTACAGCGCCTGCATAAGATCAGCTTGTTCAGTTTTGGTCGGCAATCCAGTTGAAGGACCGCCGCGCTGGACATCCACAATTACAAGGGGAAGTTCAGCCATGACTGCCAGCCCGATAGCCTCCGACTTAAGTGCCAGGCCTGGTCCGGATGTGGAAGTAACTGCCAGATAACCAGCAAAAGAGGCGCCCAGGGCACTGCAGATACCAGCGATCTCATCCTCAGCCTGAAAGCTCTTAACACCAAGATCCTTTCTTGCAGATAATGCTTCGAGAATCCCGGTAGCAGGAGTTATCGGATAAGACCCGATAAAAAGACTGAGATTAGCCCGTTCTGCTGCGGCAATAAATCCCCATGCAGTTGCCTCATTCCCGTTAATGTTCCTGTATCTGCCCTTTGCTATGGCCGCGGGGCTTATCCTCACTGGTTCAAGTGCTTCGATCGTCTCGGCATAATAATAGCCTGCCCTGAGGGCGATCTTATTTGCCTTTGCAACTTCCGGTTTGCTTTTAAATTTTTTATCGCAGAAATCTTCTGTATAATCAAGCTTCCTGTCGAACATCCAGTACACCATTCCAAGGGCAAACATATTTTTTGTCCTGAGGATCGATTTCTGATCAAGTTCAAGGCACTTAAGCGCTTCCTTTACCATCGTTGAGATCGGGGCTGCTATGATATTATATGCTTCAAGCTTTTCCTCCTCTATCGGATCCTTGCTGTATCCTGCCTTTTCAATATTTTTTTCGGTGAAGCTGTCCTTATCGTAGATGATGGTACTCCTGTCCTTAATCCATCTTGCATTTGCCTTGATAGCGGCCGGATTCATTGCGACCAGCACATCGGCATAGTCGCCCGGAGTATTGATCTCAGAATGGCCCATATGGACCGTAAATCCTGAAACGCCGCCCACTGTTCCCTGAGGAGCCCTGATCTCAGCAGGGTAATCGGGGAATGTTGAGAGATCATTTCCATAAAGTGCAGCAGTATCCGAAAATAGTGTTCCGGTGAGCTGCATTCCGTCACCCGAATCGCCGGAAAAACGAATCACTACCTCATCTTTTTCGATAATCTGTGGTTTTGTACCCATGTTTTTTTCGTTATAAAATCCTCAAATATCTGACAGAAAAATGCATACGAAAAACCAGATGATCCTCATATGCATTCAATTAACCAACTTATAGGACTTTTGTTGAACGTCAGATAACTTATTAACTGTGATCAGGCAACAAAATTACATATTTTAAACATTGAAAAGTCAATTTTATGCATCTAATTGAAATGATTTTGATCATATTCATATCGGACAAAACAGAGCCGGTTTTTATTTAACTTTGGCAGGCTAATATTACAAAGATGCCATTAATAAAAAAGGTAAGGGATTTTGAGCCGGTAATAGGTAACAATTGCTATCTGGCCGATAATGCAACAATTATAGGAGATACCGTAATAGGCGACAATTGCAGTATCTGGTTTAATACGGTGATACGGGGCGATGTGAACCCTATAAGGATAGGTAACAGGGTGAACATACAGGATGGTTCAGTTTTGCATTGCCTTTACGAGAAATCAGTAATAGAGATCGGGGATAATGTATCGATCGGGCATAATGTAGTGATCCATGGCGCAAAAATCTGTGAAAATGTACTTATCGGTATGGGTTCAATAATTCTGGATCATTCGGTAATAGGAGAAAATTCGATCATAGCTGCCGGTGCGGTTGTACTTTCTGGCACCAGGATAGAACCCAATAGTATCTGGGGAGGTGTGCCTGCAAAATTCATGAAGAAGATCGATCCGGGTCAGACGAGGGAGATGATAGAAAAGATTGCTGAAAATTACCTGATGTACGCAGGATGGTACGAGAAGTAGCTGGAGATCAGCTCCATATATCAACCTTTTGAAGATTGATATTCTGTTCAAAGAACATCCTCGCTATTTTTTCAAAGTAACCCGTGTAGTCTGAGACAAAAAACTTGTCAGGGACCCTTTTTGAATCATTAAGGAGACCATTCCTGTCAAGTGCATCCCTGAGCGCGGCAGAAACAATCCTGGCTGAATCCACAACTTCAACATTGAAATTGAAAAACTTGCTGATCTGATTCCTGATGATCGGGTAATGTGTGCAACCCAGTATAAGGGCCTCAATCCCTGACAGAGATTCATGTGAAAGGTATGTGCGGATTATGGCATTGCTGATATCATCAAAAATAAAGCCTTCTTCTATCATTGGTACCAGCAATGGTGTTGCAAGAGAGATTACTTTGGTGGTGGCATTGTTCCTTATGATTTTCTGCTCATACGTACCTGAACCGATTGTCCTTTTGGTCCCTATCACACCAATTTTACTGAACTGCCTTGTCCTTATATATTCAACGACCGGATCAATTACATCCAGTAAAATAGTCCTGTCACCATAATTCTCTTTCAGGTATTCATAGGCTGAAGCTGAAGCTGAGTTACATGCAATAAGGACGGCTTTGGCATCATTCTCAAGAAGAAAACCAGTAATTTTTTCTGAATAATATCTTATAGATTCTTCAGATTTGTCACCATACGGCAGGTGAGCTGTATCGCCGAAGTAAATAAGACTTTCACCAGGAAGTATCTGTTTAATGGCATGAGCTACTGTCAGTCCGCCTACTCCTGAATCGAAAATTCCAATCGGTCTTTCCTTCACTTTCATTCAAAATAAAATGACCATCCCAGCGGGATGGTCACCGGTTTATCAGTACGGTATTATTTAAGTCCCAGTTTTGCTTTGACCGCAGCGATGATATTTGTACTTTTTGTCTCATCAAAATAGAGCACCTGTCCTTTTGAAACATCAAATACATAAGTATATCCGCCTTCCTTTCCCACTTCCTTAATGGCCTTATCGACTTTCGCAAAGATAGGCTGAGTCAGTGTCGTCTGCTGCTCCTGCAGCTGTGTCTGAGCCTGTTGCTGAAAATCCTGGATCCTTTTATTCATATCAGACATTTCCTGCTCTTTTGTCTGCTTTACAAGGTCAGTAAGGTTCTTGCTGTCCTTGTTATAAGCCTCAAGCTTATTATTGAGCTCTACCTGCATTAATTCAAGAGCATTTACCAGTTCCTTCTGGGTTCTTTGCAGCTTGGCCATGGCAGTATCATATTCAGGCATAGCCTTTATTAATTCATCACTGTTGATATGAGCAAATTTAAAAGTCTGTGCCTCTGTCTTCAGCCCACAGAATACTATCAGAATAGCCAGCGATAAAACTCCTGTAAATCTTTTCATTACTAATACGTTTATGTTATACATTCGATGCAAAAATAATTAATTAATTCTTATATCCTAATTTTTGAAGTACCTGGTCGCTAAGGTCATATTTAGGATTTGCAAAAAGGATATTCCCGCCTGCAGCAGTGTCGAAGATTACTGCGTAGCTACCATCGACCGCGATCTCCTTGATCGCTTTCAGAATTTCATCCTGGATCGGTTTTACCAGCTCTTCGCGCTTCTTGAAGAGTTCACCTTCCATTCCGAAATACTTGTTCTGAAGATCCTTCATCTCCTTCTCCTTTGCAACAATTGACTCTTCCCTTTTTGTTTTCATATCCTGGGAAAGAAGCACTGATTCGCTCTGGTATGATTTGTACATTTGTTCAACAATTGCATAACCATCCGAAACCTCTTTTTCCCATTGTTTGGAAAGTTTGTCAAGCTGCTCCTGAGCCGCATTAAAAGCCGGAATGTTTTTCCTGATATATTCGGAATCAACAAAAGCATATTTCTGAGCGACGGCGACAACTGATGTCAGAATTAAAATTAGCGCTAAAAATGCTATCTTTTTCATATAAGTCTATTTTAGGTTCAACAAAGTTAAAATTGTTGGCCGATTACAAAATGAAATTGCGATTTATTTGCGGTGGGGTTACCTGGCACTGCATCGAATCCATAGCCCCAGTCAACGCCAAGCAGTCCAAACATTGGCAGGTTTGCCCTGACACCAACTCCTGCGGAGCGGTACATATCGAAAGGATTATATTCCTTCAGAGCATACCATGCTCTTGCGGCTTCCATAAAGGTAAGAACATAGATAGTAGCCTGCTGATTTAAGGATACCGGATACCTTAGTTCAAAAGTCAGCTTGGAATAGACGTTTCCTGACAGAACGGTCGGCTCATTGGGGTCCACAGGTGTAAGGGATCCGTTTGTATAACCTCTGGCACCTATTACATCGCGGCCGTAAAGGCTGTATCCTGTCATGCCATCACCTCCGACATAAAAATTCTCAAACGGAGAAGGTCCGATATCCTTGTTAAAGTACCCGATGTAACCGAATGCAAACTTGGTGTTTAAGACAAGCTTGTCATTTGTGCTGAGCGGGAAATAATAATCTGCTTTAAAGACCCATTTATGAAATTCTATCCATTTGTATTTCTCGGCGCCCGTCATATCCGAATAGTCTTTCCCTGAAAGAAGTGAATATGGCGGTGTGATCTGAAGGGAGAGTGAAAATGATGACCCGCTTCGCGGATATATAAGGTTGGGTGCTGTTGAGAACCTCATCAACCGGGCTGTGAAGCTCAGCAGGTTTGAGATACCATTATCAAAAAGGAAGGTGTACACCGTATAATTAAATAGATTATATCTCTGATAATTGACTTCTCCATAAAGTGAAAAATAGTCATCAGGCCATGTCAGTCGTTTTCCGACGCCGACTGAAATCCCGTCAATTGTCATTGACTGACTGCCATCCGTCCCTTGCTTCTGACCATTGGTCATCAATGAATGGTAAGCAGAAATATTGAGCGTATTTGGCTTTGTACCACCAAGCCAGGGTTCAACAAATGAAACATTGTAAGACGAATAGACCCTTCCGTTTGTCTGCACCCTGAGGCTTATCGACTGACCATCGCCTGATGGGTAAGGTTTCCAGTCTTTCAGTTTGAAAAAGTTTCGCATAGCGAAGTTATTGAACCGGACTCCCACTGTACCCACAAGCATGCCTGCTCCCCATCCACCCGATATTTCAAACTGGTCATTAGCTCTTTCTTCGAGCTTGTAAAGAAGATCAACCGTTCCGTTGGTTGGATCAGGAATAGGTTGCGGGGTGATCTTCTCAGGATCAAAGTGGCCAAGAACCCCTACCTGTCGTACCGAACGAATAATATTCTCCTTGCTGAAAAGATCACCTGGAAGCGTATAGAGCTCCCTTCGCGGGACATGCTCATTTGTCCTGGTATTGCCACTGATAATTATGTTGTTGAGATATGCCTGATCTCCTTCATATATCCTTATTTCAAGGTCAAGAGAATCACCCTCCACCCTTGCCTCCACAGGAACAAGCTTTGAAAACAGATAGCCATGATCAAGGTAAAGTGAACTGACGGCATCCTCATCGACGCTGAGTTTTTTCTCCAGCAGCGACTGGTTATAAACAGAACCTTTCTCAATGTTCAGCTTCCTTGAAAGAAGCTCCCTGGGATAAATGCTGTTCCCTACCCAGGTTATATTCCTAATGAAATACTGTTTCCCCTCGTAAATCCTTAACTGAAGGCCTATCCTGTTATCGGAAACGCGATAGAGGGAGTCAGAAAGAATTGTAAAATCCTTAAAACCGTTATCATTATAATATTTATAAAGCTTTGTTTTATCCTCTTCATATTTGGATGCAATGTATTTGGAGGGCCTGAAAAAGTTCCAGTTCTTTATTTTTGTGCTTTTCATCTTATGAAGAAGCTTTTTGGTATCAACAGTATTAGCCCCTATAAATTTGATCTCGGCGATCTTAACTTTGTGCTTCTTGTCTATCTTTACAGTGAGTATAACATTATTTGGCCTTTCAGGGTCGTCCTTCTGAATAAAGGTCACTTCGGTATTAAGAAATCCTTTCTCAATATAATGATCCTTAATTATTGTTTCGGTATTGCTAAGTGCAAATGCTGTTACCTGCGACCCTGCCGGAAGTGCGATCTTTTTATTGAGGTCCTCTATTTCAGAACTTCTTATACCTTCCATCTTTATTGAGGATAAACGGGGCCGCTCCTGCAGGTATATATCCAGAGTCAATGAGTCATTAACAATAGTGGTATAGGTAACCCTGACATCAGAGAATAAGCCCTGTTCCCACAATTTTTGAACAGCAACCGTTATTTTGTCCCCGGGGATGCTGATCTCCTCCCCGATCCTCAAACCTGAAATGCCTATAAGTGCATTTGAATCGAGGTATTTTATTCCTGATATGGTGATCGCCTTAAGTATATAGTCTCCGGGAGACAGATAATTTGCTATGCCCTTTTCTTCCTGCGCAAAGCCATTAAGGCTTATCAACATCACCGACATTACCGTCAGAATACATTTAAATCTGTTAATCAGCATTTTAATATTATTTTTCCAGAACCTGTTCACTTGTTTTTCCAAAACGTCTTTCTCTCTTTTGATAGTCAAGGATAGCTTTAAAAAAATCTTCTTTACCAAAATCTGGCCAAAGAAGATCGGTAAAATACAATTCCGTGTATGCAAGCTGCCATAAAAGGAAATTGCTTATTCTCAGTTCACCACTGGTTCTGATCATTAGTTCAGGATCAGGTATTCCATATGTGGTGAGGTACTTTTCAAATGCAACCTCGTCTATCTGTGACGGAGTGATCTTTTTGTTTGTTACATCCTCAGCCAGTTTTCTGGCCGCTTCAACAATTTCCCACCTTGAGCTGTAACTCAGCGCAACAACCAGGTTGAGTCCGTTTGCTGAAGATGTGAGCTTGATAGTTTCAAAAAGCCTTTCACGTACATCCTCAGCAAGTCTTTGCAAATCTCCGACAGCCATCAGCCTGACATTATTCTTAATTAATGTTCCGGTCTCGCTGTTAAGCGACTGGACCATTATTCTCATAAGGGCTGAAATTTCATCATCCGGTCTGCTCCAGTTCTCTGTTGAAAAGGTATAAAGGGTCAGGTACTTAAGCCCTAATTCTGCTGCACATTCAATGACCGATCTTACCGCGTTGACTCCCTGTTCATGTCCAAAGTTCCTCTCCATTCCCCTCTGCGTGGCCCACCTGCCATTGCCATCCATAATGATCGCAATGTGCACAGGTAGTTTTTCAGTATTTATTTGCTCTCTTACTGACATCACTATTTTTTCCTTCTGGAATCCACATCTTCATATGCCGGACAGCCTGCCAGCCTGTTATACATTTTCCAGGTCAGGGCTACTCCAGTAAATGTGTACCAGTCATTATCATGCAGCCACCCATGATCTGCGGGGTCTATAAAATCTTTTAAGCCGTCAAAGTTATCATAAAAAGTCTTACGAAAACTATATTCAACCTCCAAACCAAGATTTTTATAAATATTGACTTTGAAACCGAACGAAAAAGGAATGACCGGGATCACGGCAAATGATGTTGTATTTACAACTGCCACGCCAACACCACCAGCTATATAAGGTGAATAATTCCATCTTCTGCCGAGGGTGGAATAATTGAAAAAGTTAAATTCAAACTGAGCTGCCACCTCACCGACCTCACCTGAAAATGATGCAGCCCTGGCTTGCTGGAACGCGTTTTTGAAATCCAGGTCACTCGCTCTTACACCACCTGCCAAAACATCGAATCTTATAGATTGCCTCGGGTGTAAATTGTACCTATAAAAAACTCCTGCTGCAGGCAGGGGGTCATATAATAAGCGGCCCGGATTTATATCGCCGATATAGCTTGTCACCCCTGCCAGCACACCATAATCGGCATTCCTCTGTCCGAAAAAAGACTGAAAATGGAGTGCTAATAAAATGAGACAGAGTAGTTTCTTCATCAAATGGACGCAACAGTTCAAAATCTACTTTTACTTAAAAACTTAGGCATACCATTTTTACGGGTTGGTATTTTATAAGTAAAAGTAAAAGTCAAAAAATAATAAACGTCATTTGACTTTGAATATTGCGGGGAATAGCCGTCGAGATAATCAGAGAAAGAATATCTTCCTCCAAGCTCCAGACCAAGATTATAGTCTGGATTAAGATTCACATTGACTCCGATACCAACAGGTATAACAGCTGTAAATCCGCTATTTACCATTCCTGCGGTAACAAGAGCTTCATTACCCTTCACGTGGTAGCTGAGCCCTCCAATGCCTGCAAAGGCATAAAAATCCATGAAAGAGAAAAAGGAGCCTCTTATATTCTTGCCTTTTATAAAGGAGTATTTATTCTCCTGCGTACTTTTAATAAAATAGTACTCTGCGGTAAGTGCAGGTTCAAAAAACATGGTCGTTGCCTCCATGCCGCGGTCCTCATTTGAACCCTTCGCATCACTCGCATGAAACATGCCGAAGTTAAAACTAACCTTTAAACTGACTTCTGGAATGACCCTGTATTTTATTGCTCCCTCAATAGTGAACCTGGTCTGATTTAAAATGATATCTTTCAGCCCAAGTATATCCTCAGTCTGCGAAAAACCGCCGATATCACCGAAAAATTGTGAGATCCCGACTCCACCGACTGCCTCCATTCTCCTCGTCTTGAAAAGTTCCTGGGCTTCAGAAATAGTGGTAAAAAAGCAAAAAAGCAGCAGCAGTGCAAAGTATCGTTTCATAGCTCCTGTTCTTTAATTACAAGTACAAATATAATATTCTAATCTATATTAGCAGGATGCAGGTCCAGGATAGGATCAATTCCGCTTATCGGCGCCCCACATGAGCTTATTTCTAAGCGTACTGTAAAAGTCGCGCCCTTTAAGCATCACTGTCTTAAGCTTTTGTGGGAATCTTGTCATTTCCAGCTCAATGCCGGAAGAAATTCTTTTTGACCTGAAGTCGCAAGTGACAAGGTATTCATTGCTTCTGCCTTCAATCATCATTTTTAGTCTGCTGTTGCCCGAAATGATAATTGGACGGATGGTGAGATTATGCGGAGAGATTGGAGAAATAATAATACTCTCATCCTCAGGAGAAAGTATTGGGCCTCCGACACTAAGATTATAGGCTGTAGATCCGGTCGCAGTTGAGATAATCAATCCGTCAGACCAATATGTATTTAAGTAGATATCATCAACGTACACATTTATGGTAATCATGCTGGGATCGGCCTTCTGGACAGTTATTTCATTAAGTGCAACTGAAGATCCTTCTCCAAAAAGTTCCTCCGGCCCGGAAAGCATCAGAAGGCTTCTTTCAATTATCTCATAATCACCTCTGAATATCTGATCAAGGGAATTGCTTACCTCGTCTTCAGATATATTTGCAAGAAATCCAAGCCTGCCGGTATTTATGCCTGCAACAGGAATACCTAGTTCCTTAACCTTTATCATTGTTTCAAGAAAAGTCCCGTCACCTCCCACGCTCAGAACCAGGTCGGGCAAAACCGACATGGTTCTCAGATCGGTAAACTTTTCGATCAGCTTTCCGCCAGGAAAAATTGAAGAAGCTCCTGATTTTTCAAGAAGCTGGACATTGATCCCTCTGTGGCAGAAATCATTAATAAGTTTAAGGATTACCTCGTTTGTCTTTGCCCCGGAACCGGAACTGAAAATTGCAACCCTCTCAAGCATGGTGATTTCAGATATTCAGATATTTAATAAGCATATCAAGCCTTTCGGTGTAAAAGCGATCAAGATTATCATCCGCAGCCAGCCAGGTTTTAACGTCATAATTGTACCTCTCGAAGGTCCTGATAACTGATGACAGATCATTGGAATTGACTTTAATTGTCAGTTCAAGCCTTGTTGAATCGGCCGGAGAAGTAATGTACATGCATAGAACCTTGATATTATTCCCTTCTACTATCTGGGCTATCTGGGAAAGAGAATAATCTCTTTCAAGAAGTTCGAGGACAATTATCCCGCCTGGCTGATCAAGAGAAGAAATACCGGCAATGTGTCTCAGAAGGTCCCCTGCAGTTATCACTCCCTTGTAATGATTATTCTCATCAAGCACAGGAATAACCGTTAGCTTGAGCCTTGAAGCTAACCCCACTACCTCGAATAAATGCTGTTCTGCCGTGACATATGGTTTAAGAAGGGTCAGCTTATGATTTCCGATAGCCTCTTCAGGCTGGTTCATATCATAAATATCAGCATCGGAGATCAATCCCAGGAAATCCTGGTTATTGACAATGGGCAGATGAGATATCCTGAATATTTCCATCCAGTTAAGTGCTGTCTGCCCGGTGTCAGATGTCTTGAGCGACGGAATAATATCTGAAATAAGATCTTTTGCCTGCATATCTGTAATGCGGAGTTCTAATTTTCAACTAAAATAAGAAAAAAAACAGCAGTTATTGTATTTTTGCATTTCAAATACAGAACAGGCTGCAAACTATAAACGCCGGATGACAAAGTTAAGTGTAAATATCAATAAAATCGCGACTATCAGGAATGCGAGGGGCGGAAATATCCCTGATGTAAGACTGGCTGCCATAAACTGCCAGCGGTTTGGAGCTGATGGCATAACGGTTCATCCAAGGCCCGATGAACGACACATAAGGTACAGTGATGTTCACGAAATAAAGCCGGTGATCACCACCGAGTTCAATATTGAGGGATATCCATCTGAAGGTTTCACGAACCTGGTACTATCAGTAAAACCTGACCAGGTGACTCTTGTCCCTGACCCTCCGGACGCGATTACTTCGAACGCCGGCTGGGATACAACAAAAAACCAGGAATTCCTGAAAATGATCATCCTGAAATTCAGGGAAAGCGGGATCAGGACATCGATCTTCATCGATACGACCATTGAGAATATCAGGAGTGCCGCCCTCACGGGCACTGACCGGGTGGAACTATATACAGAACCCTACGCGCGGCTCTTTTCTTCAGGCCGTGAAAAAGCAATTGAATCATTCGTAATAGCAGCGGAGGTGGCAAGGGATTGCGGACTGGATATAAATGCCGGCCATGATCTTAACCTTGAAAATCTCAGGTACTTCAGGAAGAATATCCCCTGGCTTAAAGAGGTATCAATTGGCCATGCCCTTATATCTGATGCACTCTATTTCGGCCTTGAGAACACTATCATGATGTACAAAAGAGAGCTCATGGATTAATTCCCGGATGAAGCTTTATTTCAGAAAATATGGAAGCGGTCCGACGCTTGTAATCCTCCACGGACTCTACGGCTCTTCGGATAACTGGGTCTCAGTTGCCCGAAAGCTTTCATCCCATTTCACGGTAATTCTTCCGGATCTCAGGAATCATGGACAGTCACCACATAGTGATCTCCATTCCTATGATGCAATGGCTGATGATCTGGATGAACTGATGAATGACCTCGGAACAGACAGATTCGTGCTCGGCGGTCATAGCATGGGCGGAAAGGCAGCTATAAAGTTCGCACTTAAATGGCCGGAAAGGCTTAATGGACTGGTTATTATTGATATATCACCGTTCGGTTCAGATGATCTTCAAAATCCGTATTACATTGAGCACAGGGAGATCCTTGAAGCAATCCTTTCCTTAGAACCGGGTTCAGCAGCTCTGAGGGAAGAAATTGAGAAAGTTCTTTCTGAACATATCCGTTCGGAAAGGACAAGGGGGTTTATAATGAAAAACCTTAAAAGGGGACACGAAGGAACTTTTGAATGGAAGCTTAACGCGTCAGCCCTGCTCTCAAACCTTCAGAAAATTACCGATGGTGTAATAGACCGTGAAGGTCAAATCATGCCAGTTTCAGGGTTCCCCGTAGTATTTATCAAAGGTGAAAATTCAGATTATTTAAAGTCCGGCGATATCAGGGATATTCTCAAAATTTTTCCTTCGGCAGAGATCATTAAAATAGCTGATTCGGGGCATTGGGTACATGCAGAAAAACCTGATGAAATAGTTGAAGTATTTGTCAGGATTGCAAAGGGTGATTAATCAAAAACAGTTACCGACTCTACCTTGTCATCTGCTATTTTTGGGAGATTCATGAACCTCAATATTACCTGAGCTACAGTCAGAACATCTTTTTCACAATACCTGACAATGCGCTGCAGATCTGATTCCTTCCAGTATACTTCTGCTACCATACTGCCATCAATGTCATCCTTCGGGGAAGGAATGCCCAGTATTGACGATAACAGATCCAGGGATGTGAAGTTTTTAAAATCACCGAATTTCCAGAGCTCCAAAGTATCAAGAAGTCTGACCTCCCAGGGTTTCTTCCCCGCGTTATCAAGCAGCTCAGGAACAGGAAGTCCGTTTATTATCATCCTCCTTGCAATGTACGGGTAGTCAAACTCCTTGCCATTATGAGCGCAGAGGATCAGATCCCTCCCCTTTGATGACCTTTCAAGAAGGTCCGAGAAACCTGAAAGGATCATTCTCTCATCATCCCCGAAGAATGACTTCAGCCTGAAGCCAAAGGGATCCCTGCCCCTCATCAACCCTGCTGAAATACAAATGATCTTACCGAATTCAGCGTAAATACCTGCTCTCTGAAAGACCTCTGCTGCCGACTGGTCATCCTTCCTGAACATGGCAGACTTCTTTTCCCATAATAACTGCATCGTGGGGCTGAAATCCTCAAGAGAAGGAGATGCAGGCACTGTTTCAATATCTATGAACAGAATATCTTCAGGTTTTATACTTTCCAGCATTTATTCAGGCTATCTCTGCTTGCAGATGTTGTTTTATTATCGTGATGAGAATTCCAATGCCCACCGCGTTCTCACCTCCGCCGGGGATAATTATGTCGGCATATCTTTTTGAAGGTTCTATAAACTGCAGGTGCGAAGGTTTCACTGTTTCATTATAACGGTCAAGCACCATGGTCACTGACCTTCCTCTTTCAGATATATCCCTGCGGATGACCCTTCCGAGACGATCATCCGGATCGGCATCCACAAAAACTTTTACGTCCAGCTTGTCCCTCAATCCGCTGTCGGTGAGTATTAGTATGCCCTCAACAAGAACTACCCGTGCCGGTTTGACGGGAATTGTTTCCTTATCCCTTAAACAGGTAAGGTACGAATAAACGGGCATTGCAATTGGTTTACCCTTTTTCAGAAGATCGAGATGGTCAATGAGAAGCTGAAATTCGACAGAATCGGGATGATCAAAGTTTATTTTTTGCCTTTCTTCAGGAGTGATATTGCTGTTGTCCCTGTAATATGCATCCTGCGGCAGAACGATGACCTGGCCCGGTTGAAATTCATCAATTATTTTATTTACCACCGTTGTTTTTCCAGACCCGGTCCCTCCTGCAATTCCAACAATGAGCATAAATTTATACTTTTGTGAAATTAAATCTTATCAAAAATAATAATAAAAACCTCATGGTGAAACATATCGTATTCTTTAAGCTGACAGACTTCAGGGATCAGGATGAAAAGGAAAACCAGATGGAGAAGATGGAGAAGATTTATTCGGTTTTACCTGAACAACTACCTTATATAATCGATTTCAGGACAGGGAGGAACATCACCTCTGCAGGTCATGCATGGGATTTTGCAATTGATTCTGTTTTCAGTTCAGCTGCCGATCTTCAGAATTACCAGGTGAGCCCCGAACATCTGGATGCAATACAAAAAGCCTCAGTAATTGCAAAGGAGAAGGCGATGGTAGACTACGAATTTTAAAGCAACAAAATGACTGAACTATATCCTCTGAAGTTTGAACCGATCCTGATGGATAAGATCTGGGGTGGTAATGCACTTGCAGGCAGGTGGGGAAAGAATGCAGACCTGTCGAGAAAGATCGGGGAAAGCTGGGAATTATCGGCAGTACCGGAAAATCTGTCGGTTGTAAGCAACGGTTTTCTGGCCGGTAATAATATTCAGGAGATAATAGAAGTTTACATGGGCGACATTACAGGAGAGGCGATCTTTGACAGGTACGGACTGGAATTCCCCTTGCTTATCAAACTCATTGAAGCCGATAAGGACCTTTCCATTCAGGTCCATCCCGGCGATGACCTTGCAATGGAAAGACATGGTGCCTTCGGGAAAACCGAAATGTGGTATATTCTTGAAAGCCTGCCCGGCGCAAAGATATACACAGGTTTTTCCAGACAGGAATCGAGGGAATCCTTTTCCGAAGCCCTCCTTTCAGGAAAATTACCTGGCATGCTTAATATAGAGGAAAGCACAAGCGGAGACGTTTTCTTTACCCCCGCAGGCAGGATCCATGCAATAGGTGAAGGTAACCTGCTTGTTGAGATACAGCAGACCTCTGATATAACATACCGGATCTTTGACTGGGACAGGAAAAATACCGATGGGTCGGAACGTGAGCTTCACACGGAGCTTTCGCTTGACGCAATTGATTACTCACCGGCAGGGAATACTGTGATCAGGAAGGAATTAATTACTGACAGTACGGTAAATCTGGTAAGCTGTGATTACTTTGTTACCAATATACTGCATTTCAGCAGTATCATCCGGAAGGATTATAATCTTATTGATTCCTTCATCATTTATATATGCACTGAAGGGGAGTTCCTTATTCACTGGGACAGCGGAACCGAGATAGTCAAAAAAGGTGAAACAGTTCTCCTCCCGGCTATGATAACTGATGTGGTGCTTGAGCCAAGACCCGAATCAAAGGTCCTGGAAGTTTTCATTAACAGCTATCCCGATATAAAATAAGCTTATGAAATACATTTCAATATTCATCATCACCTTCTGCATCATTTTAGCGACGCAGGGCTGCCTGAGTAAAGGCGGTAAAAAACAGGCAGCGATCAATCCTGTTGATACGCAGACAGTGGCCGATACCGGGTTTACCGGGATCAGACAATATTACAGCAACAGGACACTCTCTTATGAGGTGACATTTAAAAATGGCATCAGGCAGGGACTTATGAAAAGCTTTTATCCCGGCGGTAAAGTCAGGCAGACTTTCTGTTACGAAAAAGGCCTGAAGGAGGATACGGCTGTCTGGTTCTATGAAGAAGGAGAGGTCTTTCGCAGGACACCCTTCAAAAGGGATTCAATGAACGGTATACAGATCCAGTATTATAAATCAGGAGCTGTACGGGCAAAAATGAATTTCGTAAATGGGCTCAGAACACCATATTTTGAAGAATTTACCAGTGAGGGTAAAAAAATAACCGATTATCCTGCTGTGGTTGTCAGGACCAGGGATGATTATAAGACAAACGGAACCTATAATATTTACCTTGAGCTTGATAAGAAAAATGTCAAAGTCAATTTCTACTACGGTGAACTCACAGACAGTCTGTTCATTCCCAAATCATTGAAAAGCCTTAATACATCCGATTATACCGGTCTCCTTCAATTAAGAAAAAGCTCGTTACCCGGAAAGGGCTCGTCAGAAATTATCTCAGAAATTACGACAGCTCTTGGTAATAAGCTCATCGTATACAATAAAGTGACATTACCTTATAACGATCTGAAGTAAAAGACTTTGCGAACAAATGATTATAAGATCAGCCAAATTCATAAAAAGCAGTGTTAAACTGAGTCAGTGCCCAGCTGTTGCAGAGCCTGAGTTCGCGTTCATAGGAAGATCGAATGTAGGTAAATCCTCGCTTATAAATATGCTCACCGGGATCAACAAGCTTGCAAAAGTATCCGGAACGCCTGGAAAAACGAGAACTATCAATCACTTTTTGATTAATGATGAATGGTATATTGCTGATCTCCCAGGATATGGCTATGCAAAAGTTTCTGCAAAGCTCAGGATCAACTGGTCAAAAGAGGTCGAGACCTATATAATGAAAAGGGAGAACCTTGCCTGTCTTTTTGTACTTATAGATTCAAGGATCCCTCCCCAGGAATCAGATATCAGGTTCATGGAGATGGTTGGAATAAACATGGTTCCATTTGCCAGGATCTTTACAAAATCAGATAAGCTTAAGGCGGTCGAACTGAAAAAGGCTATCGGCAAATACGACAGTTTGATGATGGAAAGATGGGAAGACCTGCCAACATCGTTTATCTCCTCGGCATCAAAAAAGAGAGGCAGGGAAGAACTTCTGGACTTTATTGAACAATCTATTAACATTTTCAAAAAATCCGGCTGAATTCAGCCGGATTTTCTATTTTTGTATCCATAGACTTCCTGATAAATAACAAAAAAACTACTGAAGATGTTTGGCAAGGCACCAATGAAACTTTTTTCCTGCAGGGCATCCAGGCAACTGGCGCAAAGAATTGCAGATGACCTCGGTATTGAACTGGGTAAAAGCTCCGTAACGGAGTTCAGTGACGGAGAGTTTCAGCCGTGCTACGATGAATCTGTAAGGGGCTGTATGGTGTTTATTGTCCAGTCAACCAATCCTCCTGCGGAAAATCTTTTTGAACTTCTTCTGATGATAGATGCCGCTAAGAGGGCATCGGCTTATAAGGTTATCGCTGTCATCCCCTATTACGGATTTGCAAGGCAGGACAGGAAGGACAGGCCCAGGGTCTCAATAGGATCAAAGCTTTCTGCAGATCTGCTTAGTTCGGCTGGCGTCGACAGGGTTATTACGATGGACCTTCATGCCGACCAGATCCAGGGTTTTTTTAATGTACCGGTTGATCACCTTTTCGGATCAGCAATATTTGCACCCTATATTGAGAAACTCGGGCTGGACAACCTGACTGTTTCAGCACCGGATATGGGAGGCTCAAAAAGGGCAAATGCCTATGCCAGGCACCTTCAGTCCGAAATGGTGCTTTGCTACAAGTTGCGCAAAAAACCGAATGTTGTTGAAGAGATGTCTATTATAGGTGAAGTGGAAGGCAGAAATGTGGTGATAATCGACGATATGGTCGATACAGCCGGAACACTTGTCCTGGCAGCACAGATGATGACCGAAAGGGGAGCGAAAAGTATCAGGGCATTTGCAACACATCCGGTTCTCTCGGGCAATGCCATCGAAAGAATAGACAATTCATCGCTGCTGGAACTGGTTGTCACCGATTCGATGCCATTTAAAAACACATCACCCAAGATAAAGGTCCTTTCGATAGCTGATATTTTTGCAAAAACTGTCCAGGCTGTCAATATGAACCTGTCGATCAGTACAAATTTTGTATTCTGATTCCTTTGTCTTATCTTTGCCAGCCAATTTTTAAAAGAATGTCAAACGTGTAATGGGATTCTGCAAGGCGGAATTGAGTAGCACAACAATTAAAGACAAATGAAAACTATCGAAATTAATGGCTCTTTCAGAAAAGAACTGGGCAAGAAAAGTTCAAAGGAGCTCAGAAAAACAAATTATGTTCCATGTGTGATCTATGGTGGCAAGGAAAATATTCATTTCTCGACTCATGAGAACAATTTTACCAAACTTGTCTTTACACCTGATGCTCACCTGGTAAAGCTGAACATCGAAGGAAAGGTATTTGAAGCTGTTCTGAAAGAGATCCAGTTTCATCCGGTTACAGATAAGATAATCCATGTCGATTTTATTGAAGTTTCTGAAACCAGGCCTATAACAATAGGTATTCCTATTAAAGTCACAGGCGATTCAGCCGGGGTTATAGCAGGAGGAAAACTGAGGATAAGAAGAAGAAGCCTTCTTGTAAAAGGGTTTGCCGGTGATATTCCGGAATCCCTGCCTATTGATATCACTGAACTTAAAATTCATGATTCAGTAAAAGTCAGCGATCTTACGTACGATAAAATTGAGCTGATGGATCCGAAGAAATCGATGGTCCTGACCATAGCTACATCGCGTGTTGCCCAGAAAGAAGAGGAAATTCCGGTTGAAGGTGCTGAAGTGGCCGCTCCTGAAACTGAAGGTGCAGAGGAAGAAAAAAAGTAATCTCATTCCGGTTATAAAGTTCAGGCAAAGTGAAATATCTTATTGTGGGCCTGGGAAATATTGGGGAAGAGTACCGGAATACTCGTCATAATATAGGATTTTCAGTTTTGGATGCCCTTGCCACGGCATCCGGTGCTGTTTTTACAGACCGGCGCTACGGTGCGATCTGCAGCTTTAAGCATAAGGGAAGGGAATTCATCCTTCTCAAACCTTCAACATTCATGAACCTTAGCGGGAATTCTGTCAGCTACTGGCTTAAAAAGGAAAAAATCGAGCTGGGAAATATGCTCGTGATTGTCGACGATCTGGCATTGCCGCTTGGGAGCATCAGGATGAGACCCAAGGGAAGTGACGGTGGGCATAATGGCCTTGCACATATTACATCGGTGCTGGGAACTGATGAATATGCCAGAATCCGGGTGGGGATCGGGAATAATTTCAGAAGGGGAGCTCAGCGTAATTATGTTCTCAGTACATGGACAAAGGAGGAAGAAGGTTACCTTGAAGAAAGAATTACTTTAGTAACAGAAATGATCAAATCCTTCGGGACAATTGGAACCGGGCTGACAATGACAACCTTTAATAAATCAGGCAAATCCACTCCGCCTGAGTCAGGGGCTAAAGGGAAAGAAAAACCGGAAGGGCAATAAGCAGTTAAGAAATCCTCATTCCATGGCTGACTCTGATAAAATAAGGATCGATAAATTCCTTTGGGCTGTCAGAATTTTCAAGACAAGAAGCATTGCATCAGAAGCCTGCCGGAAAGGCAGGGTTTTAATCAACAGTGTTCAGGTCAAACCTTCACGGACCATTGATGCCAATGAAATAATCACAGTGAAGAAACTGCCTGTGACATATACCTACCAGGTAATCAGACCAATAGAGAACAGAGTCTCAGCAAAGCTTGTTGACGGTTTTATCAGGGATCTGACAACTGAAGATGAAAAATCAAAAATATTGGTTGCTAAAACTGCAGGTTTTGGAATAAGGCCCAGGGGATTCGGTCGTCCGACAAAAAAGGAAAGGAGAACTATCGACAGGCTGTCCGAAACAAACATGGACTTCTGAAAAGGTGGTATAAATACTTATAATAACGGCACTGCTTTACAAATATCCCTTTTACAAAACAACCTTTAATCCATTTTTTTATCTTGCAAGTACAATCGGTTTCTTTTAAGGCCCGATGGCCATGCGCATAATTCTATAGTTAATGGGGAAAGAAAACATTGAGAAGTATTCAGCCTTTTATGCAATTGTAAAATCAGTTGCCAACTTCTGGCACAACAAAGTCTTTTACAGAAAGGTAATTATAGTCGGCCGGGAAAATATCAATCCTGAAGATCACCTTATCTATGCCCCTAACCATCAGAATGCTTTAATGGACGCTCTTGCCGTTTTGTTTACGCAGAAAGGTCAGCTAGTATTCCTTGCAAGAGCCGACATCTTCAAAAGTAACTTTTTAGCTTCAATTCTTTATTTCCTGAAAATACTTCCGGTTTACAGAATCAGGGATGGCTTCAACGCTGTCAGGAGCAACGACCTGATCTTCAATAAAACAATTGATGTGCTCAGGAACAGAAACGGCCTTGTTATTCTGCCTGAAGGAAATCATGAAGGTGTAAGACGCCTCAGACAACTGAAAAAAGGGATCTGCAGGATTGCCTTTCAGGCCGATGAAGCAACAGGCTTCAGGATGAACATAAAGATAGTACCGGTAGGTCTTGAGTTTACAAATTACTTCCGGATCAGGCAGGTCCTTACTGTGGTTTACGGGAAACCCGTAGAGGTCAGCGGGTTCTATGAATCTTACAGAAATAATCCCCAGAAAGCCATGAATGAACTGAGGGAAAAGCTATCGGAAGAAATGCAGAAGGTAATGGTTCATATAGAGTCAGTTGATGATTATGAGGCAATTGATGAACTCCGGAGTATTATTAACGGCAAATTCAGTGATGATAAAAATACTCCAAAGCTTTTCAGGGACAGGTTGCTTATCAATAGTCTCAACAGGTTAAAATCGACCTCTGAAGATCTTTATCATAAAATATGCAATCTGAGCCTGCGGGTTAAAAACAGTGCAAAAAACCTGAAGACAGACTACAGGCTTCTTGAAAAAAAGAAACATAGACTTCCAGGTATGATAGGCGGTTTACTTACGCTTATCCTTACTTTTCCGCTCTTTATTTACGGAGTAGTTTTCAACTACCTTTTTGTTTCAATTCCTGATCTCTCTCTTAAGAATATCCGCGATGTACAATTCCATTCATCCATCAGATACAGTATTTCACTTTTCATGGCACTTGTCTTAATGCCACTGTACCTGGTCCTTTCATTTGTCTTCTTTTCCCCATGGTGGCTGGCAATAGCTGTGTTTGTCTCGATACCTTTTGCAGGTCTGTTCGCATGGAGCTATCATCTCTTGTTCAGAAGGATCACCGGAGGACTTAGAATAAGGAGTTATATAAGAAGCAAAAACATGGAATATGCTGAACTCAGGACAAATTATGATGAACTTGTCTCCATGGTATCTAAACTTTCAAGCTTGTGAAGAATCGGTTCAACGGTAAGGTGGTCTGGGTAACAGGAGCTTCTTCTGGTATTGGTGAAGCGCTGGTTTGCAATTTCATGAAAAGGGGTTCAACAGTCATTGCCTCATCCAATGAACCTGCAGAACTCGACAGAGTATTAAAGAATTGCGTTGGACTGCCGGGAAAAATGATCTGTGCCCCATTCGACCTTTCAGACACCTCCGGTATTGAACAGATCGCAGATGAGCAGGTTGCCACGACCGGTGGAATAGATTACCTGATAAACCTTGGTGGTATAAGCCAGAGAGCAGCTATTGTCGATACACCGCTATGGCTGGACAGGAAGATCATGGAAATAAATTATTTCGGAACGATCGCCCTTACAAAAGCTGTTCTGCCCCACATGATCAGACAGAAATCGGGTCATATACTGGCAACAAGCAGTATATCGGGACGATTCGGCTTTCCGCTGAGATCTGCCTATTCTGCCTCAAAACAGGCCATTCACGGATTTTTTGAAACACTGCATCTTGAGAATAAAAAGAACAATATAAGGGCCTCTGTTATCATTCCAGGCAGGGTAAGGACAAAAATATCACTCCGGGCCCTGGATGCCCAGGGAAGGGAGCACGGCAAAATGGATGCCGGCCAGGAAGCAGGCATTACTCCTGAAAAAGCAGCAGATCAGATAATAAGAGGGATCATCAGAAATAATCGTGAGATCCTTGTTGGCAGCGGTGAACTTATAATGCTTTATATAAGGAGATACCTGCCATGGCTTTTTTTCAGGATCGCAGACAGGATCAGATCGACATGATCAACAAAATATTTTTATTATGAAAGATTATATAATAGGCGGAATTCAACAGATGGGGGTCGGTGTTAAGGACCTGAGAACAGCATGGAACTGGTATATTGAATACTTTGGCATGGATTGCCCGATCTTCGAGGAGGAGGCTGAAGCAAAACTGATGCTGCCATATACAGGAGGCGAGCCGAGATCGAGGCATGCAGTTCTCACATATAACCTGCAAAGCGGAGGCGGATTTGAGATCTGGCAATATAAGGGAAGAACTCCACAGGAGACGTCATCGGAGATATTGGCTGGCAACCTCGGTATTTTCGCATGCAAGATAAAAGTCAAAAATATTGAAAGCACCTTCGCATCTTTCCAGGGCAAAGCAGTAAAGGTTTATGGTCCCCCGTCACCTGACCCTTCCGGCGGGCGGACTTTTTTCATAAAGGATCCTTTCGGGAATATTTTCCAGATGGTAGAAGCAGCCGGCTGGTTCATGAATGAGAAAAAGCTGACAGGCGGAACATATGGTGCAATTGTCGGTGTGACCGATATCGACAGGGCAAAAGTTGTCTATTCAGACATCCTCGGATATGATGAAGTGGTTTATGATTCTGCAGGCATTTTTGAGGACATATCAGTACTGCCCGGAGGCAGTGCAAAACTGAGGAGAGTGCTTCTAAGAAGAACCGGACCGGTTTATGGGCCGTTCGGCAAGCTGATGGGCAGAAGCGAAATTGAACTTATAAGCACTGGCAACACAGGCGAAAGAAAGATCTTCGAAGGCAGATTCTGGGGCGATCCGGGGTTCATTCACCTTTGTTTCGATATTTCAGGAATGGATAATTTGAGGGAATACTGTACGGAAAAAGGACAACCTTTCACGATAGATACAAAAGCCAACATGGATGGTAAAAGCTTTGACATGGGAGAAGCCGCAGGTCATTTTTCATACATTGAAGATCCTGACGGGACGTTGATCGAGTTTGTGGAGACTCACAAAGTGCCTATTATGAAGAAGATAGGATGGTATATCGATCTCACAAAAAGAGATTATCGTAAAAACCTTCCCGATTGGATGCTAAAAACGCTTAAGTTTTCAAGGGTTAAAGCTCAGTAAATCACATGATAAGGCAGGGTATAGGAATTCTATACCTTTCCTTTTGCTATATCTTCAACTCTCTGCAGGACCCTCATGACATTCCCTCCCCAAATCTTTTCAATCTCTTTTTTGGAGTAGCCTCTCCTCAGAAGCTCTATAGTTATATTCTTCATCTCAGCTGCAGTCCTGCATCCTTCTATTCCCCCGCCACCGTCAAAATCACTGCCAATGCCAACATGATCTACTCCTATTACCTGGACAACATGATCAATATGGTCCACTGCATCTTTTACTGTAGCAAGCCTGGCATATTTATTCTGAATATCAGCATATTCTTTGCGGATAAGTCTTTTCTTTTCTTCCGGCAGGGTACTGTAATCACCATACTTTTTCTTTAACTCTGCAATCTTTGCATCAAGTTCCGGATTCTTTTCGGGTGTCTTAAGATAGTCGCTCAAAAGGCAGATCTGGATAACTCCGCCGTTCTGCTTAAGGGCCTGAAGCATATTGTCATCGAGGTTACGTGGGCTCTCGCAAAGCGCCCTGCATGATGAGTGGGAAGCTATTACGGGTGCAACACTTATCTTCAGAACATCATAGAAAGATTTGTCGGAGATATGTGATACATCAACCATCATTCCAAGCCTGTTCATCTCCTTCACCACCTCTTTGCCAAAATCAGAAAGTCCGTTGTTTTCAGCTCCTTTCGGATCGGTCGACGAGTCACAGATATCATTATTCTTAGTATGCGACAGTGTAATATACCTTGCCCCCAGGTCATAATATTGCTTTACCCGGGAGATATCCTTTCCAATGGGATAACCATTCTCGACCCCTATAAAGGCAGCGATCCGTCCCTCCTTTTTAAGCCTGTAGGCGTCATCAGGCGTAACAGCCATAGCTGCCAGGGCTTTGTTCTTTTCAACATTTTTATGAATGGCATCGAAAATCGCCAGGGCCTTTTTATGAACCTTGTTCAAAGTTGAATCATCGCGTTGCCCCTGACCTGTAAAGACAGCAAAAAATTCAGCATTCAGGCCGCCCTCCTTCATTCTTGGAAAATCGACGCAACCATCGTCGTGACGTACCCCGAGATCAAAGCCGGAGCTGTAAATATCCATGGGGGTGTCACAATGTGTATCAACGGTCAGAAGTGCTGCATGTATCTTATCGGCCCTTTTTTTCAGCTGCTCTTCTTTTGTGAGGCATCCGGAGGCGATCAGGATCATGATCATAGCAGCGCTTAATATTTTCACGATTTCTTCTTTTGTCCATGCTAATATATGAAAAAGGAATATACAGCTTGTCCCTTTAACTCTATTTAACACCTTGTTATAAAGCATAAAGCCCCGGCAATAAATGTCGGGGCAGCCATGTAATGACGTATTTCTTATTCGTACTGCCGGCAGGATTCTGCTTTTTTCAGTTGTTCGTTATGGCATATAAGTAACCCTTTTGGTTCTCCGTGCCAGTTATGAAATCCGTTACCTTCACAGTCTCTGTAATCCGGACAAACCGAACATTTTCCAGTTTTTGTCCAGCTTCTGTTTCTAAATAACTCAAATCTTTTCTGCCAGACAGTATAGAAATTATCTGTGTAAATATTTCCCTGAATAAAAGTCCTGTCAATATTTGGACAGGCAGAAATCGAACCATCAAATAAAATTGAACCAATATTGATCCCAGCCCTGCAAAAAAAGTAGCTGTCTCTTACTTTCAATTCATATTCTCCAACAAATCCTTCACAGCTGAACTTAACATCAATCACCTTTTTTTTCCTGGATTCACTTATAAAGACCATTAATTCCTCAAACTGAAAGTCTGTCAAAAACAGATCTGGATTCTCCTTTGCCCTCCCTATCGGGATAATGGTAAACAACCGCCAGGCTTTTACTCCATGTTGAATCAGATAATCGAGGATATCGGGCAGTTCATGGATGTTACGTTTGTTTACACAGGTTACAACATCAAAATTCAGGCGGGATGAACTCACTGCCAGACCTATTGCATTTTCAACATTTCTGAAACTTAGATCTGAATTTCTCAGCCAGTTATGAGACTTCTCCAGTCCGTCCAGGCTAATGGTCAATGCACCAAGGCCGGCATTCAACAAGGCAATATGCCTTTCTTTATCATATAGATGTCCGTTTGAAACCAGGGACCATCGCATACCACGTTTCCTGATCTCCCTTCCGCATAATTCGATGTCCTTTCGTAAAAGAGGTTCTCCTCCTGTCAGTACAACGATGAAATTGTCGGAGGGCTTCTCAATTGTATCAAGCGCCAATAAGAAATCTTCAAGCGGCATATCATGAAAAGAACTGGAATTTGAGCAGTCACTTCCACAATGAAGACAATTAAGATTACACCTGAGAGTGCATTCCCAGAACAAATAATTCAACTCATGCAGCTTTGTTTCTGATTTCCTGAATTTCCGGAAAGCTAACTTTTTGACTGCTGATAACATCTAAAAATCTTCCATCTTGATGTTAAGGGAAACCTGCTTACCAACATTTGTCAAAACTGTATCCCTGGTACGAAATAACCCATTTTGTGATGAATCGATATCTTCAAACTTGACATTTACGTTGTCAAGCCATTCGGTATATAGCGAAAATTGACCTTCATCATCGGTGAAATAATATTGAACGTCGTTCACAACAGATACTTTGATCCCTTTTATTGGCAACCCCGATGTTTTCGCTGTTACAATTCCTTTGATATGCAGATCATTTCCAAAGTCCTGTGGCGTACCATAGCATGCCTGGAACACAAACAGGGCAGATGTTAAACTCAATCCGCGAATTATTTTTCTTAACCAGCTTCCTTGCATTCTTTCAGGTTTTTGAATAATGATACTTCTTATAGTTTGCCAGTTGTTTCCTTCAGTAAGTCCTAACAAGTGGAAAAATCTGCCGGAAGTAAATCAAACTATCAAATAAGGAGACGTACTTGTTATTTAACATATATACAATACCAAAGTTAAAACTTGTTTTATAAAAAGTCAATTTTATTTTAAATAGCTGAACCTGATTGACTTTAAAGCAAAAGCCCCGACAATGAATGTCGGGGCAGCCATGAAAAGAATGGAAAAATTGCTTTTGGACAGAAATATGATTAATGGAACCGCTCCGCGATTCGATTGTCGCTTTTATAATTTCGTGCTATGATTGATGGAACCGCTCCGCGGTTCGATATTCACCTTTATCATTTCGTACTATGATTGATGAAACCGCTCCGCGGTTCGATATTCACCTTTATCATTTCGTGCTATGATTGATGAAACCGCCCCGCAGTTACAACATGAACAAATACCAATATTTTTTTAAAACTCAACCTCGGAGAGGTTACATAAATCATAGCCTATCAGCCAGAGATCAATCAACAACCTCGGAGAGGTTGCATTATATAAACAAAAAGCCCCGACAATGAATGTCGGGGCAGCCATGAAAAGAATGGAAAAATTGCTTTTGGACAGTAAAAAGCTTCTTTAAAGTTTTACAACTTTATATACGTTCACAAGATTACCTTTAATCATTCTCAAATAGTAGACGCCTGAAGGGAGATCCTGAAGGTTAAGATTCTTCTCAACGGTCGATTCCTCGATACGGTCTGTCTTGACCAGCCTTCCCTGGGCATCAAGCAGATATAATAAGATTTCCTTATCAGTTGGAACATCGAACTGGATATTGACAGCTTCGCTTGCAGGGTTTGGATATATCTTCACATTTACCTTTGAGTCAAGGTTCTCATTAATAGCCGTAATAATAAGATTCTGTTGAAACCCGTGAGTCAGAATCAAAGTACCATCCCCCGATTTAAACGTGGGGATGATTGTCTCACCAAGAGTCCAGCTGATCGATAAAAGATTGTCAGAACTCGTATTGTAACCGCCGGCACTTGCAATCACTTCCTGTTTTAAGGACTGAGCCATAAGCTGCATGCCTAAAAACATCGTAATACATATCAATAAGTTGCGTCTCATTTTTTTTAGTTTTTTTGGCTTGGATCAGTTACCACGAGTAAAATTATGCATATTTATAACAAAAAGCAATTATTATTTGTTCATTTTCATGAGCGGCTGAAAAGCTTGGATGAACAGACAAATCTGTATGGTAAACATTGATGCTTACCGAGGCAAAACATTCATTAAATAATTTTCAAAAGCTTTCGCAACTTGTCCCGATTTATCGGGAAAGTTTGCACAGAGTGTCACAGAAAAGTGGCCCTTAGTTGGCTTTGAATGCTGCCACACCTTCATCGAGCCATTTCATATACTCCTCAACATTGAGGTTTGTGGGCATGGGATTGTTAATTGGATTGCCCCTGTAGTCAGTAATTACATAAAGAGGCAGGGCATTCGTCTTGAACCTGGAGATCTCAAGGTCTTCATTTACCTTGCCGATAGTTTTTTTAAGCTTACCATCGATCCCGGTGATCCATTCGTTCTCCGGGATATCAGTCCTGTCATCGACATATAGCGCCACGATCACAAAATTTTTCTGCAGCCGTTCAAGAACTGCAGGATCGGACCAGACCTTTGCCTCCATCAGCTTGCAGTTTGCACATGCATGCCCTTTGAAATCCAGAAGGACAGGCTTACCCTGCTCCTTCGCACATTCCAGACCCTGCTTGTAATCATAATAACCTTTCAGTCCAGGAGGCATTTCGAATATCTCGTTATACTTCGGAACTGAACAGGTCTGGCTCAAACTACCAGAGGTTGCCTGCACAGGTGATGGATTCCTGTTCTCAGAGATCATTTTTGAAAGGTTGAATTTCGAAGAGCCCTGTGATGGCAGAAGTGCTGAAAGTCCATCAAGCGGAGCTCCGAACAATCCGGGTATAAGATAGACCACAAAGGAGAAAACAGCAATTATCAGAAACAGCCTGAAAGTACCGATGTGTGTCAGGTCGCTGTCGTGGGAAAACTTGATCTTTCCCATAAGATATAATCCCATGAGAGAGAAAATAACAATCCATACGGCAAGATAGATATCCCTTGAGATTATCCTGAGGTTATAGACACTGTCGATAGTCATGAGGAATTTCATGCTGAAGGCGAGCATGAGAAACCCGAGTACAACCTTGATTGAATTGAGCCACCCGCCAGATTTTGGCAGTTTGTTAAGGACTGCAGGGAATAGGGCAAAAAGAGTGAAAGGCAAGGCAAATGCCAGTCCAAATGCGAACATCCCGATTGTAGGTCTTAAAATATCACCCCTTGTTGCTTCAACCAGGAGACTTCCGACAATGGGACCTGTACATGAAAATGAAACTATGACCGTTGTAAGTGCCATGAAAAATGAAGCAAACATGCCTCCCCTGTCAACTCTTGAGTCAGCACTGCTGGCCCATTTTCCCGGAAGAATGATCTCGAAAGCGCCAAAAAATGACGCTGCAAAAATCACAAACAGCAGAAAGAAGATCAGGTTTGGTATCCAGTGAGTACTTAGTGAACTGGCAAATCCTGCCCCTGCCCCTGTAAGTGATATAATTATCCCTGGTGAAGTGTAGATCAGTACAATTGAAAGCCCAAAGGTAAGTGCATTGAAAACTGACTTTGTCCTGTTCTCCGATCCGCGTGTAAAAAATGCTACTGTCATAGGGATCATCGGATAGACGCACGGTGTCAGAACTCCGAGCAGGCCCAGCAGAAATGCTCCAAGAAAAAATTTCAGCAACCCTTTATTGTTATCCCCCGTTATTGACCCTCCTGTAACAGATGCGGCCCGGACGACCGGCTCCTTTATTATAAATGTGAACTCGACATCCTGGGGTGGTGTACAGGTTGAATTGTTGCATGCACTATATGTGAGAACTCCTGTAACTTTAAAGGATGCGGAGCTTGAATTGATCTTCTGCCTGAATTCAGCTTCCCTGATGAATGATTTTATTTTAAACCCGAAGGCTTCATCAAATTTTTCCTGGGGCCTGCCAGCCTCAAATGGTTTGCCGATAAGAAGGTACGCGGGGAGAGTATCAAACCTGAATGCTGTAGCAATCGGGCCGCCTTTGGGAACATCAATTGAATAAATATGCCAACCCTCCTGGATTGTCGCTTTAAATATAAGCTCGTATACATTCCCGCCCTTTTTTTCATAACTGAAATTCCATGAGGCAGGATCATTGATCTGAGCATGGTTGATTAATGCGGTAAAAAGGAATGATATGGTAAGGATTATACGCTTCATGATCAGTAAAAATTGTTCTTTAAAGATAACTCAATACTGGAAATATCAGCCCCAGGGTATTGATGGATCCTTTCAGGCCAGGTCTATTTCATTTTCATACCTGTCGAAAAAATGATATTCGAGCATATGATATGAAGGGGCTGCCTGTAGCTTCAGGCTTATCCCGTATTTCCTGTTCAGTTTTCTGTAATAGGGGATTAATCCTTTCGTAAAATATGCCTCTACAAATGGGTGGACATTCAGAACAAGTTTTTTTGTCTTTATCCTTTCGACTATAAATGAAAGGGTTCTTTCAATATCATCGGTCAGCAGTATTGAGGGTTTCACTTCGCCGGAACCCTTGCATGCCGGGCATTTTTCATCGGTAAGGATATTCATTTCAGGTCTTACACGCTGCCGCGTGATCTGCATAAGTCCGAATTTGGTAAGAGGGAGGATATTATGTTTTGTCCTGTCGCCCGACATTATTTCACGCATTTTATCGAAAAGCTGCTGTTTGTTCTCCTGCGACTGCATATCGATAAAGTCGATAACTATGATCCCTCCCATATCCCTGAGTCTCAGCTGGCGGGCAATCTCAGAAGCAGCTTCCATGTTTACCTCCAGGGCGTTTGCCTCCTGGTCATTTCCCGTTCTCGATCTGTTCCCGCTATTGACATCAATTACATGAAGAGCCTCAGTATGCTCAATGATAAGATATGCGCCATGCTTGAAAGAGACAGTCCGGCCAAACAGCGCTTTTATCTGTTTACTGATGCCAAAATGATCAAATATGGGGAGGATACCCTTATAGAACTTCACAATTTTTTCTTTTTCGGGGGCGATCTCTCTTATATACCTTCTGATGTCTTCGGCCAGTACAGTATCATTTATATTGATACTATTGAAGGAAACATTGAGCATATCGCGGAGTATTGTGGAAGTACGGTTCATCTCCCCGATAAACAGCCTTGGGGCTTTAATCTCTCTTCTGATTAAATAAAATGCTGATTCCCATTTATTAACAAGCTCCCGTAGCTCCGCATCGAGGACTGCCACCTTCTTGCCTTCTGCCACAGTTCTGACAATAACCCCATAGTTTCTTGGCTTGATACTGTGGACCAGAGCCTTAAGCCTGCTTTTCTCTTCCGGGCTTTCAATCTTTGAAGAGACTGATACTTTATCAGAGAATGGCATCAGAACAAGGTTTCTGCCTGCGATGGAGATCTCCGAAGCCAGCCTGGGTCCTTTTGTTGAGATAGGTTCCTTCGTTATCTGGACAATAACCGTCTGACCGGTTGTAAGAACATCTGATATCTTACCATCCTTATCAATATCCTGCTCCTGCTTGAATTTAGAGACAGGATTGATCCTTCCCCTTTTCTGAACGGCTGATGAATAATATTTATGCAGCGATCTGAACTGTGCTCCAAGGTCAAGGTAATGAAGGAAAGCATCGCGTTCGTATCCGACATTTATGAAAGCAGCATTCAGTCCCGGCATGATTTTCTTTACCTTACCTAGATAAATATCACCTACTGAGAACTGGATATTGCGCTTTTCCTTGTTTAATTCAATTAACTGCTTGTCTTCCAACAAAGCCAAAGAAACCTCAGCATCACCCGCATCGATGATTAAGTCTTTGCTTACCACTTCACTCTTTCAATCTGAGTTAATATGTTTTTGGAATTGACCGTATTAATATAACAAACCTAAAGACCGTCTGATCTTTAGGTTTAATATATAACTTAAGGTGACCAAAACTGATCCGCTATTTTTTCTTATGTCTGTTTTTCCGCAAACGCTTCTTGCGCTTGTGCGTGGCCATCTTATGCCTTTTTCTCTTTTTTCCGCTTGGCATATCGGGTTACTTCTTAACGTGGGATTTAACTTTTGTAATGAATGTCTTAGCCGGTTTAAAAGCTGGAATATTATGAGCAGGGATTATAATAGTTGTATTCTTTGAAATATTCCTTGCAGTTTTCTTGGCTCTTTTCTTGACAATGAAGCTACCGAATCCTCTTAGATACACGTTATTCCCGCTAACCATTGAATGCTTTACAGTCTCCATAAAAGCTTCGACAGTCTTCTGGACTGTAACTTTTTCAATACCAGTGTTCTTGGCGATTTCATTAACAATGTCTGCTTTAGTCATTTTAGTGAAGTTTAAAATTCAACAAATTATTTTGAGTATCCTTTTTTTTCAACCCTGCAAATATAGAAATATTATTTGTTTAAATTGAAACACTTACATATATTTTTATTTTTTCGGATAATATTATTGCCTTAAATCCAATGAAATAGACAAACACTCCCTTGCCAATTTGGTTTTATGGCATTCTGGTTAATCCGGGTGAGTTTTTTTTGTTAACTTTACATTTATCATATGATATTATTAACAGAATATTACTATGTCGGTCAATAAAGTTATACTGGTAGGAAACGCTGGAAAAGATCCTGTTGTCAGGTATTTTGACAAGGGTGTTGCAAAAGCCACATTTCCTCTTGCAACGAGTGAAACCTATACCAATCAGCAGGGAGAAACAATTACCTCGACTGAATGGCATAATATTGTACTCTGGAGGTCTCTTGCCGAGGTGGCTGAAAAGAGCGTGAAGAAGGGCACCCAGGTGTATATTGTAGGCAAGATCAAAACAAGGTCGTACGTCGACAAGGATGGCAACAACAAATACATTACCGAAATTCTGGCAGATACGATGATGGTTCTGGAAAAGAAACAGGGAATCCCATCAGCCACCACCGGATCTTCCGAGGGTGAATGGAATGAAATCGGCGGTTCAAAAAGCGGCAAAATCGGTGAAAAGCCTGCGGCGCAATCATCTGGTAATAAATATGAAAGGGATTCACAATCCCCCGGGGGTGTGGTTAATGAACCTCCGAAATCAAACTATCCCTTCGACGAGAGTATTCCTCCCGGGAAAAACGAAGACGACCTTCCGTTCTAGTGCAACCACAAAAACGATGCAATTGGAACCGGATTATCTGCTAGCATATCTGATCCATTTTACAGGCCCCACAGTAACTCCTCCTGATATTAAAACAGTTACGGGCATGATCGTTCTGATTATTCTCCTGTCAGCATCTGCCCTGCTTTCTGCTTCAGAGGTTGCCTACTTTTCACTTGGCCCGCGCGAAATAGGCAGAATAAAATCCAATAGGAGCAACAGGGCGGTAACAGCAATAAAACTATACAGTAAGCCCGAAAAGCTCCTCAGCACAATACTTGTCGGGAACAATCTGGTAAATGTTGCAGTGATCATTCTCGCCGCGTTTATCAGCAACCGGCTCCTTAACTTCAGCGACTCACCGGTTCTTGGTTTTATCATCCAAGTAGTCATTATAACCTTCCTTATACTGTTTTTCGGTGAAATAATGCCGAAGGTATATGCAACAAAAAATCAAGTACGGGTGGTACTTTTTATGGCATATCCTCTTGCCGGACTGGAAAAGATCTTCAAACCTGTCACTGCTGTACTCCTGCTTTCCTCGGCATTTGTCAAAAAAAGAACATTACCCCGAAAGCCAAACATAAGTATGGATGATCTTTCTGATGCACTCGAACTTGCCTCGGATGAACTTAATGAGGAGGAAAAGATCCTTAGGGGCATAGTTAAGTTCGGGAATATTAATGTGAGTGCGATCATGTGTCCCCGTATGGATGTCACCACAATCAATATACAGTCCGGCTTCAAATCAATAGTCCCGGTAATAATTAAATCAGGATTTTCGAGGATCCCGGTCTATTCAGGCTCATTTGATAATGTAACCGGCATCCTTTATGCCAAGGATGTGCTGCCATATACGGGTAATCCTGATTCATTCAAGTGGCAGGCCCTTCTCCGTCCACCTTATTTTGTGCCGGAGACAAAGAAAATAAACGAACTTCTTAAAGAGTTCCAGTTGAAAAGGATACACCTGGCAATAGTAATTGACGAATATGGAGGAACATCCGGGATTGTAACTCTTGAGGACATCCTGGAAGAGATCGTTGGCGAGATAGGTGATGAAAGTGATGAAGATAAGCCACTGTACCGCCAGCTTGATCCAAATTCCTATATATTTGAAGGGAAGATCCTCCTGAATGATCTTTATAAGATACTTGGGGTTGAGGGAGATCCATTTGAGAAAGAAAGGGGTGAATCGGAAACACTCGCCGGGTTGATCCTTGAAATTACCGGTGAGATCCCATTGAAGGACCAGGTGATAGAGCATGGGATCTATCGGTTCATTATAGAATCTGCAGATAAAAGAAGAATAAAGGAGATTAAAGTAATAATAAACAGCAGAGATGCTAAAAAACAGGAAGCATAAATACCTGATCATCATCCTGATCGGATGCATCCTCGTCGGTTGCGGAAATCAGACGGTGCCTAAACCAATGGGACATTTCAGGATTGACTTCCCTTTAAAAAGCTACAGATTATATGATACCACCTGCCCATTCGTGTTTGAATATCCGGTGTACGCCAGAATTTCCTACGATATTGGAAAAATAAGTGAACCATGCTGGTTCAATATTGAATTCCCGCAATACAGGGCAAAAATTCATGTAAGCTATATTAAAATAGACGGTAATCTTGAGGCAATTCTCAATGAGTCACATGATTTCGCATATAGCCATTCAATAAAGGCTGATGCAATAACAGAACAGCCATGGCTTAACCCTGAGAACAGGGTCTATGGCATATTGTATGATATTAAAGGAAATGCTGCCTCCTCCGTGCAGTTCGTTGTTACGGACAGCATACACAATTTTTTAAGAGGCGCATTATATTTTACCGCTCCGCCAAATGAAGATTCACTGGCGCCGGTAATAAAATTCTTTAGGGAAGACATCGTTCATATGGTCGAGACATTAAAATGGAAGGAGAGGTAAGACGCTAAAGGGAAATGGGGTGTATAACTAAACATTATCTAAATGAGTATTCAGTGCTCGGGGTCTGGAAGATTGAAGAAGATCTCAGTACTCTTTTAGATCTGGTCATGCTCGATGCTGAGGAAAAGAAGAAATATAAAGGTTTCAGGAGCAACTCAAGAAAGCTGGAGTTTCTCAGTGTCAGGGCCCTTTTAGCAGAGCTTCTTGGTAAAGAAGCCAGTATCGTGTACAATAAGAACAATAAACCTTTCCTCAAAGACGGAAGCCATTTTATAAGTATATCGCATTCCCATCGCCTTACCGCAATACTCCTTAGCACTAATGAAAAGGTCGGAATAGACCTGGAATATATGAGCTCAAATATTGCTGCCTTTTCCTTCAAGTATATGAACCGAAAGGAAAAGGTTACAAAGGACCCTGAACTGAGAAAATACCATCTTTATATCCACTGGTGTGCAAAGGAGGCACTGTACAAAATCTGCGACAAGGAGGGAATAAGTATCAGGAACAACATCACAATAGAACCATTCGAACTACAGGAGTCGGGAGAAATAAAAGGCAAAGTACATACTGAGAAAATAAAAGAGTCATTCGACCTGTTTTACTCCAGGTATGATAACTATTCCATTGTCTGGACAAAAAAGAAGATTATATGAAAACAACCGGTTTCCCCGCAAAGAAGAGCCTCGCTTTACTGATCGATCCCGACAAGGCAGGCGATGAGTCTCTTGATGCGATACTTGATGTGGCAAGCAGAAACTCAGTAGACTATATTTTTACCGGAGGAAGCATCACTTTCAGTGGAATTGATGCTGTTATAGCCAAAATCAGGGAAAGATGCAATATCCCGATCATCCTTTTTCCGGGGAACCTGCTCCAGCTGACCCGCCAGGCCGACAGGATCCTTTTACTATCGCTGATCTCAGGACGTAACCCGGAGCTTCTTATAGGAAACCATGTTCTTGCTGCACCTTATCTTAAAGATATGCGCGATAGGATAACATCTGTCGGGTACATTCTCATCAATTGCGGTGGAAAAACATCGGTGGAGTATATGAGCCAGACAGAATCAATACCTCCTGATAAGCCTGAAATTGTTGTTGCAACTGCCATCGCGGGTGAAATGCTGGGTCTTGGAATGATATATCTTGAAGGAGGCAGCGGGGCTGACAGCCCGGTTCCTCATACAATCATAGCATCAGTCAGAGAAAACATAACAATACCAATTGCTGTCGGAGGAGGAATAAGGACCGGTGAAGAGATCAGGCAGGCATACATGGCTGGTGCAGATCTGGTTATCCTTGGAAACGGGTGCGAAAAAAAGCCTGACCTCCTCAGGGAGGCAAGCCATATCAGGGATCTGTTAAGGCTAAATAAGCTGTAGCTACCTCATAAGTTCGATCAGGGGCTCCCCGGTACACGCGTTCGGAAAAGGTACCCTGCAAAGGGATGAAAGCGTCGCAGCAATATCAGTGATATTGACCTTCCTGTTTACAGTCGAACGGTTAACTGCCCAGCCATACCATATCAGAGGCACATGAGAATCATACTCATAGGGAGAATTGTTATCGGTAACATAATCATTTTTCTCTACCCAGCCGGGGTTAAGCGTGATGATCACATCGCCCGATCTCTGGGGAGAATAATTATTTTCAACCTTTTTCAGCTGTCCGTTCCCGGAACCAGCGGCATCAAAAGCTGAGCAGGGGTAGGCCGATGCCACACCTGTGAACTGCACCATGAACCTGGCGACCTTCTTCTGTATCTCCTCGAGGGGTATCTTTGCATCCTCAATCAGAACCCTGTTGAGATAAATCTGTTTTTCCAGATACCCTTTTACCCAGTCACCCTGTCCGTAAACCGCATTCAGATAACTCCTGAGAAGCTGAAGTGCCAGGTTCTGTTTAAAATATCCTGCAGCGATATGGCTTTTTTCGAGTATTGAGGGTATTTCCGAAATACCGTGTGCCGCTGTAAAATATATAAGAACATTCCTCTTCCCGATGCTGTCATTCAGGAATCGCAAAAGTTTTGCAATATCTTCATCCAGTCTAAGTATGGCATCTGCAGATTCGACCGACGATGGTCCGAACCGGTGACCGATATAATCTGTTGCCGAGAAACTGATCGCCAGAAAATCTGTAATATCGTCTTTCCCAAGCCCCTCCTCCCTGATCAGCCTCATGGCAAAATCTGCTGTATAACTATTACCAAAAGGTGTTTCCCGAAGCAGGGAATAATCCCTTTTGGTGCTAAGAATCCCGGTCGAACTCATCTTCTTAAGATCATAGGGGAAATAACATTTACCGTTAAACCCAGCTTCAAAGCTGTTCGAATCGGGCATGCAATCGGCATAGGCGGCTGCATCTCTGAGAGGGGTCCACATTGTATTCAGGTAACTCTCAGACGACTTCAGGGCATTAAAGTCATTCACCCACCCCGGCAGACTATCTATGTACCAGGTACTCGACATCCATGAACCAGTGGTGTTGTCGAACCAGTAGACTCCTTTTGCCGAGTGACCGCCGGAAAGTATAGCTGAGCTCTCTCTGAGACCAACAGAAAATATTTTTGCCTTGCCATTGGAAGCGAGAGCCAGTTCATCAGAAAAAGTTGAAGAGAGAAGGTTTACTGGTGAAAACATACCCGATTCATAGCTGCCGCCTACAGAACTGACATTTTTGTCCTGTGTGCAATATACTACCTCGTTTTTCAGAGGCAGGTACCATCTGTCAGAAGTTATGCCATGAAACGAAGGCTCAGTACCAGTCGCAATCGTGGCATGACCAGGAGCTGATTGGGTAAGCATATAGTCGTAATCTGCGTTCTTATAATATGTACCTTCATTCAGCATACGCCTGATACCGTTCTCGCCAAGCCTGTCTTTCATCTTTTCCAGCTGGTCGAATCTCAGTTGTTCCACAACGATTCCCACAACCAGCTTTGGCTTATCCGGAGGTATGTAGGCTCCCTGCGAAGCCACCCTCTGTATATTTATTAAAATAATAAAAACTAGCAGAATTGACCTTGTGATGCTGCTTCGGCTTATCATTGATTCAGTATCTTTATTAGTGGAATTTAAATTTCAAAAATAATTCTCAGGTGCAAAAATAGCTCTTTTGACATCTTAAGCAAGAATGGCAGAAAGATAATGAAATGCTGTTTAAAGGTCTTTATCAATGATAAGATCCGATTACGACAATACGGCTCGTGGTCGATATCCCGGTGTCTGAATTCCTGATAACAATATAATAAACGCCTGCAGGTAATCCGCCAACATTGATCTCCATCTCTTCACTCTTCTGGTACTGCTGTGTGTAGTTACTTATAATTTTCCCCAGGCGATCAATGAATTTTATTTCGACAGTGCCGGCCAGTTTATCGGGAAGGACACATTTCACAATGGATGATCCGGGATTAGGCCAGATATAGGGATGAAGAGTATCAGACCGTTCCATTTTTACAGTCAGATTGGTGGATTCCCCGTTTACGACCGAAACATCGCTTATTGTAATATCCCTGTACCCTTTTGCCGAAAATGTCAGATCCCATGTCCCCTCCATCAGAAGCCTGGTAAAAGCGCCTGTCAGTGAATCGGAGAAGACCTGCGAACTGTCCAGGTCATGGCCTTTAATAAATACTTCCGCAGCAACAGGCGCCGATGTACTGGCATCCTTTACATATCCATGGATTCCGTAAAGTGCATTTTCGAGATACCCGAGCAGGGATCTGTAGTTGTATTGCCATAGGTTTTCAAGCTGTGAAGGATCAGGCTCTTTAGTATAATCAAGCTCGATCGTTACTTCCCTTCCCTGGCGGCTATAGGTCATATAATCCTGCCTGCCGCCATAAACTGAGTACCAGGCGTAACCATTGGTTACCCCATTGTCAAGATCATCCAGGTACCCAGCAGGTGCATATACATGAACAGTGTCAGCAAAACCCCTGCTTATATAATTAAACCATGCATCATCAGCATGCAACCTTTCCCACCTGTCCCAGGGATAGTTTACAACCTCATCACCGGAATGGAAATTAGCAGATATAACAAAATGGTGCTTTTTCATGAAGCTGACCATATCAATGGTCTCCTTTGCAGGAGAGTAGGACTGCATCGGATCGGGAAAGTTCCGGTTAAGATCCACCCCGTTTGCATTGTACCGTGTCGGACTGGTAATGGTATTTCCTGAAGTGTAGGTACCGTCAGGATTGGCCAGAGGGTTTATCCATATCCCCAGGTTATCGACAAGGTTCTCTACCCTCGGATCAGAGGTATAATTGCTCAAAAGGTAATCTGCCAGCCGCAGCATAAGCACGAAACCGGGAGGTTCGTCCCCGTGAATCGTTGAGGAATAAAAGACCTGTGGTTTCGTCTCCGATGTCAGATCCGAAGATATCTTAAGGACGAGAATCAGCCTCCCGTCCACACTTGTCCCTATCGTATCAAGCTTGCAGATGGAAGGATAGTCTGCAGCAAATTCTGTCATCATGGAATCGTACTGTGAACAGGCCGGATAGCTCTGCCAGTTCATTGCCTGGCTCAGACTGGTCGCAGTAAAAAATTCTTTGATTATTGTTCTGGGCACGAGCGTATAGCTTAACTTCTGCGCAATAAACCATTCAACGTTAAGCTTCGAAAGTGATATATAGACTTTACTTTCCCTTACCGCGGTTATTGATACATTCCTTGTTATAAGGTTTATCGCCTGCCTGCCCGGATATGGAATTGTGACATCGGCCTGTCCGTACTTCCTTACTTCATCCCTCAGGGCCTTATCATCAGTTGATGACTGCCCCCTTACAGGAATGATCAGGATCATCAGAAGAATCGATATGAGCAGGGTACGGGTGATCATAGATTATATTAAACGTTGAATCTTATATGAAGAATATCTCCGTCCTCCACAACATAGTTTTTCCCTTCAATAAAAAATTTGCCGGCCTCCTTGCAGGCATGTTCGGAACCGAGTTTTACAAAATCAGCATATTTCATTACTTCAGCCCTTATGAACCCTCTTTCAAGATCGCTGTGAATGACACCTGCAGCCAGTGGTGCAGTCATTCCCTTCTTTATTGTCCAGGCCCTTATCTCCATAGGGCCCACCGTAAAAAATGTCTGCAGATTGAGCATCCTGTAGGCTGCCCTTACAAGTATATCGACCCCTGGTTCGTCGAGTCCGGCATATTTCAGGAATGCATTTCGGTCTTCTGCATTTTCGAGCTCTGCGATTTCGGCCTCTGTTTTTCCGGCTATTACCAGTATCTCGGCATCTTTCCCTTTAAGGAATTCCTTCACCCGCCCGACATAGCTATTCCCCGAAAGAGCAGATTTTTCATCAACATTACAGACAAAGATCACCGGCTTCATGGTAAGAAGAAAAAGGTCATCGATGTATTTTCTCTCCTCATCCTTTAAAGACAACGTGCGCGCATTATTGAATCCTTCAAAATGGTCCCTGAACCTCGTAAGAACTTCAATTCCATGCCTGGAATCCTTGTCCCCGGATTTTGATAATCTTTCAAGTCGCTGTATCTTCTTTTCCACCGATTCAAGATCCTTAACCTGCAATTCAAGATCGACTGTTTCAATGTCTCTTACCGGGTCAACTGAGCCATCAATGTGCGGTAATGATTCATCGTCGAAGCACCGGAGGACGTGTATCAGTGCATCAGTATTCCGTATATCAGCCAGGAATTTATTACCAACGCCCTCACCTTTATTTGCTCCGCGGGCCAGTCCGGGAATATCAACTATCTCAACGGTAGTGTGAACAATCCTGTCCGTAACCTGATGTTTTTCAAGCTCATAAAGTCTTTTGTCCGGTACCTGTACCACACCTATGTTGGATTTTGTTGCACTGAAGGCAAATGCGTTTGTTTCAACCTTTGTGTTTGAGATACAGTTAAAAATAGTCGTTTTACCTATATTGGTGATCCCTATTATTCCACACTGTAAAGCCATATCCCATTGTTTATTTAAATCATACCAAATATAAAATATCCTGTTATAAAGTCAAGTTTCGGGATAACAAAGTTACACTTTCTCCCCATCACCCAGTCTCCCCTTCTCCCTTTCTTTCTTTTTTTCCTACCTTTAAACCTATGGTGATTTCTTCCATCTAAGGATAAAACTCTTCCCAACTGGCATTGATGAATACTGACAGCGACATTTTTGAGCTTCTCAAGACCGACCTTGACAAGGGTTTTAGATTGATAGTTGAGCGCTACGGTTCAAAGCTGTACTGGCATATACGCCGACTGGTGATCCTGCATGAAGATGCTGACGATGCCCTTCAGAATACTTTCATAAGTTCCTGGAAAAACATTGAAAGATTCAGAAAAGAAAGTTCACTCTATACCTGGCTATATACCATAGCCACCAATGAGGCGCTGACGATCATGAGCAAGAGACAGAAGAACACCACGGTCTCTCTGGATGATCTGGGCAGCTTGTTTGCCGTTTCACAGGAGGGTAGCACATGGTTTGATGGCGATGAAGCCCAGGTTAAGCTTCAGAATGCCATCCTCAAACTCCCGGAAAAACAACGCGTGGTCTTTAACCTGAAATATTTTGAAGAGATGCCTTATGAGGATATGAGTCGTGTGCTGAATACATCGGTAGGTGCTCTGAAGGCATCTTATCACTTTGCCGTAAAAAAGATCGAAGATTACCTTATAAATGATTAAACCTTTTACTTTAATACTCATCTAATTGAATGATGAAAAAGCTTGACGAAATACCAAAAAATAACCCCTTCAGGGTACCAGAGAATTACTTCGGGAATTTGACCGACAGGATTATATCTCATACCTCTGAGACAGGACCTGCTCATGAAAAGAAAGGTACAGTACGGAAACTGAAGCCTTTCCTCCTGGCGGCAGCATCAGTCGCGATCCTTGCAATAATAGGGTATACCGCTATTTATTTTGCTGACAGAAGCCCTGACAGATCTTTAACAGAAAATATAGCTGAAAGCAGGTTCGACAACATTTATCTTAATGATATAGATATGGCAACTCTGGAAGAGAATGTTGCAGGGAATGAAAATTTCATTGAAATTCCTGACCTGAGCAGGAACGAGATCATAGATTATCTTTTAGCTGAAGATATAAATGTACTTGACATATATGAACAGTTATAAATCCATCTCTATGAAAAGGAATATAATATTGTACCTGGCCCTTGCTGCCCTCACATCGGGTAATGCTATGGCACAGGAACAGACGAGGGAAAAGCTTGAGGCATACAGGATCGCATTTTTTACAAAGAAACTGAATCTCACTCCCCAGGAAGCTGAAAAATTCTGGCCTGTCTATAATGAATTCCAGGAAAAAAAGAACCAGATCCAGATGGAAAAGGTCAGGATCAACCGTGATTTCAATCAGAATGAACTCAATATGACTGAAAAGGAGATGACCAATGCCGGTGACAGATTTATAGCTCTGGATGTTCAGGGAGCCAATCTCGCCCAGGAATACCACCGTAAATTCAAAGAGATCCTCTCACCTGTTAAGGTTTTGAGACTGTATCAGGCTGAGAACCAGTACAGGCTCCAGTTGTTGCAGGAGCTGAAGCAAAATCCACAGATGCGGAATAATCTAAGGAAAGGCCCGGGAGGTGGAGGTCTCCAGCAATAATTATCATGCAAAGATCTCAGCGATGAAGGAAGAAATCACCTAATTTATCGATCTCGATTTTTTTCTGGGTACCTTTACTCATCACTTTGATTGCCACACGACCTGCCTTAATCTCATTCTCTCCTGCCAAAATTACATAAGGGATTTTCCTTGAATCGGCATAAGCCAGCTGTTTCTTTAGTTTTACAGATTCAGGGTAAAACTCGCAACTTATCCCTAGTTTATGCAATGTTTTAATCATCTCGACGGCGAAAGCAGTTTCTTCACCTCCGAAATTAACTATCATCACCGCTACTGAGTGCGTCATTTCCTCATCAAAAAGACCAAGCGACAACATAACATCATAGATTCGGTCAGCACCAAATGAGACTCCGACACCTGAGATACCTGGTAATCCGAAAATGCCTGTAAGATTATCATACCTTCCTCCGCCACAGATGCTACCGAAGCTTTCATCCTTCGATTTGACTTCGATTATTGCACCAGTATAATAATTAAGACCCCTAGCTAAATTTAGATCTAGTTCAATCTTACTTTTTATTTTACCAGATTTTAATAACCTAAAAAGTGTTGAAAGTTCATCAACTCCTTTCCGACCTTTTTCGGATTGTTTGAGATATTTTCGTAATTCCTTAAGTTTCCCTAAGTTTCCACCCTTAAGATTAAGATATCCTAATAGCTTATTTATTGTATCTGAAGTCGCACCCTTTGATTGAAGAACCCCTATTGAAGCGTCAATTCCAATCTTTTCAATTTGGTCAATTGCAGTTGTAAAATCATTTAATAGATTACCCTGTCCAGCGATTTCTGTTAAGCCAGCAATCAATTTTCGGTTGTTTATTTTTACAATAACTTTTATCCCCAGGCGACTGAAAACGTCATCAATAATTTTTATCAATTCAAATTCATTAAGAATCGAGTCACTACCCACAACATCCACATCACACTGAAAAAACTCCCGGTATCGCCCTTTTTGAGGCCTGTCTGCCCTCCAGACGGGCTGTATCTGGTATCTTTTAAATGGAAAGACTATTTCATTCTGATGTTGAACCACATACCTTGCAAATGGAACCGTTAGGTCATATCGCAATCCTTTTTCGCAGATTCTTGATGAAAATCTCACAGCATCACGTTGCAGAAGGTCCTCATCCGGCATATCGGCAAAAAAATCACCCGAATTGAGTATCCTGAAAAGAAGTTTGTCTCCTTCGTCACCATATTTCCCGAGAAGGGTCGAAAGATTTTCCATGGCAGGAGTCTCGATCGGCTGATAACCATAGAGTCTGAAAACCTGCCTTATAGTATTGAAAATATGATCTCTCCTGATCATTTCAACAGGTGAGAAATCGCGGGTACCTTTAGGTATTGATGGTTTTGACATAAAAATCTATATAAACGATTGAGGAGCGAAGCTACGAAATCCCGCCCTGCTGGACAAAAGTATAAAGATAAAAGACAAAAGATAAAAGTATAAAGACAAAAGTATCAGGATGACAGGAACTTTGCTTGTAATGAACTTTTATAAAAAATGGATCCCCTTGTACTGAAGGAATCCATTTGGATTCAGCACTTATATCTTGTGCCTTTTGTCTTTTGTCTTGCTAGAATTTCTCAGGCACGTGTGTCTGATCCGATTTGGGAGGCCTTACATAGGCTGTATCATGTTTCAGCGGAGGAAGTTTGAATGGTTTAGGTGTAAGGTCTTCGTAAGGTATAAGTGACAGAAGGTGGCTCATGCAATTCAGTCTCGCCCTTCTTTTGTCATCTCCTTCCACTACATACCATGGCGATTGCTTCGTGTCGGTATAAGAAAACATCTTATCCTTGGCCATCGAGTATTCCACCCACTTATCGCGCGATTCAACATCCATCGGACTTATTTTCCACCTTTTGGTAGGATCATTGATCCTGTCGTGGAAGCGTTTTTCCTGCTCGTGGTCGCTAACAGAGAACCAGTACTTTATAAGTATAATACCTGATCTAATAAGCATCTTTTCAAATTCGGGGCAGTCTCTGAGGAACTCCTCATACTCATCATTTGTGCAGAAACCCATTACTTTTTCAACTCCTGCCCTGTTATACCAGCTTCTGTCGAACAGCACTATTTCTCCTGCTGCTGGCAGATGAGGAACATAACGCTGGAAGTACCACTGCGTTTTTTCTTTTTCCGTAGGAGTGCCCAGAGCTACAACTCTGCAAACACGGGGATTAAGGCAACCCGATATTGTTTTGATCACGCCTCCCTTCCCTGCAGCATCCCGTCCTTCGAATACTACAACAACCTTAAGCTTCTTCGATTTAACCCATTCCTGCAGCATTATAAGTTTTATCTCAAGGTCCCTCAGGGCCTTGTAATAGCGTTTTTTCTTCATCTTACTGTGCTTTTCATCTTCAATATCATGATAAAGATCGCTCTTGTCAAATTTCTCCTTTTTGACATCTTTTTTGACCGCTTGTTGTTTTTTCTTGTCTGCCATAATGTTGGTAATTACATTTATGGAAAATTACACACTTTTTTGGAAGAAAAAAATTTTTATGCTGAAAGTCATCTGACTCTGTGTCTCTCTGTGCCTTCTCAGTGGAACTCAGTGCAACAGGAAGAACTAACACAGAGAGGCGCAGAGAACCACAGAGAGACACAGAGAAAAACAAAAGGGCGTAGTTGCAAACTACGCCCCGCTTCTATTGGATATCTGAACGATATTACTGTATAAAAGGGATTGCAAGCGGGTATTTGAACTCCTCTCCTTTTGAAGCCCTGACGCTTGCAATAATTACAAAGACCACTTTAAGTATACCAAGTATGATAAGCAAAGGTATACCTATTAAAATCAGGCATAAAGGTGCGATAAGGACCATATATAGCAGCATGGAGAGCTGGAAATTGAGTGACGCCTTTCCGTTTTCATTAATCCATGTGGATTCATCCCGTTTTGACAGCCAGATAACGAGCGGACCAATCACTCCACCGAAGGGAACAAAAAACCCTGCAAATGCAGCCAGGTGGCAGAACATTGCCCAGTTCCGTTCAGTTTCCGATAAAACTCTGATCTCTTTCATGACTTTCCCTTTTTTATTCAAAGACGAGAAATATTGCCAGGTGCTGCATCATTTATACCGCGCCAGGCGTTTAAGATCAGATTCCAGGAACCCATTGGGCGTTTTTGAATCTGACATATGCTGATTATAGTAATACATCTGGGCATCATCAACCCCGATAAGCATTTTAAAGCAATATCCTGATTTATTTTCACCCACCGGTCCTACCTTATGCAGGATGAGTGTATTCGGAGTCTTTTCAGCTATAGCCTTTTGTATCTCCTCCTCAGAAACTATCTTCACCGGAAAAGGATAAATTGCTTTAATTGCCTCAATGGAGTTTATATCAGGTGCAAGATCCTCAACCTTTACCAGGATGGTTTTCTTTATGACATCCGGTGCATTTACATTATAATATTTAAGATATCTTCTGCCTGTCAGCGACGGATCCTCGGAAATCATTCTTGCATGCTTCTGCATAAAAGCCAGTATGATCCCCAGTTTGTACCCGTATTCGATATCATCCACACCTGCAAAAGACAAGGGTACGGCACAGATCTCCGGGTTATCACCAAGTTCTTTAACTTTCTTCCCTTCCAGAAGGTTAACAAAGTTGAATAGTCCACCGGTTTTATCCTTTTCATAGTTTGTCTGGGTAAGTACTATAAAAGAATATGCAGGATCTATCCTTCTTTTATTGAATTCGGTTATACTAATAAATTCGTACGGCGTTATGCTCCAGAAAGATTTGACAGCATCTTTCACATATGCGTTAAAGGAAGAAAAAGGGTCATCTTCAAGTACGATGCAGGTCTTAGAGGCCATAAACTGCTTGATCTCATCTTTGCTCGGGAACGGAGCCTGGGCCTTCAATGCAAAAGAGACCATTGCCAGGATCAGCGGAAAAATAAATTTCTTCATATGCAAAAGTTTATTTGACAGGCAAATATAGAGGGTTTTTTTCATTGAACTTCCTGATGTAAACAATCATGAGCTCTTTTTTCTTTTGCGATGGCAATTGAACGTATTCATCATAGACCGAAGGGTCCTTCATCAGAAGAAGCTCCACATTACTTACGGTAAAGTCGAGGACCTTTCCTGTTTCAAAATCAAAAACAAACTGTTTGAGCTCTGACCTTGTTGTGTGAGACGGAGTAGAATATGACCCATAAGGATAACCCCCATAATAGCCATAGGGAGAATAATAAGGATCATAATAGCCATACGGGGAATAATAATTGGAATTGTTCCTGTTATCAACTGTTGTCACATCCGCAACAAAATGGCATATACTACCGATAAATGTGATACGGTTGGGAGTCCCCTGGATCATTACATATATCACTCCGTTTCTCGAAAATCCCCATATATTGCTTTTCTCGACGGCCTGTCTCAGCCCCATCTCATCATAGAAATAGATCTTATCAGCAGCCAGAACCTTTGTGAAGAAGTCCCTGTCGTTATACTCTGCAGATGTAAGTATCTTGGCCTTAGGGATCGGACTGTTTTCCTTAAACTGGTCAAAATTAAGATATATGCCATCATTGAATCTGAATTCAGAAGTAAACTTAACCTTCTCGCCGTTTTCCTGCCCCTTTACCCGGCAAACAGATAATGCTACCACCAACAACAAATTAAGTAAAGGAATACTTATTAATTTTTTCATATTACGGACTTTTAACCCGTTACAATCAAATTTTGTACCGATAAGAAAAAATACGAAAATATCTGTCAATGTCTTTGTGCAAATATAAGTTGATTTTCATTGATTTTTCCTGAAAGTTCTAAAACCGTCAGACCCTGATCATTTTGACCGGGTTAAGCAATATTTCTTAATCATTATCCCTGAAATTTCAGGAACTCTGAAGGTTTATCACGGTTTCTGTCATCTAAAAAACGACCAAATGGATTTTTTTTACGTTTTTATCTTACTTTTACAGAACTTTCAAATATGGGGAAATGAGCAGGGAAAATGAGAACATTGCACAGGAACGCAACGGAAAGTTCCCATGGTCAGTTTACGACAAGGATAAAAAGATCATAGAGAGATTTTCATTGCTTGCTCTTTTCACTCTTATCATCTCAATCGTACTTCTTTCCTTCAATAAGCGTCTTATGGCAGGATGCTGCATTATCGCAACCTCTGCTATGGGGATCGTGATAGTAAGGAAAGCCATGAACCTTATCAGAAATGCAGGTGAGTCACTTGATGAAGCATCGACCTCCAGCGAAAAGAAGGACGATGTCATTACTGATTTCTCGCACAGGATACGTGAGCCTCTCAACAACCTCGTAATAATAGGTGATCTGCTTATCGAATCGGGTCTTCAGAAGAAACAGAAAGAGCTGCTTGAAACATTCATTGCCTCAACAAGCAATATGGTAGGTACTGTCAATGAGCTTACAATGCAGACCGCAGGGAATATAAGCTATGAGGAGAGGAAAAAGATCAGATTCAACCTGATCTCTACCATACAGAATACAATTGACCTGTTCAATCTGAAAGATGCCGCAAATATTGATTTCATTCTCAACAAGAGGGATATGAATCAGTTTGAGATGACTGGTGACCCGATAATATTAAAGCAGATCTTCCTCGACCTGTTCAATACGGTCGAAAGCCAGGGCTCAGGAAGAAAAATAATGGTTAACATCGGACTCAGGAAGAACAGGGAGGAGGGAAACGAGAGCTATGTGAACTTCAGGTTGCAGACAGATAAGGATCTGATACTAATTGATGAAAAAGGAATTCCCGGCAACCTTGCTGCAAAGCTGATAATATCAGGAAAGGGATATTTTCACCAGGAATTCGGAAATAATTTTACCGTCCTCGATTTCACGCTACCATTCCTTGCCGTTTCAACCGATACAAAAAAACATATAGCCTCACCTAAAATTGAGGAGCTGATACTAAAAGAAAAGACTCGCAAGGAGCTTAAGGATGTAAACATTCTTCTTGTTGAGGATAATACAATAAATCAGAAAATTACACTTCTTACTCTTAAATCCCTGGTCAACAACATTGATACCGCGACAAACGGGAAGGAGGCTCTGGATAAATTCGGAACATCAAGTTACGATCTGATCCTTATGGATATTCAGATGCCTGTTATGAGCGGACTGGTAGCTGCTGAAAAAATTAGGGCCCTTGAATCCAGTACAAATTCGCATGTGCCAATAATTGCAATCACGGCAAATGCCATGCTGGGCGACAAAGAACGATGTCTCTCAGCAGGAATGGACGATTATATCAGTAAGCCATTCCAGCCAGCTGTCCTGATCGATAAACTGAAGAAGTTTATTTAAACTCTGTCAGGTCTAAATTGGCTTAAACCCGATAACAAGAATGTCATCAACCTGTGGGTTTGTTCCCTGCCATTTTCTTATATTTTCTTCAAGAATTGACTTCTGGTCCTGCAGCGGGAAGCGATGAATGGTCATCAGAAGATAACGGAACCTTCTGTACATGAATTTTTTATTTTCGTCCCCGCCGAACTGGTCCATATAGCCATCTGAAAACAGGTAAAGTATATCATCGGGCTGAAGATCGATCTCCGTAGTCGAGTAATTCGATCCTTCAGACACCGTACCCAGGACATACTTGTCCCCCTTTGTTTCGATCAGCCTGTTTTCGCGAATAAGATAAAGCGGGAAGAAAGCGCCGGCATATTCGATCTTTTTCTTTTTAATGTCTATGGCGCAAATGCCGATATCCATTCCATCCCTGATTATCGTACCCACGCTTCTGGCCCCCCTGAAAGTATCAGCAAGGGCTTTGTTCATACTATCGAGTATCCTGCCCGGATGATCCTGTTCATCAGTATTTATGATCTTTTCAAGCAGGTCGTGTCCGATCATTGACATCAGGGCACCAGGCACACCATGGCCCGTACAGTCAGCTGCAGCAATGAATCGCTTGTCACCCTTCTCCCCCGTCCAGTAAAAATCTCCGCTAACGATATCCCTGGGCTTATATAATATAAAAGATTGACGGACGTACTTCTGCATATTATCCTCAGATGGAAGAAGTGCTTCCTGTATCCTCTGTGCATAGACGAGGCTCTCGGTTATGCTTTTATTCTTTATCTCGAGCTGTTCTCTCTCACTTTCAATATCCTGCAGTGCTTTCTCTTTTTGTCTAAGCTGCAATATTGTTTTTAGCAGAAGGTGAGCCTGTGATCTTATCAGCAGCCATGTAACAGAGATTATAATTACTGAATACAGCAACAAATGGAAAAGTCCGGGCGTCATTGACGCAATCTGCCCTGCAGAAAGGAGATGATTTGCAAAAAGATCCCGGAAAGCCAGATCAGGAAAAATGATTTTCATTCTTTGTCACCTCCTCTCTTCCTTCCCTTTCAAGCAACAGGTACCTGGATGATGGAGAGGAAATATAATGTCCCAATCCCAGTTTATCCCATTTTTTATCTATTGCTTTTATTGTCAGTTCATCAGAACACACTATGTTTGGCCAGCGCCTCAGGAATCCACCGGCCCTGAAAAATTTTATTGTCCCGTCAAAAACGACACAATCATCTGAAACAAACCAATGATCTCTGAAAGGATCGGAATTCCCCAGTAGCTGCCATGTTACAGTATAGTGATCTGTGACATCAACCGTGTGGTCCACAATTATGACAACCCGGAATAAATTGCCAAAGTTGTCTTTCTTAAGCTTTTCCGTTATCTCATCTGTAATTCCAGGATTATCAATGATATTGACTGAAAGTATCAGAATGCTTTTCAAGTTTAAGGAGGGAGGAATATTATAAGCTGTAATTTTATTTTCCCTTACCAGAGTATCAAGCACTGATATGATCTCCGGATCCGGACCGGTGGAAGGGGTCACTCCAGGGATTTTCTCATCTTCCATTTTAATAGTGGCATCAATTCCAACCTTTCCGCCGAAGGCAAATGTATCTGAGGAGTGATCCAGAACATCCAGTGGGCCCCGGCTGAAGATCAGGTCTGTTGAGGGTCTTATATTTTTGATAATATGGTTTAGCAATGAGGTGTAATCCCTTATGTTTACATCACCGCTCACAACGGCAAGATATTTGGAAAACATCATCTGACCTGCTCCAAAAAGTGAATTTAGCACCTTCATTCCCTGTCCGGGATAGCTCTTCCGGATCTTGACAACTACAAGGTTATGTGCAACTCCCGGCTCAGGCATGTGCAGATCTTCTATTTCCGGCTGAACTGCAAGTTTTAAAGGTGCCAGGAATATTCTTTCAGTTGCTTTTGTCATGAAAGCATCTTCCATTGGTGGTATTCCAACTATAGTAGCAGGATATATAGCTTCCCTGGCATGGGTAATGCATGTTACATGAAATTCAGGGTACCAGTCGGCAAGGGAGTAGAATCCGGTATGGTCGCCAAAAGGACCTTCCCATACAGGTTTTTCTGAAGGGTCGACATAACCCTCAATTACAAAATCAGCATCCTCAGGAACATATATTTCGTTAGTAAGACATTTTACCAGTCTGACCTTTTTCTGGCGCAGGAACCCTGCAAGGAGGTATTCATCAATATTTTCAGGAAGAGGGGCGGTAGCGGCATAGGTATAGACCGGGTCGCCTCCCAGGATAACCGAAACAGGCATCTTTTTTCCTGCTTTCCTCCATTCTTCAAAGTGAGTTGCTCCGGTCTTGTGCAGCTGCCAGTGCATGGCAGTAGTTTTTTTATCCAGGATCTGCATTCTGTACATCCCTGCATTGGGTCTGGATGTGACCGGATGAAATGTATTTACTACAGGAAGTGTAATAAAGAGGCCACCATCATGGGGCCAGCATTTCAGTACGGGCAAAATCCCGAGGTCCGGATCCTTATGGACCACCTGCTGGCATCTTCCCCTGTTTCCCGACCTGGAAGGGATATATCTGGCAAGATTGAGCAGGGAAGGGATGGCTGACAGTTTCCCGGTGAAACTGCCTGATGTCTGAGTAAGCAGATTGAATATCTTTTCAATTTCTCCGGCGGGTTCATCAAGATCATCTTTTCCGAGAGCCATTGCCATTCTTTTATCAGACCCGAATGCATTTATAAGCAGTGGAAATTGTGTACCATTATTCTCGAACAGCAATGCTGGTCCGCCAGTTTTTGATATCCGGTCTGTAATCTCGGTGATCTCGAGAACGGGATCAGCGAATGAAGTAACCCTGATGAGCTGGCCAGCTTTTTCAAGTTGTTGTACAAAGCTTTTCAAACCGGTAAATGGCATAGCGTTGAATTATCTTCCGGTAAAGATATCTAATATGGCAGAAAAATGGAGGCAGGGTAAGTAATAATAGATTGTGTTTGTCACAGGTATAAAACAATAATGGGAACTATTCGTTAGAGTAGTTCCCATTCACCGATCGCAACCGAGGTCGCCATCGGCGCCAGATTACTGTTATTCCGGCCGACTGCGTCTACAAGTCTTACGATTTGCTTCTGCAACCCCTGGCTTTCCGGCAATACTTGTTACAGCATCGCCATCCGGCTGTCCTTTCCTCCCACCGAAGCGGGGGTTCCGGGACGGAGTGTCGTCAAGGTATTCGCGGCAATAACCCCGGAGGGTTCTTGCAACTATCAGTTCAATTCGGGGCCGAAGCCCGTCTGTTTCCTGAAGCCCTGTGACCCAGTTTTTGAAAGAACGTTTCCGGTTTCATCGACTTGCTGAACATCCGCGACTGGTCTGGGACCGTGTCTCTTCAGTTCAGGCTCCGGCTCTCCTGATGCGCAGACCCGGAGGTCTGACCGAACCGCGTCGGGTTTCATTTAAGTAACCTTTCCCGGTTCCACATCTTTCAAGCAGCCCTTTATCGCTCACCTGATAGACCAAATATAAGAAGGTATGTCGCTGAATGCAACTTTTGGGAATCGTTGTTGTAAACCCGATATGAACAGAAGTTATGAACAACTGTTAATAACGTCGGATTGCCCCTCTGTTCCCTTTACGGAACATCTCCCCTACCTTGCTCCTCCGTAGCGGCTACGCGAAAGCGCAGAAGGGGATCAAATTACCCCTCTGCAACTTCGTGGCATCTCCCCTGAAGGGGAGCTAATTCGCGAATTTCATTCGAGATCTCAGATGGGATACCAGGACTAGGCCCCCTTCAGAGGGCAGTCCCGTCTAAGCGGGACGGGGGTACCTTATTTTTTAAAACCGTATACAGCTTTATCGCCAAGCATCTCCTCGATCCTGAGAAGCTGGTTGTATTTGGCTATCCTGTCGGTACGGCTTAATGATCCTGTTTTGATCTGGCCTGAGTTGGTGGCAACAGCTATATCGGCAATTGTGGAGTCTTCTGTTTCACCCGAGCGGTGAGATGTAACAGTGGTCCAGCCTGCGCGGTGAGCCATGTCAATTGCATTGAGTGTTTCGGTGAGAGATCCGATCTGGTTAACCTTTATCAGGATTGAATTTGCACAATTCAGCTCAATGCCCTTTCTTAAGTATTCGACATTGGTAACAAATACATCATCGCCTACGATCTGGATGCGCTTGCCTATCCTGTCATTCAGCAACTTCCAGCCATCCCAGTCGCTCTCGGCCATTCCATCTTCAATTGAATCTATCGGGTACTTATTGATCAGTTGTTCAAAATAATCAACCTGCTCTTTAGACGTTTTTCTCGCACCTTTTGGCCCTTCGAATTTGGTATAATTATAGATCCCGTCAGTATAAAATTCCGAAGCTGCCGGATCCAGTGCTATAGTAACATCTGATCCAGGTTTATAACCGGCAGCACTGATAGCTTTCAGAATAGTTTCAAGAGCATCTTCTGTTCCTCCGAGGTTCGGTGCAAAGCCTCCCTCATCTCCAACTGCCGTGCTTAACCCTCTTTCCTTAAGCACCTTTTTCAGAGCGTGAAATACTTCTGCTCCCATCCGGAGTCCTTCCCTGAAAGATGGTGCTCCAACAGGGCGAATCATGAATTCCTGGAATGCGATTGGTGCATCAGAATGAGCTCCTCCATTTATGATGTTCATCATCGGGATGGGAAGTGTTACGGCATTTACGCCACCGATGTATCTGAAAAGGGGAAGACCATGCAACTGGGCTGCTGCCTTGGCCGCCGCCAGGGAGACTCCGAGTATTGCATTTGCTCCCAGGTTACTCTTGGTTTTGGTTCCATCCAGATCTATCATTTTCTTGTCAATGCCTGCCTGGTCGGTAACATCCATACCCAGCAACTCCTCTGCAATAACGTTATTGACATTGTTCACAGCATTGAGGACACCCTTGCCCAGATAGCGGTTTTTGTCACCATCCCTGAGTTCAAGCGCCTCGTTTTCGCCGGTAGATGCACCGGACGGAACTGCTGCACGGCCAAAATAACCGCTTTCTGTCGTTACTTCGACTTCAATGGTGGGATTTCCGCGTGAATCGAGAATTTCACGAGCATGAACACTAACTATCTGACTCATAATTTTTTAATTAATAATTAAACAATATTGCAATGTACAAATAAAAAGAATTTAATAAGTTCCGGTCAGTTCATTTTTTGTGTCCCGCGGATAACGCAGATCAGCCCAGATTGTTAATTCATTATTTCTGCGAAAATCTGCGGTATCAGCGGGAAATAAAAAAGGTGCCCGTCAGGCACCCTCTTAGTATCTCTTTCTAAAACCTTATTCGCTTTTTTCAATCTCATCCTTACCTGCTTCATCCGAAGCCTCTGTACTCTCTGCAGGTTTCTCTTTCTTGGTTTTCGGAGCAGCTGCCTTTGCTGCATTTTCATGAGCTGTCTCTTCGCCTTCAGCTTTCTTCTTCGGCGCCCTTCTTCTCCTTGTAGTTTTTGCTTTTGCAGCTTCGCCTCCAAGCATGGTTGCATTGAAGTCTACAAGTTCAAGAATGCACATTTCAGCATTATCGCCAAGCCTGTTGCCAGTTTTAAGTATGCGGGTATAACCTCCCGGCCTTTCAGCTATTTTGGGTGATACCTCCCTGAAAAGCTCTGCTACAGCGTTTTTGTCCTGGAGGTAACTGAATACAACCCTTCTTGAATGTGTTGAATCGGCCTTCGATTTTGTAATGAGCGGCTCAATATAGGTACGAAGAGCTTTTGCCTTGGCTGTTGTTGTTGTTATTCTCTTGTGCATGATAAGTGAAGCAGCCATATTTGCAAGCATAGCTTTCCTGTGTGAGCTTGTGCGTCCTAAATGGTTTATAACTCTCTGATGTCGCATTTTTATTTATCCTTACCTGTTACAAATTATTCTTTTTCAAGCTTATATTTACTGACATCCATACCAAATGAAAGGCTCATGGATTCAAGAAGTTCATCAAGTTCAGTGAGCGATTTCTTCCCAAAGTTCCTGAACTTCAGGAGGTCGTTCTTATTGAATTTCACGAGGTCGCCCAGGGTATCAACTTCAGCTGCCTTGAGGCAGTTGAGCGCTCTGACTGAAAGATCGAGGTCAACAAGCTTTGTCTTCAGCAGCTGTCTCATGTGCAGAACCTCTTCATCAAACTCCTCGTTTGCCATCTTGTCGTCGGAATCGAGTGTTATCTTTTCATCGGAAAAGAGCATAAAGTGATAAATCAGTATTTTTGCAGCCTCTTTCAGAGCATCCTTCGGGTGTATAGATCCGTCTGTTTCAATTTCCAGAAGGAGCTTCTCATAGTCGGTCTTCTGTTCAACGCGGTAATTCTCAACAGCATATTTCACGTTCCTTATAGGTGTGAAAATAGAATCTATTGCAATAAGTCCGAATTCGCTGTCGACAGGTTCGTTCTCCTCAGCCGGCACATATCCTCTTCCCTTACTGATCGTAAGTTCCATCTGGAGCTTAACATCTGTCTCCATCCTGCATATCACCTGGTCGGGGTTCAGCACCTCGAAACTACTGAGAGCATTCTTCAGGTTCCCGGCTTTCAGCACTTCCTGACCGCCTATTTTTACTGCAATTTTTTCATTATCAACATCCTCGACCGTTCTTCTAAAGCGGATCTGCTTGAGATTAAGAATAATTTCAGTAACATCCTCCATAACTCCGGTTATGGTGGAGAACTCATGGTCAATTCCTTCAATTTTGACCGTAGTAATGGCAAAACCCTCGAGGGATGAGAGAAGAATTCTTCTCAATGCATTGCCGACAGTGATGCCGTAGCCGGGTTCAAGGGGACGGAATTCAAATTTTCCGTACTTGTCGTCAGCTTCAAGCATTATAACTTTATCGGGCTTCTGGAATGCTAAAATGGCCATAGGAATTATCTTATATTATTACTTTGAATACAATTCAACAATTAACTGTTCTTTGATATCTTCCGGGATATCGGAACGCTGTGGTACCGACATATATTTCCCAGCCATCTGTGCATCATCCCATTCAAGCCACGGAAGCTTTGAGAAACGGCGGCCTGAGAGTGAGTCGGTTATGGCTTCGAGGGATTTCGATTTCTCGCGGACACCAATAATATCACCCGGTTTGAGCTGAAATGAAGGTACATTGACAACATTCCCGTTCACTGTTATATGACGGTGTGATACCAGTTGCCTTGCGCCAGCTCTTGTTGGTGAAACTCCGAGGCGGTACACAGTATTATCAAGCCTTGCTTCAAGCATCTGAAGAAGTACCTCACCGGTTACACCTTTGCTTCTTGAGGCCTTTTCAAACGTGTTCCTGAACTGCCTTTCAAGAAGCCCATAGGTATACTTGGCTTTCATCTTTTCCCTAAGCTGAATTCCATATTCCGAAGTCTTCTTTCTCTTTTTGTTCATCCCATGCTGTCCGGGAGGATAGTTTTTCCTCTCCAGGTACTTATCCGGACCGAATATAGGGTCTCCAAATTTTCTTGCCACTCTTGATCTTGGGCCAATATATCTTGCCATTGATTATGTTGATTAATTACTTAAACTTCAATATTCCTTATACTCTTCTTCTGCCTGGTGCACGGCAACCATTATGTGGCATAGGAGTCACGTCAACGATCTCTGTAACTTCTATACCCACGTTGCTGATCGAACGGATAGCTGATTCACGCCCTGCTCCGGGTCCCTTAACGAAAACCTTCACCTTCCTCAATCCAAGTTCAAAAGCGATCCTGCCACAATCTTCGGCTGCCATCTGGGCAGCATAGGGGGTGTTCTTTTTTGAACCTTTGAATCCCATTTTGCCGGCAGATGCCCACGAAATAACCTGTCCTGAATTATTGGTGATCGTCACAATTATATTATTGAACGAGGAATGTACATGAGCCTGTCCGTTCGGTTCAACCTTAACTACTTTCTTTTTTAATGCTCCAGTCTTCTTTGCCATGTTCTAGTTATTTAGTAGCTTTTTTCTTGTTAGCAACGGTTTTCTTCCTTCCCTTACGTGTTCGTGCATTATTCTTGGTGCTCTGTCCTCTTACAGGAAGTCCAAGACGGTGACGTACACCACGATAGCAGCCGATATCCATCAGTCTTTTGATGTTCATCTGTGTCTCTGAACGAAGTTCGCCTTCAAGCTTATAGCTTTCATTCAGGATCCTGCGGATAGAATTTATCTGTTCATCGGTCCACTCCTCAACCTTGGCATTCCTGTCGACACCGGCCTCATCCAGAACCCTCTGGGCGGTACTCTTGCCAACGCCATAAATGTATGTCAGGCCTATCTCGCCTCTTTTATGTCTCGGTAAATCTACACCAACAATACGTGCCATATAATTTTTTTAAATAGTGTGCAAAATTAGTTAAAATTATCCCTGTCTCTGCTTGAACTTGGGATTTTTCTTGTTAATTACGTAAATGCGTCCTTTCCTCCTGACTATTTTGCAGTCGGCGCTACGCTTTTTTACAGATGCTCTTACTTTCATTGCCTTTATATTTCTTATTTATACCTGAATGTTATTCTGCCCTTTGTCAGATCATATGGCGACATTTCAACCTTAACCTTATCACCGGGCAGAATTTTAATATAATGCATTCTCATCTTTCCGGAGATATGCGCAGTAATTACATGTCCGTTCTCAAGTTCAACCCTGAACATTGCGTTTGACAGGGCTTCGATGATTGTTCCATCCTGCTCAATTGATGGTTGTTTGGCCATACTGTTATCTTTTATTTAGAACTTCTTCTATATACTGAAACGTTGTCAGAACATCTGCCCTTCCCTTATCCACGGCAACTGCATACTCGAAATGCGCGGAGGGTTTTCCGTCAGCTGTCTTTATTGTCCAGCCATCCTTCATCTGCATTGTTTCTTTTGCACCCATGTTTATCATGGGTTCGATGCAGATTACAAGTCCCTTCATCATTTTCGGACCTGTGCCTCTCTTGCCGTAGTTCGGAACCTCAGGTGCTTCGTGCAGGTTGGTTCCCAGTCCATGTCCAACGAGCTCCCTTACAACAGAATATCCGCCACTTTCTGCCCTGGATTGAACCGCAAAGGAAATATCCCCTACCCGGTTACCGGCTATTGCCGCATTTACACCCTCTTCAAGTGATGCCCTGGTGAAATCAAGAAGTCTTCTCACTTCATCATCGATCTCTCCGACCGCGAATGTGAAAGCGCTATCGCCATAATAGCCATTCATAACAACACCGCAATCTATTGAGATAATATCTCCTTCCTTCAGGACGTATGCTGAAGGGATGCCATGGACTATTTCATCATTGACAGATGTACAGAGGGTATTCGGGAATCCGTTAAAACCTTTGAATGCGGGCAGTGCGCCGTTATCCCTTATAAAGGTTTCGGCAGCCCTGTCAAGGCTCAAAGTGGTAATTCCCGGTTTTATGAGTGAAGCGACCTCAGCAAGCGTTTTCGACACCAGCTGATTGCTTTTTCTCAGCAACTCAACCTCTTCATTAGTCCTTGTATACAACATCAAAGAACGTTAAGCGTCTAATACGCTGATACAGCACCTGTCCTGCCTTTTACGCGACCTGATTTCATCAGACCGTCGTAATGACGCATGAGCAGGTGACTCTCTATCTGCTGGAGGGTATCAAGTACCACTCCCACAAGAATAAGCAGGGATGTCCCGCCATAAAACTGCGCAAACTGCGATGATACACCGGCTTTAACCGCTAATGACGGCAATATCGCTATGATAGCCAGAAAGATAGATCCGGGAAGAGTGATCCTTGACATGATAGTGTCAATGAATTCAACTGTTTTTCTCCCTGGTTTGATCCCCGGTATAAAACCACCGTTTTTCTTCATATCCTCCGCCATCTGGACCGGGTTAATAGTGATGGCAGTATAGAAATATGTAAATACCACAATCATGAAACCGGTAACAAGATTGTACCAGAATCCGTACATATTGGAAAATGCCACTACAAAGCCAGATGATGAATTTGAATATCCGGCTATTATTATTGGCAGCATCATAATTGCCTGTGCAAATATAATAGGCATAACGCCGGCGGCATTAACCTTAAGTGGAATATATTGACGCACGCCGCCATATTGCTTGTTTCCGACAATTCTCCTGGCATACTGAACGGGAACACGTCGTGTACCCTGCACCAGGAGTATAGTACCGAGAATAACAACAAAAAGAAAGACTATTTCGACAACAAGTGCTATCGCGCCTCCTGCACCGTTCATCCTGGAACCAAGTTCGAAGATGAAGTTTGCCGGCATACGTGCGACGATCCCGATCATGATTATAAGTGAAATACCATTCCCGATGCCCTTGTCGGTGATCTTTTCGCCGAGCCACATCACAAAGACTGTACCGGCTGTAAGCATCACAACGGATGAGATCTTGAAGAAGGTCCCGCTCAGAACGAAAGCTGAGGCTGGCAGGGTCCTCTGTAGGTTGTATAGGTAAGTGGGAGCCTGGAGGATAAGAACCAGAACGGTAAGATACCTGGTGTACTGGTTAAGTTTCCTTCTCCCGCTTTCACCTTCTTTCTGAAGTTTCTGAAAATACGGGAATACAATGCCCAGTAGCTGAACGACAATAGATGCTGAAATATAGGGCATTACCCCGAGTGCGAAAATTGATGCCTGCGAAAATGCACCACCCGAAAACATGTCAAGCAGACCCATTATTCCTGAAGAAGTCTGGTTTTTCAGCCCTGCGAGCTGAGAGGGGTCGATTCCCGGAAGGGTAATATACTTCCCAAGCCTGTAAATAAGAATAATACCAAAGGTATAGAGAAGTCTCGCGCGGAGATCTTCGATCTTAAAGATATTCTTTAAAGTCTGAATGAATCTCATGAACTTAAATTATTACGACGGTTCCTTCTTTTGCTTCAATTGCCTTTACTGCAGATTTGCTGAAGGCATGGGCATGAACTTCAAGTTTTTTCTCAAGTTCACCGCGACCCAGGATTTTAACCAGCGCATTTTTGGAGACCAGTCCGGCTGTTACAAGTGTCTGGAAATCGATCGTGACAACGTCAAGTTTTTCGGCAAGCCCCTGCAGGGTACTGATATTGATGGCCTTATACTCGACACGATTGATATTCTTGAATCCGAATTTGGGAAGACGCCTCTGTAATGGCATCTGTCCGCCCTCAAAACCGATTTTTTTGCTGTAACCCGACCTTGATTTAGCGCCTTTGTGCCCCCTGGTGGAAGTGCCGCCTTTTCCAGATCCCTGGCCGCGTCCGAGGCGCTTGTTTCTTTTTACCGATCCCTTGGCAGGTTTTAAGTTACTAAGATCCATCTCTTGAATATATAATATTGTTAATACCTTAAATTTCTTCTGTTTTGACCAGGTGTCTTACCTTTTCCACCATACCAAGTATCTGCGGGGTAGCTTCATGTTCAACACTATGGTGCATTTTACGTAGACCTAAAGCTTCAAGTGTTCTTTTCTGCCTTTGGGGCATACCGTTCTTGCTTTTTATCTGGGTTACTCGAATTTTTGCCATTTTAGTCTTATATTCTAACCGTTAAATACTTTTTCCATTGGAATATTCCTGTGCTCACCGATGGTATAGGCATCGCGAAGCTCAAGAAGAGCAGCGAATGTTGCTTTTACCAGGTTATGGGGATTTGAAGAGCCTTTTGATTTTGCAAGCACATTCTTGATGCCAACGCTCTCAAGAACTGCACGCATAGCACCTCCTGCCTTAACCCCGGTTCCTTCGGAAGCTGGTTTGATAAGAACACTGGCTCCTCCGAATTTTGCAAGCTGTTCATGAGGTATTGTACCGTTTATAACAGGCACTTTAATAAGATTCTTTTTGGCATCTTCAATACCTTTGGCTATAGCCGTCGTGACCTCACTTGCTTTTCCAAGCCCGTGACCCACTATCCCATCCTCATTTCCGACTACAACGATAGCCGAGAAGCTGAATGTCCGACCGCCTTTTGTAACCTTAGTAACTCTCTGTATGCTGACAAGTCTGTCTTTTAGCTCCAGATCGCTGGTTTTTACCTTCCTGATTCCGTTTCCCATAATTATCTAGAATTTTAAGCCGCCTTCGCGGGCTGCGTCTGCCAATGATTTTACTCTGCCATGATATTTATAACCACCTCTGTCGAAAGTGACGTTTTCAATACCTTTCTCCTTGCATTTTGCAGCAAGAAGTTTCCCGACAAAGGCAGCCTGTTCTGTCTTTTTGATACCTTTTTTTGCAGCGATCTCCTTCTCTTTTGAAGATGCCGACAAAAGGGTAACTCCACTCAGGTCGTCAATAACCTGGGCATATATCTGTTTGTTGCTGCGGAATACCGATACTCTTGGCTTTTCTGCATTTCCGCTTATTTTCTTCCGGATCCTCATCCTGATCCGTGTTCTTCTTTCCAACTTAGTTAAGGCCATGATCTATTTTTATTACCTTATTAAGGGTGTGTAATTTCTTATTAAACTATTTCTTCCCTTAATATTTCCGTTTCTGATTATTTATAATTAAATAATTTCAAATGTGCCATATTACTCACCCTAAACACTGGCTGATTTACCAGCTTTCCTTCTTAACTGCTCACCGACGAATTTTATACCTTTCCCTTTGTAAGGTTCAGGCGGACGCAGCGATCTTATTTTAGCGGCAACATGACCGATAAGCTGTTTATCAATGCTTGTCAGGGTTATAACCGGGTTGCTTCTCCTTTCGGTTTTTGTTTCAACCTTGACCTCGCCGGGAAGCTGTAAAATTATATCATGTGAATAGCCAAGGCTAAGCTCAAGATTCTGCCCCTTGGCTTCAGCACGGTATCCCACCCCGACCAGTTCAAGTTCTTTTTTGTATCCTTTCGACACGCCTTCAACCATATTGGCTATCAACGCACGGTAAAGACCATGAAGAGATTTATGGTTTTTCGATTCTGATGGTCTTGAAACCACAACATGGTTATCTGCCACCTCCACCCTGAGGTCCTTATCAACAGCCTGGGTCAATGTTCCCAGGGGGCCTTTCACACTAACCACATTGGTGTCGCTCACTGTTACAGTGACACCGCCTGGCAGGTCTACAGGTAAATTTCCTATACGTGACATTCAGCAATCCTCCTAATTAGTAAACATAACATAATACTTCACCACCAATGTTTTCCTTTTTTGCTTCCTTATCGGTCATAAGACCTTTGGATGTCGACAGAATGGCAACACCTAATCCGTTCAGCACTCTTGGCATTTCATCAACCCCCACATACTGGCGAAGGCCGGGACGGCTGATTCTCTTAATTGATTTTATAGCAGGCTTTTTGCTTTTTGGATTATATTTAAGCGCGATCTTAAGTGTATCGATGGTTCCTTCACCCTCAACGATCTTATAGCTCAGAATGTATCCTTTTTCAAAAAGTATCCTTGCAATCTCTTTCTTAAGATTGGATGCCGGTGCCTCAACAACCTTATGACCTGCCAGGATGGCATTTCTTATTCTGGTCAGTAAATCTGCAATTGGATCAGTCATCTCTTATTATTTAATATAGTTTGTAATCAGTATTTGTTACCAGCTTGCTTTTCTAATACCCGGGATCAGTCCGGCTGAGGCCATCTCCCTGAAGGTTATCCTGCTTACGCCAAACTGTCTCATATAACCTCTTGATCTGCCGGTCAGCTTGCATCGGTTCCTGAGTCTGTTCGGGTTAGAGTTCCTTGGTATACGGCTTAATCCTACATAGTCTCCATCGGCTTTAAGCTGGGCTCTTTTTGCGGCATATTTCTGAACAAGCTTTGCACGCTTAACTTCGCGGGCTTTCATTGATTCCTTTGCCATATCTTAGTTTTTAATTGTTTTGAACGGTAAACCAAAATGTTTAAGAAGAGCCAATGCCTCTTCATCGGATTTTGCCGTAGTGACAAATGTGACCTGGAGTCCCATGATCTTTGCGATCTTATCCAGATCGATCTCGGGGAAAATGATCTGCTCGGTTATGCCAAGCGTATAATTTCCTTTCCCGTCAAGCTTGGCACTGATACCCTTGAAGTCGCGGATCCTGGGGAGAGCCACAGATATAAGCCTTTCCAGGAATTCGTACATTCTTTCTTTGCGCAGGGTCACCATTATACCGATGGGCATATTCTTTCTGAGCTTGAAGTTCGAAATATCCTTTGATGAATATGTCTGAACTGCTTTCTGTCCTGCGATATCGCTAATCTCCTTGAGTCCAAATTCAAGGATCTTCTTGTCGGCTATAGCCTGGCCCACTCCCTGGTTGATCACTATCTTTTCCAGCCGGGGAACCTGCATCATTGTTGAATAGCTGAACTCTTTCATGAGCGCAGGAACTATCTCATCCTTATACTTTTTTTCTAATTCAGGCTTGTACATTACTTGATCTCCTCTCCTGATTTTTTTGAATAACGAACTAACTTGTTTTTGTCATTAAGCTTCCTTCCAATGCGGGTCGGTTTACCTGATGCAGGATCGACAAGCATAAGGTTGGAAAAATGTATGGGCGCCTCTTTTTTAAGGATACCGCCCTGTGGAGCTTTTGCATTGGGTTTGGTATGCTTCGAAACCATGTTCATTCCTTCAACAATTGCTTTGTTTTTTTCCCTGTCAACTTCCAGGACGCGGCCTTTCTGACCTTTTGATTCACCTGTTATGACCATAACGGTGTCACCCTTCTTTATGTGTATTTTCTTCTGCATCGCTGTCTGTTTATAAATTATAAGACTTCAGGAGCAAGTGAAACAATTTTCATGTACTTATCGCGAAGCTCCCTTGCGACCGGGCCGAAAATACGTGTTCCGCGAACCTCATCGAGATTATTAAGCAGAACGACAGCATTATCGTCGAACCTGATATAGGAACCGTCGGCACGGCGTATTTCCTTTTTGGTCCTCACGACAACTGCCTTGCTTACCATTCCCTTTTTAGCTTCACCTGACGGGAGCGCACTTTTGACACTAACGACGATCTTATCGCCAACAGTAGCGTACCTTTTCTTGCTACCGCCCAGCACCCGGATGCATAATACCTCCTTGGCGCCTGAGTTATCGGCTACTGTTAGCCTGCTTTCCTGCTGTATCATGACTACTTAGCTCTTTCTATTATTTCGACCAATCTCCAGGTTTTATTCTTGCTCAGAGGCCTGGTCTCTGAAATACGGACAGTATCGCCGATATTGCATGAATTCTCTTCATCATGCGCCATCAGTTTCTTTGTCTTATTAATAAACTTCCCATAGATCGGATGTTTTACCTTCCTTTTAACAGCTACGACGATGGATTTGTCCATTTTATTGCTGACAACAATACCGATTCTTTCCTTTCTGAAATTCCTTTCCATTGCTGCTGATATTAGCTATTAGTTTTTTGAGAGATCTGTCTGCTGCGCAATTCAGTCGTCAGCCTTGCGATAGTCTTCCTTGCCAGACTGATCTTCTGCGGATTATCAAGAGGTGATATCGCATGATTGAGCTTCAGGCGGACGAGGTTTGTCTTCTCGGTATCGAGACGCTCCTGTAGATCGGAGGTACTTAACTCCTTTATTTCTGAAATTTTCATTTTACCCTAATTTTTATTCCTGAACGTAATCGCGTCTTACAACAAATTTGGTCGTTATCGGAAGTTTCTGCGCCCCGAGGCGGAGTGCTTCCTTTGCAACCTCATACGGTACTCCTTCTGCTTCGAGAAGTATTCTGCCTGGTGTTACAGGTACAACAAAGCCTTCCGGTGATCCTTTTCCCTTACCCATACGAACTTCTGCTGGTTTCTTTGTTATAGGCTTATCGGGGAATACGCGGATCCAGAGCTGACCTTCACGTTTCATATGACGTGTAACTGCCTGACGCGCTGCCTCGATCTGCCTTCCAGTGATCCAGGCCGATTCGAGCGCTTTAATACCAAATGAACCGAATGACAACTGGTTGCCCCTTTGCGCATTGCCTTTCATCCTGCCCTTCTGGGCTCTCCTGAATTTGGTCTTTTTCGGTTGTAACATTGCTCAAATATGTTATTTAAATTACTTATTATCCAAAGCTTATTTCTTATTCGCTTTCCTTTTAAGACTCTTGTTTTTGGCATTCCTTGCACCAATATTGGGACTAAGGTCTCTTTTGCCATAAACTTCGCCATTGCAGATCCATACCTTAACGCCGATCAGTCCGACCTTGGTATGTGCTTCTGCCAGTGCATAATCTATGTCGGCGCGGAATGTATGAAGAGGGATTCTTCCTTCTTTATAGGTTTCGGTCCTTGCCATTTCTGCTCCACCCAGACGCCCTGAGATCAGGACCTTGATTCCTTCAGCACCCATACGCATTGTTGAAGCTATCGACATTTTAATAGCACGACGATATGAAATCTTGCCCTCTATCTGGCGGGCGATATTGTTCCCCACAATGCATGCATCGAGTTCGGGACGCTTGACCTCGAAAATATTGATCTGCACCTCTTTCTTTGTGATCTTCTTGAGCTCTTCCTTAAGCTTGTCGACCTCCTGTCCGCCTTTTCCTATAATGATACCAGGCCTTGCCGTGTTTACGGTAACTGTAATAAGCTTAAGTGTTCTCTCAATGACAATCTTTGAGATGCTGGCCTTGGCTAGCCTTGCGTTCAGATATTCCCTGATCTTGGTATCTTCAACCAGTTTGCCTGAAAAATCCTTTCCGCCGTACCAGTTTGAATCCCAGCCTTTGATAATGCCCAGCCTGTTGCCTATCGGATTAACTTTTTGTCCCATTTATATTATTTTGAACTGTTTTCTACTTCCTTTTCCTTACTGTCGAGCACCAGGGTGACATGGTTTGATCTCTTTCTTACCCTGTAGGCTCTTCCCTGTGGAGCGGTCTGCAGTCTTTTCAATGCCCTTCCGCCATCCACATATACCTCCTTTACATAAAGGTTGCTGTCTTCAACGCGAATGCCTTCGTTCTTGGCCTGCCAGTTTGCGATTGCCGAAAGAAGAAGCTTCTCAACTCTCCTTGAGGCTTCCTGCGAAGCGAACTTCAGCAGACTCAGTGCCTTATTGACTTCCATGCCGCTTATAAGGTCGGTTACAAGCCTCATTTTCCGCGGGGATGTCGGTACATTCCTCAGAACTGCCTGGTATCTTGTTTTTGCAGCCTCTTTCCTTGCTTCGGCTGAATTTCTTTTTCTTGCACCCATTTCTGTTAATATTTCAAGGTTTACCTAACATACTATTTATTCCCTGCGTGTCCCCTGAAGGTACGGGTGGGAGCAAATTCGCCCAGCTTATGACCTACCATATTCTCGGTAATATAGACAGGAATGAATTTGTTTCCGTTATGAACCGCAATAGTATGCCCGACAAAATCGGGTGATATTACTGATCTTCTTGACCAGGTCTTCTGGACTGTCTTTTTGCCGCTGTCGTTCATCTCAAGAACTCTTTTCCCGAGTTTGAAATCTATAAAGGGGCCTTTTTTAATAGATCTGCTCATAATTTATCAGTTATTTCTTCCTTCTTTCAACAATATATTTTGCAGAGTATTTCTTCTTATCCCTGGTCTTGTAACCTTTTGCGGGTATGCCTTTGCGTGATCGCGGATGACCACCTGATGCTTTACCTTCACCTCCGCCCATTGGATGATCTACAGGGTTCATCGCCACGCCTCTGACTCTTGGTCTGCGGCCCTGCCACCTTGATCGTCCGGCTTTGCCTGATTTTTCAAGGTTATGATCAGCGTTTGAAACAGTACCAACTGTTGCGCGGCAGGTGGTCAGAACGAGCCTGATCTCACCCGAAGGGAGCTTGATAGTCGCATATTTTCCCTCGCGTGCAATAAGCTGTCCGTAAGAGCCTGCGCTGCGGGCCATGGCGGCGCCTTTTCCTGGTTTAAGTTCGATGTTATGAACTACAGTTCCCATTGGCAGGTCAGAAAGGAACAGGGTATTTCCCACTTCAGGTGCGACATCCTTTCCCGATAAGATCTTCTGTCCAACCTGCAAACCGGTCGGGGCAATGATATATCTTTTTTCTCCGTCCTCATAAGTTACAAGGGCGATCCTTGAAGAACGGTTAGGATCGTACTCAAGTGATTTTACTGTTGCGGGTATTCCATCTTTCTCCCTGAGGAAATCGATTACCCGGTACATCTGTTTGTGGCCGCCGCCAATGTACCTCATAGTCCTTTTGCCGTTAACATTCCTTCCTCCGGATTTTCTCAGCGGTCGAAGCAAGGATTTCTCCGGCACAGCGCTGGTGATGTTGTCAAAAGCGCTGATGATCTTGTGTCTCTGCCCTGGTGTAACAGGTTTGATCTTTCTTACTGCCATTTTATATATTACTATAGAAGTCTATTGTATTACCTGCCGCGAGAGTGACAACAGCTTTTTTTGTTGAGACAGCCTTGCCGGTCAACATACCGGATTTGGTATAACGCGTTTTGATCTTGCCGCCATAACGCATTGTGTTAACTGCTTCTACTGTAACGCCATACAGCTCCTCAACGGCATTTTTGATCTGGATCTTGTTTGCGTCCCTGGCAACAATAAAACCATAGCGGTTGAATTTATCGCCCAGACCGGTCATCTTTTCCGTTACTATCGGTTTAATTAAAATGCTCATCTCGTTTCTAATTTTCAAAAGTTGCCTGCAAAACGTCAACTACGCTTTCTGCAAGTACAAGAGTTGAAGCTTTCATTATTTTGTATGTACTTAACTCACTGGTAGTTATAACTTCTACCCCTTGCAAATTACGAGAGGACAAATATATATTTTTATTTTGTTCTGCTAAAACAAACAGTGATTTTTTGTCGGCAATTTTAAGGTTATCTCCGATTCTGATGAACTCCTGTGTTTTCGGGGCTTCCAGAGTAAAGTCCGCAACGACAATAATGCTGTTTGAAGAAGCCTTATAGGAGAGGGCAGACTTTCTTGCCAGTTGTTTTACCTTTTTGTTCAGCTTGAATCCGTAAAATCTTGGTTGCGGACCAAAGATACGGCCTCCACCACGGAAAAGAGGGTTCTTGATGCTGCCGGCACGTGCTGTGCCAGTTCCCTTTTGTTTCTTTATTTTCCTGGTGCTTCCTGAGATCTCGCCACGGTGTTTGGCCTTTGAGGTTCCCTGCCTCTGGTTGGCCATGAACTGTTTCGAATCGAGGTATATGGCGTGATCATTAGGTTCAATACCGAAGATTGAATCATCAAGTTTGACTTTCCTCCCGGTTTCCTTACCCTGAATATCAACTACTTTTAATTCCATTACTTTGTAATTATTACGTAACCACCTTTAGGACCTGGAACCGATCCTTTCACAATAATTATATTCTCTTCCGGCATCAGCTTAAGAACCCTTAGGCTGATCCCCATTACCTTGTTGTTCCCCATATGTCCACCCATTCTCATGCCCGGCAGGACCCTTGAAGGAAATGAAGATGCACCCAGTGAACCGGGAGCTCTTCCCCTGTTGTGCTGACCATGGGTTTGTCCGCCTACACCGCTGAAGCCGTGACGTTTCACAACACCCTGGAATCCTTTGCCTTTTGTCCAGCCTCTCACATCAACCCAGTTATCGGGTCTGAAAAGCTCGGCTGTAAGGACCTCTCCTTCCTTTACCTGGCCTTCTGCAAATCCTGTAAACTCAATAAGTCTCCTTTTCGGAGTTGAGTTTACCTTCTTGAAATGGCCCATTTCAGCTTTGTTGGTGTGTTTTTCATTCTTATCGTCAAATCCGAGCTGCACAGCAAAGTAGCCGTCTTTTTCCACTGTCTTTATCTGGGTAACAACACATGGACCGGCTTGCAGTACCGTACAAGGAACATTCTTTCCGTTTTCATCAAATACGGAAGTCATTCCTACCTTTTTTCCAATTAATCCCTGCATATTATGTTATATTACCGGTTTCACACTTTAATTTCAACTTCCACTCCACTTGGCAGTTCAAGTTTCATCAGCGCATCGATGGTCTTCGGTGTTGAGCTGTAAATATCAAGCAGCCTTTTATAGGATGAGAGCTGAAACTGCTCTCTCGATTTCTTGTTCACGAAAGTTGAACGAAGAACCGTATAAATCTTTTTGTGTGTTGGAAGGGGAATTGGTCCGCTCACAACTGCACCAGTAGATTTCACTGTCTTTACGATCTTCTCGGCAGATTTGTCCACCAGGTTATGATCGTAAGATTTCAGTTTAATACGAATTTTCTGACTCATCTTTTAAAGAATTTTTCCTTTTGTAATTTCCACAATTCTGTTTGCAATTTCTGCAGGCACCTCATCGTAATGCGAAAACTCCATTGTTGAAGTCGCTCTTCCCGAGGTAATGGTTCTAAGTACGGTAACATAACCGAATTTTTCTGCCAGAGGTACTTTTGCTTTTATAACCCTTGCACCTGCTTTCGATTCCATACCTTCCACCTTGCCCCTTCTTCTGTTGAAATCGCTTATAACGTCACCTACGTACTCTTCAGGAGTCACAACCTCTGCCGCCATTATCGGTTCCAGCAGTACGGGGTTGCATTTGCCTGCGGCACGCCTGAATGCCTGTTTGGCTGCAATTTCAAAAGATAGTGAATCGGAGTCAACCGGATGGTACGAACCGTCTTTGAGTATAACCTGGAGGCTGTCGAGAGGGAAACCTGCAAGCGGTCCGTTAAGCATCGCTTCGCTGAATCCCTTTTCAACCGAAGGGATATATTCCTTCGGAATGTTGCCACCCCTTATCTCATTGACAAACTGGAGACCCCTTATGCCGTCATCGGCAGGCTTGAGTTCCACTGTGATATCAGCATATTTGCCTCTTCCACCAGTTTGTTTCTTAAAGATCTCACGGAATTCGGTAGCGGTGGTAATAGCCTCCTTATATGCAACCTGGGGTGCACCCTGGTTACATTCAACCTTAAACTCCCTCTTCAGACGGTCAATTAATATTTCCAGATGAAGCTCCCCCATACCCTGGATAATTGTTTGTCCACTATCGGGGTCGATCTTGACCTGGAATGTCGGATCTTCTTCAGCCAGCTTATTAAGCGCTACCGAAAGCTTATCAATGTCGGCCTGTGTTTTAGGCTCGATGGCAACGCCAATAACCGGCTCCGGAAAATCCATAGATTCAAGTGCTATCGGTTTATGAATAGCACATAATGTATCTCCTGTTTTCAGATCCTTGAAGCCAACGCCTGCGCAAATATCTCCTGCAGAGACACTCTCAACCGGGAGTTGCTTATTTGCATGCATCCTGAAAAGCCTGTTCACCCTGTCTCTTTTACCGTTACGGATATTGAGAACTGTATCTCCTGCATGCAATGTGCCTGAATATACCCTGATAAAAACAAGTCTTCCGACATAAGGATCTGTTGCAATTTTGAATGCGAGCGCAGCCAGCGGCGCCTCATCATCAGGCTCACGGCTGATCTTCTCATCATTCCTTGGATCAATTCCTTCAACTGCACCTTTATCGATCGGGGAAGGGAGGAATAAAATAACGGTATCAAGAAGCATCTGGATGCCCTTATTCTTGAATGCAGCACCGCAGATAACCGGAACAGTCACACCCGCTATTGCAGATTTTCTCATAGCTGCAATCACCTCTTCGGGTGTAATGGATTCATGATCCTCAATATACCTTTCAAGGAGGGAATCATCAACCTCAGCAAGGGATTCGATCATTTTGCCTCGCCACTCTTCAGCCTCAGCGATCAGATTCTCAGGTATATCCTCAAGTTCATATCTCGTTCCCAGTCCTGCATCATCATACCATACCACAGCTTTCATTTCAATGAGGTCGACAACGCCGGTGAAATTTTCCTCGGAACCTATAGGTATCTGAACAGGTACCGGCTTGGCTCCGAGTTTCTCCTGGATCTGTTGGACAACTCCGTAAAAATCGGCACCTGCACGGTCCATTTTGTTTATGAACGCTATCCTGGGTACGCCATATTTGTTGGCCTGCCGCCATACTGTTTCTGACTGGGGTTCAACTCCGCCAACGGCGCAGAACACAGCCACGGCACCATCAAGCACCCTCAGGGATCTCTCCACCTCCACGGTGAAGTCGACATGACCGGGAGTGTCAATTATATTGATCTTGTATTCCTGGTTATCGTGTTTCCAATAGGTAGTTGTTGCAGCTGAAGTAATAGTAATACCTCTCTCCTGTTCCTGAATCATCCAGTCCATCTGTGCGTTGCCATCATGAACCTCACCCATGCGATGGGTACGACCGGTATAGAACAGAATACGTTCTGTAGTAGTGGTCTTACCGGCATCTATGTGAGCCATGATTCCGATGTTTCTGGTATATTTCAGGTTCTTATCCATTCTGCTGCACTCTATCCTGATATATCTTTAGAAACGAAAATGAGCAAATGCTTTGTTAGCTTCAGCCATTTTGTGTGTGTCTTCTTTTTTCTTATATGCTCCACCTTCCTGGTTGTAGGCAGCCATAACCTCAGCAGCAAGTCTTTCTGCCATTGAATGGCCTGCTCTCTTGCGTGCAAACAGAATAAGGTTCTTCATGCTGATGCTTACCTTCCTGTCGGGACGGATCTCCATCGGAACCTGGAATGTTGCACCACCCACTCTGCGGCTTTTAACTTCAACCTGCGGGGTAATATTATCAAGTGCCTGTTTCCAGATCTCGAGCGGCGACTTTCCGTCAACCTTAAGCTTATCGCTGACAATTTCAAGGGAGTCATAGAAAATCTGGTAGGCAACTGTCTTTTTGCCACTAAACATAAGGTTGTTTACAAATCTGGTTACATACGGATCATTGAATTTCGGATCCGGTAACAGTATCCTCTTCTTTGGTTTTGATTTTCTCATTATCGTATTCCTTTAAACCGTTACTTCTTAGGCCTCTTGGTACCATATTTTGATCTTCTCTGGGTACGCCCGTCAACTCCTGATGTATCAAGCGCACCGCGGACAAGGTGATAACGAACTCCGGGAAGATCTTTCACCCTTCCACCCCTTAACAAAACGATGGAGTGTTCCTGGAGATTATGACCTTCTCCGGGAATATAGGCGTTGACTTCCTTTTGGTTTGTCAGCCTTACCCTGGCTACTTTTCTCATCGCTGAGTTGGGTTTCTTGGGCGTGGTTGTGTAAACACGCACGCAAACACCCCTCCTCTGAGGGCATGAGTCCAAAGCAGGAGCCTTACTTTTATCTACCAGCTTCTTCCTGCCTTTTCTTACTAACTGCTGAATTGTCGGCATAAATACAATTATTTAGCGTTAAATTTTACCCTAAAAAATGGCTTGCAAAGGTATTGATTTTATTTATTAATTTACAAATTAGTGCAATAATTTTTTTACAACTATTGCCCCCTCTGGCACAAATAACTTAATGGCCTGTAATAACAAGCACTTAAATAAGTTTTTTAAAATATGTTTATTACTTAGTTCGTAAGTTATAAACAGGTTCCTTCCCGACTTTTCCTATGGAATTTCTTTTGTAAACTTACAATTGAAAGAAAAACCGGTACTCCTGATTTCAAAAAACCGCTGCAAAGAAAAGAAAAAATTCTTAATTCACATATCTTTCTTAAACAGTTTTTAAAAAATTGTTATTTTTGACCGCTCATTTTACGGTATATAAATATTGTATAACAAAATAATAGAAACTCCAAGATGAAAACTTACCAGACTGACCAGATTAAATGCATTGCCCTTCTTGGCAACTCAGGTTCAGGTAAAACGACCCTTGCTGAAGCGATGCTTTTCAATGGTGGTATTATAGAACGAAGAGGAACTATCGACGGGAAAAACACTGCATCGGATTACCGCCCGATCGAACATGAAAACGGCAACTCTATCTATTCAACCGTCCTTTATACCGAATTCCTGAATAAGAAGATAAATATCCTCGACACCCCTGGTCTGGATGATTTCAGCGGAGGAGTGATCTCATCCCTGTTCGCAACTGACTGTGTTCTCATGACGATCAATGTTCAGAATGGTGTAGAGGTTGGTACGGAAATTCATTTCCGCCATGCCGAGAAGGTACATAAGCCACTTATACTCGTTATCAACGGGCTCGATCACGAGAAAGCCAACTTTGAAAAGTCGATAGAAATGATGAAAGAGAGACTGAGCGCAAATGTGGTAATAGTTCAGTACCCGGTAAATGAAGGCATTGGCTTCAATGCAACTATCGATGTCCTTAAGATGAAAATGCTGCGTTACTCCAAAGATGGAGGAAAAGCTGAGATACTGGATATACCTGCTGAGCATACCAGCAGGGCAGAAGAACTTCATTCAGCACTGGTTGAAAAAGCTGCAGAAAGTGATGAATCGCTCATGGAACTCTTTTTCTCAAATGATTCCCTCTCAGAAGCTGAAATAAGAAAAGGCATTACAAAGGGGCTTCTTTCCAGGGGGATGTTTCCGATATTCTGCGTTTCAGCAAAAAACAATATCGGGGTTGACGACCTGATGGAATTCATTGTTTCTGAAGCACCCTCAATAACAGACGTGCCTGCCCCGGTAAACAGCAAGGGTAATGAGGTCAAGCCCAACCCTTCGGGTCCGGCATCGGTATATGTGTTCAAGTCGTCAATAGAAGAACATATTGGTGAGATAAACTATTTCAGGGTTTATTCCGGGAAGGTTACGGAAAACCTCGATGTGGTAAATTCAAACAACGGGACAAAGGAGAGATTGTCGCAGATATACCTTTGCGCAGGTAAGAACAGGACAAGGGTTCCTGAACTCAGCACCGGAGATATTGGCGCTTTTGTCAAGCTTAAAAATACCAAGGTAAATCATACTTTGAATGTCCCCGGAAATGACTGGACATATAATGGTATTCAATTCCCGGCACCAAAGTATCGTACTGCGATCAAGGCTCAGAGCGAAAGTGATGATGAGAAGCTTGGGGAAGCTCTGAATAAAATTCATCTTGAAGATCCTACAATCATAATTGAATATTCCAAGGAACTGAAACAGATCATAGTTCACGGGCAGGGTGAATATCACCTTAATATTATGAGATGGCATCTCGACAACATTTACAAGATCCCAACCAATTTTAATCCTCCCAGGATCCCGTACCGTGAAACAATAACCAAACCTGCCCAGGCTGATTACCGCCATAAGAAACAGTCGGGCGGTGCCGGTCAGTTCGGTGAGGTTCACATGATCATCGAGCCATACGAGGTAGATTCTTCCGAGTCGAACATGATGAAGATCGCCGGCAAAGAGATAAAGCTGTCATGCAGAAGCAAGGATGAGATCGATCTTGACTGGGGAGGAAAGCTTATTTATGTGAACTGCATAGTCGGTGGTTCAATAGATGCGCGTTTCATGCCTGCGATCCTGAAAGGCATCATGGAAAAGATGGAGGTCGGCCCGCTTACAGGTTCATATGCAAGAGATATCAGGGTATATGTTTATGATGGTAAAATGCACCCTGTGGATTCAAACGAAATTTCATTCCGTCTTGCCGGGCGTAATGCATTCAGCCAGGCATTCAAGACCGCCGGTCCAAAGATCCTTGAACCGATTTATGATGTCGAGATCTTTGTTCCGTCCGACCGAATGGGCGATGTGATAAGCGATCTCCAGGGCCGTCGCGGGATGGTTCTCGGGATGTCCAGTGAAAAGAGGTTCGAAGTTATCAAGGCGAAGGTTCCCCTTGCAGAGATGAACAAGTATTCTACGGCCCTCAGCTCAATTACCGGAGGCCGGGCAATCTATACCATGAAATTTGCCGAATACTCACAGGTTCCGGGTGACGTTCAGGATGCCGTTATCAAGGCTTATTCCGAGGAAGAGGAAGAAGAATAGAAATACTTTCAGCACTATAATAGAAAAGCTACCCGTAAAGGCAGCTTTTCTTTTTTGACATTCACACTATACCGTCTTTAAAACGTCCCACACAAATGCCCTGATGCCAACTTCTTCATTTATTGCATCCATCCTTTTCACTTTGTCGAGTACCGTGTCGACAAGATCATCTTCAATAACTGCCAGAAGACTCTTGTTGATCTCAGGCCACGCATGGGTGCCGAGATGAGGAACCCCTGTTTTAGACCCTCTGCCCTGAACATTTTCCCAGAGTGAGTAGCCTTTTATTCCCAGCTTGTCCAGCATATATTCCACCTTTTCGGTATGCGCCTGGTTGTATATTATCATAACTGCTTTCATAATCGGTAAATTTTTAATTCTGATCAGTAATTGCCTTGCCATTTTCATTCATGAAATCAAACTCGGAATATACGGCCAGATTCTTGTTCCGTTCCCCATGCTTTGAGAAGATTGCATATACAACCGGGACGATTATAAGTGTCACCATGGTTGAGAATACAAGTCCGCCGATAACCGCGACACCCATCGGGCTCCACATCTCCGAGCCTGTACCCGCACTCATCGCAAGTGGAAGCATACCCAGGATCGTAGTGGCCGAGGTCATGATTACTGGTCTCAGTCGCGATCTTCCTGAGATAGCGATGGCCTCGTAAAGCTCATGCCCCCTTTCACGCATCAGGTTTATGAAGTCGACAAGCACAATGGCATTCTTAACAACAATACCTATTAGCATCACTGCACCTATACCGGAAATGACACTCAGTGACGTATGCGTCAGAAACAGGGCTATCGCCACTCCCGAGAATGCAAATGGGATTGAGAACATAATGATAAAGGGCATCTTCAGCGATTCAAACTGGGAAGCCATGATCAGGTATACGAGTATGAGACTGATCACCATAAGCATGGCAATATCCATGAATGAGTCCATCTGGTCCTTGATAGCTCCCGAGATCTGAACCATTACGCCGGCCGGAAGAACAAGTTCGCCGATCGCTTTCTGTACTTCTGTCTGCAGATCGGTAAGTGATCTCTTGTAAGGTGTAAATGACACCGTAACTATCCTCTCTTTGCGCTTACGCTCGATTGTAGGCGGAGCCCAGTACTCTTTTATCTGGGCGATCTCTCCCAGCCTTATGATCTGTCCCGCCATATTTGGAACACCGATGTTTTCGATATCGGTCAGAGTGCTGGTCGAACTTCTCTTGAACCTGACAACAATGTCGTATTCATCTCCGAACTGCCTCAGCTTGGTTGCTGTCAGTCCTTCCACCCTGTCCTTGATGGCATTTGAGACCAGTTCCGTATTAAGACCGTTTGCGATCATTTTATTCTGGTCGAGAATGACCTGAAGCTCTGGTTTTGACTTGTCGCGGCTCACCGCAACATCCTTGGCTCCCTGTATCTTTTTTATTTTTTCAGCCAGTTGCTCGGCAACTATATTCGTTTCAGAAATGTTATAACCATAAACTTCCACATCGACCGTACTTCCCCCGAAACTACCCATGTTATCAGAGGTGCTGACCTTAAAATCGATGATCTCCGGGACTTTTGCAAAATCTTTCCGCATCTCCTCCGCGATCACGAATACTGACCTTTTCCTTGCTTTTATAGGCTTGAGATGCAGACTTAAAGTAATTGTATGTGTACCCTGCGATGTGAAGATGGAAGCAAATCCACCCTGGTCATCGGAACCGCTGGAAGTTGACAAGATATCCACTTCGGGATACTTTGATCTTATTTGAGTATTCAGGTTGTCAGCAACCCTTACAGTTTCACCTACCCTTGTTCCTGTCTGGAGCTTTATTGTGGCGGTGATCCGTGACTGGTCAGCCTCGGGAAAAAATTCAGTAGCCACAACTTTGAAGAGGCTCATTGAAGCGATAAAAACTGCAAAGGCAATAATTGATACCGTGGTTTTATGATGCAGTGCCCACCTAAGAGTTCTCTCATAAAAACGGTCAAGCCAGTTAAGCCCTTTTCTTATGCTGCCGTCGTATGTCCAGAAGGGTGCATCCTTTCTGATCGGGTACCATTTGAGTAATAGTGCGCTGAGCGTAGGTGTAAGGGTGATGGCAGCAAACACAGATGTAACAATTGTAATTGTAACGCTCATTCCAAGCTGCTTGAACAGAACGCCTGTCAGACCTTTCACAAATGTGAGCGGGAAGAATACAGCCACCACCGTAAGCGTGGTTACGATTACCGCAAGCCAGACTTCATTGGTCGCATAAATTGAAGCCTCGCGGGGCCTGCTTCCCCTTTCAATATGCTTGGTGATGTTCTCAAGCACCACAATGGCATCGTCCACTACCATCCCGATCGCTATCGACAGTGATGTAAGTGAGATAATATTAATTGAGGCTCCGGTAACAAAAAGGTAAATGAATGCTACAATGAGCGAAATCGGTATTGTCAGGATTATTATAAAAGTAGCCCTCCACCTCCCGAGAAAGAAGAGAACAACAAGGATCACGAATATTGCCGCATACATCAGGGTACTTGTAAGGTTGCTTATTGATCCCCTGATGAACGATGCACTGTCAAATAGCTTTTGGATCTTCACATCAGGAGGGAGGTCCTTGACCAGCTCAGCCAGCGCCTTGTCGACCTGCTTGGTGACCTTAACGGTATTGCCCCCGGACTGCTTCTGGATATACATTGCCATCCCCTTGCTGCCGTTAATTTTTGTATCGAGCTTGGACTCCCGGATTGTGTCACGGATCTCTGCAATATCCTTGAGATAGATGCTGCTGCCGTTATAGCTTGTTACTACAAGATTTTTCATAACATCGCTTTCCGGGAATTCGCCCTGGATCCGGAGCGGGTAATCGGTCTTGCCCATTTCAATATAACCTGCCGGCAGGTTCATGTTTTCTGCCCTTAATAAATTTCCTATCTGTTCAATTGTAACATTATAGGCTTCCATCTTGCGCGGATCTATATCAATATAGATCTTACGCCCGGGTACACCCGAGAGGGCTACGGACCCTACTCCTTCAATTCTGTTTAGAGGGTTAACGATCTTCTGATCAAGTATTTTTTCAAGGCCAGCATAACTTTCATTTGCCGTGATAGCATAAAAGATTATGGGCATCATATTGGTATTGAACTTTATGATAGTCGGCTTTTCACAACCGTCGGGAAGGTAGCGTTCCACTATGCTGAGAGCGCTCCTGATATCATTGGATGCCTCATCCAGGTTGGTCCCGTATTCAAAATTCATGAATATGACTGATACCGCATCACTCGACCTGGAGGTTATTTCCTTCAGGTTGCTCACGGAGTTAAGCGTGTTCTCAAGAGGTTTTGTGACGTTTGATTCAATATCTGTTGCACTTGCGCCTGAATATGTCGTATAGACTACAACATACGGCAATTCCATCTCAGGATACAGGTCGATTGGCAACTGGGTCAACGAATAAATGCCCACAACAATAAGACCGACAAATATCAGTATAGTAGTTACCGGTCTTTTTACGGATGCACTGTAAATGCTCATTTTGCTTGAATTGTGATTCGTTAGCTATTAACTTCAATTTTGTCGCCGTTGATAAGTCGGGCTTGTCCATCTGTGACCAGTTTGTCCCCTTCCTTGATCTTTTCTGAAATGATCTCGATCTTATCGTCAAATCTTTTTCCGATGTTTACTTCAACCCTCTCGGCAATGCCGTTGTTATCAATGAATACGAACCTGATATTGGTGCCTTCCTGGACCAGGATAGTATTTGCAGGTACAACGAATGTCTCAACTTCGCCCAGATCGAGAGATACACGGACGAACATTCCGGGCTTAAGCATGTCATTCCTGTTAGGGAGCTCCATCTCGGTTATAAACGACCTTGTCCCTGAATTGACAGTTGGAGCAATGCGGAAAATGCTTGCTGTAAAAGTTTCATTTTTATAAACGTCAGCTATAACATCAGCTTTCATTCCCTTTCTGATAAGAGGATAATACTGCTCAGTAATGTTCAAATTTACTTTAAGCGGATTGACCTGCTGAACGGTAACAACAGCTGATTTTCCGGCTATTGCTGACGGTAAGCCTGAATACATTTCACCATTTTCAAAGTACTTACCGGTAATAATGCCGTCAAAAGGTGATCTCATCAGGGTATTCTGCTCCATGAAATCGACATTTGTTTTCGTGACGTCGTACTGGGTCTTCAGCTGATCGTACTGCTGCTGCCTGGTACTTCCGGTCTTGAGCAGGGTATCAAGCCTGTTGAGATCCTTTTCCAGGTTGCCCAGCTGTAGCTTCATCTGATAAAGCTGGGTGCGGTCCATCTGGAAGAGTCTGTCTCCTTTATTCACCTTCTCCCCGACCTCAACGAAGATTTTCTCGATTCTGCCAGGGGTTGAAGGAGCAAGATTTACCTCCTCGAATGGTAACAAGGTGGCAGTATATTCAATTGTTCTTGCAATTTTTGTTTTGGCAAGTATCATCTCCTTTACCGGGGAAGCATTTTTCTCTGTAGCTGAAGCTACAGGATCAGTTCCGGCGCTGGTCTTGGTTGCTTTGGATGAACATCCTGTAAATGCCAGTATGCATATCGCGGTTGCTGAAAATGTTCTTAGATGGGTCATTATGGCTGATTTTAAAATTTTCATATTTGAATTAAAAATTGTTTAGAAGTTTATCGAGGGCAAGCTTTGTCTGAAGCAGGTTCATAAGAGCCGAAATATAATTATTCTCCGACTGAAGGTATTGCTGATTTGCCTGTGTAAGCTCAAGACTTGATGCCATCCCCTGCTTGTATTTGTTCTCCATGCTGGTGTAAACTCTTTTTGAAACCTCAACATTGTCTTTTTGACTCTTATACTGAAGATCGGCATTTACAAGGTTGTACCTCAGCTGCCTTTCCTGGAGGAGAAGCTGATCTGTGACCATACTCTTGGTTGTTCTTGCTTTTTCAAGATTGATCTGTGCCATCTTTATGTTTGAATATCTCTGTCCGCTTGCAAAAATAGGAATTGATACCTGCAGCCCGGTCATTGAATTGGGGAACCACTGTTGAGATGACATATTGTCGCCCATACCTATAACTCCATAATTGTAGAAGCCGGCAAGTGAAGGCAGTGTCAGTGACTTCGCAGTTTTAAGCTGAAGGTAGGACAACTTTTCCTGACCTTCGATCAGCTTGTAGATAACGTTTTTATTATAATCAAACTGCTGCGACAGCAATCCTTCAACATCGACTGTGCTGACAAGTTCTTCAAGAGTCTCCTTAAGCGTGATCTTTGTATCTATCGGAACACCGAGCTGGAACTTTAGAAGGTTATAGTTCACTTCATTTGCCCGCTGCAGGGTGCTCCTGCTATTCTCTACCAGTGTCACATTCGACATCATCTGATCAACATCTGTCTGCTCTGCCATTCCTGCAGCCAGCATTGCTTTGGTCGATTTAAGCGTCTCATTCAGGTTCTGGATATTCCTTTCGACAATATCAAGTGATTTTTCAGTTACCAGTATCAGGTAATAAGTCGAACTCACCGATTCCCTGATGTCCTGTTCGGATTTCTCAAGGTTCTGCTGACTCAGCTTGTTTGCCAGCTTTGTGGTTTCTATGCCGATAAGGACCGGGGCATTAAACAGCAGTATTGATGCCTGTATTGTGGCATTTGTACTAAACTGCGATCCAAATGTGATAGGGACCAGCGTACCCGGCTTTCCAAAAAACTCACCCGGTAAAAGGGTGGTCATGAGCTTAAGGTTGTCCGTAAACGATCCTGTTGTACCCAGCTGAGGCAGTACATTTGATATTGCAGACCAGATCGCAACTTTTGAGGCATCAACGTCATACCTGGCCCCCTTTACCATTTTATTATTTTTCACAGCGTAATCCTGGGCCTCCTTCAGCGATATGTTTAATTCTCCGCCCCCGGCCTGCCCAAAGACCACTCCTCCCGTAAAAAATATAAGCAGAGCTGTTAGTAATTTTCTGTTTTTCATCTCAATACAATATTATCTGCATTTTCAATCATTTATTTTATTAAAATTTTGCTTCAAGCTTATTTATGAGATCGGTGCCTTCAGGTGTGGATATCCCTCTCAGGAAACTAATTAGGACGTTTCTTACAACTTCACGACGGGAGAATTCGTCATAGGGATACAGTTCATTATCCATAACTGTCATTCCAAGATAATAGAGGCATCTGTTCACAATGTCGGGATTGATATCCTTCCTGAACAGTTTCTGTTTGATCCCCTTTTCAATCACCTGGATATTGTTCCTGTAATCAGGCATTTCACATTTATCCGATTTCTTCATCAGAATCTCAATATGAAACTTCTTCATATCAGCCTGGAAAGCAGGGCTCATATTCTGCAGATGATCCCGGTTGATCTCCAGTAGCTTGAAGATCGCTATGATAGCATTTCCTGACTCATCAAGTATTCTATTCACCAGGTTCTTCTGCTTCTCAGCCATCGAAGTGAGAACCCCTACCAGTAATTCATCCTTATCGGCGAAATTCTCATATATAGTCCGTTTGGACATTCCCAGATGACCGGCAATTGAATCCATCGTTACGGTCTTTATCCCGTATATCCTGAAAAGCTCAGCTGCTCCGTCAATTATTCTATCCCTGTTATCCATTACTTTTTCAGATTACGCAGCAAAAATGAGAAAACTTTTATAGTTTACAAAGTTTTTTATGCTAAATTCTGGATAAACTCCGCGAACGGCAGAAATGGACCGGTGAATAACGAAATCATATCAAGGCTCATAGGCATAAAGGCATTTTGTTATTTTTTTTATATCTTGCCTCTGTGCCTTTGTGCCTCTGTGCCTTTGTGCCTTCGTGCCTTTGTGCCTTTGTGCCTTTGTGCCTCTATTCCAAAAGATAAAATGAAAAAGACTCAGATCATTTACCAGGTCGATGCCTTCACCAGCAAACCATTTAAAGGAAATCCCGCCGGGGTATGTATCCTTGAAAAAGAACCCAGTGAAGAATGGATGCAGAATATTGCAATGGAGATGAATCTTCCCGAGACAGCATTTGTTTTTCATCTCAATGGCATCAGAAACATAAGATTCTTTACACCCGAAGCGGAGATGAAATTATGCGGACATGCGACTTTGTCCGCATCGCATATTCTGTTTGAAACGGGAATGGTTAAAAAAGATGAGCCCCTGGAATTAATATCCAGGGCAGGAAAACTCATCACCAGGAAGGACGGGGATTGGATAACAATGAATTTCCCGATCTACACTCTTGACAGGATCCCAATTCCTGGTAAATTCTCTGAATTCATCGGGGTTGATCCTCTTGAGATTTATAAGGCAGGATTCGGGTGGACGCTCGCCCTTCTGAGAGATGAAGAGCAAGTCCGGACTATAAAACCTGATTTCGCCCTCTTAAGGAACTCCGAATTCGGCGATCTGATCATAACAGCTCCCTCATCCGACCCTGCATTTGATTTTTGTGTCAGATGCTTTGCACCTGCGGTAGGGATAAATGAGGACCCAGTTACAGGCTCAGCTCATTGTGCGCTTGTACCCTTCTGGAGCGCACGAACAGGCAGGCAAAGCTTTAATTCACACCAGGTCTCCAAAAGAGAAGGAGTTCTTAAGGTCTCATTAAAAGGAGAGAGGGTTGAGATCTCAGGGCAGGCTTGTACTGTATTTAAGGCTGAGCTGACTATCTGAAAAAAACTATCCATGCCACTGATATTAGTTGCCGGTGCAATTCTGCTTCTCCTTCTTTTGATCATCCTGTTCAAGGTAAATGCCTTCATATCTTTTATAATTGTTTCGGTGGTTCTTGGCATCACAGCCGGAATGCCTGCAGGATCAGTAGCGGGTTCCGTTCAGAAAGGGATCGGTGAAACGTTAGGTTCACTTGTTATGATACTCGGATTCGGAGCTATGCTCGGGAAACTCGTTGCTGACAGTGGCGCAGCCCAAAGAATAACTTCCATGCTTGTACGCCTGTTCGGATTGAAAAATATCCAGTGGGCCCTTGTCCTTACAGGGTTCATTGTTGGTATCCCAATGTTTTACAATGTGGGATTTGTGGTCCTTATACCCATTGTATTCACTGTTGCTGCATCAACCGGGCTTCCCCTGCTCTACGTCGGCATTCCAATGCTCGCATCACTCTCAGTGACCCATGGCTTACTTCCGCCACACCCCTCGCCCACTGCAATAGCTGGCATGTTTGGGGCCGATATTGGCAAAACCCTTTTATATGGTATAATCATTGGCCTTCCTTCAATTGTGATCGCGGGTCCATTGTTTTCAAGGACCATCAGGAATATAAAGGCCACACCAATAAAAGATTTTGTAAACCTGAAAGAGATGAAAGAGGAGGAAACACCCGGCATCATGGTAAGTTTCGTAACCACTTTAATGCCGGTTATACTTATAGGAATTACCTCTCTGGTCATTCTTTTGATCCCGGGACATCAGGAGCTCGTTTCACTCTTTAAATTTATCGGCGACCCGGTAATTGCCATGCTGATCTCACTTCTGGTTGCAATATATTTACTTGGACTTGCAAGAGGTAAAAAAATGGGGGAACTGATGGAATCTCTCGTCCATTCTGTCAGCAGTATTACTATGGTTCTTCTCATTATTGCCGGTGCCGGAGGTTTCAAACAGGTCCTTATCGACAGTGGCATAAGTGATAATATTGCTGCAATGCTTAGCAAGACCAGTCTCTCACCCCTTTTCCTTGCCTGGACGATCGCGGCGCTTATAAGGGTCAGTGTAGGGTCAGCAACTGTTGCAGGACTAACTACCGCAGGAATAATACTTCCTCTTGCGACAGGAGGCAGCGTGAACAAAGAGCTTATGGTTCTGGCAATCGGTGCAGGCAGCCTCACATTGTCGCATGTCAACGACGGAGGTTTCTGGATGTTCAAGGAATATTTTAACCTGAGTGTAAAAGAGACCTTCCTTACCTGGACAGTTATGGAAACACTTGTAAGTGTTTTAGGCCTTGCAGGCGTTTTACTGCTTAACCTGATTATCTGATTATCGAGATCTGAAATGGGATATTGAATAGCTAAGGCTAAGCGAAAAGAACATAACCGATAAGCCTTTACGGGTCAGTCACTGACGTATACTGTCAGGGACAGGGGCAAGCCTTCCTACCTGTACAGGTACACAAAGCCTCGGTACTCCTTGCCTTTATAAACGATATCGTCCCAGCCTGTAGCCTGTATGATGTAAAAGTACACCCCGGGCTCTGCTTTTCTTGATGAATTATTGATATTCCCGTCCCAGCCCTTCCAGTCTGAAAGGGTCTGACCTTCACCGTAAAAGCTGTAAACTTTCATCCCGCTGCGCGAAAAGATCTCAACATTAATCGTCCGGAGCGATTTGGATTCAACGATGAAATAGTCGTTGAAACCATCGCCATTTGGCGTGAATACATTTGGGATGCTGAGTGCGGAAGGATTAACTACAATATTATTATAACGCATTGAATCGATACAGTGAAGCGTACTTTCGATCGTCAGTTTCGCGGAGTAGGTTCCAGGTTGATAATAAGTATGAATTCCGGGGTCCTTGAGAGCTGATACAGAATCATCACCGAATTCCCATTTATAGACTGACCCCCTGACAGACTTATCGGTAAATGTAACTTTAAGTGGCGCATCTCCGTTATCAGGATCTACTGTAAAGTCGGCTTTGACATTGATCGAGGTATAAGGAAATGTAGATTCCGATGAACAGAGAAAACTGTCTGTAACCTGCAGCTGGTAAACGACATCTACCAGTGGAGGGCTGAATGTAACCGGATCAAGATAAATGCTCGGGTAAGGAATTGCCGAGGCAGGGTCGGATGACCAGAGAAAGGCAAATGCATTTGCAAGTTCTACCTGTGCCCCTCCTGAAGGATCATAATAATAAAATGTGTCGATAGCTGCAGTGCCGTTAAGTGCCACATAATCACAGGTAAAATTCTGAAGCTTTGCATCCGCGTAAGGTTTATCGAGGAATATCCATGCAAAAAGAGTTGTATCATACCCTCCCCCATCAGTTATCCTTACTTTATAGCCTCCTTCATCCAGTCCTGTAATAGTTGAGGAAGAAACTGACGAATCGGTATTTAAAGAATCGCTGAAGCTTTTTGAGACATTGTTCCACATGTACCAGGTAAAATTAAAGGGAGAAGTACCCCCGGGGCTATCTGCTTGCAAAGATCCTTTTTCAGAACCCGAACTGTTGCAGAATATAAATATAGGATCTGACCTGCCGGTCGTTACGGGATAAGTTGTATTCCTTACAGCACCTGACAATGGTGAAGATAACTGTGCCACGCAGGTAACCGGCAATAAGAATATTATAAAAATGAGCCTGTAACGCAAGGGTTATCCGGTTATGTTCTTAAAACGTTTTGTGAAATCCTTTGGTATATTTCACCGCAATAATAAGAAAATCCGGTGATATTCAACCGGCAGATCACCTGTCAATGATCTATGTTAATAAAAAATCCCGATTTACCGGGGCCCATTCTCACCCGGTAAGCATGTAATTACTAAATTTGTCAGCATTCTGAACAAAAATCTTTTGGCAATTAAATGACAGACAGTTTCTTAAATGAATTGAATGATGCCCAGCGTGAAGCGGTAATAAATACTGGCGGCCCCTCTCTTGTCGTCGCAGGAGCAGGTGCCGGGAAGACCAGGGTACTTACTTACAGGATAGCTTTTCTTTTACAGCATGGAGTAAGGGCTAACAGGATCCTGGCACTTACATTCACTAACAAGGCAGCTGCCGAGATGAAGAACAGGATCTCCGGCATAGCCGGACCCGAGATCTCGAGGTTCCTGTGGATGGGTACATTTCATTCTGTCTTTGCCAGGATCCTGAGGATGGAAAGTGACAGGCTTGGTTATAAATCCAATTACACGATATATGACTCTACCGATTCAAAAAGCCTGATCAGATCAATCATTCGGGAGTTAAACCTTAATGACGATATTTACAAACCTGGTGTTGTCTCTTCAAGGATATCGCATGCCAAGAATAATCTTTTATCCGCCAGCATTTATGCTGCAAGCCCTGAACTGACGGAAGCTGATAAAGCTTCACGCATGCCGGTGCTTTCAGATATTTATAAGGTGTACGCATCGCACTGCTTCAAATCCAATGCAATGGATTTTGACGACCTGCTTCTCAATACAAATATCCTGCTGCGCGATTTTCCCGATGTGCTTTCACAGTACCAGCAAAAATTCGACTATATCCTTGTTGATGAATACCAGGACACAAATTATTCACAATACCTGATCGTGAAAAAGCTTGCAGCTTCACATCATAATATATGCGTTGTAGGTGATGATGCACAAAGCATTTACTCATTCAGGGGAGCAAGGATCGAGAATATTCTTGAATTCCGGAACGACTATCCCGAATATAAGCTTTTCAAGCTTGAGCAGAATTACCGGTCGACCCAGATCATTGTGAATGCTGCAAACGATATAATTTCAAATAATTCTAACAGGATACAAAAGGTAGTCTACTCAAAAAAGGAGGTGGGAGAAAAGATCAGGATACTGCAAGCCATGACCGATACTGAAGAGGGTTTTATCGTTACATCCGATATTTTTGATGCAAGGTATTCGCACCAGCTTAACTGGTCAGACTTTGCTATCCTATACAGGACCAATGCTCAATCCAGGATATTTGAGGAGACTCTCCGAAAGAAAAATATACCTTACAAGATATATGGCGGACTTTCATTTTACGAAAGAAAAGAGATAAAGGATATTCTCGCCTATTTCAGGATGGTCATCAATCCCGACGATGAGGAGGCACTTAAAAGGACGATCAATTATCCCAAACGCGGTATTGGTGACACCACGGTTCATAAAATATTTGAAATATCATCTGCTCCGGATCTTTCACCCTGGAAAGTTCTTGAAAAAATAGAAGAATACCAGGTACAGTTCAATGCCGGTACCAGGAAGAAGCTTGCTGATTACCGTGATCTCATAAAGGGGTTTTCATTGAAGATAAAAGGTTCCGATGCATACATAGCGGCCCGTGATATTTCAGCCGGGTCGGGAATGATGAGAGAACTGCGCGATGGTAAAACTCCTGAGGAAGTCAGCAGGTTTGAGAACTTCGAGGAGCTGATGAATGCCATCAGGGAATTTACTGAAGCAGCCGAAACAAATGGCGAACCTTCAACATTGGAGGCCTATCTTCAGAACGTCGCACTACTTACTGATCAGGATAATGAAGATGAAGATGACCACGAAAAGGTGACGCTCATGACAATGCACTCGGCCAAGGGCCTTGAGTTCAGCAATGTTTATATAACCGGGATGGAGGATACTCTGTTCCCTTCGCCGATGTCGGCAGGGAATCCCAAAGATCTTGAGGAGGAAAGAAGATTGTTTTACGTAGCCATAACCCGGGCTGAAAAACTGGCAACCCTCACATATGCTCTTAACAGGTATAAGTGGGGTAATCTCGAGCACAGCAAGCCCAGCCGTTTTCTGCGCGAAATAGAGCAAAAGTATATAGAGTACCCGCAGAACATGACAAAATCATCTTTTGGCGGACAAAGACAGAGATATTTTCCACCGGCTTTCAGCGAGGAGAAAAAAGAATATAAAGCTCCCGCGCATCTGCAGAAATTCAGAAAAGCACCAGCGCAGGCAAGCGGGAATTATAATTCAGCAGAGGGTTTAAACCCTACTTCATTTGCTGAGGGTGACAGGGTGACACACGAAAGATTCGGCAACGGACTTATCATCGAAATTGACGGAGAGGCTCCCAATACGACGGCACTGGTCGATTTTGAAACCAACGGTAAAAAGAAGCTTCTTCTCAGATTTGCCAAGCTTAAGAAGACATAAAAATATTTCCCGCAGATTTCGCTGATCATCGCAGATTATTTGTTCTGCGAGAATCCGCGCGATCAGCGGGAAGCATAATTTGGTAAAATATCAAAATTTATTTCTTCGGCGGAGTTGAATTCATCTGGTTGAAATTCATTTTGATGAATGTATAGCCTGTCACGGAGATCGTGTGCGGGAAATTTGGGTTGATCTCCTTTGTTTCCATCTTCATTGCCAGGTTGTTGTTTTCATCATAGGATTGCATCGCAAGCATGCTGCTTTGCTCAAAACCCGGATATCCGTAATAGGAAGGAATACCGGCTTTACTCCATCCGCTTTTATCGGCTTTTATCTTAAGATCTTTTGTCATCCATACCAATGAGTATTCCTTCTTCCCCTGTTCCGTGATCTTGTACTCATCACATTTATAACCTGCAATTACCCTCGAATTACCTGTTTTTACAATATTGGGAGTTGCTGATTCAGTTCCGGTTCCGGTTCCGGTTTGTTGAACCGTACGGGCTTTCATGGCAGAATCGCTGGGCATTGTGGATATAATACCGGTTTTCTGATTATTCTTATCGATCAGCATCATGAAACACTTGTTATCGTTGTCGTAGACCATTACTGTTGCAACAGGTGCGGACTGATTGCCCTGCCCGGTGGCAGTATTGAACTCGATCCCGGTATTTGAACCGACCTGGCTGAAGTATATATAATAGTCTGATGCTACAGGTTCTTTTTTATTGTATGCCTCCATCTGCATATATATCCTCCCGTCAAAGCTATACACATCATTATGCTTTATGTCCGCACCGCCCATTACAGATCCCAAATTCAGTCCGCCCCTTCTCTGGTTAGCATTCTGGGTCTGATTAGTGACCGTAGTATTTACAGCGTTCTGAGCATTCTGAGTCTGAGTATTTACCGTATTATTCACGGAGTTCTGAGCATTCTGAGTCTTCGCCTGTGCAATTGAGTCTGCTTGTCGGTTTGCCTCATTTGAAGCCTCGTTGCCGACTGTATGCAGAACTTTTGAAGCACCTTTCTTTAGCAATCCACCTAACTGCCCGTATGATGCAGAAGGCAAAACAAGGATAAGAATTGCCAGTAACAGAGTTTTGGTTTTCATATTATAGGAATTTTTATGTGAAGATAAAAGTACTACATTTTACTTTTCATAATATAACCGGATCATGTTTATTAAACAAAAAATCCCACCGGTTTGTTGATCCGGAGGGATTTTATCCTTAATAAGGCAGATGCATTTTAGTTCTGGACCACTAATGGTTCTGCAGGTTTTTCATTCTGTCGCAGGATTGATTCGTAAAGTGATGCGAATGAACTTCCGATCCAGATCAATGCCGGGAAAATTCCTATCAACAGCAGGAGAATCCCGAACAGGAATATAAAAACTGATGTAAAACCCATGAAGAAAATGGTCCATCCATGCCCCCTTGTCATCCTCCAGCTGGTTTCAACAGCCTCAATGGGGTCAAGCTTTTTGTCCATCACCAGGTAACCGACGAATGCCAGCCTGCATCCGATGATTATACCGGGCACAATCAGTGCAAAAAGGCCAAGGACAACGAGCGCAGTCACCAGCAGGTTCGCCAGAATGACGGAAAGGTAGTTTTCCCTGAATCCCTTGATAAGGCATTCAAAATCTGCCTTCTCCTGCCTGACGGACTGAACAAACATGAGTCTGCCGCCATACCTGAAGACTGGAGCTACAAGAAAACTATACAATAAACCAAGAAACACGAAAAATGCCCCGAGCATTCCGAGTGTTCCAAGGCTTAAGAGATCCATTGCATTCCAGTGCCTGAAATGGTGCAAATCGCACAGGTTGAAATTAAAATGCGATGTACGCATTGGCGTATCAACAATCACTAGTATAATTACCAGCAGGAATAGCCTCAGAAAACTGTCCATCATAACATCCCATCCGGTGCCGAAACTGTCACCGAAATTGGGGAATAACCTGTACTGCTTTTTTACTGTTTCCATCTTTTCAACTTTCTAATTTATAAATTTCTTGTTTTCTGATACAAAACTAATCCTGCTTTTCGGAAACTAATTAATACCAAAGTAGGGATCTTAACGTCCCCTACTTAAGTTTGGAGCCCACTACTTTGGTTGGAAGTCCGAAGTTGAGGAGCAAAGCGACGAACCGAACCGCTGAAAGCGGTGAGCTCGGCGAAGCCAAATCCCGCTCTGCGGGATCCGAAGTCAGAAGACGGGAGTTAGAAGTTTTGCTTCGGTCTTCCGTCTTCCGTCTTAACCACATTTTCCTTAACTTTATGAAATGGTAAAACTGCTCATATATATATTATTTGTTTTTTCCGCTGCTTTCGCCTCAGCCGGTATCATACTTTCAACCAGGCTGAGAAACCGTTATAAGGCGGATTATTTTAATGCCCTTCTATATTATCAGGTTTTCATCTTTACATTCGGATTCTACGGGATATGGGGCCAGCTGGTAATCAAAACCTTTCTGGGTGAAATTGTAACTCCGGCCATTCTGGAAAGATTCACTGACATATCACTTCTTCTTGGTCTTCCTTTCCTGGTTTTTGCCTGGCTTATGCTTACAAGATTCTCGCGTGAAGCAAGCGGGAGGGTAAAAAGCAACTGGTATGCCTTCCTGTTCCTGATGGTGAATTTTTTATTGCTTTTCGGCCTTGGCTTTTTCATGGCGCGCAGCGGTGAAGCAAAGCCCGAAATGATAACAAAGTATTATTTTATAAGCCTGAATATCATATATACGGTTGTCTCAGCCCTGTTTATAATATTTCCAGGCCATCACAAAACATTGATCCATAAATATGAAGGACGGATCTTCTCTTTTGGGTTAATCCTTTTCATGGCTGCCCAATGCCTTGCACTTGTATTTTACAATGGAGAGCCGATTCCTGGCATGATCTTTATTTTCCTTTTTTTTGCTGGAAATTGCTTTATTCCTCTTTATTTCAGCTACGGTATGGTATTGTCGATGTTCATGCAGGATCCGGACAAGGATGTCTCCTTCGGTGACTTCTGCAGGGTATTCGATATCACTCCCCGCGAATCAGAGATTATCAGGGAGGTATGCAACGGATTAAGTAATAAAGAGATAGCTGATAAGCTATTTATCACCCTCCAGACCGTAAAGGATCACACACACAGGATCTATATCAAAACCAATGTAAAGAGCAGGGTGCAGCTGATCAACCTGGTAAAGGAGACGAAGAAGTAAGTCTTGGGGTCTCGGGGTCTTGGAGTCTTGGGGTCTTGGAGTCCGTTTTGGAAAGATCCCCTTCGCCGTGTGACTCTGTGTCTGCTCTGTGTCTCTCTGTGATAGTTCTTAAATATATAAGGTGTATTCGCTTATTTTCCCACTATCAGACAAAAGCCATAAACACTATCAGTGCTCCACCTTTAAACTCCAGCCTGAAACTCTCCGCCGTTGCCTCATTAAGCGTAGCCTGCCACCAATTGGTAAGCTTCATCTTTTTAAGGGGATATTTAAGATCCGATGACGTGATCTCCATTCCGGGATCGATCGAGAAAACAGAAACCTGCTGACCCTGCACCGATCTGAAGGTTGTACTCTCCAGCACAGGATAAAAAACACCAGCATCTGTGACCATCCTGACATTCACAAAATGCGCATACTCCGCAAGAAGGGAGATGTTGCCCAGTGTATGGTCCTCTCTTTTACCCGTGCCACCAAGAATGACAAGATCCCTGATCTTTCTTTCGGCACACCATCTGACCGCCTTGGTCAGATCGTTCGTCTCCTGATCATCTATCCTGAAGATCCTGCCTGCATACCTTGCAGATAAGGTTTCATCAATTGAATCACAGTCCCCAACTATCGCAGCCGGTTCATAACCTGCACCAACAAGTGCTTTTGCAGCTCCGTCGCAGCAGATGATCCGGGTTGCATTCTTAAGATAGCCGAGAGGAGTGGCATGACGGGGGAAATCACCATCTGCGAGAACAACTGTACCTGTGTAGCTTGATTTTTCCATTTCCGAAATTTACGAATTCCTGGTACGAAAGAAAAAAATTGTCCGATTTTCAGCTTTCCATTAATTTTGAAAATCAATCAGTACAAATATATATTAAGGTATATAAAGAAAATTTAAGCTTTGGCTGGTTTTAAACCGAAGGAAAAAAAGTGCCCGAAATATTTTTAACCTGCAAGTCAGGATAATTTGAAAATGTCTTATATTGCTCTGTAGATAGTAAAAAGGAAGACATTGAAATTCTTTTAGCTGAAAGAGATGAAGATCCTTATAGTCGAGGATGAACCCAAAGTGGCATCATTTATAAAAAAGGGGCTTGAGGAAAGCCAGTATGAAGCTGAGATCGCCTATGATGGTGCCTCGGCTGAAAAACTTGCCATGAATTATAAGTTCGATCTGTTCATTCTCGATATTATAATACCAGGTATCAGCGGGCTGGAACTCTGCAGGAAGCTTAAAAGATCATTCCCCGGCGTGCCCGCCCTGATGCTCACTGCACTTGGTACCACTGATGATAAGCTTGCAGGGTTTGAAGCCGGTGCCGACGATTACCTGGTCAAACCATTTGAATTCAGGGAACTTCTTGCCAGGGTCAAAGTTCTTCTGAGAAAAAGCAACCAGCCGTTTGAATCCGTAAATAAGCTTATAGCAGGTGACCTGGAACTTGATCTGGATAAAAAAACGGCAAAAAGGAGTGGCTCCGATATTGAACTGACTGCCAAAGAATTCTCACTTCTAGAGTACTTTATGAGGAACAGCGGGCGTGTGCTATCCAGGAACGATATCGCAGAAAAGGTATGGGATGCCAACTTTGATTTCGGAACAAATGTCGTAGATGTTTATGTTAACTTCCTGAGGAAGAAGATAGACAGAGGATTTGAAAAAAAGCTTATACATACAAAGGTGGGGTTTGGATATATTTTCGGGGATATTTAATATGCAGATCAGAACAAGATTGACTTTACAGTTCCTGCTTATTGCCGGATTAATAATGATTAGCGCATCAATTGCTATTTATTTTTCTTCAGTCAGCTTAAGAAGGAACGACTTCAATAAACTCCTCTGGAATAAAGCTAGGAGCACTGCCAATTTACTTTCCAATACATCCTCCAAGATTGACGCAGACCGGATCCTCGGATTCGAAAAAAAAAGTCCCGTAAACCTGCAAAATGAAAAGATCATTATTGTAAATTATTTTAACAAGGTCGTTTACAGTTCAGACGATAAAAAGGAGATCGAAATAAAAGAAGAGGTCCTGTCAAGGGCAAGATCAGGTTTAATAGTGACATATACACAGTCTCCATATGACGTCGTAGGGGCGTTATTTTATACTAATTATGGTCAGGTCGTGGTGATTGCAGCGGCAACTGACACGGAGGGGGCTTCGCGTCAGAGAACATTGATGATCATACTTATAGTTGTATGCCTGATCAGTCTTTTATTATTATTCATTGCCGGATGGTTTAATTCGGGCAGAGCGCTTAAGCCGATCTCAAATGTGGTAACAAGGGTCCAGGAGATTTCTATTACCAGCCTTAACCTGAGGGTCTCAGAAGGTAATGGCACCGATGAGATAGGCAGGCTCGCAAAGACATTCAACAATATGCTTGAACGCCTTGAGACATCCTTCGCGATGCAAAAGGATTTCATCGCCAACGCGTCTCACGAGCTAAGGACCCCGCTGACCTCAATAAACGGGCAGCTTGAGGTTCTTATGATGAAGGACCGGACCAAGGAAGATTACAGAATTGCCCTCGAGTCGGTACTGGAAGACATAAAATCGCTTATCAGCCTTTCAAACAGGCTTCTTCTTATGGCACGCGCAAGCTCGGAGAGCCATGTGAAGATATTCAATAAGATAAGGGTTGATGAGATACTCTGGCAGGTAAGGGAGGAGATCATCAAACATAATAATGATTTTTGCGTGAATATCCATATCGATGAATCCCTCACCGATGCCGACCAGATGATTGTCGAAGGGGATGAAAATATGTTAAAGGTTGCGGTATCGAATATCATCGAAAATGGATGCAAATACTCCGCGGATCATACTGTAGATATCAGGTTCGTATATTCCGATAAACAGACCGAAATAAGGTTCGAAGACAGGGGTATCGGCATTTCCGGGGAGGATCTGAAGAAGGTATTCGAACCATTTTACCGGGGTACAAATGCGATCTCCTATTCGGGGAGCGGAATAGGACTGCCACTTGTCAGCCAGATAATTAAAAATCATAAAGGGACTATCAGGATCGACTCCGAAATAAACAGGGGCACCATTGTGTCAGTTGTTCTTCCTTTAGTGAGCTGAAAACGGGCTTTGTTCAGGCATCTCCCGGCTGTAATTATTAATTTCCCTCAGCTGGTAAAATTTTTAATCACTTTTTAATCCGTTTTTAATCCCTGCTTAATAGCACTGTTTTAATATTGCATCAGATGATTCGCATGTTCGCATTTACAATTTATAGGTTGGTTAAGGATAAGGGAAACAGGTTTCGCAGACCTGTTTCCCATTTATATCCCGGTTCTGAGGAAGTGATTTGAAGAACATTTGACGAGTCGGACCTCATTTTTAAAATAACAGGAATAATTCTGTTATGCCTTATGCCGGTTGATGAAAATTTATATATTTACGACCTTTAAACAGACAGGTCATTGATCGTACGGAATGATTAAAAACAGGGATACCCGGATGAATTATTTAAAAACTTTTAATATCGAACTGATCGGACAAATTAACCATAAGCATAAAAATAATCATATGAAATTAAATGTTTCGGTATGTATTATCCTGCTCTCTCTGTTAATGATACTTCCCGGTTGTCAGTCAGGTAATAAAGGTCCGGCAAATGGTCAGAAACAGATTGCAGCATCAGTACCCACCCCCGACAGTAATTACTTCCAGGAGATCGAGGACGGAATAGGGCTGAATTTCGTTCATTCCATAGGCGATGCGGATCTTACCAACATTGTCGAATCATCCGGCGGAGGTGCGGCTTTCCTCGATTATGACAAGGATGGATTTATTGACATCTTTGCCTGCAGCGGAACCTGGCTCAAGGGATTCAGCAAAGGTGAAAAGCCGGCTGTTATGCCAACAAACCATCTTTTCCATAACCTTGGCAACGGAACATTTGAGGATGTTACGAAAAAAGCCGGTGTTGATGGTCCGTGGTACACATTGGGTGTTACTATAGGTGATTATAATAATGACGGCTATCCCGATATCTACCTGAGCTGTTACGGGACAAATGTTCTTTTAAAGAACAATGGCAACGGAACATTTACCGACGTGACAAAAAAAGCAGGAGTCGCCGGACCGGGAAATAAGTGTAGTGTGGGTGCTACCTGGCTCGATTATGATAATGACGGCTATCTCGATCTTTACGTTGGCAACTATGTTGATTTTGACCCGAACTACAAATATTATTATGCCCCTGATGGCTTCCCGGGTCCCATGGCTTATGATGCCGAACCTGATATTCTATACCATAACAAGCACGACGGTACATTTGAGGATGTTACCGCCGCAATGGGAATTATTGACAAAGACGGAAGGGCAATGGGGGTCGGTGCCGTCGACATAGATAATGACGGCTATACCGATATCTTCGTAGCAAATGACCATACCCTTAATTACCTCTGGCATAACGAACAGGGTAAAAAATTCATAGATTGGGGCACAAAATCCGGAACCGCATTCAGCCAGGCAGGCGAAGCAACCGTGAGCATGTCAGTCGATTTCGCTGATATAAACGGCGACGGTCTGGTCGATATGTTCAAATCAGATGATACCTATTGCTCACTCTATGTGAACCAGGGTAACGGTGTATTCATTGACAAGGCAAATCAGAGCGGAATTTCAATGGCTGCAGCCCAGTTTGTAGGATGGTCTTCCACATTTATGGATTATGATAATGACGGCAATGTTGATCTTTTCAAGACCAACGGCGCGCTTAAGCACCTTTTTGGACAGGAAAGCCAGATGTTCAGGAATGATGGCAACGGGAATTTCAAGGATGTCTCCCTCGAGCTTGGCAAATACTTCAAAAAGGCGATGGTGGGACGTGGTGCCTGCGTAGGCGACTATGATAATGACGGCGATCTGGATATTTTTATAGTTAACCTGAACGATAAGGCTGTATTCCTGAGGAATAACAGGGGTAATCAGAATAACTGGCTGGAAATTAATCTTGAAGGTACAACAAGCAACCGCGACGGTATTGGTGCAAAAATCAGCCTGACTGCAGGAGGAAAGACACAGACAAACTGGAGAAAGAGCACCGCAGGTTATCTTTCACAGGGCGATCCGAGAATGCATTTCGGACTTGCTAGGAATGACCAGGCAGAAAAAATTGAAATAAAATGGCCCTCCGGGAAAGTTCAGGTCCTTGAAAATGTCAAGGCCAATCAGATCCTTACGGTCAAAGAACCAAAATAAAACGAGCCAATGAAGAATAAAGGAACAACTTTAATACTTTACATTCTTACTGCTTTAGTCCTGCCCTCCCTCTTCCTTGCATCTTGCGGGAAGAATTCCCTCACTGGCAAAATAATCGTTACCAGAACACCTCAGAATCCACATGGTGTAAACTTCATAGATGGTGATTCATGGCGCTTCCCCGATCAGGCTCAGATAGTCGCAATTGATAAGGAAGAACCAGGAAAAATCTTAAAAATCCTCACATCCGGCTTTTATTCAGCCTGTGCACCCGATATCTCCTACGACGGCAACTTCATGCTCTTTGCCGGTCAGCAAAAAAAAGGCGGGTCATGGCGCATATGGGAACTTAATCTCTCCAGCTTAAAAACCAGGCCGGTCACTACTAAGGGAGGCAATTGTACAGATCCGGTATATCTGCCAGGTAAACGACTGACATTCTGCATGATAGTTGAGAACGACTCTCTTAAGTCAGGAGGATCACTTTATACCTGCAACCTCGATGGCACCGATATCAGAAGGATTACTTTCGATCCGGCTGCATTTTTTGCTTCAAATACCCTTGCCGACGGAAGGATACTTTCTGCCGGGAGAAGGATATATCCCGACACTGGAGCCCAGAGATTAATGGTAATGAGGCCGGACGGGACAAAAGCCGAACTGTTTTACCTGCCACCTCAGAACGCAACAGTATGTAGCCGCAGCAGGGAAACATCAAATGGCAAAGTTGTTTTCATCGAATCAGGAAAAGGAACCGGTGAGGACGGGAACCTGGTTTCAATAAATTATAACAGGCCTCTTCATACCCGTATGAACCTTTCATCTGAAATACCGGGGAACTTTCTTTCAGTCTTTCCTTTAAAATCAGGAAATTACCTTGTCTGTTACCGCAGATCCGGATCTGATCAGTACGCTTTGTATGAATTTGACCCTGTAAAGAGAGCACTGGGTAAGCGTATTTATGAAGACAAGGACTTCAGCATACTTGACGCTTTGGTGGCTGAGGAGCATACCAGACCAAAAAAACTGCCAAGCGAGGTGGATTTGCATGTCAAATCCGGATTGCTTCTTTGCCAGAATATTAATGTAATGAACCCGGCACCGGGTAAGGTCAGCATCGACAGGAAGGCTGTCAAAATTGAAATACTGGGCATCAATAAATCCTATGGAATAATTAATGCCGAAGATGATGGTTCGTTTTACATCAAGCCTGTAGCTGACGTTCCTTTCAGGATCCGGACCCTTGATGAAAAAGGGAAGGTCATTAATGGTCCATGTTCATGGATCTATCTGAGGCCGAACGAACGCAGGGGATGTGTAGGCTGTCACGAAGATATGGAGCTGACACCTGAAAACAGGATAGCGCTTGCAGTAAAGAAACAGCCCGTGGTAGTCCCGATGCATGTTGATAAAATCAAGGAAAAGTAAGTAGAGCTGGAACAGATATGAGAAGACGAAGCAGAATCGTACGCGGCATAATTACACTGGTTATCATTTTGGCGGTGTCCTCATTTTTCTTCCTTAAATGGTCAAGGGCACATGTAAACTATATTACGGCGACTGAAGATCATCCGCTTGACTGTTTTGCATGCCATTTATATATCCAGAAAGACAACATTTTTGCAAGACTGGTCAACAGGGAATATTTATCTCCTTATAAACTTGCAGTTTCCAAGGCCGGAGACCGGCTTTATGTTGTTGCCCAGGAATCCAATTCAGTGCTTGTAGTTGATCTTGCAGGAAATAAGGTCCTCAACAAGATAAGGGTTGGCAATCATCCGCATACAATTGCCCTCGATAAAACGGGTAAATATGGCTATGTCAGCAACGAGTGGGCTGATAACGTTTATGTAATCGATCTTGAAGTATCAAAGGTGACCGACACGCTGAAGACCGGGAACGGGCCGGCAGGCATGGCACTAAGTGCTGACGGTAAGTACCTTTATGTCGTCAATTCTTTTTCAAACAATGTTTCCGTTTTTGATCTTGGAACCAGGGAGGAGATCAGAAGGATCGATGCAGGGAACAACCCTTCAGGTATTATTGTTTCTCCCGATGGCAGAACCGTTTATGTCACCAGCAGGCGAGGACAGATCGCCCCTTACGGTACTCCGCTTGAAACAGAAATGACAATTATTGATGCTGATCTGATGAGGGTAACAGAACACAAGAACATTGAATCGGCCTATCTTATGGAAAATGCCGCTTTCACCCCATCCGGAGATCTTGCAATAACCCCGCTCATCAGACCAAAAAACCTCGTTCCTACTATACAGGTTGAAAGAGGATGGATGATGACGGAAGGAATCGGCATCGTTGAACAGAAACCCGGTGGCAGGACAATACAGCTGCTTCTTGATGAACCGAATGCCTATTATTCCGACCCTTTCGATATCGCCATTACGCCAGACGGGAAAAAAGCTTTTATTACAAATGCAGGAGTTGATATTGTTTCAGTCATTAATATCGACTCACTCAGGTCATTAATTGCAGGGCTCTCACCAGCCATGGCGGGAACCTGTGCCAATAACCTCGGTCTCAGCAGTCGTTTTGTCATGAAAAGAATACCGACAGGGCCCAATCCCAAAGGAATGGCAATGTCTCCCGACGGTAAAAAACTCTATGTTGCCGAGATGCTGAATGACAGAATTAAGGTTATTAGTACTGAGAACCTTGAGGCAATAAATGACATTGACCTTGGCGGACCCAGAAAGATCACAGTGCTTAGACATGGCCGCAGGCTTCTCAATAGTTCAGGTGGAACATTCCAGAAACAATATTCTTGTTATACCTGTCATCCCGATGTACATGAAGACGGACTTGTTTATAACATGGCGGCTAAAGATATGGGAAGAAACATGACCAATACACAGTCTCTGAGAAATATTGGAGATACTCCTCCGTTTAAATGGAACGGGAAAAATCAGACGATATACAAACAGGACGGCATGAGGTTTTCGACCGTGCTGACCAGGACAGAGGCATACAGCTATAAAGACCTCGACGCACTTGTCGCGTATATAATGGCAGGCGTACCGAACCCTCCTGATCTTGCATATAACCCTAAAGGTGAACTTACGCCAGCCCAGTTGAGGGGCAAGAAGATCTTTGAACGAACCCGCGACACAAAGGGTAATGAGATACCCCCAAATGGCAGGTGCATAACATGCCATCCAGCTCCATATTATACAAACAAGCTTCTCGAAGATGTCGGAACCCTGGCTGCGACGGACGATTCAATTAAGTTTGATACACCTTTCCTGAATAATATATGGTCTTCTCCTCCCTATTTACATGATGGACGCGCTTCAACGCTTGAAGAGATCTGGACTGTTTACGGAAGGAATGAGAAACACGGAAAAGTTAATGACCTTAGCAAGATACAGCTTAATGACCTGATAGAATATTTAAAGTCATTAAGGGATCCGGAATATGAAAATGCGAACCTGAAGTCAGGAAAACATAAATTGTAGGTAATCAATTCTGATCATTATGATAATGTACAACTATAACCAATCCCATAGATCACTACTCGCCGGGCTTTATGCAGGGCTTATGATGCTGAATGGATTTTCCGCCGGTGCACAGGCCCCTTCACAGAATGAAAAAAACAGTTCTGTTACTGCTAATAAGGCAAAAGAAGCCGGCTCAATGCCTGTATATGGACATTGGCAAAGCTTTACAGCAAAGGATGGACTTCCTTCGGACAAAACATATACTGTCCGCATTGTGGGCGACAGTGTGCTTGTTGGCACCCACGAAGGACTTGCTGTCTATAACAAGGGAAAATGGCACACCTACACCACAAAGGATGGTCTTGCACATAACGGAATAGTTTCTGTTGATTACAGTAAACTGACGGGAGACATCTGGATAGGAACTCTGGGAGGACTCACACGCTGGTCGGGAGGTAAGTTTGAAACCTTCAATCAGCTTAACAGTGGGCTTCCTAATGATCTTGTCTACTGTGTATTCTGCGACGGCAAGGATCTGTGGGTTGCTACCGCTGGCGGCGCAGGTCATTATGATACTTACTCAAAAGAATGGGAGATATTTACAGAGCAGAATGCTCCGATGCACGAACCCTGGACCTACGGGGTTTCGACCGGCGGCGGGAAGGTCTACATTGCTGCCTGGGGAGGCGGAGTGATAGAGTACAATCCCTCAACAAAGCATTTCAGGGACTATACCGACCCTGATGGCTTTATGGAAATTGACCTGCAGCCGGATGATGGATTAGTTCACGACATAACAACTGCAACTTCATGGTCAGAAGGGATCCTGTGGATATCAACCTATTTCGGGATGAGCAGGTACGATGGCAAGAACTGGAAAGGATATTTTGACCATGACAGCGGTCTGGCAAGTAATTTCATCAATTTCCTCAGGGCTGTCGGGCCAGTGGTTTATATCTGCAGCGACAAGGGGCTGAGCACATTCAACAGCGAGACATGGGTCACCTATAAAAAGAATGAAAACAACACAGACGGGAAGGCAATCATCACATCAGGGAAAAATGTAAAGGAAATTGAGCAGTCTCCGTCGATCTCACATAGTTTTATCATTGGCGTTGATGCAAAGGGCGACGATGTATGGTTGGCCACATCGAAGGGGGTGAGCCATGGGGTTAGAGAGAAGTAAGTAGTAAGTAGTAAGTAGTAAGTAGTAAGTAGTAAGAAGTAAAAAGTATTGAAAAGAGAATTATAATAAGATGGATAACAAGCAGATATCGATTGATCTTTCAAAGCTCAGCGAAGGTGAAAAAAATGAAATGAAAAAACTTGGCATGCTTGATGGAAGGAACCAGGTCAAGGATAGTATTTATCCCTCTGTTCACAAGGATCGCCCGCCGATTGAAAAATTTTCAGTACATGCGCCGCAGGTCATCAACGAGGCATACGATTACCAGAGACCTTCTTCTTTTTCGAGGGCTCTGAAGCTGGAATTTGGTGATTATAAGATCCTTCTTATCTCAGGAACTGCAAGTGTGAACGAAGAAGGGAAACCTGAGCATATAGGTGATTTCAACGCCCAGCTCTGGAGGACCTACGTCAATATTACAAACCTGCTGACAGCGGAGGGAATGAGCTGGCACGATGTTGTCAGAACTACCAATTATCTGAGAGACATTGAAAGGGATTATTCCGAGTTCAATAAAATAAGGACCACATTCTACAGATGGCTCAACCTTGATCCTCTTCCTGCCAGTACGGGAATACAGGCAAGGTTATGCTGGGAGACATTGCTGGTTGAGATCGAGGCTTATGCAATTTGTAAAATGAAATAAAGGCAGATATATGAAACTATATTTAAGACTGTTTTCTTATTCACTTCTGATGCTTATGATCATCTCTGCCAGACTTAACGGCCAGGAAAAGAATCAGAACTATGGAAATATTCCGGACGCACTTGTTGCCTATGATAAATACCAGAAAGCCTACAAGTATTTTTTCCTTACACCAATAGGTTTTTATGGCGCCGGCCGCGAGATCCCTCCTCCCAAAGACCTTAAAGAGGTCAGAATAGGATTTCTGGGGCCGCTGGAAGGGTCAAATATTATTGCTCTCGGAAAGCAGATGCTGCAGGGTTCAGAGCTTGCCATAGAAGAAGCCAATAAAAAAGGAGGTTATAAAGGTATTCCTTACAAGCTGATGATCCACAATGACGTCGGACTCTGGGGCGCTGCTGCCAATGAGGTTGTTAAAATGGATGATGAGAAAGTCTGGGTTTGGCTTGGATCAATTGATGATATAGTTTCCCATGTTGCAATAAGAGCCACACTTAAGCTTGAGATCCCTATGGTATGCACCGGAGACCCGGACCCGACATTCACCGAGACAAATATACCATGGGTCGTTCGCGTTATACCTGATGACCGGCAGGCCTGCTATCAGATGGTTGAACGTATCTTCCAGGCCGACGGACATAAGCGCGTTGCAGTCATCAGGGCCAACAACCGTTACGGAAGAGTTGGGATCCTTCATTTTACCAAATCGGCCACACGTATCGGTCATCCACTGATCATTGAAGAACGCTTCAATGATGGTGAAACAAGTTTTCAAGAACAGCTAGAACGAATAAAAAAGACAAATCCTGATGCTATCATGATATGGGGCAATGCGAAGGAATCTGCCCTCATCCTTAAGCAGATAAGAGAGATGGGCATGAACCTGTCTGTTTATGGGTCCGACAGGATCGTAAGCCAGGAATTCCTTCAGATCGCCGGCAAACTTGCTGACGGAGTTGTAACGACATGTCAGTACAATCCCGATTCAAACGATCCCAGGTACCTGGAATTCAAAACAGATTATTTAAAAAGATTCGGACAGGAACCTGATGTGTTTGCCGCTCATGCTTACGACGGAATGAATATTATTATTAAGTCAATTGAAAAGGCCGGACTGAACCGCGTACTTATCCGCGACGTCCTGACAGATCTGAAAACTTTCCAGGGTTATGACGGGGTTACAGGAAAGATCATCTTTGACCAGACGTGGAATAATATTCGCCCTATTTTTCTTGCAGAAGTTAAAAATGGTAAATTTGCATTCTCTCCGGCTCCACCTCTTAAGTAAGAAGGGAAAAGCCGGTAGCTATAAATGTTAAAATTAAATGAAATCCGACAAATACGATAATCCGGCAGATAATACCTGTTCCACTCCACCAAGGGTCAGCCGAAAGCCATCAGGCGGAACTACCGTGGTAAGTGTGAAGGGGATAAGTTTCGGCGGGAAGGAGGCCGTAATAATTGCCGGACCATGCGCTGTTGAAAGCCGGGAACAATTATTCGCAACAGCCCGGTCGGTTAAAGCCGGTGGTGCAAAGATACTCCGGGGCGGAGCCTTTAAGCCGAGGTCGTCACCATATAATTTCCAGGGACTCGGTGAAGAGGGTCTGAAAATGCTGAAGGAGATACATAATGAATCCGGTATGCCTATAGTAACCGAGGTCATGGATACCCGTCAGGTTGAACTTGTTTCTCAATACGCCGATATGCTGCAGGTAGGTTCAAGGAACATGCAGAACTACCCTCTCCTTAAGGAGGTTGGGCTCAGCCGTCTTCCTGTTTTACTTAAACGCGGAATGATGGCAACTGTTGAAGAATTTCTTCTTGCAGCCGAGTATATACTGAACATGGGAAATGAGCACGTGATCCTTTGTGAAAGAGGGATAAGAACATTCGAGACCTCCACCAGAAACACTCTTGACCTTAGCGCTGTTCCCATGCTGAAAAGGCTCTGCCATCTTCCTGTCATAGTCGACCCAAGTCATGGTACTGGTATCAGGTGGATGGTGCCAGCAATGTCAAAGGCCGCAATAGCGGTTGGGGCTGACGGACTTATTATAGAAGTTCATTATAAGCCTGAGGAAGCCTTATGCGACGGCTACCAGTCACTGAGCCTTGATGAATTCAATGAGCTGATGACCGACCTTCAGAAGGTTGCCAGGGCTATTGGAAGGGATATCATTTTACAATGATTTCCGGGTCCGTGAAATTTTAAGGACCAGTCTTATGAAACTTTTTTTCAGATCATTTCAGGTTTTCATTATATTCTTTGCCTGCTTTCTGCTTTGTCCAGGTAATGCGGAGAGCCAGTCTGTGGTTCATAAGACCGAACCCGTAAAGATCGGATTGCTGGTGCCCGACAGTAACTCAGTTGCGGCGCTTAACGGCGCGCAGCTTGCAATAAAAGAAGCTAATGCAGCGGGTGGTTTTAATGGCCGGCCGTTTGAACTTGTCATAAAATACCTTGGAGGCCCATGGGGGACAGGCTCAAAACAGGCAGTAAATCTAATTTTCGACGAGAAAGTCTGGGTACTGATGGGGTCGCACGATGGCAGAAATGCTCACCTTGTTGAACAGGTAGCTGCCAAATCCAGAGTGGTTTTTCTTTCAGCCTGGGCTGGAGATCCAACCTTATCCCAGGCATTTGTTCCATGGTTCTTTAATTGCATTCCGAACGATGATCAGCAGGCCACCATAATTGCAGACGCAGTTTGCAGCAATGGAGACAGCAAAAGATCTGCTGTAATTTCTGATGACAGCTATGACTCCGGATCATCTCTTAAAAGCTTCATGCGGAAGATCAGGGAGAAAGGATGTAATGAACCGTTACAGATCATTTGGGAAAACATGGGGGATGATCCTGAGAAGGTGGCTGAACTGATCCAAAAAAGCAACACCGGTACCGTTATTCTTTTCTGCAGGCCCCGGACATCAGCCAGAATTGCAGCCGCTATCCGGCAGAAGAATATTAACATTACAGTACTTGCCCCACTTTCAGTGCTTGACGAAGATGAACTGTCCGGTTCAGATATGAAGTGCTTCGATAAACTGCTGGCCGTACCTTCAACAGACTGGAACGAAAAAGAACTTTCTTCGTTCAGGGAGAAATATGCACGCACCTTCAATAATCCGCCAGGAGTAATTGCCTCTTTTGCTTTCGATGGCATGAATGTTCTTATTCAGGCTATCAGGAATGCCGGAAGCAATGAACGGGAAAAAATTCAGAAATGTCTCTTCGATACGAATTGGCAGGGTATTACAGGACCTGTTCGATTTGACTCAAGAGGAAACCGGGCCGGTAAGATCAACCTAAGGAGCATTAAAAACGGGATGCCATTCTGATGCTTTCCTGAGGTCCTGAGTTATTATTTTGTAATTTTAAGGTCATGAAAATAAAGATCAGATTAATATTGCCGGCCATACTTCTGCTGTTACTCCTTGGTTGCAGGAACACTCCTGAAAAAGAGAAGCAGAAAGCTGTGGAACTACTTAGCACAAAGAGTCTTGGATTGGGCTACCTTGAGGAATTCAAGCTTGATGAAGCTGAAAAGGCTTTCCTGAAATTCATTAAGCTTGCACCGAAGGAAAAGCTGGGTTACGCCAATCTGGGTCTGACATACCTGCGGATGGGAAAATATCCGGAAGCTGAAAAGCAGCTGCAAAAAGCCATAAAGATAGATGCTAAGGATCCGGATATCAGGCTGATCCTGTCCACCGTCTACCAGATGAGCGATAAGCGCGACAAGGCAATATCTGAGCTCAAACAGGCGCTTGAATTTACTCCCGATCATATAAAGACATTGTATGCCCTGACAGAACTTTATGCAGCAGGTTCAGATACTTCTTCAGCAAACAAGCGTAAATTTTACCTGAGTCAGCTTACCGAAAAAGCTCAGGGAAATCTTGTCCCGCATCTTAGTCTGACAGATATTTTTATCCGTGACGGTGAATCTGATAAAGCTCTTGAACAGCTGGAAATCATAAAGAAACAATTTCCTGAATTTCCAAAAGAGGCATCTGAATATTATGTAAAGGCACTTTCTTTGCTTCGCAGCGGCGACAAGACAAACGCCATAATCCAGTTTACGATCTTCCATAATTATCTTAAAGTCACAGCACCCTACCAGGAAGGGATCATGGACCTTAAAGGACCGGGCGGATCACTTATCGGGTTCCCCGTGATATCTTTTTCCCAGCCCGGTTCCCAGGCTAATAAAAATGAAGAGATATCTTTTACAGCTATCAGGTTCACCGACGCAACTTCAGCGGCAGGGCTCGACGAAGTAAAAACGGCTGAAGAGGGCATAAACATGCCTTCCGGGAATTTTTCCCATGTTGAAACAGCAGATTATGATGGTGACGGGGATATCGATCTTTATGCAGGGTCCTGGGATCCGGTATCGTCAACATATAAGCATTACCTTTTTAACAATGAAATGGGACGGTTCACGGATGTTGCCGAAGAATCGGGTATAAGACACACGGGTAAAGAGACATCGGCAATATTTGCTGATTTTGACAATGATGGTTTTCCGGATCTATTCATAACAAGAGAGAATGGAGATCTGCTTTACAGGAATGTGTCAAAAGGAAAGTTCGAGGATATCACAACCAGATCAAAGGCAGGAAGTCCAACCGGGGGGAAAAAAGCAATTTGCTTTGATGCCGACCAGGACGGTGACCTGGATATTTTTGAATTAAAGAGCGGTGGAAATCTTCTTTTCCGGAATAACGGCGATGGGACATTCACCGAACAGGCAGAAAAGATGGGACTAAAGGGTAATAACCCTAACAGCACCGATGCCGCTTTTGGTGATTTTGATGAAGACGGCGACCTCGATCTTGTTGTGACGGATGAGAGTCAGGGAATCACACTTTACTCCAACCAGAGAGAGGGAGTTTTTAAGGATGTGACGGAACAAAGCGGCCTGAAGAGTAAATTTGGAGCAACGTCAGTGACTGTTGGAGATTATAACAACGATGGATTCCTCGATATTTTTGTGACCTCTTCCCAGGGAGAAGGCTACGCCCTTTACCGAAACCGCAGGGATGGCACTTTTGAAAAGGACACCTCATCGCCGGCTATGTTTGAACTGCTTAAAAATATTAAAGGGACCGATGCGGCATTTTTTGATTTCGACAACGATGGCTACCTCGACCTTATAGTTACAGGTGAACCTGACAAAAATAACGGGAGGAGTCTTTTCCTCTTCAGAAATGACGGTAAAGGTAAGTTCACCAATGTCAGCAATCTCCTTCCCGAAGAGCCAAAATGGGGAAGGAAGCTTACAATATTCGATTATAACGATGATGGCGATCCTGACATACTTGTCACCGGTCTTAATGGAGGGATCACTCTTCTCAGGAATGATGGCGGCAATAATAATCACTACATCAAAATGAAGCTTGTCGGACTCAGGACCGGAAGCGCCAAAAATAATTTCTTCGGCATAGGGGCAAAAGTGGAGCTGCGGGCAGGAGATCTCTACCAGACGATGGTCGTAAAGGATCCCAACATCCTCTTCGGCCTGGGCAACAGAACTAAAGCTGATATTATAAGGATCACCTGGACAAACGGGGTGCCGCAGAATATTTTCCTTCCTGGCTCGGACCAGTCACTTATTGAATCTCAGGTGCTTAAGGGTTCATGCCCGTTCATTTATACCTGGAACGGAAAGGAATTCGAATTCGTGAAGGACATACTCTGGAGAAGCGCCCTGGGGATGCCAATGGGTATTATGGGAGGTACAAAAACCTACGCATTTCCTGACGCCTCCGATGATTATCTGAAGATATCAGACGAATCCCTGAAACCGCTTGATAACAAATACCAGGTGAAAGTCACGTCAGAGTTGTGGGAAACGATCTACCTCGACAAGATCCAGCTTGTTGCCGTGGATCATCCCGATTCCTCAGATGTTTGGGTGGCCGAACAATTCTCTCCCCCTCCTTTCCCGGGAATGAAAATATTTGTTTCGGGAATACGGCACTTTCCTGTTTCCGCTAAAGATGCTGACGGGAAAGACCTGTTGCAGTATATCATGGAAAAGGACGATAAATATATTTCTGACTTCAATGCCGGAAAGTACCAGGGGATAACCGAGATGCACGACCTGATACTTGATCCCGGCAATGTCGATATTAAGGGAAAATTGTTTCTCTTTATGAACGGATGGGTATTCCCGACAGATGCAAGCATAAATGTGGCCATCTCGCAATCGGTTGAAACAAAAGTTACACCTCCGTTAATCCAGGTCATAAATGAAAAGGGTGAATGGGAAACTGTAATTGTAAATGCCGGTTTTCCGATGGGTAAGAACAAAACAGTGATAATAGATCTCTCAGGCAAAATAAGATCCGCAGACCACAGGGTAAGAATAAGGACGAATATGGAGATATACTGGGATCAGATCTTCTTCTGCGATCGCCTCTCGGATGCACCGGTTGTAACGACAGTTCTGGATCCTGTTTTTGCCGATCTTCATTACAGGGGATTCTCAAAAAGTTTCAGGAAAGGCGGGCGCTACGGACCCCACTGGTTTGACTATTCAACCGTGTCAACCGAACCAGCATGGAGGGATCTCACAGGAAATTATACAAGATATGGCGATGTGCTGGGACTTCTCCTGAACGCTGACAGCAAATACATTATATCAAATGCCGGGGATGAAACATCAATAGCCTTTGATGCAAAGGGACTTCCTCCGATCCCAGCCGGGTGGAAAAGAGATTTCCTGGTTCACAGTGTCGGATGGGTGAAGGATGGCGACCTGAATACCGCCACTGGGAAAACTGTAATGCCTCTCCCCTTTCATGGAATGAAAAGTTATCCTCCTGATGCGAAAGATACTTACCCGTCCGATCCGGATCATCAGAAATACCTCAGGGAGTACAATACAAGAATTGTTACGGGAGAAAGATATCTCGATGCGGTAAAAGGATATAACAGGTAACTGGAACTGAACGATGAGCAAGATCAAAACCTTTTTGATAGTGTCAGCTGTTATGATCATTTATATGGCTGAAGCCCCTGCCCAGGTTAAACCTGTTACATTCACGGATGTAACCAGGAAAGCAGGCATTGATTTCAACTACACCTTTGGCGATAATTCCTATGTGAATATCCTTGAAAGCAGTGGTTCGGGTATTACGATCTTCGATTACAACAACGACAACCTGATGGATATCTTCATCATGAACGGCACGTACATAGAAGGCATATCTGACCCTGATGGCAAGGTGAATGCCGGTTCATCAAACAAGCTTTACAGAAACAACGGCGACGGGACTTTTACAGATGTCACGAAACAGGCGGGTCTCGCAGGCGCAAGGTGGAGCATGGCTGCAGCTGCGATCGACCTTGACAATGACGGTTACCAGGACCTTTATCTGTTGAACTACGGTCCCAATATCTTCTATCACAATAATGGCGATGGAACTTTTACGGATATCACCGATAAGCTTGGGCTCAGAGGACCGGATACGCTTAACGGGTTTACAAAATGGAGCATTGGTGCTTCTTTCTGGGATTATAACCTCGATGGCAGGCTCGATGTAATGGTCGGGAATTTTCTTGCCTTCGATCCGAAGTACGTTTCGCCTGCAAATCCTAAAATGATGCCTGAACCAGGTGAATATGCGGGCCAGACGTCTATATTCTACGAGCAGCAGCCCGACGGCCGGTTCATCGATGTAACCAAAAAGAAAGGCTTATGGTATCCCGATTCCAAATGTATGGGTCTTACAGTTTTTGATTATGATGATGACGGAGATCTTGATATATTCCAGGCCAACGATCACCAGCTTAACTTCCTTTTCAGAAATGATAAAGGAAATTTCACTGAGGTTGGAGTGAAAAGCGGAGTAGCGGCCAACAGCCATGGCAAGGGTACCGGATCGATGCATGCGTCTATTGGAGATATTGACGGGGACGGACTTATAGATATTTTTGTGCCTGACCTCGACTACGGGGCCCTTTATAAAAATATGGGGAACGGCATTTTCAAAGATATCACTGAAGAGAGCGGACTGGCAAAAATCCTGGCAGGTAAAGGGACATGGGGCGCCGCCCTGGTCGATTATGACAACGATGGTGATCTTGATATAGTTGCAGCCAACGGAACTGCTGAGGAGTTAATACTTCAATACCCGCTTCTGCTTGAGAATGATGGTAAAGGGCATTTCAGGGATGTGGGGAAGGAACATGGTTCCTATTTTACCACCAAAAGATCTGGCAGGGGACTGGCCGTATTTGATTACAATAATGATGGTAATATGGATATTATCATTTCTCACCTCGATAATCATGGTACGCCGGTTTTGCTGAGAAATGACGGGGGAAACAGCAACCACTGGCTTGGTGTGACACTGAAGGGCAAAAATGGACCGGCTGCAGCCATTGGGGCAAAAGTTACGGTGACCGCAGGAAGTAAGAAACAGGTCCTTGTCAACCAGTGGGGAACAACCTATCTTTCAAATAACGATCCGAGACTTCATATCGGACTTGGAAGGGAGAAGAAGATAGACACTATGGAAATTTTGTGGTCCGACGGGCACAAGGAAGTATATAAGGATATTAATTGCGATCGTTATATAACAATTATTGAGACAAAAGGAATTTCCGAAACCAGACATACGGAATACAGGTAAATGAATAGTACAAACAGGAAAAAATCAATTAATATGAACAACCAGTACTTAAGTAAAGTAATCGATCTTACGAGCCCTGAAAAGAATGTCATTTATAATATGACACATGAGGAGGCAGTAGAGATTCTCCGTTCAGGCGATACGGACGCTGTAAGGAAGATCGACGGGCAGTTTGCACTTATATCCGTTGATGGTAAGACTATAAGGATGGCAAGATCTATAGGCAGACCCCTGCGCTACTTTATAGCCAAAAGGCCAGACGGACCAAACCTGGTGATCGCTGAGCGCATAAATACCATTTACGACTATCTGAAAAAAGAGGGCCTTGAGGGTCAGTTTCATCCATCCTATACACGGATGGTCCCCGCTCACTATATTACCAGGATCGAACTCCTTGGCTGCCCCGACCCGAACCCTGTTTACACAAGATTCTTTAAGCCGGAGAGGAACAGGTATTCAGCCAACAACCCTGAAGCGATAGGTGAAGATTATATAGGAACCCTTTACCGGGAGATCAGGAAGTGGCTTACATGTCGTGCCACATCAGGCCCCATTGGAGTGACCTTCTCCGCAGGAATCGACAGCGGTTCTGTCTTCCTTCTCACATATTTTGCCCTAAGGGAGCTGGGTGAAAGTCCTTCACGACTGAAGGCCTTCACTCTATCGATCGATGGTGACGGAGCCGATCTGATCCAGGCCAGAAAATTCCTTCAGGCGCTCGATCTTGAAATGTTCCTTGAACCCGTTGAACTCGACTTTTCAACTCTTAACTGGAAAAAAGCAGTTAAGGTTGTTGAGGATTATAAACCTCTCGACATTCAGTCAGCCACAATGAACCTTGCTCTGCTCCAGGGTATACGCTCCCGTTATCCGGAATGGAAATATATGATCGATGGTGATGGCGGTGATGAAAACCTCAAGGATTATCCGATCGAGGAAAATCCTGAACTGACAATTAAGAGCGTCCTGAACAACCTCATGCTCTACCATGAGGGATGGGGAGTCGATTCGATCAAACATTCACTCACCTATTCAGGCGGACTGAGCAGAGGTTATATGCGGACCTATGCTCCCGGTGACCAGATGGGATTTGAATCATTCAGCCCGTACACACTTCCATCTGTGATCGAGATATCCGAAGGAATTCCATATATCGAAATGACAGGCTGGGACCACAAAAAGCTGTATGACCTCAAGGGCAAGATCGTTTCTCATGGAGTAAAGTCAGTTACTGGAATGGAAATGCCGGTCTTTCCTAAAAGACGCTTTCAGCACGGGGCCGCTTCCGGGAAAGATTTTTCAAGGCAGTTTCCTGAAAAAGAGATCGCCTACCGAAGGGAATTCCTTTCATCATATGAGTGAAAACACGCATCTTCCTGTTAACGACCAGTGGATAGAATCGTGCAGAGGAAATAAGAACCCTGTCGACCAGCACAGACCCTATGCCTTGCTGGTGGAGAAAGAACGGACCAGATCGGGGCGTGTAGAAGATGTCGGTATTATCTTCCTCACGAACAGGGAGTGTCCCTATCGCTGCCTGATGTGCGACCTGTGGAAAAATACTACTAATGAAACGGTCGCTGATGGCTCAATCCCGGAGCAGATCAGATGGGCACTGAACCAGATGACCGGCGTACATCACATAAAACTTTATAACAGCGGGAGCTTTTTTGATGAAAGAGCCATACCCCTCTCTGACTATAAAGCCATAGCATCACTTCTGAACAGCTATGAAACGGTGATCGTCGAAAGCCATCCGAGGCTCATTGACGATAAATGCATCAGCTTCAGGAAAATGTTGAAACCCTCTCTTGAGGTCGCCATAGGTCTTGAAACAATTCATCCGGAAGTGCTTCATAAGCTCAACAAGAAAATGACTCTCGCGGATTTCAAAAAGGCAGTCGGTTTTCTTGGCAGAAATGGTATTTCAACAAGGGCCTTTATACTTCTTCGACCTCCGTTCCTGAATGAAGAAGAAGGGATAATGTGGGCCGAAAAATCAATTGATTTTGCTTTTGGCGCCGGTGTTGAATGCTGTACAGTGATACCTGTCAGGGCAGGCAACGGTGCAATGGAAAAGCTCAGCAGAGAAGGACTCTTTACTTCTCCTTCTATCCGCTCTCTTGAGAAGGTACTTGAATATGGAATCACTCTTAAAGCAGGAAGGGTGTTTGCAGATTTATGGGATCTTGGATTGTTTTCAGACTGCCCTCTATGTCAGGACAGGAGAAAGGGAAGATTGATGTCGATGAATCTCAGCCAGGAGATTCATGATCCGGTTTCTTGCACCTGTAACTGATCCATGAGTGACCGTTTCCATTCCCTCAGTCCGGCAAAAGACATAGTACAGTAGACTATATAAAGGATAACTGTCGGATAGAGTCCCCTGAAAAGGAAAAGTCCTGATGCTACTGAATCTACTACTATCCACAGAAACCAGTGTTCATAGATCTTTCTGGCAAGCATCCAGGTAGCCACGATCGACAATGAAGTAAGAAATGCGTCAAATCCCGGCACCGGAGAATCGGTAAGCCTGCTCAGGACAAAATACATTACGGTGTAAAGACCCGCAAATATGATCACCAATATCAGGGCCAGCTTTTTTGTAATCCTCGTCACTTTCAATTCTTCTTTCTCCCTCTCTCCCCCTCTCCCCTTCGCCCCATCGCCTCTGACCCACCAGTACCAGCCTGCAACGCTTATTACCAGGTAATACCCCTGGAGACTCATATCGGCATAGAGCTTTCCATGGAAAAAGACCCATATATAAACAGCTGATGTTACAATCCCGACCGGCCAGAGCCACAGGCTCTGCTTTATCTCAAGAAAAACATAGATAATACCTGTAACAGCCCCGAATATCTCGATCCAGTTATTTGAAAGCCAGCCTGATATTGACATATAGTAATACTTTTTAAAATCTGATCCCGATCCTTGCAAGGAAATTTATTCCTGCCTGTGGGAAATAGTATGCCCATGTTTTTTCGTTCCCCTCCTCATACCATACCCCTCCGTATCCGTTGCTCACATATTGTGCATTCAGTAGATTATTTACAAAAAGTGAAACATCGAGTTGCTTTAATTTCGGGAATCCGGTAGTAAAATTGAGAACAAGGTTGTTAACAAAATACGGACCTATTTTCCGTGAGTCGCTCATGGTATTGTCAAAATATTGCTTCCCGACATATTTGCTGATCAGATGTATATTTATTTTATCCGACAGTCTGAAACCCAGATCGCTTGAACCTGTAACCGCCGGTGAATATGCCAGGTCGACTGTCCCGTAATTCTTGCTGTTATATGTAGAACTCCCGTCAGAAGCATAATTAAGATAATAGCCTGTAAAATCGGGAGTTACATTCCTGCTCAAAGTAATGCATGGCTTCCAGTCCACCAATTTTACCGGTTTCCATTCCAATGAAAATTCGATCCCGTTCCTGCTACTTTTTTTTACATTCGTCATTATCGTATAGCCAACATCGCTAAGCTGTCCTGTCGGGATAAGCTGATCGTTGTAGTACATGCTGAAAATATTTATACCGAAAGTCACTTTTCCGGCCCTGAGGTTATAGCCGGCTTCGACATCATAAAGTGTCTCAGCCCTTGGCATTGCCGAGGGATCTCCAGTCGCTTCCAGGAAATCCGAGCGGGTCGGTTCTCTGTTTGCAACAGAGAAAGAGAGGTAAGCATCCTGAGAGGAAGAAACGGTCCAGAACAGACCGGCCTTCGGATTAAAAAAATTGTATAGATGCGACTGTGCCAGATCCTTCAGGCTATCGTCGGTCCCGGACATGTTATAGAAGATATGCCTGAACTGGAGATCGGCAAATCCGCTGAGAGATGAGCTGAACCTGTAGTTGAGCCTTCCATAAATACTTGCTTCCCCCTTTTTTGACCTGTTGAAATTCCACTGATAATCCTTTTCAGTATCCCCGGCGTACCTCATCCAGATAATGTCACCGTAATACCTGCCATTGTACATATTGGCTCCTCCTCCCAGAACAGCATCCACTTTTCCCTTTTTATAGCTGAGTGAGTATACGACCCCATAAAAATCATTTGACATCCATTTCTGCCTGATCAGGTCAGTTGATGTGAGAGTCGAATCTCCTATTGTCACGGGAAGTAACCCATAGTATTTATAGAGCTGATCTTCACAATACTCCTCATAGTATCCCCTACCTGTGGTATAGTGAAAAGCTGCATGAAGATTCAGGTATTTTCTAATGTTAAGTGTGTAAATAAGCTGATAGTGATTCTGCCAGTAGTTATCACTCTCATTATTGTAAAACTGAATATTCCCGTTCTGGTCGGTATATTCACCTGCAGGGTTGAATCTCCTGTCGGTTGCCAGTGAGTCGGCAGGGACTCCCCACCAGCTGATGCCTGTATGTTCCTCACCGATAATGACATTGGCTTTGAGTATTGAATGGTCAGTCTTATAGATCGCTGAAATGAACTCCGACCTGTTATTTGTGCTTGTCCGTTTGATATACCCGTCGCTGGTAATGTCGGAGTATCTCATCTGGAGGGCGAACCTGCCTCCGATCAGCCCCGTGCCAGCCATTACCGTGTTCTTAAGGGTATTGAATGAGCCCGCTGTCGAGTTTACCTCGGCGAAGGAAGTGTCTTCAGGGCTTTTTGTAAGAATATTTACAGTTGCCCCGAAAGCCCCTGAACCGTTCGAAGAGGTACCGACTCCTCTCTGGACCTGCATGTTTTCGACAGATGAAGCGAGGTCGGGAAGATCGACCCAGAAAACCTCCTGGGATTCCGCATCATTGAGAGGAATACCGTCGACAGTAACATTTATCCTGTTGGCATCTGTTCCCCTTATCCTCAGGTTCGTATAGCCAATACCGGTTCCTGCCTCGGATGTCTCTACAAGCGATGGCGTCAGCCCAAGCAGAAATGGAATATCCTGCCCGTTGTTCTGCCGGCGGATCGCATCACCGGTAACAGTCGTGTAGGCAACAGGAGTCATGGTCCCGGCTCTTGTTGCACTCACTATCACCTCATCAGTCATAAGAAGAGCACTGGAGAGGATGACATCAACAGTGACCGGTCCTGTTATATCAACCTCCCTTGTGGCCTTTTCGCAGCCGATGAAGGAGAATACCAGGTTGTACCTGCCAGGTTCCTTAATTTTTACAAGATACCTGCCGTCACTGCCGGTATAAGTTCCCTGGAGAGTATTCATAACTGAGACTCCTGCTCCGGAAAGGGGAATTCCCTTTTCATCAGATACCTGCCCCGTTATCTCATAACCTCCCTGCTGGGCAATAATTATCCCGTGGGAACAGGATAAGATCAGGAACAGGATAAAGATTAATGTCTTTTTCATATCTCCGGTATCAATATTGTTTTCAACACCGGGATTTGTATAAAGCTGAATTTAAAGGATACTCTTTGTTCCCTCCGCCGGCATTATCCGGATCAGGTTTAAGGGTATGATCTCAGCCCGTAGTATTAAGGCACCCCGTTGTTGATGAAACAAAGTTAAAACCTTTTTTAATATACAGTTATAAGATACCCGATAAAATGGATCATAATATTTTTGGTAACTTAGCCTTATGAAAACAGAGAACAATGGATAAACTCCTGATAAAGCTTAACTACAAAGGGCAGAAAAGAATAGCTTTGATCAATGCAGGAAGTGAATTCACCTACTCGATGAAAAAGCTTCTCCCCGATGTCACTGTTGATACCGAAATTGATCCAAGGTACCCCTATGAGTTCATTTTACTTTTTGTGGGACTTGTTTCCCAGGTTGAATCATTTGCACCCCTGGCGTTGCATAACCTTGTATCGGACGGGATCCTCTGGTTTGCCTATCCAAAAAAAACGTCAAAGAAATTCTCTTCTGATATTGACAGGGACCATGGCTGGGAGGTACTGATCAACTCCGGGTTTTATCCTGTCAGGCAGGTGGCTGTCGACAATGACTGGTCGGCTCTCAGATTCAGGAATGGAAGGTTCATCAAATCCGATCTGTCAAGATTTAATAAACAAAACTGAATATCCATTTCATAAACCAAGGATTATTGAACCTGATCCCATTTATTTAAATGATAGTCACAGGAATAATTGAAACTCCCATTGGAAAGATGGTTGCCGGATCGGTAAAGGAGGGAATCTGCCTTCTTGAATTTACCGACAGAAAGATGCTCAATACCGAATATAAGATCCTCGCCAGATATCTGAAAGATGAGATCAGCGAGGGTTACAGCATTCATATTGAAAATATTACCAGTGAGCTTGAGGAATATTTCGAGGGTAATAGAAAAACGTTTTCAGTACCTTTGGTTTTTGCAGGAACAGATTTTCAGAAATTGGTGTGGAATGAACTGATGAGAATTCCATTCGGAGCTACACGATCCTATACAAGGCAGGCTGAAGCTATAGGCGACAGCAGCTCTGTAAGGGCTGTGGCAAATGCAAACGGGATGAATAAGATCTCAATAGTTGTACCCTGCCACAGGGTTATCGGTGAAAACGGACACCTGACGGGATATGGGGGAGGATTATGGAGGAAAAAATGGCTTTTAGACCATGAAAAGAAATTTTCGGGTCAGCCGGTTTCACTTACTTTTTTCTGATCAAATTAGTCAAGCAATACATTTACAAATTACTATCATGAAGAAAAATTTCGGAATCAACAGTTATTACCTCTTGATCGGGTTCCTGGCATTGCTTCTATTGAGCGGTTGCGCACAGAGGGAAAATATTGAGCTTTGCCTTAAAGGCCATCAGTATGGATTCATTGGGGGCATTTGGCACGGATTCATAGCTCCATTTGACTTCATAGCCATGCTCTTTGATCAGAAGATAACTATGTACGCTCAGAACAATAATGGAGGGCTGTACGCACTCGGCTTCCTTCTTGGAAGCGGCGGCTGGGGATTCTTCGGAGGTAAAGGGGTCAGAAGAGTCAGGCACACCAGTACCCATGTGCATGTCAATAACGACCAGTTCGACAAGGCTGAGATCGTGGAATAAATTCTGAATTCCTCCGTGTCCTTGATTATTCCTGAAGACAGGGTTTAGCATGATTGAAGAAATAATAAAATCGCATCTTAAGCCGGAGGAGCTTTTTACCTGGGGGTTTGCAGATCTGACAGGATTACTCGATCCTAAATTTAGAGATTTCACTTCAGGGATCTCAATAGGCAGAAGACTTGATGACATTTATGTCGATCCGGTTACTGGAGGTCCTACACTGGAATATTACATGCATTATAAGGAGATAAATATCCTTCTCGAGACCCTTTCATCTGAAATTGCCCTCGATCTTAATCAGAGCGGAATAGAATCAATAAGTATTGAACCAACTGTTTCAACCAGCGATCTTGATTCGAAGTACTCAGTACTTCTCAGGACAGATCTTTCACATAAAATGGTTGCAACACGGGCCGGTCTTGGATGGATTGGGAAGACCGACCTCCTGGTGACCAAAGATTTTGGACCGAGACTCAGAATGGTATCAATTCTTACAAAAGCTAAACTTAAACCTTCCTCAAAACCAGTTGAGAGGAGCCGTTGCGGAACATGCAATATCTGCGTGGATCTTTGTCCTGCCGGAGCTGCAAACGGAAAACTGTGGGATATTACCGTTGACCGGGAAGATTTTTTTGATCCATGGAAATGCCGCAGGCAATGTGCGGAGTTTGGAAGGATAAGGCTGGGCAGGGACGCGAGGGTTTGCGGTATCTGCGTGGCAGTCTGTCCTATAGGAAAAAGACCTGAAATTACGGGCCTGCATTAAATAAGGCAGTAGCACTCAATGGAAGAATTGGAAAAGACAATTGATGTTGAAAAGGCAATTAAGAGCGGAAACAACAGATTCCTAAAGTCTTTGCCAGGGTTCCTCATAAAACTCTTGAGGTGGTTGATCCATGAGGATGAAATGAATGCCACCATCTACCATAGTCGTCATCTCGAGGGAGTCCCATTTGTAAGAGATGTGCTGAAAGGATGGAACGTAAAGGTAAGGCTGAACGGAATTGAAAACATCCCATCATCGGGCAGGTTCATTTTTGCCTCGAACCATCCGGTAGGCGGTATTGACGCACTAGCGTTTTTTGATAGCATCGGAAGTCATTATCCGGATATGATATCTCCAGCCAACGAGTTGCTATATAATATCCCGAATATGCGAACTCTGATCTTCGGACTTAATGTCTTCGGGAAGAGCTCCAGGGAGACAGTTGAAGGGTTGAATGCTCTTTTTGATTCTGACAGACAGATATTTATTTTTCCGGCGGGTGAAGTATCAAGAAGAAAAAAAGGAAAAATATCGGATAACGAATGGCAGAAATCATTTATCACCAAGGCTGTCGAACATAAGAGAGATGTCATCCCGGTTCACATCAGCGGCAGAAACTCAAACCTGTTCTATAATGTTGCAAACCTTAGAACATTTTTCGGGATAAAGATGTTTATAGAGACCATGCTACTGCCACACGAAATGATGAAACAAAGGAATTCGAATGTTACCATAACTGTCGGAAAACCAATTTCATGGCGGACCTTCACCGAAGGGAAAAGTCACTTTGACTGGGCTCAGCTGGTTAAATCAACAGTATATTCATTACCTGAAAATTAGTTCGCAACAATGAAAAAAACATATCGTAAAATAAAAACTGTTCTACCTCCTCCCCTTCCTCATATGGTCGGTGACGGATTCAGGGTTCATAACTTCTTCCCTTCATACGACGAAATAGGGATGACCGGAATGAGTCCTTTTTTTCTTATGGACTATGGTGCAAAAATAATGGTGCCGCCTTCCGAACGGCCGAAAGGCGTGGGCGTTCATCCCCACAGGGGATTTGAAACTGTTACCATCGCCTACCATGGCGCGATTGCTCATCACGACAGCGCCGGGAACAGCGGAGTGATCCATGAGGGTGACGTGCAGTGGATGACAGCAGGTTCGGGTGTCCTGCACAAGGAGTACCACGAAAAGGAGTTCTCGAAAAAAGGAGGATTACTACAGATGGTTCAGCTCTGGGTAAACCTGCCTGCCAGATACAAGATGACACCTGCAAAATACCAGGCAATTGAAAATAGTTCCATGGGCAGTTACAAACTCGGGAATGAGAATGGTCATGTCGAGGTGATCGCAGGAGAATACATGGGGGCAAAAGGCCCTGCTTCAACCTTCACACCGGTTAATCTTTTTAATTTGAATCTTAAGGCAGGAGGCAGTGCTGAATTCTTATTCCCCGAAAAATATAACACCGGATTCCTTGTTATTGAAGGTGAGATCAGGATCAATGAGGAAAAGACCGCTTTAGAAAACTGCTTTGCACTATTTTCTCATGAAGGTGAGATCATTCTTGCAGAAGCTCTGAAAGACAGCAAGATACTTGTTCTGAGCGGTGAACCGATCAATGAACCGATCTCAGCCTATGGTCCTTTCGTTATGAATACTGAGGCTGAGATACAGGAGGCATTTGACGATTATTACAGTGGTAAATTCGGATATCTTGATGACTGATCATAAATAGCTTTTTACCTGAAATCGTTCACTGGGATAATCCCTGATCAGATGAACTTTGCGCGACTTTGTGTCTTTGTGTCTTTGTGTCTTAGTGGCAAAAGAAAAATGCCACAAAGGCACTAAGGCACCAAGGTTCACAAAGCAATCTTAATTTGATTTTCTAATTTTGAAATCTGGTATTCTCACATTAATTTTAATTTGTTTTATTTGAATTAACCTTCATGAAATTTTCAGAAGACCCACCCCGTCCCAGGATAAAGCTGCCATTGAATTCCCACGACCGGGTGATAGAATTTATTGGCATTGCTTTCCTTCTTTTTCTGTTTGTTCTTCCTTTGCGGTACTATAGCGACATTCCAGGCATGATCCCGACACATTTCAATGCAGCCGGATCCCCCGATGGATTTGGAAGCAAAACCTCTCTCTGGTTTCTTCCACTGACAGGCTTGGTACTTTGGCTTATTATGACTATAGTTAACAGGTTTCCTGACAAATTCAATTTTCCTGTAAAGATTACTCCGGAAAATGCCGAGGTTCAGTACAGGATTGGAACCAGGGTGATCAGGATCCTTAAGAGTGTGATACTTATGATGTTTTCATTTATAAGTTACAGGACCATCCAGACAGCAATGGGAAATGAAGCCGGACTGGGGAAAGTTTTTCTTCCGGTTTTCCTTTTATTAACTTTCGGTATTATAATTATTTACCTGGTTCAGGCTAATAAAAACAGGAATCAATCCTGATATGTATTTTTATTCCTTTTCTTTCTGTCCCTGATCACAAGAAACAGAACGAAGCCCGTTCCAAGGGCAAGAAGGATATACCCCAGGTAAGGAAATATCTGTTCCCGTATCTCGTACAGATAGAATCCAATAATTGCAAGAATGATATTCCATATTCCTGCTCCCGTAAATGTATATAGCATGAAATTACGGAGATCCATCTTAGCCAGTCCCGCCGGTATGGAGATCAGATGGCGGACACCAGGCACCAGCCTTCCGATAAAAGTAGATGACTTTCCGTTCCTTATAAAATAATTTTCAGCATGCTGGACCTTCTCTTTCGAAAGAAGCAATAATCTGCCGATCCCGGAATCTGCAAAACTGTAGACCAGCGGCCGTCCAAGGTACCTTGCAAGGAAATAGTTTATAAGCGACCCGAATAGCGCACCCGCCGTACCAAAAAGCACCACCAGGAAGACATTAAGATCTCCCTGGGCGGCTTTCCATGCAGCAAACGGGATCACGACCTCGGAGGGAAGCGGGAGAAACGTGCTTTCAATCGCCATCAGCAGGGCAACAGTCAGATAGGTCAGGTTTGCCATGTACCAGTCGAAAAGTGAATGAAACAGCTCCATAGAGGGGTTTTAAAATAAGGATTCAAATATAACCAACATTTTGATTTGCCGAAACCTCAACATTTTAAAACAATTGTAGTGGCCTCAACCTTCACTTTTTATTATCTTTATGGTAAACAAATGAGTATTAACTGACCATAATAACAACAATATGATTGACTTACAAACATCTTATCTTGGACTCAGGCTTAAAAATCCACTTATAGCCGGCAGCTGTGGCCTTACCAATTCCATCCATAATATTAAACAGATCGCAGATCAGGGTGCCGGTGCCGTTGTGATAAAATCTATTTTTGAGGAGCAGATCAATGTCGAAACTCATAAAGTGATCAAGGAGGAAGAGGGTAACCTGAAAACATTCACCAGGGCCTCTTCGAATTTACTTGGCAGAAGGGTGCACGATTATGATGAGGCTTATGATTACATATACGACTTTGCAAAATCAAATACACTTAACAAGTACCTCGAATTTCTGAAGGAGGTCAGGAAATCCGTAGATATACCGGTTATTGCAAGCATTAATTGTGTATCGAACAACGACTGGCATGCATTTTCCAAAAGGATCGAGGAGACAGGCGTTGATGCACTTGAACTGAACATCTATATTCTCCCGTCAGACTGGAGAAGAAGCTCAGACGACAACGAAAAGATCTATTATGAGATAATTGACGAGGTGAAGAATTACATTGACCTGCCCCTCTCAGCCAAGATAGGATTCTATTTTTCATCTCTTGCACAATCGGTTCAGAAGTTGTCCCATTCCGGGATAAAAGGAGTTGTCCTTTTCAACAGGCCTTACAACACCGACATCGATATTGAAAAGATGGAGATCAGTCATGGAAGTATCTACAGTAATGAATCTGAATATAATCACACCCTCAGGTGGGTTTCGATCCTTTCAGGCAATATTGGATGTGATATTTCTGCATCGACCGGGATCCATTCGTGGGAAGCTTTTGTAAAGCAGCTTCTTGCAGGGGCTACGACTGTCCAGATCGCCTCAGCACTTTACACTGAAGGATTTGGAATAATTCCAAATATTATAGAGGAGACAAAAGCATGGATGAACAGGCATGGGTTCGATAATGTTGATTCATTCAGAGGCAAGCTGAGCAGGTCGAAACTGGAAAACCCGGCAGCGATCGAAAGAGTTCAGTTCATGAAGCTTTATTCAGATATCGCATAACAAACCAGGAACATACAAATCCCGGTAGCAGATACGGAAAGGAAATGGTCTTATTTTGTCATCCGGAAAATGAACTTTATCCTGATTTGGCGGTTAATAAATAGTACGATGAGTGTGAATTAATTAACAGAGATCTGCAATAAATGGAAAAGGAATTTCTTCCCTCAGATTACCTTCCTGTATTACTCCAGACCGTGGTAGCCCTTGGCTTTGTAGCCATAGTCATGCTGGCCACTCATTTACTGGGAAGTAAAAGAAAGAAAATAAGGACGTTGCATAAGGATGAGAATTTTGAATGCGGGATCGAGGTTAAAGGAAATGCAAGGTTCCCGTTTACTGTCAGGTACTTTCTTACAGCCATCCTCTTTGTACTGTTCGATGTTGAGGTGATCTTCCTTTATCCATGGGCGGCAAATTTCAAGAGTATGAGCTGGAGAGGCTTTGGAGATATGCTTATTTTCCTTGCCCTTTTTCTGATAGGTTTTTATTATATAACAAAAAAAGGCGCCCTGGAATGGGACTCTTAAAAATTGGCAGATGAGACTGACTGATATGGAAAGCAATGTCAGATATAATAAGGTTGACCCTCCCGACGGATATTCTGCACCCGGAATGTTTGCCACAAGACTTGACAAGGTTGTCGGGCTGGCACGGAGCAACTCCATCTGGCCTCTTCCGTTTGCCACATCGTGTTGCGGAATTGAGTTTATGGCCACCATGGGAGCACACTACGACCTGGGGCGATTCGGATCGGAGCGTCTGAGCTTCTCTCCCCGCCAGGCCGACCTACTGATGGTAATGGGTACAATTGCAAAAAAGATGGGACCTATAGTTCACCAGATCTATGAGCAGATGGCGGAACCCAGGTGGGTCATCGCAGTCGGAGCCTGTGCAGCATCGGGAGGGATCTTTGATACTTACAGCGTCCTTCAGGGCATCGACCGTATTGTCCCGGTTGATGTTTACGTCCCTGGATGTCCGCCGAGACCCGAACAGATAATAGACGGTTTCATGATGGTTCAGGAGCTGGTGGCAAAAGAGCCTTTAAGACGCAGATACTCTCAGGAATACAGGGAGCTGCTACTGAAGTATGGGATCAAATAGTTCAATTGAATGATGGCAGAGGACAAAGATATACTTGCAAGGATAAAAGAAAAATTTGATCCTGAAATAACCGGGTCCGATCTATCAGGCGACATGATCACGCTGACCGTCATAAGAAGATCAATATTTGGAATGATCGATCTCCTGAAAAACGATGAGGCATTGAATTTCAATTTCCTTACAAGCATGTGCGGCATTCATTATCCCGAAAGCGATCTGCCGCTGGGTGTCGTTTACCATCTTCATAACCTCAATAATAATAAAAGGATAAGGATAAAAACATTTGTCCCTCTCTCTGAGCCTGAGCTGCCAACGATTACCACACTTTTCAAGGCTGCAAACTGGATGGAAAGAGAGACATACGATTTTTATGGTATAATCTTTACCGGTCATCCAAACCTGAAAAGAATTCTGAATGTAGAATATCTCGACTTCTTTCCTATGCGAAAAGAATATCCGCTTGAGGATCCCACAAGGGAGGACAAGGATAACCGTTATTTTGGAAGATAAAAGACAAAAGTTAAAAGATAAAAGTATAGAGGAGTCGAAGCTGACAGAATGGAAAAACATGATCCGCATATAATTATTCATCCCGAAGATTCTGACAAGATCTATACCACGCTTAATCTAGGGCCTACTCACCCGGCAACGCATGGCATCTTTCAAAATGTCCTTACCATGGATGGCGAGATCATCATTGATGCTGAGCAGACGATAGGTTATATTCACAGGGCATTCGAAAAAATAGCAGAGCGCAGGCCATTCTACCAGATAAAGGCCCTCACCGACAGAATGAATTACTGCTCATCTCCTATCAATAACATCGGGTGGGACCTTACAGTTGAAAAGCTCCTTGGCATTAAAACCAGCAAAAAGATCGATTACATGCGCATCATTATAATGGAGCTTGCCCGCATCACTGACCATCTCATCTGCAACAGCGTGATCGGCGTCGACAGCGGGGCTCTGACCGGATTCGTATATGTCTTCCAGGAAAGAGAGGCAATCTATGAGATCTATGAAGAGATGTGCGGCGCTCGCCTTACCACAAATATTGGACGCATTGGAGGATTCGAAAGGGACTTTTCGCCTGTGGCAATAAAAAAGCTCAGGGACCTGCTTAAGAGGCTTCCAAAGATCCTGCATGAGTTCGAGAAGCTGCTTATGCGCAACAGGATCTTTATGGACCGCACTATCAACGTTGGTCCCATCTCCGCAGAACTTGCCCTGAATTATGGTTTTACGGGCCCAAATCTCAGGGCAGCCGGTGTTGATTATGATGTAAGGGTCATGAACCCGTATTCATCATATAATGACTTCGATTTTGCAATACCTGTAGGTACTAATGGTGACACATACGACCGGTTTTGCGTCCGGCAGGAAGAGCTCTGGCAAAGTCTGAAGCTTGTTGAAAATGCTCTGGAAAACATGCCTGAAGGCAAATATCATGTCGACGTGCCGGGTATTTTTCTCCCGCCCAAGGAAGATGTTTACAGTAAGATGGAAGCCCTTATTTACCATTTCAAGATAGTGATGGGTGAAATCGGGGTTCCTGTGGGCGAGGTTTACCATTCTGTTGAGGCCGCTAACGGGGAACTCGGTTTTTATCTTGTTTCGGATGGGGGGAGGGAACCATATCGTCTGCATTTCAGAAGACCCTGCTTCATTTATTACCAGGCTTTACCGGAAATGATCAGGGGAAGCGTGCTGTCCGATGCCATACTTACAATGAGCAGTATGAATGTCATTGCTGGTGAGCTTGATGCGTAAGATTAATAATTATTTTAATACATATGCCTGAGTTTAAGGTAGATCATAAGCAATATGGGAAAGAGGGAGCCGAACCCAGGTTCTCAGATGAAAGTCTCAGAAAGGTGAGGCTTATCATCGCGAGATACCCTGAAGGTAAGCAGAAATCGGCCATCCTGCCTGTTCTCCAGATGGCACAGGAGGATCTTGGAGGATATCTCAGCGTCGATGTAATGGAATATGTTGCCGCATTACTTAAAATTGAGCCAATAGAAGTTTATGAAGTCGTTACCTTCTACACTCAGTTCTCACCTGAAAAAAAAGGAAAATACCTGATCGAGGTCTGCCGTACAGCCCCTTGCGCCATCTGTGGCGGTGAGAAAATTTCAAAATACCTGCAGCAAAAGCTTCATGTGAAACCAGGAGAAACAACTCCCGACGGACTGTTTACGCTCAGAGAAGTCGAATGTATAGGGGCATGCGGCTATGCACCTGCAATACAAATAAATACGGAGTTTTACGAAAACCTTACTGAGGAAAAGATATCAGGGATAATTGATGACCTGAAAAAAAACAAGACCGATCAAGCACCCGGAGGATCAGAATGGGCCGACGAATTATTTTAGAACATATCGACGTTCCAGGTATCAGGACATTTGAAGTATTCAGACGTCTGGGGGGATACAAATCTGTTGAGAAGGCGCTAAAAGACCTGTCTCCCGATAAGGTACTGTCGGAAGTCAAGACTTCAGGTCTCCGCGGAAGAGGTGGTGCAGGATTCCCGACAGGATTGAAATGGAGCTTCATCGACAGGAGAGCGGACAAGCCGGCCTATATGGTCTGTAATGCTGACGAAAGCGAGCCGGGGACCTTTAAGGACAGGTACCTGATGGAACATATTCCTCATCTTCTGATAGAAGGAATGATAATTTCCTCCTACGCAATTGGTGCATCCATTGCATATATATATGTTCGGGGTGAGTTCAAATATATTATCGGGATCCTTAACAGGGCTATCAGTGAAACCTACAATAACGGGTTCCTGGGAAAAAACATTCTCGGATCGGGCTACAATCTTGATATTTATGTGCATCCCGGAGCGGGCGCCTATATATGCGGTGAAGAGACAGCTCTTCTTGAATCGCTTGAAGGCAAGCGTGGAAATCCACGCATGAAGCCTCCATTCCCTGCCTCAAAGGGCCTGTGGGATTGTCCGACAGTTGTTAATAATGTTGAAACTCTGGCTGCAGTAGGCCCGATCATTAATATGTCGGGTGCAGAATATGCCAGGATCGGCATCGGAAAAAGTACCGGTACCAAACTCATTTCAGTATGCGGTCATGCAAACAGACCAGGGATATATGAAGTGGAGATGGGATTGCCGGTCGAAGAATTCATCTACTCAGAAGAGTACTGCAGAGGCATAAGCGACGGGAAAAAACTCAAGGCAGTTATTCCCGGAGGATCATCGGTACAGATACTTCCTGCTGATCTTATTCTTAAAACAGCCAGTGGTAAAACAAGATTGCTGACTTATGAGTCGCTTGCGGATGGCGGATACGAAACAGGGACAATGCTGGGCTCGGGTGGTTTTATCGTATATGATGAGGATGATTGCATAGTACGCAATACCTGGAACCTTACCAGATTCTATTATCATGAATCGTGCGGCCAGTGTTCTCCGTGCCGTGAAGGTACAGGCTGGATGGAAAGAGTACTTTACCGGATCGAGCACGGAACGGGAAGAGAAAAGGATATTGATCTCCTTGTGAGTGTTGCTTCAAAAATTGAAGGCACAACAATATGTCCTCTGGGAGATGCCGCTGCATGGCCTGTTGAAAGCGCCATAAGACATTTCAGGGATGAATTTAAGTTCCATGTGAAAAACCCCGTGATCATCATGAATACTGATCATGGATCTTTAAGTAAATATGAACCTGCAGTAAAATCAAGCGTGAATGGTTAAGATAACTATCGATAATATAGCTATTGAGGTTGAGGAAGGAACAACCATTCTTGAGGCAGCGCGCAGGATCGGCGGAAATGTTGTACCCCCTGCCATGTGCTATTATTCGAAGCTCAGTGGCTCGGGCGGTAAATGCCGTACATGCCTGGTCAAGGTGGAGAAAACATCATCCGCCGACCCCAGACCGATGCAGAAGCTGGTTGCTTCCTGCAGTACACAGGTTCAGGATGGCATGGTCGTTCTGAATACCACGTCGAAGGAAGTCCTGGATACTCGAAAAGCAATTGTCGAATTCCTTTTGATAAACCATCCTCTCGACTGCCCGGTGTGCGACCAGGCAGGTGAATGCGATCTGCAGGATCTGAGCTTTGAACATGGTCTTGAGAATACAAGGTACGAAGAGGGCCGAAGGGAATTCAACACGATAGACATAGGGGACAAAATCAAGCTTCACATGACCCGGTGCATCCTCTGTTACCGCTGCGTTTACACTGCTGACCAGATAACGGACAAAAGAGTTCACGGAGTGCTATACAGGGGAGATGAAGCTGAGATAGGAACATATATTCAGAATGTAATAGATAATGATTTTTCGGGAAATGTTATTGATGTATGCCCTGTAGGGGCGCTAACCGACAGGACTTTCAGGTTCAGGAGCAGGGTCTGGTTCCTTAAACCTATGGATGGACACCGGCACTGCACAAAATGCTCAGGTAAAGTTACCGCATGGATGTTTGGTGATGAAATATACAGGATAACCGCGCGGAAGGATAAATACGGCGAGGTGGAGGAGTTCATCTGCAACGAATGCCGCTTTGAAAAGAAGAACCTTTCTGACTGGATCATTGAGGGTCCGCGGAAAATAAGCCGCCACTCGGTAATTTCGCAGAATCATTATGAAAAGATGAAGAAGCAGAGCATCATTAAACCACTTGAAGGGAAAACAGAACCGCAGGAATAATTCAATATGCTGATATTTAAACTCATACTGATTGTAATAATCTTGCTCGTGAGCCTGGTGATCGCGATGTACTCAACTCTTTTTGAACGCAAGATCGCAGGATTCTTCCAGGACAGGTATGGACCCGACAGGGCGGGTCCGATGGGTATTTTTCAACCTGTCGCCGACGGGATAAAATTATTTTTCAAGGAAGAATTCATGCCAAATACGGCTGACAAATTCCTCTATATTATGGGGCCTTCACTTACCATGCTGGTTGCCCTGCTCACAAGTGCAATAATACCATGGGGACCTGGAGTAACTATTAAAGGAACACATTATTACTTCCAGGTTGCTGATATAAATATTGGCGTGCTCTATTCATTTGCGGTCGTCGCGATCGGAGTTTATGGAATAATGATCGGAGGCTGGGCTTCAAATAATAAATTCTCCCTTCTTGGCGCTATCAGGGCATCATCGCAGATGATAAGCTATGAGCTTAGCATGGGCTTGTCGATCATTGCAATTGTGATGATGACAGGTTCACTTAGCCTCAGGGATATTGTTGAGCACCAGCACGGCTTTAACTGGAATATCTGGTACCAGCCTCTGGGCTTCCTGATCTTCCTTGTTTGTGCATTTGCCGAGTGCAACAGGTCGCCTTTCGATCTTCCGGAATGCGAAACAGAGCTTGTCGGGGGCTACCACACAGAATACAGCAGCATGAAACTGGGCTTCTATCTCTTTGCCGAATATATCAATATGTTCATCTCCTCGGCAATGATCTCAACCCTTTACTTCGGAGGATACAACTTTCCTTTTATGGACAGTCCCGCTCTGTCGGTAAATGCAGTCGGGATCATCGGAACCGCGGTTCTTTTCCTGAAGATAAGCTTTTTCGGATTTTTATATATGTGGGTGAGATGGACACTGCCGCGTTTCAGATATGACCAGCTTATGAACCTGGGATGGAAAAAACTGATACCGGTTGCTATTTTAAATATGATGGCAACAGGCTTCATTATTATGTTATTGAAATAATGGCAACGCTTACGAACAGATCAAGAGTTGTTTCGAGGAAGAAGATGTCTCTGGCTGAGAGACTTTACCTTCCCGGGATAGTAAGCGGTATGTTCATAACGCTAAAACATCTGTTCCGGAAAAAGACCACAGTCAGATATCCTGAGGTAAAAAGAGAGTTTTCAGATATTTACCGGGGGTGGCATGTTCTGAAGAGGGATGATGAGGGAAGGGAACGTTGCACGGCCTGCGGATTATGTGCACTTGCCTGTCCCGCCGAAGCGATCACAATGGTCGCAGCTGAGAGGCAGCCTGGTGAGGAGCATATGTACCGCGAGGAAAAATATGCAAGCACTTATGAGATCAATATGCTAAGGTGCATATTCTGCGGACTCTGCGAGGAAGCATGCCCGAAGGAGGCTATATTCCTTACGAAGAGACTTGTGAACTCAGATTTCAGCAGGGATAAATTTATTTACGGGAAGGATATGCTTCTGGAACCTGAAGGTGAAAAAGAAAGAATTGATATATCGACCCGTCAGACCAATGAGGTACTGGATTTTAAAAAAGATAAGACCCAACAACATAATAAATAGGACCCCAAGACACCAAGACCCTAAGACCCTAAGACCTGAAAAAGATGTTTACGAAGTACCTGTTTTTCTTTTTTTCCGTTCTTGCTATTTATGCATCGGTAATGGTGCTGGTTTCGAAAAAGCCGATCCACAGCGTTCTTTATCTTACCCTTGCATTCCTGGCTATCGCAGGTCACTTCATACTGCTCAACGCACAATTCATTGCCATAGTAAATGTGATAGTATATGCCGGAGCAATAATGGTCCTGTTCCTTTTCACTGTAATGCTTCTTAACCTGAATGTAAAAGCGGAGCTGAATAAGCCATTGATTGTGAATCTTACTGCGATTGTTACCGGTGGACTTCTTTTCCTGACCATCGCCGGTGCCCTCAGGGGAATGGATATGATGCACGGCTATAATCCCACTTCAACCCAGATCGGGCTGGTAAAGAACCTGGGACAGGTGCTTTTCAGTCAGTTCAGGCTCCCTTTTGAAGTTTCATCGATCCTGTTCCTTGCAGCAATGGTCGGGGCAGTAATGCTTGGAAAAAAGACAGGAGATTAAAAAAGAATTGTATGCCGAATATATCACCTGCAATATCAATGATCCCTATACAGTATTACCTGCTGCTATGCACAATGCTTTTTACTATTGGTCTTATAGGAGTGCTTGTAAAACGGAATGCACTCGTGATATTCATGAGCATTGAGCTGATGCTTAACTCGGTGAATCTTCTGCTGGTTGCCTTCTCTGTGTACCACAATGATCCTGCCGGACAGATATTTGTATTTTTTGTAATGGTCGTCGCTGCGGCCGAAATAGCTGTCGGACTTGCAATCGTGGTCATGGTTTACAGGCATACTCACAGCATTGATATAAATTTTCTCAACAAGCTTAAATGGTGAACAATATCTGTACAATATGATAAAGCTGGCTTGGCTCATACCGCTTTTCCCACTGGCCGGGTTTCTGATAACAGGACTTGGCAATAAACGATTTCCTGTGAAGGTGAACGGTTGGATCGCAAGCCTTGCAGTCCTGATCTCATTTATTATTTCAGCTGGCATTTTTATAGAGATTTTAAATGGTGCAGCAACGGAAAACATCACTCTCTTTAACTGGATCAGCCTCGGTGACCTGTCATTTCCCGCTGAATTCCTGGTTGACAGGCTGTCGGTATTCATGTTGCTGATAATCACCGGTATCGGGTTTCTCATCCATATTTATTCTATTGGCTATATGCATGGAGATGATGGTTATAACAGGTTCTTTTCTTTCATGAACCTCTTTATTTTCTTCATGACGATACTTGTTTTAGGGGGAAGCTACCTGATAATGTTCATCGGATGGGAAGGGGTTGGCTTATGTTCTTATCTTCTGATAGGATTCTGGTACAGAAACCAGGAATATAACAATGCCGCCAAAAAGGCCTTTATAATGAACCGCATCGGTGACCTTGGATTCCTTCTTGGCATGTTCCTTATCTTTACTACATTCGGAAGCCTAAGCTATGCAGCAGTTTTCACGGGAGCTGAAGGCATGCATCACGGAAGTACTGTGATAACAGGTATTGCACTCCTCCTCTTTGCAGGGGCGATTGGCAAGAGCGCTCAGATCCCTCTTCTCACCTGGCTTCCCGATGCGATGGCTGGTCCTACCCCTGTTTCAGCACTTATACATGCCGCGACTATGGTCACGGCAGGTGTTTACATGGTAGCAAGATCAAATATCATCTATGCACTCTCACCGGCAGCTATGATCGTTGTTGCAACAACCGGAATCGTAACAGCGCTTTTTGCCGCTATTGTGGCATTATTCCAGAACGACATAAAGAAAGTCCTGGCATATTCTACCATAAGCCAGCTGGGACTCATGTTCCTTGGACTTGGAACAGGAGCTTTTGCAGCAGCCATGTTCCACCTGATGACCCATGCTTTTTTTAAGGCCCTCTTATTCCTTTCTGCCGGAAGTATCATTCACTCACTCGGGGGTGAACAGGATCTGAGAAAGATGGGTGGGCTAAAACAATCCATGCCGGTTACCTGGCTGGTATTTCTTACAGGAGCACTTGCAATTTCAGGGGTACCACCCTTTGCAGGTTTCTTTTCAAAGGATGAGATCCTTGCTTCGTTATTTTCTTTGAATCACGCATTGTGGATTTTGGGATTATTAATTTCGGTAATGACCGCCTTTTACATTTTCAGGATCTTTTATCTTTCTTTTACAGGAACATACAGGGGTCAGAAAAACGACTTTCAAAAAATTCATGAGGCGCCGAAGATAATGACGATTCCCCTTCTGATACTGGGTTTCTTATCTCTGGCGGGCGGACTGACAGGCTTACCGGAAGGTATCGGGAAAAACCGGATCGGATTGTTCCTGGAGCCTGTTTTTTCAGGTTCATCTGCGATATTTCAGAGGTCACTTGAGCCAGATATTTCAATCAACTATATCCTGATGGCATCAGCGGTTATTGTAATCCTGATTTCAATTATTGCAGCCTGGTACCTCTTTGTTAAAAATGAGAAAGTCCCCCCGGCTGATGAGTTCAAGGTCGGCAGGTTTGAAAATATTGTCATTCACAAATTTTATCTTGATGAGCTTTACAAGACTGCCATTACTGATCCTGTGATGAAGCTCTCCTCTTTCTTCCATGAAATGATTGATATAAAAATAATCGACAGGTCAGTTGAATGGATAGGGCGTTTTGTTGTGTGGACTGGTGGCAGGATAAGGCTTCTGCAGACAGGAAATGTGGGGTTCTACCTCTTTGCAATGGTGATGGGAATACTTGCTGTTTTATTGTTTAATATTTTTATTTAAAATGAGGGCAACCGGATGATCACAGGTTTACTCATACTTTTACCACTTTTCGGATCAGCGATCGTAATGTTCTCACTTGATGAGAGGGTCATAAAGCGAAATGCACTTATCATTGCCATCTCCGAACTGATTATTGGGGTAATAGCAGTGACAGGTTTCAGAAATACAGGATTACCGGAAAATATCATTTCTATCCCCTGGCTCAGGGGTCTTAATATTCCGTTCATTTTTGGCATGGATGGCATAAGCCTGCTGATGGTCCTTCTTACCGTTCTCCTTATACCTGTAATTATTCTTGCTTCTTACTCGTGCAGATCGCATCGTGCTAATATTTTTTATGGACTTATACTTATTTCTGAAGGCGCTCTTGTAGGGGTATTTACCGCACTGAATGGCCTGGTATTCTATATCTTCTGGGAATTTGCGCTTATACCCGTATATTTTATTGTCGCCCTCTGGGGTGGTGAGAACCGCATAAGAATAACCTTCAAGTTCCTCATTTACACCCTCACAGGCAGCCTCATCATGCTTTCTGCTCTTATCTGGCTCTACTTTCAGACACCGGCTCCGCATTCATTCAGCTTTACATCATTATACCAGGCAGCCACGACAAAGGATGCACAGATCTGGATCTTTCTTGCATTCTTCCTCGCTTTTGCCATAAAGATACCAATTGTGCCTTTTCATACCTGGCAACCAGATACATATACAGCCGCACCGCCTGCCGGCAGTATGATCCTTGCCGGGATAATGCTAAAAATGGGGATCTATGGTATAATAAGACTGCTGATCCCCATCTGCCCGCTTGCATTTCCTGTCGTCGGACTTCCTGTGATAATTATTGTGACAGCAGGATTCATATATGCTTCGGTTATAGCCATCAGGCAGGATGACCTGAAAAGATTTGTTGCCTATGTTTCGATAGCTCATGTTGGACTGATCACTGCTTCCGTATTGTCGCTTAACAGCAGGGCGGAGCTGGGAGCAGTTTTCCAGATGATATCTCACGGAATAAATGTTGTCGGAATGTTTATTATCATCGATATTATTGAGGTCCGCAACAAAAGCAGGAAAATAAGTGAGCTAGGGGGCATCGCCGGTACCATGCCTTCACTATCTGTTCTGTTCATGATAATTGTACTTGCATCTGTGGCTCTTCCCCTTACCAGCGGGTTTATAGGTGAATTCCTGATGCTTCTCGGACTGTTCAGCTACGATCCATGGATAACTGCCGGGGCTGGTCTGACAATAATCCTAAGTGCGGTTTACATGCTCCGGATGTATCAGCGCGTAATGCTTGGCAACCTCAGGGAAGGGTTACCGGTAAACCAGCCGCCGCTTTTCAGAAATGACCTTTTTGCGCTTGTACCGCTGATCATCCTTATTTTCGTTCTTGGATGCTATCCGAAACCTGTTCTGGATATCGCAAGGCCCGCTCTTGATGTTATTCTAAAAACAATAAATATTTTACCAAACTGATCTTCTCCCGATGTATGCATTGATATCAACGGCTGTTCTTGGAATAATCACCATGTTCCTCGGAATAAGGGAGATGAAAAGATGGTTACTGCCTGCAATAATCCTGGGATTAATTGCCTCCTTCGGACTTAATCTTATTGAATGGAACAGGAACATTCATTATTGCAATGAAATGATGACCGTTGATAACTTCGCCGTCGCATTCAATGCGGTCCTGATCTTCACCACACTTCTGGTATTTATTTTTGCACGCGATTATTACAGAAGCGTCGAGAGACCTCTGGAAGACATCTATTCGCTTATGCTGTTTGCTCTTTCAGGAGCTGTCGTGATGACTTCATTCTCGAATATTGTAATGCTTTTCATTGGGATAGAGATTCTATCCATTTCGATGTATATCCTGGCGGGAAGCAAGAAATTCGACCTGGCTTCAAATGAGGCTGCTATGAAATATTTTCTTACTGGCTCGTTCGCGACCTGCTTTCTCCTTTTTGGTATTGCCCTCATCTACGGTACAACAGGCTCATTTGACATGAACACAATAGCAGCTTTCACAAAAGAGAATGCAGCAATTCTTCCCCCATATTTCAGGATCGGCATCCTGCTGATAATGGTTGGGCTCTCGTTCAAGCTGGCTGTGGCCCCGTTCCATTTCTGGGCTCCTGATGTCTACCACGGATCGCCTACGCTTATTACAGCCTACATGTCTACTGTCGTAAAGATCGCAGGTATTGCAGCATTTTACAGGCTTTTTGTTACCTGCTTTCATAATGTAGAAGGTCTCTGGAGCAATACTCTCATTGTCTTCTCGGCGGCAACCATCATTGTTGGGAACCTGGCCGGTATTTTCCAGACTAATATGAAGAGGATGCTTGCCTATTCCAGCATATCCCATGCAGGTTATATGCTTATGGGGATCATCGCAACAAACAATATGACGGCTGGAGCTCTTCTTCTCTATACAGCTTCCTATTCAATTGTTACGATTGCAGCATTCGGAATAATCATCCTCGTAAGGGAAGCTAGGCAAAACGATGACCTTAACACATTCAACGGCCTGGCAAAGACCAATCCCTATATGGCTTTCACTCTTACGGTTGCAATGCTGTCACTTACTGGGATCCCACCCCTGGCAGGCTTTACAGCCAAGTACTACATTTTCTCCACAGCAATGCAGAACGGGCATCTCTGGCTCGTTGTCCTTGCCCTTCTCGGATCAGCGGTAAGCGCTGTCTATTACTTCAAGCCTGTTATTGCAATGTACATGAAGGAAGGAAGCTGGCCCGCCATCCCTGTTACCAGGACCTACAAGGCACAGCTTATCGCCATGACCATTCTGACACTAATTCTCGGTCTCGTGCCAGGGCTGCTGCTGATAATTTAGAATATCTGTTACAACTTGGTTATGGTGACGATTTCATGCATCCCATTCATTTTTTCAACACAACATCTTTACCTGCTTCATACAACTCAGTACTAATCTCCCTTAGCTTTTCTGCAGGCATTTTCATTATCTTCCTGTCATAAGTCATCAGTCCGTTTACCTCGATCTCACAGTCTGTTGTCTGGGTATAGATCGCTGCCGAGAGTCCCCTGCTTATAAAGGGGAGCATCTGCCTCAGATAACCGGAATATGCTTTGTAAAGAGTATCCGCATTCGGGAAAGTCCTGTAACCCCAGTTGTTCTTGTTGAGCCAGGTATGGTTCTCCACCGGCAGGCCAAGCCCGCCGAACTCACCAAGTACTATAGCCTGTTTTGAGCCGAATAATTCAGGTTTGGGCATGACAGGCTCCGGATAATTATGCAGGTCGAGGATGTGACCTGTGTCATGGTAGCTGCCGCCACTGGCGCTGTTTACGAGTCGCGAAGGATCCTTGCTCATCGTCCAGGCGGTGATCTCTGCTGTTTTGAACTGTCCCCATCCCTCATTGAATGGTATCCAGACCACTATACATGGGAAGTTGTACAGATAATCTATGATTGCATTCCATTCCGTCCTATAAATTTTCTCCGAAGCTTCTGTCCTGGTCTTATCGGGATCGCCTTCCATGCCGGGTCTGTCAACCCACTGGCCACCACCAAGGTCACCGCTCGGCATATCCTGCCAGACCAGTACCCCGAGCTTATCGCACTGGTAGTACCACCTTGCAGGTTCAACCTTCACATGCTTGCGTATCATATTGAACCCCATCTCCCTGGTTTTGACTATGTCGTATGCAAGCGCTTCGTCCGTAGGAGCGGTATATAATCCGTCGGGCCACCAACCCTGGTCGAGCGGACCATACTGAAAAACAAATTTGTTATTCAGCAGTATCCTCAAAACACCTTTTTCATCCGGGGCAATTGATATCTTCCTCATTCCGAAATACCCCTTCACCTCGTCAACGACTTTCCCTTTCCTGGTAACGGCGACCTTCAGGTCGTACAGAAATGGAGTTTCAGGCGACCATAATTTCGGATTTGCCACGGGGATTAACATTTCTGATCCCGGATCAGCCTCTTTCTCTGAAATCAGTGTGGCTCCATCCCATGCTGAAACCTTTATTTTGTCGCCCGGCTGAATATTTTCCACACTCACTTTTACCGATAACTGCTGCCTGTCTATATCCGGCACTTGTCTGTAATATGAAATATAGGTTTTAGGAACAGCTTCGATCCAAACGCTCCTCCAGATACCGGTAACAGAGGTGTACCATATTCCACCCGGATGCATTACCTGCTTGCCCCTTGGCTGGGGTCCCCCGTCTGCGGGGTCGATCACCTTAACCTCCAGCAGGTTCAGATCGCCTGGCTTTATAACAGAGCTGATATCGGCCGTGAACGGATCATATCCTCCCCTGTGTTCGGCAACCCTGACCCCGTTTACTGTCACTTCAGTTTCCCAGTCGACAGCCTCGAAATGGATCAGGGTATTTTTTCCCTTGAAATTTGCCGGAACATCAAATTTTGTTTTGTACCAGAGGACCTTCCCCGGACCAACAGGCTTTCCGACTCCTGACAGAGCCGACTCAATTGCAAATGGTACGAGGATCTTACCCTGATAAACGGAAGGTGCATCCTCTCCTGCCGCAGTAATTGCATAATCCCATAAGCCGTTAAGGCTCTTCCAGTCATTTCTGACCATCTGAGGGCGCGGATATTCAGGAAGAACGCTTGTCGGGTTAACTTTTGATGCCCATTCGGTCGTTATCCGGTCTCCGGCTATTTTCCATACATTATCCTGTGCCTTTAGCGATAATGAAATTGTAATGAAATACAATATCAGAATTGTGCTGTTCCTTTTCATGATGAAATGATTTAATATTATCTGTTTTCAAACGAGGTGCGTGAATTTTTGATCAAAGCTCTTATCCAGTCGGGTGCGGCATCGGCGATTATGATCACCAGGTCATGAACAGATCCTGCCATTACGGCTCCTACAAGCATCCACATGAAACCGGGAAAGAATCCGAATTGTGCAGCGAGCACCGGTCCGACCAAAGGACCTGCCCCGGCAATGGCTGCGAAATGATGACCGAAGAGCACCCATTTGTTCATGGGGTAATAGTTCTGTCCGTCGTAGAGCCTGTAAGCTGGCGTCTCGGCCAGATCTTTCCTCACTGCGACCTTTGCTGCAACAAAGCTGAAATAGAAGCGGTAGGCAAGTGCAAAAACCACGATAGCTCCTAAGACAAAAGGCATTGCATTCATAGAGACAATTTTCCCGGGATCATTTCCTCACAACAAAATTAGCATTTCCGCCAAAGTGTGCAAGATGGAAAAGATAATAGATAAACCCGAACTTTCCCATCCTTTCCAACCACCTCCCCCTGACACTTCGGTCAGGGTACTCCTCCTTTCCAAAGGAGGAGAAAATTGAGATTCCTGTAATCTTTGTGGCAAAAAAAGATGCCACAGAGACACCCAACCTTCACTAAAGTTACGGTTGGCAAAGCAAGGGCACCAGGTTACACTAAGGTTTTCCAAAAACATCCCTTTAGGAATAAAATAAGCATACGTAACATAAGTTAAATTAATATCTTCGAATGACAGAATAAACACGAAAAATGACCACCCGATCTATTAAGATATTCATCCTCCTTATCTTGCTGCAGGAATTCACATGGCAATCCTTCCTGTTCTCCCAGTTGCCGCCAAAAGATCGCGTAATCGATACTGTAAAGTGTTGGGAGCAGATGGGACAGAGTTATGCCCTGTACCTGCCGCCGCAGTATAACTCAAATGAAGTCTGGCCTCTGATCATGATCTTTGATGCATCCGCCAGAGGGAAGAGCAGCGTTGAGATCTTCAGCGAGGCAGGAAGGAAATATGGCTATATACTTGCTTGCTCAAATAATTCACGGAACGGACCTCTTGGCAACAATTTCACTGCGGCATCGGCAATGCTCCAGGACCTTGAAAAAAGATTCACGCTCGATCAGAAAAGGATCTATGCTGCAGGCTTCTCAGGCGGATCAAGGTTCGCTATAGCTCTTGCTGCTACTCAAAGCATTATTGCAGGTGTCATTGGCTGCGGAGCAGGCCTCCCCAATGATAACTCCCTCTTCCCGTCCCAGAAATCTGAATTCGTCTATTATGGGGTGGCAGGTACCCGCGATATGAACTATCTTGAGATGAATGACCTTGTAAGTTTCTTCCCGAACCAGACAAGGGTGATCCCATTTATAAGATCCTTTAACGGCGGTCATCAATGGCCCGATCAGTCAATTATCACCGAAGCAGTGGAGTGGATCACTCTTCAGGCTATGAACAGGAAAATAATACCTTATGACAAGAATTTCATAGCCACTGTCAGGAAAAAATCAGAGGATCTCATAAATTCAGAGCTGGCTGCAGGGAACCAGACAGTTGCCGCCATGTACATGAGGTTCGCAGTCAGGGATTTCCAGGGGACTCAGTTTGCTTCCGATATGGCGAAGAAACTTTCAGATTCTGAGAGATCAGCCTCTTACCGTCAGGCAATAAAGGAGTGGAACGGAATAGCCACAGATGAACAGGGGAAAAAGGAAAAATATTTCAGCTACCTCAATGAAATTGTCTATTCCGGAATGTTCCCTGACAGCGCCTCCCGCTGGTGGAAAAACGAAACCGAAGCACTTGTGAAGCTGAGGGATAATGGAACCACCGGAAACAGCCAGATGGCATCAAGAATACTGAATTTTATTTCCATTCTTTGTTCCGACCAGGCGACAGCACTTTACAGGAACAAGTCTTACCTTCAGGCATCCATTTTGTTTGAGGTCTGCACCATTTCAGACAGCGAGAACCCCCTCAATTATTATAATCTTGCCCGCGCGCTGGCAGGCCTCGATAAAACTAAAGAGTCGGTCGATGCTCTTTCAGCGGCTATAAACCATGGCTTCAATTCACGGAAAACAGTTGAGGCAGATCCTGTCTTTGTAAGGGTAAGAGAAAATGGCAGGTACAAGACAATCTCCGTTAAACTGAAATAGCAGATCCTTACTCCCTTCTTCTGATCCTCATCTCTGCAGGCTTATCCACTGTTATCGGAACACTCTCCTCGATGGTGATCGTCGAATCAAGCTGAAGAGCCTTTACATCCGGAGTGGTCAGACGCCTTGAGATATTATGTATTGCAAGGATAAGATTATCCATGCTCGAAAGTGGATTGTCTCTCGGCATCACCCTGTCGATAAGGATGAATTTAAAATCGCCGGGCAGGTTATGTTTCCTGAGAGAGTCATAGCTGCTTTCAAGCTTGATCTCGCCAGCATTCACCATGTCCTCAAGGACTTCGGAAAAATAAAGATTGATCTTTGGTTCCACCTTGAATCCAATATTGAAATCTATTCTTATAAGCACGCCCGGTATGATCTGGGTAACCTTGTACTCGAAGCTGAATGGATCATTTAACATATTGATATGCAGCAGCCAGTAGGTGTTGGCCCTTTTGGGCTGTTTCCTGAGTATTGAATATATGACTTTTGATTCAACCTGGTCAGGCCTGTCAGCATGAATAATATAGACAAGGTTTGTAGCAGTTTTTGGCACTGATTCATCTTTTGCCAGGTCCCTGATAAGGTCGGTAAATTCATCAAGGCTGGAGAAGGTAATGTACCTGTTCTTTATCTTCCTCCCGAAGTACCATCCGAACATTACCATAAAATAGAAGAATGCAAGAAGAAGCGTGAACCATCCTCCATAAACGAATTTATGAAGATTTGCGACCAGGAAGCTTCCCTCAATAGTAAGGTACACCATTAACATTATCATAACCAGCCTGTGATTCAGCCCTTTTTGGTACATATAATACGAGAGTAGAAGAGTTGTCATTATCATTGTGATGGTAATGGCCAGTCCGTAAGCAGCTTCCATGTTGGACGATTTCTGGAAGAATAAAACAACCAGGCTGCAGGTAATCCAGAGAAACCAGTTGACAAAAGGCAGATAAACCTGACCCCTGATAAGGGTTGGATGAAGCACCCGGATCTTCGGCCAGAAATTTAATGATACCGCCTCGCTGATAAGCGTATATGAGCCGCTTATCAAAGCCTGGCTCGCAATAATCGCTGCTGCTGTTGCTATCAATACACCCGGAAGCATGAACCATTTCGGCATTATAATGAAGAATGGGTTGACATCGGCGCCTGTCGGATGGTTGAGCAGTACCCAGGCTCCCTGTCCGAAATAATTCAATAGTAAAGTGATCTTGACAAATATCCATGAAACACGTATGTTTGCCCTCCCGCAGTGACCAAGGTCAGAGTACAATGCTTCGGCTCCGGTAGTGCAAAGAAAGACAGCACCAAGGAGAATGAATCCCTTTGGATATTCCGAGAGGAATCGAAAGGCATATGCAGGATTGACTGATCTGAGAACATCGGGGTAATGAACAAGCTGTGAAATGCCAAGTATTGCCAGCATAGAAAACCATATGACCATTATAGGACCAAAGGATCCCCCGACAAAATTTGTACCGAATTGCTGAATGAAGAACAGGACGGCAAAAATGATCAGTACTATTGGAACAACCGGAATATTCTCGTAAACAAGCCTGAGCCCTTCTATTGATGAAGTAACGGTTATGGAAGGCGTTATCACACCATCTGCAAGCAGCGCTCCTGCTCCGATCATTGTGAGGATGGCAGCCCAGGATGATTTTTTCTTCATAAGCGCGAACAGTGCGAAAATGCCACCTTCGCCATTGTTATCCGCCCTAAGGGTAATAAGTATATACTTTATTGTGGTCTGAAGCGTAAGCGTCCAGAAAATACAGGAAAGTCCGCCAAACACAAGCAGGTTGTCATCAGGCTTCACCCCTCCGTGGATAATGGCATTCATCGTGTAAAGAGGACTGGTTCCCAGATCGCCGTAGACGACTCCAAGAGTTATGATCAGTCCTGTAAGTGAGAGCTTTTTGATGTCAAGATGCTTTTCTGACCCGTTCATGTTCAGTCATGTATTTGAACTAGGTTCTTTACAAAGCCCGTTAAGTTAATAATTTATGACAATAAATGTATCTTTGCCAGCCTAAACAATACTGTCCCGAATGAATTTCAAGTCTAAAATGAAGGCCTTTTATAAGCACATCATTTTCAGGATGTCGGCCAGCAATAATTTCATTTTCCTGTCATTTTACAGGTATTTCTACAAACCGGGGAAGGATACGATTGACGGATTTACAAATCTGTATTCATCAGGAAGGGACAGGGTAACGGTGGTGCAGATAGGGGCAAATGATGGTATAAATAACGACCCGATCCATAAATTTATTAAAAAGGACCACTGGCAGGGAGTATTGCTTGAGCCCCAGAGATCTGTCTATGAGAAATACCTCCGTCCGCTCTATGCAAAAACTGAAGGTATAGAGGTCCTGAATGCAGCGCTTGATACTGCCGACGGGCAAAAACCTATATATAAAATAGCCGTCTCGGATTCAAGATGGGCAACAGGTCTTTCGAGCTTCAGCAGGGAGGTGCTGGAAGCTGCAATAAGATCGGGCTACGTTGAAAGGCAAGCTATAAAGGAGGGGGCACCTCTTCCTGATAAAAAAGAGGACTATATCACCGAGGAAAAGGTGGAATGCATATCAACTGAAACCCTCATAAAGAGAAATGGTCTCGAAAAGATCGACTGGCTCCAGATCGACACTGAAGGATTTGATTTCGAGATAATAAAAATGTTCAATATCGGGATTACCAGACCCGAAGTTATAGTCTGTGAGAATCTGCATTTTACGCCGGAACAGCAGCAGGATTGCATGAACTACCTTGAGGGAGAAGGGTATCTTTGCAGGACTTTCGGACCGAATACCCTGGCCATGAGAAAACCTGCCACCGGGTTTGAAGAATATTTCAGCCCCAATGCCGGAAGTCATTAAAGGCTGTCTGAAAGTCATTTTTCAACAGACCTGAAAAGAAGCTTTACCGCAGGATCGGGAGTGACCTTCACATCTTTCTCTGCCTTTACATTCAGCGTAGTCCACTTTTCACTGACAGGTATTGACACTATCCGGCCGCCAGACGAATCCTCAAGCAGTAACTGTATTGTAAATGTATAAAGGTAATCCTGTCTCTGCTCAACGCTGATCTTCATTGTCCCGGCCTTCTCGCCCGAGGATAATCTTATCCTCAGATCAGGCTCTCCCGGGATATATAGCCACTGGTAAAAAAAGTTTCTGAGGTCCTTCCCGCTTACCTCCTCCATAACCTTCATAAAATCTGATGTAAGAGCATTCCCGTTCCTGAACCTTTCATAATACAGCCTCATCCCCTTCCAGAATATTTCATCCCCAATTTCGTTCCTCAGCATATGAAGCACCCATGCTCCCTTCTGGTATGTACTTGTATTAAGAAGTCTCATCAGGTCTGTGATTGTCGTATCGATCACCGGTTCAGGCTTCCAGAGATCAGATCTTAAAACCATGTTGCGGTCCGACCACATATTTTCCCTGAACTTATCCTCCCCGTATTTCGTCTCAGTGTACACATTTGTCAGGTAGGTGGCAAAACCTTCGCTAAGCCAAATGTGATGCCACTCCTTCTCAGTTACTGAATTACCGAACCATTGGTGCGCAACCTCATGAGCAATAAGGTTTTCATCCCTGCCCTTCCCGGTCACCGAATTTTCAGCATAAAAAATGCAGCCTGCATTTTCGAGTCCTCCAAAAATCGTTTTTGACTGCACGTTTGCCAGCTTCTCATATGAATAAGGACCGATGAGCTTGCTGTAGAACTCCATAGGCTGTACCGCGATGGAATAATCATTGAAACCATCTTTCCTGTTCTCGGAATAAACCCATGTCCAGACAGGGATATTATTCACCACTCCGGCAAGCTGAACTGCGAATGGTGCAGCTCCGAATGCCATCACCTTTACAGGAAGGGGGACATCCTCTTTCCAGTGGGTGACCGTAGTACCGTTGGCCAGTGGACTCTCCTCGACAAGATAACCGCTGGCAACCACTTTGTAATGTGAAGGGGCGGTAATTATAAAATCCACTGTCGCCTTGTCGGATGGATAATCCACCACCGGGAGATAGTTGGAAGCCCTTTCCGGCCAGTGGTCTGCAAAAAAAGTCCTGTCTCCGAACTTATTCTTAGAAATTATAAGCCCATCACGTGGTATCCCCGAATATCTGACGGTTATTACTAAAGTTGATCCTTCCACCACGGCTTTTGATAAACTGATGTTCAGCATACCGGAATGTTCCCATTTTGCCTCCTGTCCTGAAATTGTAACGGAAGCGACCTTCATTCCTTTCCCCGACTGATCCGTATTCTTCAGGTCTAACATTAAATGGTCCGTCTGCACGTTAAACTTCACCAATATAATGGCGATTCCTTCTATATTATCCGTTGAATCGTTGAGTATCAGGTTAAATTCATAATGAAGCACGTTAATATCGGGGTTGATGGTAAAGTTGCTTCCCGAAAGAATTTCGATTGCGGAAACAAGCAGAAATAAGGTCAGGATCAGAACTTTCATGCTGACTGTTTTTAAAAGTTGGGATGTAAAGTTAGCAAGCCCGGGCGAACAAAAAATATAAATATTGCCATTTAATTATTAGATTTGCAGTATCAAATAGATGCGGGATGAGTTACGATTATAATACACAACGAAAGAGAATGGCATTGCCGGAGTACGGCAGGAACGTCCAGAAGATGGTTGACCATATTAAAACCATACAGGATCCGGTAGAAAAAAATCATGCCGCAAGGACGATAATCCAGATAATGGGAAACCTGAATCCGCATCTTCGTGATGTCGGCGATTTTAAGCACAAACTATGGGACCATCTTGCCCTTATCGCCGATTTTGAGCTTGATATAGAATCACCATATCCCACTCCCGAAAAAGAAAAATTCTTTGAAAAACCAAATGCAATCCCTTACAGCCAGGGCAATATAAGATACCTTCATTACGGACGCATTATTGAACTTCTGATCGACGAAGTATCTAAAAAAGATGAAGGCGAGGAGAAAGAATATCTTACCTCACTAATCCTGAATCAGATGAAGAAATCATATATAACCTGGAACAGGGGACAGGTTGCCGATGAGGTCATTATCGGTGATATGCAGCTTCTTTCAGGAGGGAAACTGAAGATCACCGAGGGCGTCAGGATCCTTGAGATCAAGGATCTTTTGCCTCCGAGCAGGAAAAAGCCGCAGATCAAGCCCCACGGAAAACAGCAGAACAAATATTCAGGAAAGAAAAAAGGATATAACAGGGGCTGATGGCCACTTTTATAGTAAATGGAGGCAGACATCTCCAGGGAGAGATAACTCCGCAAGGCGCTAAAAATGAAGCTCTGCAGGTTATATGTGCCGTACTTCTCACACCTGAAAAAGTTACCATAAACAATATCCCGGGGATCAGCGATGTGAGCAGGCTGATCGACCTTATCGCAGCAATGGGCGTCAAGGTAAGCAGAAACTCAAAATCATCGGTTACATTTGAAGCCTCGTCAATAGATCATGATTACCTGAAGACCGCGGAATTCAGGGAACAAAGCATTAGCCTCAGGGGATCAATAATGATCGTAGGTCCTCTCCTTGCACGTTTCGGAAAGGCTCTTATACCAAAACCGGGTGGCGACAAAATCGGACGCCGGAGGGTTGACACTCATTTTATGGGGTTCCAGAAACTTGGCGCAAGCTTCGAATTTGACATTTCTGATTCCTTCTTCTCGGTCAGGTCAGATGGCCTGCATGGCTCATATATTCATCTCGACGAAGCATCCGTGACAGGAACAGCCAACATTATCATGGCGGCTGTCCTTGCAGAAGGAAGGACAACCATTTATAACGCAGCATGTGAACCTTACATACAGCAGCTTTGCAGGATGCTGGTAAGCATGGGCGCCAGGATCGATGGAATAAGCTCCAATCTTCTTCATATTGATGGAGTAAAGGAACTGGGTGGATGTACCCATACCATTCTGCCCGATATGATCGAGATCGGATCTTTCATAGGGATGGCGGCAATGACAGAGTCAGAGATCACAATAAAAAATGTTTCATATGAAAACCTTGGGATAATCCCCGATTCATTCCGTAGACTGGGTATATCCCTTGAGAAAAGAGATGACGATATATATGTCCCCCGGCAGGATCATTATGAAATAGAGACATTCATCGACGGTTCTATCATGATTATCGCTGATGCTATATGGCCAGGGCTGACTCCTGACCTCTTAAGCGTTTTTCTGGTTATAGCCACTCAGGCAAAAGGTTCAGTGCTGATACATCAGAAGATGTTCGAGAGCAGGCTCTTTTTCGTAGATAAACTGATAGATATGGGAGCCCAGATAATACTTTGTGATCCTCACAGGGCAACAGTTATCGGCCACGACAGGAAGATAAAATTAAGGGGCACGGTAATGTCATCACCCGATATCAGGGCAGGAGTTGCACTGCTGATTGCTGCCATGTCGGCTGAAGGCAGGAGCATAATCCACAATATAGAACAGATCGACAGGGGTTATGAGATGATAGACACCCGCCTCAATGCACTCGGAGCTGATATAAAAAGGGTGTAAGATCAGGGATTTAAGTTTTTATTGAAAGTTAAGCGTAGTCTGATTCTACGCTTCATTAACGTCGTAGTTGCAAACTACAACGAGCATTAAGCCTATAAAAACTTTGGTTCATTGTGTTATCCTGCCAATTTGACAAAAAAGCCGGTTGGCAGGCTATTTGCTTAAAAAATTGATATTATTCCAAATCTGTGAAAAATGACTAAGAAAAGACACGAGGCTATTGATGAAACTAAAAAGGGTGAAACAGGAGATGTAGCTGATAATGTGGACATTAATTCAAACGATGATATTGCGCGCCCGGAAGAATTGAAGATCAGCAATGAACCGTACAACAGCCTGGACAATTCAATTGCAAAGGAGGCAATGGCGCAGGAGCAATATGGATCGACTGCCAAAGAGACCCTTAAAGATGAGTCTGCCGAGGTAAAACTGGCAGAGCTGCAGGACAGGTACCTGCGTTTATCTGCCGAATTTGATAATTACAGAAAAAGAACTCTCAGGGAAAAGATTGAACTGACAAAGCATGCAGGTGAGAACATCCTGAAAAGTATTGTCCCGGTCATGGACGATTTTGAAAGAGCTCTTAATTCTTTGGATTCCTCCGACGATTTCGTGGCTATGAAAGCCGGGATCGATCTTATATATAACAAATTCAGGGATTTCCTCACACAGAACGGATTAAAAGAGATCGAATCACTTCATTGCCAATTCAATGTCGACCTTCATGAGGCTGTCACCAAAATACCGGTAGAGGATGAAAACCTTAAAGGCAGGGTGGTAGAGGTCCTGCAGAAGGGATATTATCTTCACGATAAAGTTCTTCGTTTCGCAAAGGTGGTCGTTGGCGAATAGTATCCCGGATTTAAAATAACCAGAGGATGACAAAAAGAGATTTTTACGAGATACTCGGTGTTTCAAAAACTGCTTCAAAGGACGAGATAAAGAAAGCTTACAGGAAGCAGGCTTTGAAATTTCATCCCGACAAGAATCCAGGTGACAAGAGCGCTGAAGAGAAGTTCAAGGAAGCTGCTGAAGCCTACGAGGTGCTTTCCAGCGACGAAAAGCGTGCCAGGTATGACAGGTATGGCCACTCCGGACTAGGCAATCAGGGAAACGGATTTTCAGGACATGACATGACCATGGAGGATATCTTCTCCTCGTTCGGGGATATATTCGGAGACGCATTCGGTGGGTTTGGAGGTTTTTCCACAGGCAGGAGGTCGAGAAGTGTCAACAAGGGAAGCAATCTCAGGGTAAAGGTAAAGCTGAACCTCCAGGAGATAGCCAGTGGTGCTGAAAAGAAGCTTAAGGTCAAGAAATATGTGCCCTGCAGCTCCTGCAAGGGAACCGGGGCAGCTGACTCTTCGAGCTATTCAGACTGTTCAACATGCCGCGGCACCGGGCATGTTACAAGAATTACAAATACTCTTCTTGGCCAGATGCAGACAACATCTGTTTGTCCCTCCTGCGGAGGAGATGGGAAGATCGTAACTAAAAAATGCACCACCTGCTTCGGTGAAGGTATTGTTGAGAAGGAAGAAATCATTAAGATAAACATTCCCGCCGGTGTAGGAAAGGGGATGCAGATGACAGTGAGCGGTAAAGGCAATTCTCCGAGACGCGGAGGTGTCGACGGGGATCTTCTTGTGGTTATTGATGAAGAGGAGCACGATGAGCTACTCAGGGAAGGTAATGATCTCATTTACAATCTATTCATCAGCGTTCCTGATGCCATAACCGGCACCAACGTCGAGGTTCCCACCGTAGACGGACAGGTCAAAATAAAAATCGAGCCGGGCACCCAACCCGGAAAGATACTTCGCCTCAGAGGCAAAGGGCTTCCTGAAGTAAACGGTTATGGCCGCGGCGATCTTCTCGTAAATGTCAATGTGTGGATACCCAAGACACTTACAAAAGAGGAGATGAAGCTTCTTGAGAAATTCAGGGAATCAGAGTCTTTTGTTCCGAAACCCGATAAGGACGATAAAGGGTTCTTCGAAAGAATGAGGAACTACTTCCAGTAGATCTGATAAATCGGAATTTCATGTTCTGTTAACCTGTTTTTACCGATAGCCTTAGTCGTTTTATCGAATAGATTTTCAGTATCAATATCTGCTTTACAATTTTGTCTTGCCTGACCATGACAAGCCTGTGAATTTATTGATACTTTATTGTTTATATTTACATAGTATATTTAAAAGTAAGATCTAATCTATGGAACTGTTTGAAGCAAAGAATGTTTCCAAGCAATTTGGTTCATTTACGGCCCTCGACAATGTTAGTGTTGCCGTGCCGCAGCAATGCATTTACGGCCTGCTCGGACCGAATGGTGCGGGAAAAACAACACTTATCAGGATAATCAACCAGATAACGGGCCCCGATAAGGGAGAGCTCTACCTTGAAGGCAAAAAGCTTATGCCAGATGATGTTCAGAGGATAGGATACCTGCCTGAGGAAAGAGGATTGTACCGGAAGATGAAAGTTGGCGAACAGGCTCTTTACCTGGCACAGCTTAAAGGCCTCTCAAAGCAGGAATCACTGAGGCGACTTAAATACTGGTTCAAAAAACTGGAGATGGTCGACTGGTGGGGAAAAAAGATAGAGGAGCTGTCAAAAGGGATGGCTCAGAAAGTACAGTTTATCACAACAATACTTCACGAACCAAAACTTATCATATTCGACGAACCCTTTACAGGATTTGACCCCGTAAATGCCAATACTGTAAAGAATGAGATCCTATTCCTGAGGGAAAGGGGTGCGACCATCATTTTTTCCACACACAATATGGGTTCGGTAGAAGAACTTTGTGATAATATTACCCTTATTGATCACGGGAAGACGATCCTTGAAGGAAGAGTGGATGAAATACGTAAAGCATGGGCCGGAAATGAATTCGATCTCGTTTTTGACGGCCGGGTATCTGTTGACGGCAACAACCACTATTCAATTATCAGGCAGGAAACTGAAAACGGCAAGAGTATTGTCAGATTGAAAACAACCAATACGATCTCCACAAACGAGATCATCCAGACAATGATGAGATCGGGTAACATCATTTCGTTTAACCCGGCACTTCCTTCAATGAATGAGATTTTCATCAGGGTCGTGGAGGCAAAAAACATCAGATAATCAAGTTAATTCCAGAAACAATCAAGCTATGAACAAAATATCTGTCATTGTACGCAGGGAATACATTACCAGAGTCAGGAAAAGATCATTTATCATAATGACACTCCTTGCTCCCGTCCTCATGGCGGGTACAATAGTCATTCCCAGTCTTCTTATGTTGAATAAGGAAGCAGACCATAAGAAGATCGCTGTGATAGAGGAGAGATCGGACCTGTTCAAAAATGTGATCCCGAATACCAAGGATGCCGAGTTTGTATACCTGCAGAATGTAAAGGTGGATGACCTCAAAAACAACTTCGTGCAGGCTGGCTATTACGGGATCCTGGCTATATATCCCGAAATAGTTAACGTCCCGAACGCCATTCGTCTTATATCAAAAAAACAGCCGCCCATCGGCCTTCTTGAACACATCGAGAGCTCACTTGAGAAAGAGATCGAGCGACAGAAACTCCTGGCCTACAAGATCCAGAACCTTGACGAGATAATGAAAAACGTCACCACAAAAGTTTCTGTCGAGACTGTCAAGGTAGATGAACAGGGGAAGGAGGAAAAGACAAGCACCGGCATCTCAATGGCCCTGGCTTACATCAGCGGATTTCTGATGTACATGCTTGTGTTTATGTTTGGTGCACAGGTAATGCGGGGTGTTATTGAAGAGAAAACCAGCAGGGTTGTTGAGGTAATCATATCCTCCGTCAAACCCATCCAGCTGATGCTGGGAAAAATTATCGGCATAGCACTTGTCGGACTCACACAATTTCTTGTATGGATATTTCTTACCGTTGCCATAGTAAGTGCAGTAAAGGCTTCGGTCATCCCCAAAAGCGCAATGAGTGAAGTGACTCAGAATATGCCCCAAAATCTAATGTCTTCAAATAATAATCAGCAGGTCCCGGCTAGCGCTGATGCAACAAACGGGGCATCAAAATTTTCACCTGAATTCACAAAAATATTTGCAAGCGCTCTTAATCAGCCCTGGGGCCTTATGTTCTTCTGTTTCATATTTTACTTTATAACAGGGTATCTCCTTTATGCTTCTGTCTTCGCGGCAATTGGTTCGGCTGTGGACAATGAAACGGAGACCCAGCAGTTCATGCTTCCCGTGACAATTCCCATTATCCTTGCGCTATTTGTTGCCATGAGCATTATGCAGAATCCTGAAAGTTCAATAGCATTCTGGTTTTCACTTATCCCGCTATTCTCACCGATAGTTATGATGGCCAGGATCCCCTTCGGTGTTCCTTACTGGCAGATTGCTGTTTCTATGGGGTTGATGATAGTAACCTTCCTGGCTTTCGTCTGGATGGCTGCAAAGATCTACAGAACAGGTATCCTTATGTATGGCAAGAAAGCGTCATGGAAAGAGATGTGGAAATGGCTCCGCTATAGCGGATAAGTAATCCAGGCAGGATAGAAAGACTAAAACAGTGCAACTCCGGGATACTCTGTGTCACTCCGTGGTTAAAAAAGTAAGTTATGTCAAAAATATTGGTAATCGACGATGAAAGGTCCATCAGGAATACCCTGAAGGAGGTCCTTGAGTATGAAAATCACCAGGTCGACCTTGCTGAGGATGGTCCGACAGGCATCAATCTTTTTTCGGAGAATAACTACGACGTTGTGCTTTGCGATATCAAAATGGCAAAGATGGATGGCATCGAGGTTCTTCAGAAGATAAGTGATTCATCCCAGGATATACCCGTTATCATGATCTCCGGACATGGTAATATTGATACTGCTGTTGATGCAATAAAAAAAGGTGCGTACGATTTTCTTGAAAAACCTCTGGACCTTAACAGGCTGCTTATTACTATCCGGAATGCAATGGATAAGTCGAGACTTATAACCCAGACCCAGGCGCTGAAGAGCAAGGTTAGCAAAATGTATGAGATGGTGGGTGAATCGGAGGCAATTAAGCAGGTAAAGGAGATGATCGACAGGGTTGCTCCCACCGAGGCAAGGGTGCTTATAACAGGTGCAAATGGTACCGGCAAGGAACTGGTTGCCCACCAGATCCATGAGAAAAGCAGCAGGGCAAAAGGACCATTCGTTGAGGTTAACTGTGCCGCAATACCTTCCGAACTGATCGAGAGCGAGCTTTTCGGACATGAGAAAGGTTCATTTACCTCCGCTATCAAACAGAGGATTGGCAAGTTTGAACAGGCAAACGGAGGCACTATTTTCCTTGATGAGATCGGCGACATGAGTCTCTCAGCCCAGGCAAAGGTACTTCGTGCACTCCAGGAAAACAGGATTACAAGGGTTGGCTCTGACAAAGACATTCACGTCAATGTCAGGGTTATCGCTGCAACCAACAAGAATATAAAGAAGGAGATCGAGAACAGCACATTCAGGGAAGATCTTTATCACAGGATAAGCGTTATCCTGATCCATGTGCCGACACTTAACGAGAGAGAAGATGACATCCCGATACTGGCAGAGTATTTCAGTGGTATTATTTGTGGCGAGTATGGCATGACCAGGAAGAATATCAGGAAAGACGCCATTAAGGAGTTACAGAAAATTGAATGGACAGGAAATATAAGGGAGTTCAGGAATGTTCTTGAAAGGCTGATCATCCTTTGCAAAGATGACATTACCGGGAAGGATGTGGTAACTTATGCGCGTCCGGTCTCCGGAGGCAATATTTAATAATCTCTGTGTCACTCTCCCGATAAATCGGGACAAGTTGTGTAAGTTCTATCGTTTCACAGAGAGACACGGAGTTCACACAGAGAGGCACAGAGAAGAATATTTAACTATGTTCAGGACAGAAAAAGACAGTCTGGGTGAAATGCCGGTGCCGGCTGATGCTCTTTATGGAATTCACGCACTAAGGGCCAGGGAGAATTTTCCATCAGATATTCCATTCCCTATTGAATGGTACAGGGCTATGGGACTGACCAAGCAGGCATGCTATGTAACCTACAGAAGATTCAGAGTGGCAGCCGCAAAGAAATATGTCAATGATCTGCCCATCAGGATCATTGAAGACAGCATCCTGGATGCCCTGATTGATTCTGCCCGTGAGGTTTCTGAAGGAAAACACTTTGACAATTTCATTGTTCCGGCAGTACAGGGTGGCGCCGGAACCAGTATAAACATGAATGTCAATGAGATAATAACCAATACTGCCCTCATTAAGAAAGGATCAAAGCCTGGAGATTATCAGCTGATAGACCCCGTTGAGCATGCCAATATCTTTCAGTCTACAAATGATGTAGTGCCAACTGCTCTTTCAGTTGCTTCCCATTACCTTCTTCAGCAACTTGAAGAGTCAATAAATCGTCTGCGTCAGAAAGCAGAAGAGCTTGAAAAAGGCAGCAGGGAAAAATTGAGGCCCGGCTATACCCAGATGCAGGAGGCCGTTCCTTCATCATTCGGACTACTTTTCAGCTCATATAATGATGCACTTTCACGCGACTGGTGGAGAGTTTCAAAATGCTTCGAAAGGATCAAAACCATAAACCTCGGCGGAGGGGCTATCGGAACCGGGATTTCCGTACCACGTTTTTTCATTATGGAGGTCGTACCCGAACTGAGGAAAATTACTGGTCTGCCTTTAGCGCACAGTGAAAACCTGACAGACACAACTTCCAATCTGGATAAATGGGTCGAGATACATTCGACATTAAAAGCGCATGCGGTGAACCTTGAAAAAATTGCGGGCGACCTCAGGCTTCTTTCATCTGATATCGCAAAAGACCATCTGATATCGATCCCTTCCAGGCAGGTAGGCAGTTCCATCATGCCGGGAAAAGTGAACCCGGTAATAGCTGAGTTTGTGATCTCCTCAGCTCATAAAGTATATTCAAACGATCAGCTCATAAGCTCACTTTGCGGCCAGGGGTGCCTCGAACTTAATGCATACCTGCCTGTTATAGGACTCAGCATTCTTGAAAGCCTTAAGCTTCTTATATCATCAGATAAATCACTTCTTGAAAATCTCCTGTCAGGAATATCCATAGATCATGCTGCCGGATATGAGGCCCTGATCAGGAGCCCGTCCCTGACAACTGCACTTGTTCCATGGTGCGGTTATAATAAAGCCGCGGAGATCGCAAAGCTTATGAAGGAGAAGAATATCGATATTTTAGAGGCTAACTCTGTTCTGCATGCTATCGACAATACAACTCTTCGAAAGATCCTTGAACCCGGGAATCTGCTTAAGCTCGGCTTTTCACTGGATGACCTCCTGTAAAATCTCTTCTGCAGGATCAATAATAATTTAATTGCTAATTTTGCCACAAGAATTCTGTTAAATGGCAAAAGGCAGGGAATCAAAACCACATATCGGGATTTACGGACGCCGGAACAGCGGCAAGAGCAGCCTGATAAATGCCCTGGCAGGGCAGGATATTGCCATTGTTTCCGAACATGCCGGCACTACTACGGATCCCGTAAAAAAATCATTCGAGATAACCGGTTTCGGCCCTGTTGTGCTTGTCGATACTGCTGGCATTGACGATACTGGTGAACTCGGATCGAAGAGAGTTGACAGGACCCTCAGAACTCTTGACACCATAGATCTTGCACTGATAGTGGTTGCGGAGAACGAATGGGGAAATTTTGAATCGGACCTTATATCTAAATTCAAGGAAAAGGATATTCCTTTCCTGATAATCCATAGCAAATCAGATATTGAAGGACCATCTGATGTGTACAGCAGTAATTTAAAATCCACTTTCGGGATAGCGCCCCTGGAGTTTTCATCGTTCGATAAACGCAACCTTGATGAGCTTATAATATCAATACGGGATTCCATACCTGAGCAATCGTACAGAACTCCTGCCCTTCTTGGAGACCTGATCAAATACGGGGATATAGTGATACTTATAACCCCTATCGATGTTGAGGCACCCGAAGGAAGACTGATCCTGCCCCAGGTTCAGGCTATCAGGGATATTCTTGACAACGACGCCGTTGCAATAGTCCTTAAGGAGCGTGAGGTGGATGCCTTCCTGAAGAAGACAGGCATCAGGCCCGCCCTGGCAATAACCGATTCCCAGGTCTTTGTAAAGGCAGACGCTGCAATACCGGCAGATATTCCCCTGACAAGCTTCAGTATAATGCTTGCCAGGTTCAAGGGAGATTTTGAGAACTACCTGAAGGGAACTCCGAGGATATCTGATCTGAAGGATGGAAACAGGGTACTTATACTTGAATCATGTTCCCATCATGTCTCCTGCGATGATATAGGAAGAGTCAAGATACCAAGATGGTTATCTGCTTTTACTGGCAAAAAGCTTGATTTTGATGTCGTCGCGGGGCTGGACCCGTTGCAACGGCCGGTTACAGATTATTCACTCGTAGTACAGTGTGGCGGATGCATGCTTACAAGAAAGCAACTTCATAACAGGCTTCATGCCGCGGTCAGGGCCGGTATCCCGGTCACAAATTATGGAATGACCATCGCCTATGTGCAGGGTATCTATAAGAGAGCCATAGCGCCTTTTGTCAAAGATGCAGGCGATAATTTCTATCTTTAATAAAATGCCTCCTCTTATAACCGAGTGGATAATTTTCAGTTAAAATCTGAAATAGATGAACGGCATTACCCCTATTGATCTCATCTGCCAGAGAACCACTGCAAGCAGAAGAATAAATGAGAGCTGACCGATCAGAGGAGTCCTGATAAAGAACCCACGGTAAGATTCCCTGATCTTCTCAGGCAGGAAATGGACAATATACCCCATGAGGATAAGTAAAAATACCTGCCAGTATGATGGAATAACCTGGAGGTAGGAACCGGGTGAGAAATTGGTCCATATCTGCCTGAGCATCGTCAGGCCTGAGTTCATTGATTCTGCCCTGAAGAAGATCCAGCAGAAATTTACAAAATTGAATGTAATGAATATCCCTGCCACTTTCCCCAGTGCTTTCAATGCCTCCCTTTTGCCGAAAATTGAACTCCTGATCTTGTCCAGAACAAGTCCTGCTCCATGCAATCCTCCCCAGATTATGAACCGCAGGGCCGCGCCATGCCACAGACCTCCAAGCAACATTGTAATCATCAGATTAATATAGGTTCTGACCTTCCCTTTCCGGTTGCCTCCAAGGGAGATATAGAGATAGTCCTTCAGCCATCTTGATAATGAGATATGCCATCTCTTCCAGAAATCGGTGATGCTCGATGCCTTATATGGTGAGTTGAAGTTCACGGGTAACCTGAAACCAAGTATCAGGGCAATCCCTATGGCAATATCGGTATAGCCTGAAAAATCACAGTATATCTGAAGCCCATAGCCATATATGGCCATCAGGTTCTCAAATCCCGAATAGAGAGCAGGAGCGTCAAATACCCTGTCGACAAAACTGACTGCCAGGAAGTTGGAGATTATGATCTTTTTGATCAGACCCCTGGATACCATGAAGAGGGCATGACTAAACTCTCTCTTGCTCAGGCTGAACTCCTGGTAAACCTGCGGCATAAATACTGAGGCTCTGACAATTGGCCCGGCCACAAGATGAGGGAAAAACGAAACGTAAAAACCAAAATCGATAATGTTCCTTACAGGTTCCATGCGTTTCCTGTAAATATCAATTGTGTAACTGAGCGACTGGAATGTAAAGAATGAAATGCCCACTGGCAGAATTATGAAGCTTGTATCAAAAGAGGTCCCCAGGAAAGAATTTGAGACTGATGAAAGAAGGTCAAATACTTTCAGATGGGTGCCAAGAAGAGAATTCAAGGATGCTGTTATAAATGCTGCATACTTGAAATAGGCCAGTAGTCCAAGATTTGAGACCAGACTAAGAATAATGAAAAATTTCCTGCTGAGTTTTTTCTCCGACCGATGGATCAGTAATCCGCATGCATAATCAACGACAGTTACAAAGATCAGCAGAAACAGGAATAATCCGCCAGTCTTGAAATAGAAATAGATACTGATCAGGAAAAGGTAAATATTGCGAAGTTTAAGCCTCCTGTAAACTAGGCTATATCCTGCAAGCACCAAAAGGAGAAAGATCCAGAACCCGGGGGTGGTAAAAATGAATGTATTTCCCGGATCATACGTAAACATGTGTTTTATCATCGTCTTTGGGAAACCTGCTTTCGGGGCAATTTTCGCTGGCAGGCTGTCAGCAGGCGATATCTTTTTTGCGATAGCTGAAGTTGCCACGGCAGTCATTATAACATTCAGCTTCCCGGAAGTATCATTATATGAAAAGATATCTTTTACAAGAAGGCCTGAAAGGGTATCGGCACCTGAATAAGTGAAATGCACAAGATCGGTCTGTGCAAGCGGTGGTTTTCTTTTTGACCATTTTACGATCGAGTACTCCCCTCCCATTGCTGCCCTTGAATCCCAGAATCCGGCACCTGCCGTTTCAGATGCTTTTTGCTGGGCATCCCTTATAAGGCCGATATTCCGGAAGGGCTTAATGCTGTCGCCTTCTGAAAAGGCCATGTCGGTGAGACTTACAACCAGAAGCGGAGTACCAGGGCATATCTCCTTTAACCGCTCAAGCTGACGGTAAAATCCCCTCTCATAAAATCCATAATCCTTTCTGACATTTCTCACAATATTAAGACCGTAGTGAAGTATGATCAGTTCAGGCTTAAGAAGCCGGTAGAAGGAATGAAGATCAGCGCTGTCGACCATTGTAAATTCAAGCCCGGCGCTGCCTCTTTGCGGAATGTTATCCACTATAATGCCTTTTTCGCTCTCTATGCTTATACCGCAGATATCAGGGCTTGCTTTGCCTTCAAAATCGATCCTTACCTCGCCGGGATTTCCAAGAGCACAGCTCATTTCCTTTACGCCGGGGGCTGGATCAAGTGTATCATTAAGAATGGTTTTACTATCGGCGGAAATGGTAACTTTCACCTTAGCTTCACTATTGCGATAGAAGAGCCTAAACTTTTCAAAGCCTGAAACTGCACTGTCGGCGAACTGTGATGGGTTGATCCTTACATATGCTTTCTCTTCCCTGGCATGAACTCCGGGAGGCAGGAAGCGGCAAACCGTCATGAATGGTCCGAGTGATTTGCCGGGATATTCTCCGTTCCTGAACGAGAGATAATTATATCTTTTCCAGTTTGATGATGACCTGACATAAATGCTTTTTGTATACATTACCGGCATCAAAGGGAGCATGAGACCGGGCCCTGTGCCACCATATTTCTTCCTTAATGACTGCCGCAAATATGATGTTATCCTGTCTCCCTCAATCTGTGAATCGCCATAATACATAATTCTGATCTGGTCGCCTGAAGAACATAATGAATCAAAATGGGCTGAAATGTAGTCCGGAAAGGTCACTGGTTTATTCAAAGTATCTGAAATCACACGCATAAACTGTACAGGCTGTGCAATTAAGAATGTATCTGTCATGCCAGTATCAACTGTCGCAACAGTAGACTTGCTAAACAATTTTCCCCCGGCTTTTAACTGTGGAATGAAATCGGTGACTGAAGGGAGGCTTAAAACCGGAGGAATGAAATAGTAAAGCCCGGTCAGGCAGCTCAGTAACAGGAGTAATAATAGAAATGACCGGAAAGGGCGCATTTTGAAAGGCAGGTTTCAGGGAGGTCTTAGAAGCTTTTAAGACACCCGGGTATTTTAATTCATGATCCTGTACATCAGTGCTGAATACAAGCCAGCTTTACCGGGATCTAGGTCTTCTTCCTGATTTTCAATCTCTGGCCCACCTGTATCTTTCCCGGGTCTGAAATATTATTCAGGGCGAGTACCTCTGTGGTCGTTACATTGTCAAATTTTTTCACTATATCCCAGATGGTATCGCCGTACTGAACTGTATATACAATATATCCTGATTCGCTTGTATCTGATACTGCCGGTGACGAAAATAAAGCTGGTGCAGGAAGGGCAGGTTTACCGACCATATTCTGCTTATCGGTAAAGCTCATATCATCGAACTTTGAATAGTATGCAGTTTTGGATGGATCAACAAAGATCGTGATCCTCTGTCCAACCCTTATTGTATTTGAATATATATCATTCCAGTACCTGAGATCGGTCAGACCCACATGGAACCATTCCGAAATAAATCCAAGATTATCGCCATCCTTGACAGTATAATAGATCTTGGTTTTCCCTTTGATGTCGGGTGGCAGATAGGTCGAGCGTGAGGGATTGATCGTTATGTTCGACTTGCTCAGGTAGATATCGTGCTTATGATTCCGTATAGTGTCTGAAAGATCCAGAAAGTTGCCAATAAGATTCATCGGCAGGGTCAGAGGCTGGGGTTTGGTATTACCCGGGATAAAGCCCGTTTTATACTCCGGGTTAAGTGCCCTGAGCTCCTCAATCGGGACATTCATTACCTCGCTGATCTGTGATAGGTGAATATCCTTTGTCACCATTATTGTGTCTGTCGATAACGGGATATCTATCTGGAGTGGTTTAATATGATGCTCCTTATAATAATTCATCACGTATGTTGCTGCGATGAACTGGGGAATATATCCACGGGTCTCCCTTGGTAGCCTGTAGTATATCTCCCAGTAATCCCTGTGGTTGCCCGAGCGTCTGATGGCCTTGTCAACGTTACCCGGACCGCAGTTGAATGCGGCAATTACCAGGACCCAATCGTGATAAATATTATACATATCCTTCAGGTATCTTGCTGCCGCATAGGTAGCCTTTACAGGATCTCTCCTCTCATCCACTACCGAGTTGATGGTAAGACCATAAAGTCTTCCCGTACTGTAAAGGAATTGCCACATTCCGGTTGCCCCCACTCTTGAAACAGCAGTGGGATTAAGGGCTGACTCTATCACTGCCATATATTTAAGTTCAGCGGGCAGCCCAAAGGAATCAAAAATATCCTCGATCATGGGAAAATAATAATCCTGGAGCCCCAGTATTGCACAGGTGCTTTCAATTCTCCTTTCGGTATAGACATGGATATGGCTGCGGATTATGCTGTTATAGGGAAGGCTTATTATTGAATTTATCCTGCTGAGCCTCTCCTTGTAGACAGAATCGGGAAATTCCCCTATCACAGAGTCAGTGTAATTTCCGGGAATATTTTTCAGGGCCAGCCTGACATACCATGAATTTACAAGGCTGTCGAGATCCCTGTTGATCCTATCAAGATTGTCATCCGACTTTATAATGATAGTATCATTTACGCTTATTGCAGACAGATATAATATTGTAGCAAAAAACAGAAATGCAGTTGCAGTCAGTTTCTTCATCACTCTCAGAAATTTATTTTCAACGTTAAACTCGCTCCTAAAGCTGCGTAATTATATAAAGGAAACTGGAAGGGAGCAATAGACAGGTTAATATTTTCACCAACTTCATAATCGAAAAGACTCGCATCGACATTCGCATCGAGAATTGTCAACAGGTACCAGGCCCCGATGCCTATCAATGAAAGGTCGCGGTATTTCTTAAAATAGTCGACCTGGTTAAGCAGCTGATCCTGAATGTATGCAGCTATTTCCGGACTAAACTGACTGGATTTCAGGCTGGGGTCATATACTGCCTGTTTTATACCAAAGATAAGCTTGACATAACTGTTTGTTTCAGCTACATTGTCTGTGAAATCCTGATAGGCTTTTATATAGGTGTTATACCACTTCGAATTATATCCCACAGCATAGCCAAGAGCACCGAAACCGGCATAGACGACCGGCACCTTCCAGTATTTCCTGTTATAGATCTGTCCTGAGCCCGGCAGGGCTGCCGCAAGCATAGTTGCTTTCAGCGAACTGATCTTAAACTCTTTTTTCGGCTCGGTAGAAACAGCGACGGTATCCTGTGGAGATAATTCTATCAGGTCCTTTTTGGGTGCGGAAGTAACAACAACAGTATCCTGTGCTGATAATTTTATCTGACTTGTGATCAGCAAGATGATTATTATTAATATTTTATAAAAGCCTCTTTCCAAAGCAATAGTATGCCGGGATTAATGAACCGGAGAACATAAAACGGTGCGATAAAGATAATTATTTTCAGGAGTTGAGACGGTCAAATACTCCCAAAATGCGCTCCATCTCCTCGGGGCTTTCAAATTGAATGACAATTTTCCCCTTGCCTTTCTCATTAATTCTGAAGCTCACTTTTGATGAAAATATTCTTTCGAGATGGCCAGATAACTGGGCAAAATCATCATTAAGTCTTTTCTTCTTTTCAGCTTTGGAAGGATCTTTGAGTTTTTCAGCCTGAAGAGTTCTGACCAGCTCTTCGGTGCTTCGGACTGAAAGGTCATCGTCTATGATCCGGTAATAGACTTTTATCTGTTTTTTCGGATCTTCAATGTTTATGAGGGTTCTGGCATGTCCCATTGAAAGCTGCTTATTCTTGATCCCAAGCTGTATTTCCGCCGGCAGTTTAAGAAGCCTGAGATAATTTGTGACTGTTGATCTCTGTTTTCCTACCCTGTCACTCAGCTGCTCCTGGGTAAGCCTGCATTCCTCAATAAGGCGCTGATAGCTAATAGCTACATCAACGGCATCAAGATCTTCCCTCTGTATATTCTCAACGAGTGCAAGTTCAAGCATTGCCTGATCGTCAGCAGTGCGAATAAATGCGGGCACATGTGTAAGCCCTGCCAGGCGTGCTGCACGTAACCTTCTTTCACCTGCAATAAGCTGGAACCTTCCGTTACCTGATTCCCTCACCGTGAGCGGCTGAACAATGCCGAGCTGTTTTATTGACGAAGCCAGTTCCTCCAGCGACTGCTCATCAAATCTTGTTCTGGGCTGAAAAGGATTGCCATCTATTGAATCAATGGCGATCTGCAGATTGGCTTCAACCTTCTTTTCAAGCACCTCTTTCTCAACGCCGTCAATAAGTGCACCAAGTCCTCTGCCCAAGGCATTTTTCTTTGTCATATTCATTTTACTATCACTATATAGCCTGAGCCTGCTTTTCTGTAACTTCATTCTTCATAATGAGCTCTTTTGCAAGGTTAAGGTAATTCACAGTACCCCTTGATTCGGCATCATAAAGGATCGCTGGCTGCCCGAAGCTCGGCGCTTCTGATAATTTAACATTCCGCTGGATTATGGTTTTGAAAACCATCTGCTGGAAATGCTTGTTGACCTCTTCAGCCACCTGATTCGATAACCTCAGCCGTGCATCGTACATTGTAAGTAGAAATCCTTCTATTTCGAGTAAGGGGTTCAGGTTGGCCTGAATAATTTTTATTGTATTAAGCAGCTTGCCCAGACCTTCAAGAGCAAAATATTCACACTGTACCGGTATGATCACCGAGTCTGCAGCTGTAAGGGCATTTACCGTCAGCAACCCCAGAGATGGCGAGCAGTCGATAAGTATGTAGTCATAATCATCTTTCAGTACTGTAATAACTTTTTTAAGCACTTTTTCCCTCTCAGGCATATCGAGCATCTCGATCTCAGCGCCTACCAGGTCGATGTTGGATGGCAGTATCATCAATGTTTCAACTCCGCATTTCATGAGAGCTTCCCTGGGATCCTTTCCTTCGATCAGACAATCATATACCGTAGAACTGATCTGACGGTTGTCAATGCCTATACCGGAAGTTGAATTTGCCTGCGGATCTGCATCAACGATCAAAACCCTCTTTTCAAGAGCTGCAAGGCTTGCTGCCAGGTTTATCGCAGTCGTTGTCTTCCCTACCCCACCTTTCTGATTCGCAATTGCTATTATTCTGCCCATTCGGTTAATTTGATTTCCTGTTAGTAATTTCGAGCTTCAAATTTACTATTTATGCGCCTTTACTCCGGGGAGCCAGGAATGTAATTGTAAACATTTTTTTTGCGGTTTTCAACACTTTATTAACACCATCGGGAGCGAGTGAAGAACAGATATTCCTTCTCACTTTCTCTTGTTTTTTTTAATTTACATGATAAATTTCCATCTTTGTCAGGGTGAAATTAAATTTATCCAGATGTACAACACTCCCAGCAGTCCCGAATGGTATGTGATCGTAAACCCGAATGCCGGAAGCAGAAAAGGCCAGAAGGACTGGAAAAGGATCTCCGAACTTTTCCGCAGAGAAGAGATCCCAATCGAAACAGCTTTTACAGAGAGAAAATGTCATGCAATTGAACTTACCAGGAAGGCCATAGGTGAAGGATTCAGGAAAATAATTGTCGTCGGGGGAGATGGGACGCTTAATGAAACTGTAAACGGTATCTTTACCCAGGATGATTGCGGAACCTCCGATATTACCCTGGGACTTATCCCGGTCGGGACCGGAAATGACTGGGGCAAAATGTTCGGCATTCCCCTTGTTTATGAAGGCGCCGTGAAAGTGATCAGGGAAGGAAAAACGCTGCTCCACGATGTGGGACTGATAACCTATCACATAGGAGATGAAATGAAAAAAAGATATTTCCTGAACATTGCCGGACTGGGTTTTGAAGCTCTTGTAGTGAGGAAGACAAACATTCAGAAGGATAAGGGACGCAGCAACAGGGCAATATATTTTTACAATCTTCTTGCCAGCCTTGTATCGTACAGGAAGACTCCTGCACAGATAACAGTAGACGGGACAACAACCTCGGCAAAGGTTTTCTCCATCAATGTAGGAAACGGGAGATATTGCGGCGGTGGCATGAGACAGACACCGGAAGCTTTGCCTGATGACGGATTGCTTGATGTCACGGTTATCCGCGAAATGGGAAGGCTTGAAATAATCCGCAACCTTAAATTACTTTATGACGGAACGATCCTCAGTCATCCTAAAGTGGATGGCTACAGGACAAAAAAGATCAATATTTCAACTGAATCATTATTGTTTGCGGAAGCTGATGGCGAATTGCTGGGTCACACACCTGCCGAGTTCACGATCATACCAGCTTCACTCTATATAGTTTACGCGACAAGACTCATTCAGTGATTCTGATCTCGAAAAGAGAAGGCCAGTTTTTCCCCGTGACAAATATCCTTTTCCCCGACGGATCCCAGGCGATCCCGTTAAGCACATCTACCTTCGTGTCAGTAGAAGGATCATTAAGTATTCCTTTAAGGTCAATATAGGCTATCACTTTACCGCTTGACGGGTCTATCCTGGCAATCAGGTCAGTCTGCCAGATATTCGCCCATATCTCGCCATTTATATATTCAAGCTCGTTCAACTCCGTCACTTTGGCGCTGTTATCATACACATCAAGGGTTGAAAGAGTTGTAAAAGACCCGGGATCCATGATATAGAGCATGTTCGTGCCATCACTCATAACCAGCCTGTCACCCATTGTAGTAAGCCCCCATCCTTCAGTCTGGTAATAAACCCTGTTGATCAGCTTGAAAGTTGATTTGTCATACACGAAACCAACCTTTGACTGCCATGTCAGCTGGTAGATCTTTTCACCATATATTGCAATGCCTTCTCCAAAAAACTGAGAACCCATATCAAGCTGGTTCAGGACCTGTCCCGTTTCAAGCTGAACTTTCCTCAGGCTCGATCTTGTCTCCTGCCCGGTCCCCTCGTAAAGGACTCCATTTTCATAGACAAGTCCCTGGGTAAACGCCTCCCTGTCGTGAGGATAAGTTTTAATTATTCTGTATCCATTCCTTTTGGGAGGAACGTCGGAATAGACTATCAGAAACCTGGTAATTGTCTGTAAGGCTTCTCCCGATCTGTAAGCGACCACCTTAAGCGGTTTTCTGCCCGTCATGGATAAAAATGATGACGGAATTGTGTACTCGAGCGCTGCCTTTTTTATCGTACCCGCGTTTTTACCGTCAAAATATATTTTCACTGAATCAGGTGAAATGTCACTCTTTGTATTTGAAATACTTATCCTGATCGTCCCGCCAAGCTTAAGTCCTTCGTTTTCCGAAGGGGAAACAAGATCTATCAGCCGCGACGACGGTTCTGCCTCTGCTACCTTTCCGGATCGGCCCGACACCGGGTTGTTGGAATTCCCGGGCTTTCCCGAACATGATATTATCCAGGCAAGAAGCATTGCTGCAGTAAAGAACGTAAAGTATTTCCGACAATTAGTTTTCATTATTTTTCCGTTTTAATCCAAAAATTCTGGAAAACAGGCCTCTGCCCGCTCTCAACACTCTTTTCTCCGCCATCTTTTCCTGCACCTCGTAGGGGAATATGATCTGCCACACTTCACTCCAACCTGGAAAACCGCCGAGATTTTTATCATCAATATAGATGTCCGCATCGATCTTTCTGCTGACTGTTTCATCCACTACCTCTTCGGGGTAGTTTTTGTTTATGGCATAAAACTCCACACCGTTCCGACGGCAGTATTCAACTGCCTCTTCCAGCTCCTTCCCTGTACGGAATGTCCACAGGATAAGCCTTGCTCCCATCCTGTCAAGTTCCTTCAGAGTCCTGAATGCAAAAAGCTTCTCCCTGCCTATTGCAGGATAAGCATGCTCCACTATAGTACCATCAAAATCAATTGCGATCTTGATGTTGATCAACTCATTCATCGCCCCTGTGATTCAGGAAGTAAATTTAACCAAATTGGGATTATAACTGAAATTTATCTTAATTTTGACCTCTTTCTAAAAGACTCGCAGGAGTATGCGTCACATTCCTAATATAATTACCTCCCTTAACCTTGCTTCGGGATTTATAGCAGTTGTTTTTATAATGAATGGAGAACCGGTGACTGCTTCTTGGATCATACTGGCAGCAATGTTATTTGATTTTCTCGACGGTTTTGCATCAAGGCTGCTGCATGCATATTCCGACATGGGCAGGGAGCTGGACAGCCTAGCTGATGTTGTGAGTTTCGGCGTTGCGCCAGGTTTGATGATCTATTCTCTTCTTTCCGGAGAAATGGTCTCCTCATCTCTGTCCGGGAAAATACCTGCCATCGCTGCGGCTGCAATTTTTCCCGTTTGCGCGGGACTGAGACTTGCAAAATTCAATACCGACACCACACAGACCGTATCATTCAAAGGCCTGCCAACCCCGGCAGCTGCACTTGCAGTTGTCACAGTCATTCTTTCGTCGGCATATTCAGATTCTGCACTAATCAGATCTTTCACCGCGTCGCCGGTTTCAGTAATTATTTTCTCAGTTGTATTGTCTCTGCTTATGGTTTCCAGGATACCACTTCTTTCACTTAAATTCCATGATCTTAAAATCAGGGGAAATGAAGGCAGATATCTCCTTGTACTTTTAACTGTAGCGATTGCCGGTATCTTCCGTTTCGACGGGATCCCCTGGATAATACCGGTATATGTGGCGGTCTCGCTTCTCTCCCTCTTGTTCTGAATCCATTCAGCCTTTGGCTTCAGGCTCCTTTGCAGCAAATTTCCTGTCATAAAGAACCACCGCGGATTTTATTATTATCCACGAAACCAGTATGAAAACCGGCCATACGAGGTATGTAAGAATCTGATTGATGTACATGGTCTTTTAGTCTTGCAGTCTTGCAGTCTTGCAGTCTAAGAACTAAATCACGGAGTGACACTGTTTCTCAGCGTTCTCTGCGTAAAGGCTCTGCGTTCCCTGCGGTTACTTTTTTTCTTTAACTTTTATCTTGTGACTTTTATCTTTTGTCTTTAGTAAGCATGATCTTCACTGTTCATCTCGTCCTCGGTTATTTTATTCATTGTTATTGCTCTCCAGGCGTACCAGATATAAGCCAGAACAAAGGGTATAAGGAATGAGACAAACATCATTGTTCTGAGAGTGAACATGCTTGATGAGGCATTTCTGATCGTCAGAGAGTTCTGAAGGCTTAGGGTTGAAGGGTAAAATGCGGTGTTTTTAAATCCTGCCAGCATGAACAATGCAAATACTGCTGCAACCGTACCGGCTCCGGAGTACCATATTCCCTTTGTGCTTCCTTTAAAAAGTGATATGAAAAGGCCCCAAAGCACTCCAACCACGCCGGCAAGGAATAATATCAGAACAAGCGGCATGCTGGTCAGGTTATGCAAATATTTGAATTTTTCCAAAGTTATACTTCCGGTGGAAGGATCAACAGCAAATCCTTTTGCAGCAAGTATTGACCCTACAAAATAAAGGAAGAAAACAAGGAAATATAATGAATTAATTATCAGCTTTCTGCGGGCCCTGCTTACAACCTCTTCATTATCGATAGTATTGATGAGATATAAAAGTCCGTTAAGCCTGACAAGGAACAGAACTGCAAATCCAAGAGCAAGATTCCTTATGTCCAGAACAGCTTCCAGCCCGTGCCATCCCGCTTCCCACTGAACCTGGTTCATTGAATTCAGTGTGAACCTGGCTCCGGTGAAAAATGTCGCAACTGCAGTTCCGATCAGCAATGGTCCCACTGAGCCGTTAATGATCAGGAACATATCGAATGTTTTCTGCCCGTAGACATTTGATGGCTTGGCCCTGTATTCATAGGCAATAGCCTGTAGAATGAAGCTGAAGAGAATTGCCATCCAAACCCAGTAAGCTCCTCCGAAGCTGGTCGAATAGAATAATGGAAATGAAGCAAAGAAAGCCCCGCCGAAGGTGACCAGGGTTGTGAAGGTGAATTCCCATTTCCTTCCAAGGGTGTTTACTATCATCTTCCTTTGGAGCTCATTTACGGGGATTGAATATATGAATGTCTGACCGCCCTGTACGAACATCAGGAAAACCAGTAAGCTTGCAAGAATTGAAACAATTATCCACCAGTAATTCTGCAGGAATATATGTGTTATCATGGTCGTCATATTTTCTCCTCCTGATGTTTTGGTCCATTTTTGATCTGCCTGATCATTATTGATACTTCCGCAATCAGCAATCCTGTAAAGAGGAACGCAAAGAGCCAGAATGTCGTTTGAACAGCTCCGGTGGATAAATGCGAGACTGCAATATTAACCGGCATAAGATCCTGGATGATCCAGGGCTGCCTGCCCATCTCGGCAAGGATCCATCCAAGCTCGCTGGCCAGATAAGGCAGTGCAATGGAAAATACCATGATCCGCAGGAACCATCTGTTTTTATCCAGCCTGTCGTTGAACAGTAAAATAACTGCAACCGCAAATATCAGTATAATGAGGAAGCCCAATATCACCATCATATGAAATGAGTAGAATGCACTATGTACTTCGGGAATGACCTGGTCGGGTGAAGTGATAAAGGCATACCCGAAATATCTGAAATAGTTATCCCTGAAATCCTTATCCGCAAATTTGCTGCGAAGCTCTGCAAGTTTCTGACCATCTTTTGCATCTTTTGCCTGCTTATAATCGAGCAGGGCCTGCCGGGCGATCTTTCCTCTCCCGATCTTTTCAGAAACGGACATTATTCCTCTTTCTTGATTACCGTTCACCTGATCGAACAATCCAGGCACATAGGCATCCTTGCTGCCTGAGGTCATTACTGAAAGGAGGTCGGGAATTTCAATTGAAACCAGGAACTCATTTGCATCTTTATTACCTATCTTCTCACCTGATCTCTTGAGAATCCCGAAAGCTGTCAGGGGAGCATTTGTCCTGCCTTTGTAAAGAGCTTCGAATGATGCAAATTTAACCGGCTGTACACTGGAGATTGTTCTGGCTGATGAATCTCCCGTAAATGCCACCAGAAGGGAAGAAAGGAGTCCGAAGATACCGGCAACAAGCATACTTTTCTTTGCAAATGTTTCTTCCCGTTTTTTCAGCAGGAACCATGCGCTTATCCCTGCGACGAACATTGATGCAAGCACAAACCCGGATGAGATCGTATGCAGGAATTTATCCACTGCCACGGGATTAAAGAGCACCGCCCAGAAGCTCTGCATCTCGTTCCGGACAGTCTCGGGATTGAAGATCATGCCTGTGGGGTTTTCCATCCATGAGTTGGCGACAAGTATCCACAATGCAGAAAGACTGGCACCTATTGCCACGAGCCAGGTGGATACAAGATGAAATTTCCTGCTGACCTTGTTCCAGCCAAAGAACATTACAGCGACAAAGGTCGATTCAAGAAAAAAAGCAAGGATCCCCTCAACTGCCAGTGGTGCTCCGAAAATATCACCGACAAACCAGGAGTAGCCCGACCAGTTTGTGCCGAATTCAAATTCAAGGATTATCCCGGTTGCAATACCTATTGCGAAGTTTATTCCGAAAAGTGTCATCCAGAATTTCGTAATCTTCTTCCACTCATCTCTGCCTGTTCTGACATATATTGTCTCCATCATGGCAACAATAAATGATAGTCCCAGGGTTAGCGGAACAAATAACCAGTGGTAGATTGCAGTGAGGGCGAATTGTGCCCTCGACCAGTCAACGAGGCTCAGGTCAATATACTCGGTCATTAGTTATTTATATTTAATATTTGATTTCTCACGAAAGTGCTGCGTTCAGAGTCGCTTCTGAACCCAGTTTTCAGAAGATCGGGAAAGAAAAACAATTTAAGGACAATAAAGATTATGAAGAGTTTTATCAGAATTATGATCCAGATCCTTTTTCCCAGGGCCGACATACTGCTGAAACCGTCATAATAGAACAGGAACAGGTTTCGGAATGCTGAACTGACTTTATGCATTTTTCGACATTCAGTTTTCTTTATCCCTCTCCTCAGCCCTGTTATTCTCCGATATCTGCAGATCAGTTTTTGCCACCTCCGATTCGAGACTGGAAGTGAGCTTCCTGACAGCCTTGAAATTATTGAAGAATTCCCTTGCCAGGACGCGGAGAACCGTATATGCGGGAATCCCGAGTATCATACCCGGTACCCCGGCTGCAAATCCTGCTGCAAGAACAACAATGAATATCTCCAGGGGGTGTGCTTTAACGCTACTTGAAAAAATGATGGGCTGGAATACCACATTATCTATCAGGTGAACTATGGCTTCGACAACGAACATGTAAAAAACAAGCGGTATTACCACCGTATTGAAATCCTGGTTAATATGAGATGCCACACCCATTATTATAGCTATGAATAATCCAAGCCATGGCCCCACATATGGGATAACATTGATGATACCCAGGATCAGTCCCATTACAAGAGCCTGCTGCAGTTCAATTCCAACAATTGTCATACCTATCGTGACAAGGATCATAATGCAGGTACTCTGTATCACTATACCAATGAAATACCTTGTAAGAAGTCTTTTGATCGAATAAAGAGCCCTTGTGACATTAGTTACATATTTGTCTGGTACCCAGATCAGTATCGACTCAAAAAAGAGCTGCTGATCCTTAAGGAAAAAGAATGTTATAAATGAAATGGAGAAAACAGCAATTAATAAGTTACCGAGTATTCCTGCCACTGATCCGATAAAGTTCTGGATGACGTTTATATTAAGCACACCTGCCACCTTGGCTATAATATATGCGCGGATGGAACCCTCCTGAGTAAAATCCTTGTTGAGCGCTTTTATTATACTCTCAAGTTTTTTTACCGGGACCTCTATGAACTGAACCAGCTTACTGCTGTCAATGGATGAAAGCTGGTCGATCTGGCCTGCAACGAGAGGTACGAATATATAAAAGAACATTACTATCAGACCCCATATAATCAGCAGCGTAATTAGAGCGCTGAGTGAACGTGGAAAATGCCATTTCCAGATCCTGATGCGACATAAGAGGTCAACCAGTGGTCTGCCCATTATCGACAGCACACCCGATACAAGAATATAGGCAACTATCTCACGAAAGAACCAAATAGCTGACAGGAGCAGAATAATTCCGGCAAGGATAAGAACGTTCCTTATTACTGAATTCATCCTTTGGTTGGTTTGGTTATGCAAACCTAACTTAATTTTCTGAAAACTCATAAAATCCATGAAGCCCGTTATCAAAAGCTGACTTGATTAAACTGTCAGGAAAAAATCAACCATACTGCCATATTGACATGTATAATTGGTTGCCCTGTGTCATTTTGGCATTATTTCTTCTCTGGAACGGAAATTGAAAATAGCAGGGTAGAAATTATAAATAATGTTTAACTAAAAAATAGGAGGACAAAGCCATGTTACCAATGATTACAAGAAGAAGCTACAAACCATTTTTATGGTCAGGTTTGTTTGATGACGATTTCTTCCCGGTTGTTCCCGGCAGAAGCACCTCAATGCCTGCTGTTAACATTAAGGAAGATGAAAAGAGATTCACCCTCGACCTGGCAGTTCCGGGAATCGATAAGAAAGATCTGAAAATTGAGATCAACGAGGATGTAATTACAGTCTCTTCTGAACACAGTGAAGATAAGAGTGAAAGCCAAGATGATTTCAAGAGAAGGGAGTTCAGCTACTCAAGTTTCTGCAGGAGCTTTTACCTTCCTGAGAATGTGAACAAGGATAAGATCGAAGCCAATTACAAAGATGGAATTCTTACAGTTGTGCTTCCAAAGGATGAAGAGGAGAAGGCAAAACTCTCCAGAGAGGTAAAAATTTCATAATTGAGCCTGTATTGGCTTACAAAAAAAGCCGGGCGTAGTTTGTAACTACGCCCTTTTTATTTCAGCCGCATTCTGCGATCAGAAAATCTGCAAATCTTTTACCAAAGTCTCTCAGGACAATTGATTTTTCCTCATCGGGAGAGAATTTTATCGCAGCGTTATCAACAAACACTCTCATCTTCAGATTCCTGAGGCTTTCACTTATTATTTTCGGGGCTTCCCCGCTCCAGCCGTACGAGCCGAACGATCCGGCCAGCTTTGAATTATCCCTTAGCGGATTGATCACGGAAAAAAGCTTATAGACTGGAAGAAGTGTATTCTGATTTATTGTGGGTGAGCCGACAAGCAGAGCATCGGCAAGAACGATCTCTGATTCCATATCACCAAGTGTCATATTCTCGATATCCCTGATTGTTACCCTGACCGACGGGTTTTTAACTATCCCGACCGCAATTTCTTCAGCCATTTTTTTTGTATACCCGTACGCCGAAACATAGGTTATAAGAATATTCTTTGTCTCTTTCACTGCGGTCATTTTCAGATATTTCAATGCATAATCGCTCGTAAAATTAACGACCTCCTTCAGGTTGGTACCATGAATGGGCCCATGACCCGGACAAATGAATTTCATATCCAGGGGAGCGATCTTGTCAATGGCTCTTAGTGCAAATCTGCTGAAAGGCCTGAGAATAACGTCAAAATAGTATTTAAACGATTTAAGATAGTCATCCGAGAAATCGCTGAATATATCTTCGAAACAATAATGGGCACCGAAAACATCGCAGGTAAAGAGTATCCTGTCTTCCTCGAGCCAGGTAAACATGGTATCGGGCCAGTGCAGATTGGGAGCGCTTATGAACCTCAGAGTTTTGTTGCCGAGGTCAAGCGTATCGCCATCCTTTACAACAAGTGATTTAAATGGCCTGTTGATAATATCCGAGAGATATCGTATTGCGTTACCGCTCCCAACCACCACTGCCTCAGGTGCCAGATCAAGCAATTTTGCAGTGTCCCCGCAATGATCAGGCTCGGTATGGTCAAGTATGATATACTCTATTCCGGCAGGGTCGGTAAGTGATTTTAATTTAGAGATGTGAACATCACTGAATTTATCCTTGGCTGCTTCGACTATTGTCTTCTTTTCTGCATTAATGAAGTATGAATTGTACGTAGTTCCATATTCAGTCTGCATGACAATGTCAAAAGTGACAATATCGCGGTCAAGTACCCCTATCCACTTTACATCGTCGGTGATATCAAATATACGGTCATCCTTCCTTTTCATTTTTCCGTCTTTATTCATGCTCAGATCCTGGCAATGATGCTCTTGTTTGCCCTTACATGCTGGAGAATAGGGATCTCAATTTCAGTACCCAGAGGAAGAAATACATCGACACGCGAACCAAACTTGATAAATCCCAGTTCATCACCCTGCCTCACCTCCTGATCGACTTTTGAATAAGTTACGATCCTTCTTGCCACTGCTCCTGCAATTTGTCTGATAAGAATCTCCTTCCCGTCGGGAGTTTCCACCACGATAGTGCTTCTTTCGTTGGATTCTGACGATTTCGGGTGCCAGGCCACCATGTTCTTTCCGGGATTATGATTTACAAATTTGATCTTCCCTGAAACGGGATATCTGTTTGAATGAACGTTGAAGGGGGACATGAAAATGGAAACCTGGAGTCGCATATCCTTGAAGTATTCCTTCTCTTCAGTCTCTTCGATCACAACAACCTTGCCATCGGCAGGTGAATAGACCAGTCCACGATCAGGCTCCAGGTACCTCACAGGAAGACGAAAGAAAAAGAGAATGAAAATATAGAACAGAACTGAAAGAATCAGGAATATCCACTTAAAGAGGATATGCTCGTGCCAGATAATTGAAACGCCTGTATTCAGTGCCAGCAGAACAATAAAGCCAGTCAATAATATCTTATAACCTTCCTTAGAAACTCTCATCCCGGAAATTTTTGCACAAAACTAATCAAGTCTTATGAATCATCCAAAAAGTGTGATATAAAGAAATACCATCGGGAAGGAAATAATTGTACTGTCGAAGCGGTCGAGGAAACCCCCGTGACCCGGCATAATATTCCCGGAATCCTTTACTCCTGTACTGCGTTTAAGCATAGATTCGACAAGATCGCCGTAGGTACCCATAACAGATATGATAACCGAGATCACGATCCATCCTTTTTTGTCAACCACCCCCATCCATCCCGAAAGGAACCATGCTGCAACGATGGTGAGAATAAATCCTCCGGCAAATCCCTCCCACGATTTTTTTGGAGAGATCCTTTCCATCAGATGATGCTTTCCAAAGCTCACACCGGCCAGGTAGGCACCGGAATCATTAATCCAGAGCAGTATGAAAAATCCGACAACGATGCCCGGTGAGAAGATCATATTTCCAGTTTTTAATAATGGTTCAAGGCCTGTATGGGAGAATGCTGAAAAAGGGAACATCGAGAATGGAACTGCTGAATAAGTTACCGGGAAAAATGTATGAGCCAGAGAGTCGAACGGCTTTTCTGTCTTCCTGTATAGCTCTGCAATCATTATTGCCGCGCTTAGGGGTATAAGAATAAGGTACCATCTTGGTTTCAGCATACCCGAGGATACAAGAACCGAAATTGCGTAAACTGCTGACCCTGCTATTATGCCGGCTGCGATCTGAGGTTTTATCCCGGTGCTTCTGATCATATTATAGTATTCGTACTGGGCTCCGGCAAGCAATATATAACCGGTCAGCACGAAAGAGACCGGATGCAGCCAGAATCCTCCCAGAACGAATAAAACAATGAATACACCTGTAAGCGATCGTCTGATAAGATTATCCAAGATTGAAAACTTTAATGTTCGCAGAAGATTTAAGTTACAGATTGATGAATAAATTAACCACGGAGTTACACTGGTTTTTTACAGTTTTCCCCGATCTTTCGTGGGAGTAGCACTGTTTTTCTCTGCGTCCCTCTGTGCCTTCTCTGTGTCTCTCTGTGTAATTTTTCTCTCACTTCAGACTTCTTTTTCCCCTTTACCTTTATGGCTCTTCTCCTTCTCGCCTTTCTCCTTTTTACTTTTTCCCTTCTCCTTTTTTACCGGTTCGGGGAGAGCCAGTTTTTCAACCTCCTTTACTGCTGGAGCATCTTTCTTTTCAGAAGCTCTTTCCTTATCCTTATCAGCTTTCCGTTTTCCGAAAACGCGTTCAAGGTCTTCACTGAATATAACCTCTTTTTCGAGAAGAAGCTCTGCAAGTTCTGTCAGTCCTTTAATATTCTTCTTAAGCACTTCGGTTGCCCTCAGGTATGATTCATCTATTATCGCCTTTACCTCACTGTCGATCAGTTCCGATGTTTTTTCGCTATATGGTTTTGTAAAGTTGAAATCCATCTGTCCTGTCGAATCATAGAAACTGATATTACCTACCTTTTCACTCATTCCGAAGTATGCAACCATTGCATAGGCCTGCTTGGTCACTTTTTCCAGGTCACTCAGAGCACCTGTTGATATTTTCCCAAAGATCAGTTCCTCCGAGGCTCGGCCGCCAAGCGCGTATGCAACTTCATCGAGTATCTGTTCCTTTGTTGTAAGCTGACGCTCCTCCGGAAGGTACCATGCAGCACCAAGTGCTCTTCCTCTTGGGATTATCGTAACCTTAACAAGCGGGCTGGCATACTCAAGCAACCAGCTTACAGTAGCATGACCTGCCTCATGGTAAGCAATGGTCTTCTTCTCCACCAGTGATACAATCTTGTTCTTCTTTTCCATCCCTCCCACTATCCTGTCGATGGCATCGAGAAAATCCTGCTTTTCAACAATCGTCTTATTTTTTCTGGCAGCAATAAGTGCTGCTTCATTACATACGTTTGCTATGTCAGCACCAGAGAATCCGGGGGTCTGTTTGGCAAGAAAACTGACATCAAAATTCTTTTCAAGCTTTATCGGCCTGAGGTGTACCTTGAAGATCTCCTCTCTCTCCTTCAGATCAGGAAGCTCAACGTGGATCTGCCGGTCGAACCTTCCGGCTCTTAGAAGAGCACGGTCAAGAATATCTGCCCTGTTTGTGGCCGCAAGTATGATAACACCCATGTTTGTCCCAAAGCCATCCATCTCGGTAAGCAACTGGTTGAGCGTGTTCTCCCTTTCGTCATTTGCACCGAAATTGGGGTTTCTTCCCCTTGCCCGGCCTACTGCATCTATCTCATCGATAAACACAATGCATGGAGCTTTTTCCTTTGCCTGCTTGAAAAGGTCTCTCACTCTTGATGCGCCGACCCCGACAAACATTTCAACAAAATCGGATCCCGAGATCGAGAAGAAGGGTACATTTGCCTCACCTGCAACAGCTTTGGCCAGAAGGGTTTTACCTGTTCCCGGAGGGCCCACGAGCAACGCTCCCTTTGGTATCTTGCCACCAAGCTGTGTATATTTCTTTGGATTTTTAAGGAAATCGACGATCTCCATCACTTCAGTCTTGGCCTCTTCAAGGCCTGCAACATCATGAAAATTGATCTTCACATTTGTATCCTTGTCAAATATCTGGGCCCTTGATTTTCCAACGTTGAATATCCCCCCAGCGCCACCGCCGCCGCCGCTTGTCATTCTCCTCATGAGGAACATCCAAAGCAAAAGGAAGAAAGCCAATGGAAGAATCCATCCAAGAATATCACCAAAATAATTTTTCCGTTTTGTGTCTTCGGCATAAATAAGATCTTTATCCGCGTAACCGGCTGCCTTCTGGGTTTCGATCACAAGCGTTTCGAATTTGCTAAGATCCCCGATGTTGTAAATAAAGATTGGTTTCGCTGTCGACAAGCCGAAGTTACTCCCGCTTTTGGGAAGTTTTGGATATTTTCCAGCCTTTACAGCTTCATCCTTAATTGTGATCTCAGCAAAATCCCTGTTTACCACAACTATTTCCTGCACATCGTGGTTCACAAGCATCTCCTTCAGCTCACCGGTAGTTATCTTCTCAGCTGGCTTGCTGTTGAACATGAACTGAAACACCAGTATGGATACCGCAATGATCGCAAAGATCCAGTTGGAATTGAATTTTGGTTTCTGGTTCTTGTCTGTTTTGTTTTCAGAACCCTGATTTGTATTATTTTCTTCTGCCATTTAAAATACCTTACTTTTTAACATCCTTCAGCCCTGTAATATTTGCATCGGCCCATAAGGATTCCAGACTGTAGAATTTCCTGTATTCTTCCTGGAAAATATGGACTATCACATTACCATAATCTATAAGAACCCAGAAGCAGTTTTCAAGTCCTTCCACGTGAAATGGCTTTTCACCAGCTTCTTTTCTTACAACATCCTCGACTGAATAACTGATTGAATCCACCTGAGTCTTTGAAGAGGCCTGACAGATTATAAAATAATCTGTAATCCTGTTTTCGAGTTTCCGAAGATCAATTTTAAGAACATCCTCTCCCTTTTTTTCAAAAATCCCCTTTACAATACTTTCTATAAGGATCTCTGTTCCATCTGATTTTTTTCTCATTAAAATTCAACCGTTAATATGCAGTCGCAAAAGTACAAACATTTATCTGTATTTTTGCAGGAGCCGGTTACAATTAACAATTTGAATGCCAATATCTGTCAGAGTGATAAGATTGTGTGATATTTTTCTCCTGTTTTTTCTAACATACTGGTAATCATGATTATCGGGTCCAAAAAGATATTCATAGAAAAACTGGCATCCACCAACTCGCACGCTGCAATGCTCCTGAGGAACGGGAACGTCATGGAGGGCACGGTAATTCATGCCGGATTCCAGACAGCCGGACGCGGCCAGGGAGCCAACAGCTGGGAAAGTGAACCTGGCAAGAATCTGTTATTCAGCATTATAATCTATCCCTTTAAAGTTAAGGCCGACAGCCAGTTTTCTATATCCCGGATGATATCACTCGGGGTAAAGGACTTCCTGGGTCACATTGTGAAGGAGGTACATATCAAATGGCCGAATGATATTTATGTCAGGAATGACAAAATTGCAGGTATTCTTATAGAAAATGCAATTATGCGGAGTGAAATAGTGCATACGATAGCCGGTATCGGGATCAACATCAACCAGGTCAGATTTGCAGAAGGTGCCATGAATGCAACTTCATTAAAGATCCTGACAGGAAAGGAGCACCGAATGGAAGATTGCCTCGATGAGATACTAAGGTCGATCGATTACAGATATAGTCAGCTGTCTTCAGGAAAAAGATCACAAATAGAGAGCGACTACATCTCCTCGTTGTACCGGTTTGAACAGTGGAGTGAATTCCGCGACAGCAGGGGGATCTTTGAGGGAAAGATAATTGCTGTCACCGGAACAGGCAGGCTTCAGATCGAAGACAGGGAAAGCCGTATCTTTGAATTTGATCAGAAGGAAGTTGATTTTCTTTGAATATTGTTCAGCGGCGCCAGCCTCTGAAGTTCTCCATTTCCGTAACAAGGATCTCCAGGAATCTCTCGATCGGACCTGAAGCCATGGCCCGTAGCATTGGATTTAAATCGGACTCCATCAGAAGCGATACTAATGCTTTACCACTCTCCTCCTCCGAAATATATACATGAAGCACAAATCCGGTAGTTACAAGTACAGTTCCGGCGAAACTGACTTCAGAACATGGGATCCTGGAGACTATTTCAAGTGAGATCTCCCCCATCGGGTTCATATTGATTCTGCAGCTGTTCTCATCGGCTTTCCATCCCTCGACTGACTTTCCGGGAATGAACTGCCCGAAATTACGCATGTCAGTAATAAAACTGAAATACTCCTCACCTGTACAGGTCACTCTTGCCTGCCGGCTCTGAAACTGTGAAGTCATTGCCATAGTACTTATTTTCAGACACCCCAGACAGAAGGATCAACTCTCCATTTCTTTAAAGTTTCAATATCGGACTGCCCGATGTAACCAGAATTCATTGCACAATCTATCAGAACATTGTAGTTGCTTAAAGTATCCAGCCTGCACTCTTCCGAGGCAAACCCATCCGAGGCTTTCTGAAAACCGTAGGTAAAAATCGCTACCATGCCTAGGACTTCACATCCCGCCTCACGCAGTGCTTTTACTGCATTCAGACTGCTGCCGCCGGTCGAGATCAGATCCTCAATTACAACCACCTTCTGTCCTTTTTCAAAATATCCTTCGATCTGGTTGCCCAGGCCATGGCCTTTTGCCTCTGACCTTACATATATAAATGGCAACCCCATCTTTTCAGCTACAAGAGCCCCATGGGCAATAGCGCCGGTTGCAACACCAGCTATAAGCTGCGTGTCAGGGTATAGTTTTGTCACAGTGTATTCGAATGAATCCCTGATGTACGTTCTGACCTCCGGAAATGATAAAGTTTTGCGGTTATCGCAATAGATTGGTGATTTCCATCCCGAAGCCCATGTAAATGGATTTGACGGTTGCAATTTAATTGCTTTAATTTGTAGCAGATAATCGGCGATTTTCTTAGAAATGTTCTCCATATGGATCTTATTAAAGTTCATTTTGAAAACAGGTTCATAATAATAAGCCCTGAACCAGATCGTCTGCAAAAATACGGCTTATTCCATAAATTCAATGATACCGTTGAACTTTACAGGCTAATCGCTGAATTTCAAGAGGATAAAAGTATTCCATCAGTTAATATCTATGGAACCGACATAAAACATTTATGGCGCATATTCCGGATCTATTTTACTGAAGTAGGCGCAGCCGGGGGACTGGTGAAGCATTCCGTGGGAAAATATCTTTTTATTGAGAGAAAAGGCAAATGGGATCTTCCAAAGGGTCATATCGAACAGGGTGAGTCGCCTGAGAATTGTGCTTTAAGGGAGGTGAATGAGGAGTGCGGAATTACAGGTCATACAATTGTTAAACCTCTTCAACCGAGTTATCATACCTATTCCTGGGAAGGGATATCCTACCTAAAAAAAACGCACTGGTTTCTGATGGAGTATTCCGGGGAAATGATATCTGATCCCCAGACTGAAGAAGGCATAACCAAAGTTGAATGGATGTCACCGGATGAAATAAGCGTTATAAAGGGCCTGGCCTGGATGTCGCTGGCCGAACTTATAAATACCTCGATCCTGAGGGTTTGATCATTTATTTTCGTCAGAAATTTTTTTCCCCAGCACTGCATCGAGATTTTCCGAAGGGAATGGGCATGGTTTTACAGAGATCTTTCCTTCCCTGTCGATCAGGGTGAACGACGGGTACATCGTTACATCATAAAGATACTCAGTCAGGTCTGCAGCCGAGCCATCGAGTATGATCCAGTTGAACCCCATATTATGAAGCCTTTTCACACCGGCTATGAAGTTCCTGTCGCACAGTACTGTAACTACATTCAGGTTATCTTTGTACTTTGAGATCCATCTCCTGATGATCCCATATTCAGAAACAGAGAATGCATTATCTGACATAGCAAAACTGAGCAGGATATACCTGCCTTTCAGATCATCAAGGGAGACCAATTTACCTGATTCATCCTTAAGCTTTATTTCAGGAGGGATGCTCCCTGCATTGAGAGCTGTCAGTTTCTTCCCGACTGTCCCGGCAAGATCCCTGATCCAGGAAGAGGAACCTGATGAATTCAGATCTTTAAGTAACTGAATAATCTTATCCCCCGGAATCACCGAATCAAAATATTCATTGAACAGGTTCAGAATAATTATGTATTCAGCCAATTGTTCATTTGTGGCCTTGCCGTCGAGAACGACCACCTGCTTCATCTCCGAAAGAGATGAGTATGATATTGCATGGTTGAACTGATCTTTCAGCTTCCCGTTTGCCAGGTGCCTGAAATATTTTGTGAACATCTGCTCAACAAGGTCGATATAAGCCTGGTTGCCTGCCGGAAACATTGAATTGATCAGCACTGAATCTTCCATCCTGCCAGGATATTCGCCATTTGCAACCTGATTAAGCATTACCAGCCTGTACCTGACAAATTCCTTGAAATGTTCCGGCGCTCCCGGCAATGCCATGCTGTTAAGTTTTTCTATCAGAACAGGGATCTCATTTCGTCTTATATTATACATGACCCTGTCAGCCACACTATTAAATACCGGGTTGTACTCTGTGTCAAAGGCCCTGATCAGGTTATTCAGGTTGCCTGGATCATTCACAACTTCCGGGATCGCTTTTGTCTCGGCAAAAAAAGAATTCTGCTCCTCCTCCGGACTCCTGGCAATAAAGTCTGGCAGCTTTAACACGAGGTCAGCAACAGAGTCGATACAGACCGAAAGATTATAGATCCCTGTTTTAATGACAATGAGGTCCGATGGCCTTACATTAAATTCGCATTCAAAATGGCCTGCAGTATCACAGTAAAGTCTCAGAACAGGGACCAGCGATTTTGTAACTGGGTCTGACTGGTAAAAAAACTTTAGTTCTTCTCCGTTGTAGCCTTTCCCCGATCCGCTGATCCTGATTTTTTGTCCCTGAACCGGCTGCAGCAAGAACGACATTATCATCGCAGGGATGAAGACACTAAAGATCTTCATCTCCCTTGTAATCTTTTAGATTGATTGAGGCAGGGACGAATTTTGAAGCATCCCCGCCACTTCTGATAATATCGCGGACGATAGTCGAATTTATAAAAGAATGGTCCGGAATGGTAAGAATAAAAACTGATTCCAGCCAGGGCGCCATTGCCTGGTTCACCTGGGCAATTGCTCTTTCAAATTCAAAATCGGCTGCAGTACGAAGCCCCCTTAATATAAAATGTGCGCCATGCTTTTCGCAGTAATCAACTGTAAGTCCCTCATAGTGGTCGACTTTCACCCGCGGTTCATTACTGAAGACTTTTGAGATCATTGCTTTCCGTGTATCGACGGAATAAACGCTTTTCTTGAGAGCGTTTGCACCAACAGCGATTATAATTTCGTCGAACATTGAAAGAGCCCTCCTGACAATACTCTCATGACCTATGGTAAAAGGGTCAAATGAACCTGGGAAAACAGCTGTTTTTTTCATTCAAATGATATTTTTTTCGGATTTTTCACTTTTTGTTTCAGCAAAGAGAGGTTGAGCACATCCATAATGGTAGAAACATATTGGAACTTAAGTCCTTTTATGTAGATACTGCTTATATTCTCCACATCTTTCCTGTTCTCCTCTGAAAGGATGATCTCCCTGATACTGGCCCTTTTAGCTGCAAGTATTTTTTCCTTTATACCTCCCACTGGCAGCACTCTGCCTCTGAGGGTAATTTCACCTGTCATGGCTATGAATTTCTTCACTTTGCGCTGGGTGAAGCCTGATGCAATTGAAGCAGCCATTGTGATACCTGCCGAGGGACCGTCCTTTGGTATGGCTCCTTCCGGCACGTGGATATGAATATTCCATTTTTCTGAAAAGTTATCGGGAAGGTCCAGAAGGCCGGTATTTGCCTTAAGATACTCAAGTGCAATGACTGCCGATTCCTTCATTACATCGCCAAGGTTTCCCGTGAGGGTCAGCTTGCCTGAACCGGGACTGATGCTTGTCTCGACGAATAGTATCTCCCCTCCTGCAGCAGTCCAGGCCAGTCCGGTCACAACTCCTGCCTGATCATTTCCCGTGTAAAGATCCCTTGTATATTTTGCAGGCCCCAGGATGGTCGTCAGCACTTTTTCATCCGGTTCGCTCTTGAACTTCGCTCCCGAGGCAATGTCCTTTGCCCTTACCCTTACGATCTTGGCCAGCCTTTTATCAAGTTCCCTGACACCTGATTCCCGGGTATATTTATCAATCACGAATTCAAGCTGTTTCTTTCCTAAAACAAGCTCACTGCTTTTTACTCCGTGGTTCTCAAGCTGACGCGGGAGCAGATGCTTCAGTGCAATCTCTCTCTTTTCCTCCAGCAGATAGCCTGTTATTTCGATGAGTTCCATCCTGTCGCGCAGGGCAGGGCTTATAGTCGACAGAGTATTGGCAGTTGCAATGAACATCACCTTGGAAAGATCGTACTCCATTTCGAGAAAATTGTCGAAGAAAGTACTGTTCTGCTCAGGATCAAGAACCTCAAGAAGTGCGGAGGAGGGATCACCCCTGAAATCCTGTCCGACCTTGTCTATCTCATCAAGTATAAAAACCGGGTTTGATGAACCTGCACGTTTTATATTCTGAACTATTCGTCCCGGCATCGCCCCGATGTAAGTTTTCCTGTGACCTCGTATTTCCGCCTCATCGTGCAGACCACCGAGTGACATTCTGACATACTTTCTGCCAAGAGCTTTTGCCACGGATCTGCCAAGGGATGTTTTTCCCACTCCGGGAGGGCCGTAAAGGCATAGAATAGGTGATTTAAGATCGCCCTTGAGTTTCAGTACAGCAAGATGCTCCAGTATTCTCTCCTTAACCTCCTCCAGTCCGAAATGATCGTCATCAAGCACCTGTCTTGCATTTTTCAGATCGAGGTTATCCTTTGTATATTCACCCCAGGGCAGGTCGAGAAGCGTCTGGATATAATTAACCTGTACAGAATATTCGGCAGCAGCGGGGTTAAGACGCTGAAGCTTTTCCAGCTCCTTCTCAAAGGTCTTTTTGACCTCGGGGATCCATTTTTTCACATCTCCCTTGAGCCTGTATTCTTCTATCTCCTTTTCAAGCGGATTCCCTCCCAGCTCGTTCTGTATTGTTTTCATCTGCTGGTGCAGGAGGAATTCTCTCTGTTGCTGTTCAAGATCGCTTTTGACCTTCAGCTGAAGCTCGCTTTTGAGTTCAAGTATCTGGATCTCCTGAACCAGGTACTCAAGGAGCATATACCCTCTGTCGCGCACACTGCTGACCTCAAGGAGCCTCTGCTTGTCCTGGACTTTAATATCGGTATTCGAACAGATGAAATTAATAAGGTAAACGCTGTTCTCAATATTCTTTATTGCAAAAGAGGCTTCGGGGCTAATGTTCGGATTGAGCTTAATTATTTTGAGCGACAGGTCCTTAAGTGATCCAACGATCGTCTCGAAATCCTTGCTTGAAGTATCAGGCCTCACTTCGGGGAGAGAGGTGACCTTTGCCAGTAAGTAGGGATCGTCTGATACCAGCTCATTGAGGATCATTCTTTTTCTTCCCTGGATAATAGCTGTCGTGGATCCATCAGGCATCTCCAGAAGCTTCACGATCTGGCCTATAGTGCCTATCCCATGAAGGTCGGCAAATCGCGGATCCTCTATCTCAGGATCTTTTTGAGCAACAGTACCGACTATCTTGTCCGTGCGATAAACATCTTTTATCAGCTGGATCGATTTAGGTCTTGCAATTGATATCGGCAGGACAACTCCAGGGAACAGGACAGTATTTCTTAACGATAATACCGGAATTACCTCAGGTACTTCCATATCCTCAAGCTCTCCATCATCACCGTCTGTGATTATAGGTATGATATCCCCGTCGCCGTCCATAATATCAGGCAATAAGAATCCGTTAGCTGGTCTTCTGAATTTTTTATCCATTCTCGGTTTAACCAGGTTAAAATTACATATTATTTTAAAATCTCTTCCATTTGTCAGTTGTGGCAGGATTGCAATAGTTATGCCAGACATTTATTTATAAAAAAATTGTAGGGCCGTAGCATGCTACGGCCCTACAACCCTACAAATTTTATTAAGTACAATTTCCTATTTTTTCTTTCCGAGATGGTTCTTATACCTTGTATTGAATTTATCAACACGTCCTGCAGTATCAACAAGTTTCATCTTACCTGTATAGAACGGATGGGAGGTATTCGAGATCTCAAGCTTGATAAGAGGATATTCGTTACCGTCTTCCCACTTGATATTCTCTTTCGACGGAGCTGTGGTCTTGCTCAGGAAGGAGTATCCGTTCGACATATCCTGAAACACTACCAGCCTGTAATTGTTCGGATGTATTCCCTTTTTCATTGCCTGTTTCGTTTAAATCAAATCTAAAAAATATCCCTGAATCAGGGTTTGCAAAATTAATCAACATTTTTGAAATAGCAAATCGTACCGCAAAATTATTGCATCAGGCTTGCAATCATTATCTGTGGCGATGTTTTCCTGACATTTCTTCCATGTATTTCATGAAAGGAAGATCCCTGTTGATCATGTATCGGTATGTATAATGCGTTTTGGCTTTCTTTGCTTCCAGGGCTTCATAGATCGCGATCATCCTTGGATTAAAATCACCGACCCACGAAAGTTCAAGCTCCTTGTACCATCTTTTGCGCTTGAAAACCTCGTAAAGATGAATAAAAATGGAGGATTCGATCCCGGAATTCTGGTGCGAAGGATGAACTCCGCCCACGATCGCTCTCATCCTTGACATTTCATGAGTAGCCCTGTAATAAAAGAATCTGATGATGTTCCAGAGGTGCAGTTTCCCCCTGAAGTGCCTTAATATCTGGTTAAGATCGGGGTACAGGATAAAAAATGCCACAGGCTTGTCGTTATAATAGGCAAACCATATCAGCTCCTCATCAATGAATGATTTCATTTTTCTTACAGTAGCTTCAAGGAATGCGGGATCCATAGGTGTAAAATCTTCCTTGAAAAGCGACCATGTCTCATTGTATACCTCAACAAGGTCGTTAATGAATTTATTGCTTTTTCTGTATTCAAAATGCTTAAATGAATATCCCGGCCTTTTCATCAGCCATTCAGCTATTTTTACAAGCCGCGGGGGAAACATGACGATCTTGTTGTCATCTCCCCTTACTATTCTGTGGTACGAATACTGTTCAAAGTATTTGACAAACCCGTATTCCTCGAAGAATGCCCTGTAATACTCTTTATTATAAGGCATCCCAAATCCCTGCTGCATGAATCCTTCGACCAGAAGGCCCCAGTTTACATCATTCTCACCGAAATTGATCGGACCATCCATTGCCTGCATACCTCTCGCCGAAAGCCATTCCTTTGCTGTATCAAAAAGCATGAATGCCGCATCAATGTTCTCGATAACCTCAAAATATCCAATTCCGCCTGTAGGCTGCCTGTTTGCCCTGCTTCTGATATTATCAATAAAAGCTGCGATACGGCCAATCGTTTTTCCATCAATATCCTTCAGTATCCATCGTGTTGCCTCACCATGTCTGAATGAGGGGTTCAGGGCAGGATCAAAAGTCGATTGGATCTCTGAATCGAGAGGACATATCCATCCCGGATCATTCCTGTAAAGGATTTTGGGAAAACGGATAAACTCGTTCCTTTCACTCCTGCTTTTTACCTCAACTGCATACATAATTCATTTGCATCTTTTACTGAAACTAATGTATATCGATCACCCTGTGGTCGATCAGAACAAAAAGAACTATAATCATGGTTGAATAAGCTGCATATATCTTAAGCGGGATGTATTCCGATGGCTTTATTTTCATTTTTATCCAGACATATGCCATCAAAAATGCTTTCTCCACAATGTATACAACCAGGGTTGCTAAAGCCACACCTACAGTTCCGTAATCCTGTATCAGGTAAAGGCTCAGCGGGATGTTCAGCGACAGCTCAAGGATAGCCGCGAACAGGGCTATTCTCGTACGTTTTCTTCCGATCACGATTGTTTGGGGAAAAACCAGACGCGGGATGATCAGAAGGAGATATATCAGGAAGATATCTGCGCTCCTTACATACTCGGGGTTAAAAACCCTGGGGAAAAGCCACCTTGTAAAGAGCATCATAACCATTGAGGAGGGAAAAAGAAAATGCATCAGCCTCCCGGATTTAGCCTTGATCTTTGCAAGAGACTCCTTCATCCTGCTTCGGGTCGAAAACTCCGGTAGCATCGCATTGCTCAGGCCGTTTGCAAGCATAAGCACAAGAGGAAATTCCTTTGCTCCATAGCGGAAGTGTGCAAAAGTTTCAGGGTTATTGTAGAATGCTGAAATGATAATGCCATCTGTATACTGGGCTGACCCGCTTATCAGCGAGGTAAGGATCAGAGGCAGTCCCAGGTAAAGGTGCTCCTTCATGAATTCATACGAGATTTTCATCTCGGTGTATCTTCTGAGAAGGATTATAAGCCATACCCATCTTACTGCGGTTATGATGAGCAGGCCATAAAAGGACCACATAATGCCCCTGCCTGCAATAACCGGAACTATGACAAGAAGCAACTGGGCGGAAAAAGTATAAATGCCATATTGCAATATCCTGTACGACCTGTTGTTAAGCAGATAGATATATTCAATGAGGCAAACCGGGTTACTGAGAAGAATGTACAGGAGTAAAAGGTTGATATACGGCACATCTCCCGAAAAGTTGAAAATTGAGATGCTCCCCTTTATGGACTGCCCTATCACAAATACCAGCACACTGAAAAAACTCAGTAACAGGAAAGCATTGAATATTTCTGGTGACTTGCCTTTTTCGCCAGCTCCCATTTTCCAGTATGTCCTGTTCCGGTGATAGAGGGGAAGCAATGACTGGATTATACCTGTGACCCAGAAAAAGCTGAGGAGACTTGATATGAACAGGAACATCTCCCAGTTGCCGATATCAACTTTCTTGAGGTGGCTTTTGGTAAAAACTATGCTTATTATCAGGAAGATGCCAAATCGCAGCAGCTGGAAAAGCTGTAACCCGGAAATGTTATCTATGAATTTTATTTTTTTCAATCCGGTCCCCTGAATCTTATGTTTAAACCTGACCAATAATTTAACCGGAACATGATTAAATCAGGTCGGTTCAATTTCTTATGAGCCGTAAATATAGTTATTGCAGTAATTATGAGAAAATAAAATTAAAATTTTGCATTATGAAATTTTTGGGCTTAATTTGCAACCCGTAAAACGGTGGTTGTAGCTCAGTTGGTTAGAGCGCCAGATTGTGGCTCTGGAGGTCGCCGGTTCGACCCCGGTCTTCCACCCGTCAAAAAAGAGGCTATCCCGAAAGGGACAGCCTTTTTTATTGCTGCAACTTGGCTTTTGTCTTTTATCTTTTGTCTTTTATCTTTGTTCAACCTTCCTCCATCTGTCATATTTAAGGTATGCCAGGAATGAAGCTGCAACAAGCAATATTACTGTAACATAAACGAACGACGGTACGGGAACGGGGTCACCCGATGCATATGAATGCAGCCCCGAGAGGTAATAATTAACTCCAAAATAAGTCATCAGCACCGACGAGAGGGCGAAAAGCGAAAGGAGATTGAAAGTGAAGATATCCTTCAGTCCCGGTATCATCTTTGAATGAATGACAATGCTGTATATGATGATCGTTATAAGCGACCATGTCTCTTTGGGATCCCATCCCCAGTACCTCCCCCACGATTCGTTTGCCCAGATAGCACCAAGGAAAGTCCCTATTGTCAGAAAATAGAGGCCAAGTGTCAGAGTCCTGTAATTGATAATTGTAAGTTCATCAATTGTAGTAGAGATCCTGTCAATATTCTTCCTGTTTGAAAATATAAGTAAAATCAGGTTGATAAGACCAAGAATGGCACCAAGTCCAAGGAATCCATAGCTTCCGGTTATTACCGACACATGAATTGTGAGCAGGTACGACTTAAGTACCGGGACCAGGTTTGTAATCTCGGGATCCATGAAACTGAGATGAGCTACCATCAGTGTCATTGACCCCAGTACGGCGGTAGCTGAAAGAGCAAATGGCGACTGCCTGCTGAAAATAAATCCTGCAAGCAGCGTTACCCAGGATATAAAGATCATCGATTCGTACCCGTTACTCATCGGTGCATGACCTGCTATGTACCATCTCATTCCAAGACCTAGGGTATGGAACAGGAATCCGGCGAATAGCAGCCAGCTTAAAGTCTTGACAAAAAGTGAATTGCTTTTTGCACCTTTTATTACCATTACTATCAGTCCGATAAGCATAACTATTCCAAGGGTGGCATAAAAGGGGAACAGACGTTCAAATATTTTTGCCTTATAGTAAAATATCTCAACATTTGTCTTCGCGTTCGAGGGCAAAGCATACCCTGCAAACCTTGCCTGGTAATCGCTTACTGACCTGGCGATCCTTTCCGCATCGGAGAGCGCGTTGTTTTTTAACGCCTCCGCAAACATCGGCATTACATTTTTGAGATAAAGTGAATCCTCGCTGCTGATGGCATTTTTCAGGGCTTCATCAGGGGGTCCCCAGCTATTGATCTTATTCTTAAGCGGGAAAAGCTTCATGAACTCACCCGTATTGATCATATATACAATATTCACCCTCTCATCTATCTTCATCACCTCCTTATCAAATTTATTTCTTTCTCCTGGTGATTTGGCATAGGCTTTCTGAACATACTCTGAAAGCTTATATCCGCCGCCACCGTGCATATCCACAATATCACCAAATGAAGCATAACTGCTGCTGATGCCGATAAGCTTCTGGATCTCGCTGTTTGCTATCCTGATCATCCGGACATTTTGCCAGTTTTCAAAATCAAAGTACACACCGAGGAAGACCTGCATTGATGAAAGACCTTCAAACTCATTCTTGTGAGTAACCTTTCTGAGTATGTCATTGCTAAGAGTGTACAATGGCTTGGTCCTGCCCTTCTGATCCTGCACCAGCACCCTGCCAAACTCTTCTGCTGCTTTCCTGTCGGGAACAAGCTTCTGGGCATTAACAGCAGATAAACCCGAAAGGATCAGCAGTATGGATATAACTGTTACTGATCTTCTGAAAGGGGATCTCCAGTAACCCGGATTGATATTCCTGAAGATTGATCTCCTGTTGAATATTGACAGGATAATAAACAGGAACATAATGGCATATCCTGTATATGTCACAGACATACCAATAGTGTCGTGATTAATTGAAAGTATTGTACCATGTTCATCCTGATCGAATGATGACTGGTAAAACCGGTAGCCTTTGTACTTTAGAATGTTATTCATGAATATCATAAAGCTTTTTTGCGTTCCGGATACTTTATCAATTAATACCACGTCACTCTTGTAGCCTGAAGGACTGTTTGATCCGGGATATCTTTCAAAAATGAACTTGTTAAGCTTCAGTGTAAAAGGCAGGCTCATTATCCTTGACCCGTAGAACATCTCAACGATTTTGCCGTTCACATGTGCTGTACCTGTTGTCTGATATTCATTCTTTTTATCCCAGAGGGTAATCGCTACTGGTTTGTCTCCCGCAAAGACATGGAATATCATAGCATTCTGATCAGTCTCCTGCTGTTTAGGATCAACCGGAACAGGTTTTACAAATCCACTTAAAGACATTTCCTGCGGAATCAATTTCATCCCTTTGAAGGCATAAATCTGCATTGCCTTCATGACAACTTTTTCCCTAGCCTCAACAGGTATGCTGTCGCCGTGCATCATACCCATCTGCGCAAAGTCTGAGGCCGACGAGATATGAAATCCGGCTGAATCAGAGGAAACTGAAATATCAGCAGGTTCCTTGCTGTTGAACCCAATGCTGAAGCCGGAAGCAGTTACCTTTTCACCGCCTTTTATAATAAGATCCTCCATTTCCATATGACCCGTCATCACGATTAGTGAAACTATTGGTACTCCTGATGGGGAATCGATTATTCCTTCTGTTGCGTTCTTTATAACCTCTGAAAGTTCAATCTCGTAATTCTCACCCCCTGCAGAAAATCTTCTAAGATATTTTCCTGACGATACTGAGCTCATCGTGAATCCTGTCATCTTTTCAGCCAGAACATCTCCTTTTTCATCCTTAACAGAATAGCCAATAAATTTATCTGATGAAAAACATCTGTTTTCTTCCGCTCTTTCTCGTATATGTATTGACCCTTCATATCCAAAATACCTTGTTATTGCTGCACCTGTAAGGATAATAATAAATGCTCCATGAAAAAGAAATACTGTGAGCTTTGCCCTTCTGTAAAGCTTAAGTTCAATGATCTGACCGATAAGATTCGCTGCAAGCAGCAGCATGATCAGACCAAACCACCACGATCCATATACCAGATTATAGGCTGAGGCAGAGCCGAAATCATTCTCAAGAAACGTAGCGACAGCCATAGCCAGTGCAAAACATACTAACAAAACTCCCATCATAATGGGAGAAAAAAGGAATCTTACAACTTTCATGGTTTAATATTTATCCAGGAATAATAATTATTTAAATAATTAACAAACTGAAACTGATCCTCTATCGGAAATTATTCTCAATTTTTCCTTATCAAGTATCTCGATCCTGGAATATCCCGCTTTAATGACCCCTGTCCCTTCCAGTTCTTTTAAAATTCTGACAACACTCTCTTTTGCCATATTTGTCATCTCTCCAAGCTCCTGACGAGAAAGGATCATATCAAATTCGTCCGACTTGAATATTGTATCGGATAACAGCAGTAATGCCTCCGCGATCCTTCCAGTCATTTTTTTCTGTGTAAGCGATACAAGTTTATTATGGACATTATATGATTTCAGGCTTATATCTTCCATCATACCCATGGCAAATGCAGGATTTTGCTTTATGAGCTGGTTTATCAGGTCGAAGCTGATGAAACATGTCTGTACGACTGTAAGTGCGGCTACCGAATAGGAGTGCCGGTGCATTACATGAACGCCCGGTCCGAGAATTAGATTTGTAGGCAGGGCAAGACCCAGTATGAAATTTTTTGAATCAAGTCCTTCAATGTAAATCTTGGCTATTCCCGATGCAAGAAATACAGCACTCGTGGCGGGAGAACCCTGTTTTAATATTATTTCCCCGGGTTTGAAGGTAGCCTCATACCTGTTTTCATTCATGAGTTTTAATTCCTCTTTTGTGAGGTTGCTAAAATTCTTCCAGGCGAACAGACAGGTTTCACAACTATGTGTAAGTTTCTGACCAACCATCTCTTTGGATAAAAGGTGACAAAAATAAATTTCAAATGTAAAAATAATTAAAATGTGACTAATATCATTTATTTAATTGATATATATCATCGTCAGGATGCATATCAATCAATTTACGATATTGTATATATCACAGAATGTGTTATCTGATTAACAGAAGTTATTTGTACTTTGCAACCGGAAAATAATACCTAAAAATCATAAAAATGAAGAACCTGATCAAACTATTTTCTGCTGCAATTGCTGGTTGTTTTTTTCTGGCATCATGCGAAGGTCCTATGGGTCCGGCAGGCCAGAATGGTGTAGATGCCAATCAAACCTGCAAGGAGTGCCACAACAGTACAGTTGTTGAAGAAAAGGCTACGGAATATGAATTCGCCAAACACAGTTACGGTACAGCAGCATTTAATGAATCCGGCAATACATCTTGCGCTCCATGCCATACCTCTGAAGGATTTCAATATGTTTGTAATAATAATGTCCCGGTAACTTTCACACTCAATACCACTACCGGAAAATATTCTAATGATTATGCAACTGATGCAGGTCACGCGTATGGAGAACTGGTTTGTGCTACATGCCACCAGAATCTTCACACAACTTACACGGAGGCTGATTTTTTTCCTCTTACAACCACTGCAGCAGTACCAATGACCATGTGGGCAGGAACCAAAACAATCAATCTTACCCAGGACGACAGCAAATCAAACCTTTGTATTAAATGCCATCAGCCAAGGCCCTTTAGCGCTTCAAACACCGATGGCAATGTTATAGATTACGCTTCCCTTGCCTCAAACCCTACAGCCGTATTCTACGATTCAACTGCTGCCAATATGGCCAACAACAAGATAAAAGTTACATACAGAACCCATACCCACTACGGAACAGTTGGAGCAATTGTAGCAGGAATGGGCGGAGTAGAATTTTCAGGTTCGCTTCCTATTCAGAGCTCAGCTCATGCTACCGTCGCTTCCTGCCAGGATTGCCACATGGCAGATATGACAGGCAAAGCAGGTGGGCACACTTTCTCAGCAATTGGTAATTTCAATGGTTGCAATGTAACAGGATGTCACGCTGTTTCCCCGATCTCAGCAACCTCATCAGATGCGTGGCTCACGCCGAGGAGTGCAACTAAAACTCTGCTGAATACACTGGCAGGCAAGCTTAAGCAGGGAGGTATCGATATTTTAAACAGGAACGGGGATGCAACTTCTAACCTGTGGTACGGTCTTACTACCAACAACTATGACGGTTATCTTAATGTTTATGATCCGGTTAACAACCCTACAGGCACTACATATAATACCTCATCGTTCAAAAATCCAAGTACAACTGGATTTACCGCTGCCCAGATTGCAACAAATAACACCCTTCCTAAACTGAACCTGAAGAATGTACAGTTTGGCGCACTCATTAACTTCCAGCTATGCCTCAGGGAATATAGTCTGGGAATACATAACTTCAACTATTCAACCGCTCTGCTTCAAAATTCACTTGATGCACTGACAGCTGCCGGATTCTAGACTCAACAGATTAATCATAACTGAAGAGGGTGTCTCAAAAGGGCACCCTCTTTTATTTTAAGGATTATGTTCGTACTTTTTCCGGTTCGCCGGCCCACACCTGGTTCACTCCTGCTCAGACTCATGGTAACCTGTGATCATCCCTATGAAGAGTGACCAGGGCTTCCTGCCAAGTGTGCAGGTATAAACATGAATGATCATAAAGAGAGACAGGATGAAACCCATCGAAATATGAAGGATATCTGTCAGAACCTGTCCACTTATGCCAAAAATCTTTGTCACTGTAATCTCCGGAAAAAGTAATCCGATTCCTGAGATAATCAGAAGGGGCATTCCAGCATACATTGCCAGGATATAAGAAAATTTCTGAAGGGGATTGAATTTCCTTTCAAGTGTAATGGGGAATGGATGTTTCTCTCCTTTGAACATACCCCATGCGTAGTACTTCGTCTGAGTTATCAGATCCCTGAAAAAATTCTTTCTTTCGATCCTGTAATAATCTCCATTGGCAGTAAATGCGTTTCCCAATATATAAAAAACATAATTGGCAGTAAGAAGGACAGCAGCAAAATTATGCCATTTTACCGCCTTTGCAAATCCAACCATATAGGCTGGATTGCTCTTGCCGGTATATTGCATGCTTAATCCTGTCACGATAAGAACAAGAAAAAGAAGAGCATTTAGTACATGCCATAGTCTGACCCACTTAGGATATAGATACATCCTTACCTCCCATTTATTTTTTTGATTTCCGGATCCTAAAAATAATATGAATAATTATAAAAGTTATTACAGCGAAGAAAATTATGAGACTAAGTACATTAAGATATTGGTTCCTGTTCGCTCCGATGACATAAGACTCATTAAGAATAATGGCATTTACAAAACCATTGCGGTGCCTGAGTTCTATTGACCTGAATTTATAGAGTGATGACATAAGAAGAGAGTTTTGTGAATGACATTCATTGCATTTCTTCACGGCTATATCCTTGGATCTGATCTCATGAGAGACAAGAATACTGTCATTGACCTTGGCATGACATTCGATACACCTGACGCTCCTGAAGTGGGCGGCCTGATTCGGAAGCCAGTCGTGTTCCTTTACGATATTGATCTCTTCCCTTTCGGTCAGGATCCTGAAGTTATCAAAGTTCGCATGGCAGTTCAGGCAGATCGAATTTGAAAAGAGAATAGTGGCTTTCAGATCACTCGAGTTACGGATACTGGTCTTGTAAGTATGAGGATTATGGCATTTCCAGCATGAAAAACCGTCCTGCTCATGCTTGAAATGGACACTTCCTGTATATTCCTTTACAATTTCCTCAAAATGGTACTTGGCAAATCTCTCGTCGCCGCCATGGCAGTCAATACAGCTTAATTTAGGTTCCATCCTCAGCTCTCCGGAGTGCGGGAACTTCAGGTAACCTTCCGAATGGCAGTCGGTGCAGCTGAAGCCTTTATGGTTCGACAGGTAAAAAAGATCCCTTCTGACGATCCTCTGTGAACACATGAGTGCTTTAACCTGCCTGCCCTGAGATTCGTTGGGATATTCATATTTTTCCTGCCCATGACATTTAAGGCAGCGCTCATTGTCTTCCTGATAAGGAGAAATGAATTTTGAAGTATCCTGTACTGTCGCAGCGGGTATGATGGATCTGAACGGAGCGGCATATCCCTCAGCAATACAACAAAACATCACAATTAAAGCCGCGACCCGGAATCTTTTCAACTTCATCCCAGTTCCAGATTATCCCTTTAGAACCGCACTGTTATATTAAAACCGAACAGGTATTGCCATTTGGCAAAATCGTTCGTATTGTAAACCAGGTTTCTCTGATTTATTATCTGGTCATAGTTTGCTACAAATACCCTGAAAGTGTGGGTAGGCGTATCAATCTCCCACCCGATCGAAAGATTTGGTTTGGTGGATTCTATCTTAGGCTGTTTTGTAAGAAGCTGGTCGTACTCGACAACTATTGAGTGGTTGCCGAAAAGTTTTGCCTTGCCGCCAACGGATAAGCCAAAATTGAGGTTCTTATAGGTTGAATCAGCACTGTACTGAGGCACGGAATTGAAATAGGCTATTGAAGGAGCTACCTGCACCGAAAACCTCTCATTGATTTTGCGGGCAACTATAAACTGTGTGAAATAGTAAAACCTGTGGATGAACCTGTACGATTCTGTAGGGCCAAATGCATTATCAGGCCTTGCATCCAGAACCACATTGCCATAATAGGAAAGGGAAACAGGCATTTTATCATCCTCTGTCTGTCTCAGTATAAGGTATTTCCACTCAACATCCTGTAATTGATAGTTTTTGGTTGTTCCAAGTCCGACCATAAGTCTGTCTGTAATGCCATAATTAAAACCGATCCTTGTATTTGCCGAAGCATAAATCCCATAAAGGTCCTTTACTGTGCTGATAAGCCCGAAGCGATGCTGGATTTCAAGTTCAAGCTTCCCTTTCCCGGGGGTCGAGACTGTCTGGTTATCTATCAGGATAGCGGCCATGAAGGTATTGGTCACCGGGTCTGAACTCTTCTGGTTGATGGTATCATTCTGGGCAAATACGGGTGCCAGAAATGCTGAAAGCATTAATACAAGTAAAACCTTTTTCATATTGTCAATTTTAATTTGTTTATGGTTGATTAGTTATTAAGGGCTCCCTGTTCAATCCAGACAAGTATCTGCTGTTTCTGGAGATCTGTTGTTCTGGGAATATGTTGAGAGTTTGTAGTTATATGGGTGTAAAGGATGCTTGTTTCAGCCGGAAGATTCACAAACCCACCCGTTGTGAGTGAATTATATGATTTACCGTCTCTCAGATCGGGACTCTGTCCCCCATTGTGGCAATTAATGCATATCCCGTTAAAGATAGGTTGTATCTGAGCCTCAAAATGTACAGTATCAGCAATATTCAGCACCGGAGGCGTGTAAGTATATTTCTCACATGAAGAGATGGCTCCCAGTACTGCGAGCGCAATCATTATGCTCAGCAAAACTCTTGCTTTTTTTATTTTCTGATTCATTTTTCAGTAATTGTTAATTTGTTCACAAATATATCTGATATTACTGATTAGTAATTTATTACTTGTCCTTAATTTTGATGCCGCTCCATGCTCTTTATCATAACGGAAATTGACATTTATCATCACTGTTGTTGATATATGTTGTACCAGATGAATAATGTCCTCTGCGAGTAATTTAATCGACTTATCAATAAGCCATTGTGTTATCAGAGGTCTGATTATATTCAAAAAAAACGGCCCTGAAAATCCAGAGCCGGCATATGTCAGAAGAATAATTTTTCAGAATTTGTACTGATTATCTTCAATCAGTTTATCGGCGATGCGTCTTCTTGCCTCCTTGAAATTTACCCCGGCAACATTTGTAAGAGTATCTGCGGCTGTCACAAGTTGTCTGGCATCATTTCCCAGTGCAAATGAATTGACAGCATCTGTCGCTGATTTTCGTATCCTTGAGGCAGCTTCATAAAAACTGACATCGAGAATGTCATGATAGACAGGTACAGCTCCTTTCAGAGCTTCTCTCTTTTCGATCCTGAGAAGAAGAGATTCTGAAAGATAGACATCTATCATCATGTCGGCAATATTATTTAGCACCTCCTGTTCATTCACAAGATTCTTTTCAAATTTTTTCACCGCACCATGGATACATAAAAGTATTACTTTTTTGAAGTTCCTTATGTAGCGCATTTTTTCAGAGAAATAGCTCTCATTCTGCGATTTGCCATCGGTGACACTACCTGCGGAGTTATAAATTGACTCAGCCTCGGGTAATAGTGAGAATTCACCTTTCATGGCCCTCTTCATGGCCGTATCCACAACAAGTATCCTGTTTATTTCATTTGTCCCTTCAAAGATCCTGTTGATCCTTGAATCACGGTAACCTCTTTCTACGGCCATCTCGGCAGAGTACCCCATCCCGCCGTGTATCTGCACCGCCTCATCTGCAATATAATCCAGCATTTCTGACCCTGCCACCTTAAGAATAGCAGCCTCAACTGCATAATGGCTTATTGCCTCGATTGATGCCCTTCCCTTATCGCCGCAATCGACCTTTAACGTGTCCATCAGGTCATCAATATCCATGCTCACGCGATAAACAGCTGACTCAGCGGCAAATTGTCTGATTACCTGTTCGGCCAGCTTGTATTTTATAGCTCCGAAAGATGATATAAGAACTCCGAACTGCTTGCGCTCATTTGCATACTTTACCGAATCCGTGATCGTCTTTTTCGCAGCGCCAAGTACGTTGGCTCCAAGCTTGAGCCTTCCCATATGAAGTATGGTGAGGGCAATCCGGAATCCCTCGCCCCTTTTTCCCAGCAGGTTCTCAACTGGCACCTTCACATCGTTGAAATAGATCTGGGCTGTGGAGGAACCCTTAATACCCATTTTATGCTCGTCAGGACCAATAACAACTCCCGGATATTTCGTTTCGACTATAAAAGCACTCAGGACCCTGTCGTTGTCGATCTTTGCAAACACGACAAGTGTATCGGCAAATCCGGCATTGGTGATCCACATCTTCTGCCCGTTCAGAATATAATGTTTCCCGTCTTCATCAAGCTTTGCATTTGTCTTGCCGGAATTGGCATCACTTCCAGCACCCGGTTCTGTAAGACAGTAAGCTCCCAGAAGTTCTCCCGTCGCAAGCTTTGTAACATACCTTTGCCTCTGGTCCTCATTTCCATAATACATTATCGGCAATGTTCCTATTCCGCAATGCGCCATGTATGCCACTGAAAAGGAATACCCGGCACCGGTTGTTTCTGCAACCAGCATCTGGGTTACAAATGACTGCCCGAAGCCACCATATTCTTCAGGGATGGAGATTCCCATCAGGCCCAGCTCGCCGGATTTCTTCAGGATGCTTTTCATCAGCTCCCTGTCGCTCTTCTCAACCTTCTCAAGATTAGGATATACCTCAGTATCAAGGAAATCCCGACAGGTTTGGGCAATCATCTGCTGCTCCTCAGTAAACTCTTCCGGGATAAATACGTCCTTAGCTTCAACTTCGCTTACGAGAAATTCACCGCTTCTCAAAACTTTTCTGTTTTCCATTTACTATTGATTATTTTTGAGTTCTATTTACAAATCAAGAGATTTTACAACCAGCTCGGCTATATCAAAATTTTTAATTTCTTCTTCCCTGTTCTTGTACTTGAGCCCGTCGGTCATCATCGTCATGCAGAATGGGCATGAAGTGGCAATGATCCCCGCTCCTGTCTTAAGGGCATCTTCAGTTCGTTCTAAAAAAACATCCTTGTCACCCTTCTCAGCCTCCTTGAACATCTGGGCGCCTCCTGCCCCGCAGCAGAGTGAAAAGCTCCTGTTCCTCTCCATTTCAACCAGGTTATCAGTAAAAGTGCGGATCACTGAACGAGGCTCATCATACAGGTCATTTGCTCTTCCCAGGTAACATGGATCATGGTATGTAACCCTGACATCCTTCAATGCATCCTTTCCCGGCTTCAGCCTGCCCTCCTTAATATATCTGTCAATCAGCTGAATATAATTGGTCACCTCATAGTTCCCGCCAAGATCGGGATATTCATTTTTAAAGATATTGTAGCAGTGGGGACAGATCGTTATGATCTTCTTAACATCATACATCCTGAGAATCTCTATCACCTGGAGTGCCTGCATCTGGTACAGCATCTCATTCCCGGCTCGCCTGGCAGGGTCACCGTTGCATGTCTCTTCCTTCCCAAGCACTGCATAACTCACATTGAGGTGGGTCAGAATTTTTATGAAAGCTTTTACCACCTTTTTATACCTGTCATCAAATGCACCTGCGCAGCCGACCCAGAAAAGGTACTCGGGTTTTTCCCCTTTAGCAAAAAGATCTGCAATCACAGGTACGGGTCCTGATGCCCAGTTAAGGCGGTCTTCAGCCGAGTACTGCCAGGGGGCACCATTATTTTCAATATTATTAAAAACAGCTTTGAGCTCACCGGGAGCTGAAGCCTCCTCCATCACAAGGTATCTTCTGATATCAACGATAAGTGTCGGGTGATTAATGTTGATAGGGCACTCTTTGGCGCAGGCATTGCATGTTGTGCATGCCCATATCTCTTCCTCTGAGATATAATCCCGCAAAAGTGATCTGTTGTCATTAAAATCCCTTCCGTTCTTTACCATCAGAGGACCCTTTTCCTTCATCCTGGCCCGAAGGTCCATCATTATTTTCCTTGGTGAAAGTTTCTTGCCGGTTATGTTTGCTGGACAGACAGATGTACATCTGCCGCATTCGGTGCAGGAAAGAGAATCTAAATAGTTCTTCCACGAAGCATCCTCAGCATCCTTCACCCCGAATCTCTCAGGTGGTCCAGCCTCCTCCGGGGAAGCAGCAAAGGCGGTTTCAGGGTTCATCATAAGCCTTACCTCCTTCGTAATATTGTCCATATTGGCCAGTTTACCAAGCGGGTCAAGCCTGGAAAGGAAAACATTTGGAACCGACATGAAGACGTGAAAATGCTTTGAATAAGGCAGAATATTTGCAAAAATGAATATCAGCACTATATGTGTCCACCAGGATATTTCATGCTGAAGCTTAAGGGCTTCGGCTGATGATCCTGAAAATAATCCTGATAAAAGTGAGCTTACCGGGTAGAGACCGTAGATCTCCCCTCCTCCAATTTTTCTGTAATAAAGGTAACCGGTATTCATCCCGAGCAACGAGATCATAAGCAGCAGAATTATCGACAGGGCAATATTTGCGTCAATGTGTGAGATCTTTTTCATCTCGATTCCTTCAAACCTTTTTATATGAAAGAACAGTCGTCTTGAAAGGAAGATCAGTATTGAAATGCCTACAAGCAACGCAAAAATATCACCTGAGGCCATTATGAAATCATACACCGGACCAAGAAATTTCAGTACTTTTTCGGTTCCTGTCAGACCGTCGATAACTATTTCAATACTGCCCAGAAGGATCACGCAGAATCCCCAGAAAACAAGGGCATGAAAAAAACCTATAACAGGTCTTCTGAATATCTTTGTCTGCCCGAAAGCCACCTCCAGCATTATGCCAATGCGCCTGCCGATATTCCTGACCGGAAAAGCCGGCCTGGTAAGCTTAAAGAAGCGGACAATACGGTTTATTGTAAAACAGAACGCTCCCAGGGTTATCAGAAGCACTATAGCAAATACAATCTGTCTGGTCATAGTTGTCAGGTTATCCTTTTAAAGACCACATTGTCAGTAACTCCTTTGTGAAACTTTGTGCTTTCCTTAGTGTTCCTTTGTGGTTAAATCTTTTACCACAAAGCCCGCCCGGCTGACACCGGTCGGACGGGGTCTCGAAGGTTTTCTCAAAGGGCCGCAAAGGTATTATTTCTTGATATCCTTTACTGCTTCTATCAGTTTTGGCAATATTTTCAGGGCATCTCCGACAATTCCGTACTGGGCTGCCTCGAAGATCGGTGCATCCTTATCGGAATTGATCGCAACTATATACTTGGAAGAACTTATCCCGGCCAGGTGCTGTGTAGCCCCTGAAATGCCCACGGCGATATATAGATTCGGGGCGATTATTTTGCCGGTCTGACCGGTGTGCTCTTCATGGGGTCTCCATCCTTCATCAGAGACAGGACGTGAGCATGCCGTGGCTCCTCCAAGCAGAGATGCAAGCTCAACAACAGGGCCCCAGTTATCGGGTGATTTCATCCCCCTTCCGCCCGATACAACAATATCGGCATCGGTAAGAAGGATCTTCCCGGTCTGCTTCTGAACATCTTTTACTTCAGTTTTAAGAAGCGAACCATCTACAGCTATATTGATGTTTTCAATGGCTGCATTATTCGGGGTTGTGGAAATATCAAAAGAATTCTGAGCCAGGGTAAGTATTTTAACATCCGATCTGATGACCACGTGGGCGTATGCATTTCCCGAATAGCTCTTTTTGTAAATTGTGAATGGATCGAGGTTAAGAGGGAGTTTTGAGACCCCTGAACCCACACCGGCTTTAAGCCTGACAGAAAGTCGGGGAGCAATGGCTTTGCCTGTATTATTATTTGAAAGGATAATAATTTTTGCTCCCTCTTTTGCTGCAGCTTCTGATATTACATAGGTATATGTCTGGTTGTCAAGATTTTTAAGATGCGCTCCTGAAGTACTAAGTATCTTTGAAGCGCCATAATTGCCGAGCGCCCTAAGCTCCTCGCCGGTCACATCGCCGACAGACAAGGCGGTTACGGTCGTACCAAGCATCCTGGCCACAGATGCGGCATAGGATACCAGCTCATATGATGATTTCTTGAACTTTCCATCCCAATTCTCGGTGAATACTAAAACTGACATATTAGATTGTTATTTAAACAGTTTGACTTCAGATCACTTTTGCCTCATTTTGCAATAACCCGATAAGTAACCCCGGGTTATCGGGATCAACAAATTTGCATGCTGCCCTGGGGCTCGGTTTTTCGAAGACCAGGATCTGTGTGAGGGGATCAACTGGGACCGGCTCAACTACTTTAACAGGTTTTGTCCTTGCAAGCATTATCCCGCGCATAGCAGCTATTCTTGGCTCCTTTGCAATTCCCTTCTGAACTATGGCAACAAATGGCACCGGAACTGAAACTGTCTCTTTCCCGCCATCTATTTCCCTGGTGATTAACGGTTTGCCGTTCTCCAGATTCAGTGATGATACAGCTGAAACAGAAGGCACACTTAAAAATTCCGAGAGCATTCCTCCAACTGTCGAGCCGTTGAAATCGCTTGATTCTATTCCGCACATTATGATGTCAAATTGCTCCTTCCTTACGATTTCAGCCAGCTGAGCAGCAACATAATATGCGTCTGCCGGTTCTGCATTTATCCTGATGGCATCATCGGCTCCGATTGCAAGAGCTTTGCGGATCGTTGGTTCAGTTGCTGCCAGTCCCACATGAGCTACAGTCACTGATTTTATGCCTGAAGCAGGATCGTCCTTAAGTTCAAGGGCTCTTGTAAGTGAAAGTTCATCCCAGGGATTTATTACCCACTGTATTCCAGTGGTATCGAGCCTGGTGTTACCGTCTACAAATTTGATCTTGGTGGTTGTGTCCGGAACATTGCTTATACAAACCAGAATCTTCATTTAAAATACAATTAGACTGTTGATATTTAAACCTTTTCTCCGAGAATATGCCCTGTTAAATCTCTCAGAGGCGGCAAATATAATAATTTAAGATTCACAATCAAATCCGGATCGTATCATTTTTGCAACCTGTTAGAAACTAATATCTTATATAAAAAGCTGTCTTACTGCATCTTTAAATGAGAATATCAGCTGCTATCCATCAGTGGTCGAAACCGTTTCCAAAAACATTAATCAAATCTGAGATTTCAGGAATTTAAGATTTAAATTCGCTGCGCAATCAAGTATTAAATTATCCATCAATAATTGAACAAGATCAGGATATATGGCGCTGTAATGCTTTCAATGATCTTCTGGTCATTTTCGTTCATATGGTTCAAAATCGCAAACCTGTCATTCAGCCCGATAACCATAATATTCTTTCGCCTGCTCCTGGCAGTCATGATACTCACGGCTTATCTTTCTGTCAAAGGCAAGTTCCAGAAAATAAAGAAAGAAGACAGAAAGCTTTTTCTCATGCTGGCTCTCTTCGAACCGTTCTTTTACTTTCTCGGGGAAAGCAACGGGCTCACATATGTCTCATCAACAACGTGTTCGATCATAATTTCAACGATACCGGTAATTGCGGCATTGGGCGCCTGGCTCATTTTTAGAGAAAAGCTGAAAGCACTGAATTATGCCGGAATTTTACTTTCATTCATTGGAATTATCATTTTTGTGATCACTCCTTCAGGAACCCTCACAATAAATGTTAAAGGGCTTCTGCTTCTTGGTCTTGCCGTAATATCGGCGGTTGGTTATAACCTGACATTGAGCAGGCTTGTCGGGTCGTACACACCCGTGTATATTGTCAATGTTCAGAACATAATAGGCGCTCTGCTTTTCCTTCCAGTATTTATATTCACTGACCTTGGGAACTTTCATTTTAAGGCCCATGACCTGAGATCATTTATTCCCATTTTTGAACTTTCGCTTTTTGCCTCATGCGGGGCCTTTATTCTTTTTGCATATTCTGTGAGAAATATGGGAATATCGAGAGCCAACGTATTCACCAATTGTATCCCGGTCTTCACGGCGGTTTTCTCTTTCATTATCTTAGGCGAAAAACTTACCTTACAGAATCTTGCAGGAATGGCTATTGTCATTACGGGTCTATTCCTTTCCCAGTCTGACAAAAGAAAAAAGAACCTGAATGATGCCCTTCTCCTTACGGGAAAGACAGCCTGAACCCGGATCGTTATAATAGATATACGGTTTATCCCGTTTATTAAATGTTATCTTTACCATCATTACCCGTGGCAAGAAAAGCATTTTATATAATTTTGCTTGGATTTACAGGGTCTCCCCTTTTTTCACAAACTGGCGGAGATCATGTCTATGACTTCCTTGATCTTACGCATTCCAGCCTGGTCACTTCGCTAGGCGGAACAAATGTCTCCCTGTTAAATGACGACCTCAACATGGCATACCTTAACCCTGCCCTGCTTAGCAGCAGCATGGATAACAGCCTTGCAATCAACTATGTCAATTATTTTGCAGGCATTAATTACGGGATGACCATGTATTCGAAGTCTTATGCCGGTATTGGAAGCTTTGCAGCGGGGATTACATATCTCAATTACGGTACCTTTCAGGAGACAGATGAATCGGGGAATATTACAGGTACGTTTACGGCAGCCGAATATGCACTTTCATTGATATATTCCAGGACCATCGATTCACTTTTCTCCTTTGGGGTTGATCTCAAGCCAGTTCTCTCGAACCTTGAAAAATACACTTCATTCGGTTTTGCAGTAGATGCCGGTGCAGCCTACCATAGCAGGAATGGTCTGTTTTCAGCAGGTTTAGCGTTTAAGAATATAGGGATGCAGATCACCACGTACACGGGAGGGGCCAGGGAAAGCCTGCCATTTGAGATCCAGGCCGGAGTTTCCCAGAAACTAGGCCATGCTCCATTCAGGTTCTCCCTCACCCTGAGGCACCTGGAGAAATTTGACCTCACCTATAATTACACCTCCGCCACCAACCCTTCAAGTACTCAGTCGTTCAAGGATGGCTTCGGAGAGAACCTGCTTCGTCATGTGATAATCGGAGCTGAAATTATCCCGCAAAAAAATTTCTATTTCTCTGCAGGCTATAATTACCAGCGCAGGGAAGAGTTGCAGGTCGAATCAAAAGTTTCGACCGTCGGCTTTTCATGGGGATTTGGAATAAATACATCCTTTATGAGCATTGGTTTCGGCAGGGCTACATATCACCTGGCCGGATCCTCGAATAATATTTCACTGATAATAAGGCCCGATAAGCTTTACAAGAAGCTAAGCAGGGTATGATCATTTTGTTTTACCTGTATTTATTTAAATCTTTGCACCTTGAAGTGGTCATGAACCACAACTGGTTGAAATTAATTTATGAAAAAGAGACTTATTATAGCTATCGACGGCTACTCATCCTGCGGGAAGAGCACCTTTGCAAAGGCAATAGCCAGGGAGCTTAACTATATCTACATCGATAGCGGGGCTATGTATCGGTCCGTTACTCTCTGGTGCATCAGGAAGGGCTTTGCCGGTAACGAAAGGACCAGCCTTAATGGCATAATTTCTACTATAAAGGATATAAGCATAAATTTCATTTATAATCCTGATATAAATGAATATGAGACCTTTCTCAATTCAGAGAATGTTGAAAGGGAGATAAGGGGAATTGAGGTATCGTCCAATGTCAGCCGGATAAGCCAGATACCTGAGGTAAGGGCCAGGATGGTAGAACTTCAGAGGGAGATAGGAGTCTTAAAGGGCATTGTGATGGATGGAAGGGATATAGGAACCGTTGTCTTTCCTGACGCAGAGGTAAAGATCTTCATGACAGCCTCTGTCGACATAAGGGCAAAAAGAAGATTTGATGAAATTACATCCAGGGGAGATAACATCAGCCTTGAGGAGGTGAAAAGGAATATTGTTGCCCGCGATATTGCCGACGAAAACAGGGACATCAGCCCACTGAGAAGAGCCGAGGATGCAATTGTCCTGGATAACAGCAGGATGACTGTTGATCAGCAGATGATCTGGATAATGGGAATAATTGGAAAAAGGATAAATGCAGGTTGACGTTGATGAAAGATCGGGTTTTTGCTTCGGCGTCCAGAATGCAGTTGAGATCGCGGAAGAAGCTCTTTCAAGGGGAGAAAAAGTCTTTTGCCTGGGGCCTATTGTACACAACGATATTGAGGTTGAACGCCTTCTTTCCCTTGGACTTGAGACAGTTGATCATGCACAATACCTGGAGCTCAGGAATTGCAAAGTTCTGATCAGGGCGCACGGTGAACCTCCTGAAACATACTACATTGCCGAAAAGAACAACATAACGATCATTGAAGCGACTTGCCCTATTGTTAAAAAGCTGCAGTCGAAAATTAAGAAAACCTGGTTCAAAACTGCTATGAAAGGCGGACAGGTAGTGATCTTCGGGAAAGCCGGACATGCAGAAGTGATAGGACTGATGGGGCAGACAAACGATCAGGCAATACTAACAAACGGAGAGGAAGACCTTGACAGGATAGACTATTCCAGGGAGATACATCTGTTTTCTCAGACAACGATGAGCAACTCCGATTATAACCGTCTTGCCGAAAAGATTAGGACCAGGATCATTGAAAATGGCACAATTGATCCTGAAAGATATCTTCACGTGAACAGGACGATCTGCGGACAGGTCTCGAACAGGCAGCCGGGATTGAGAGCCTTTTCCAGGAAGCATGATATAATAATTTTTGTAAGCGGCAGGGAGAGCTCAAATGGTAAAATGCTCTTCGAGATATGCAGAAGCGAAAATTCAAACAGCTGGTTCATTTCCACTCCCGGGGAGATAAGGAAAGAATGGTTCAAAGGGATGAACTCTGTAGGCGTTTGCGGGGCAACCTCTACTCCCAAATGGCTGATTGACAAGGTTCGCGACACTATTCTTTCACTTTGAATTTCAGTGGGTACCGCTATTGGTCTACCAAAAAAATATATTATTTTTGCGGGCTGAAAGAAACAAAACAATTATTATGGGTAAGATTAAAAAAATCGGCGTCCTTACTTCAGGTGGAGATGCTCCGGGGATGAATGCAGCAATAAGGGCTGTTGTGAGGACAGCTGTATATGAAAAGCTTGAAGTGATGGGGATCCGCCAAGGTTACCAGGGAATGATTAACTCCAACTTCCAGCCACTTGATGCGTTCAGCGTAAGTGGAATGATCCAGCGAGGCGGAACAATGCTTAAAACAGCAAGATGCGAGGAGTTCAGGACTCCCGAGGGAAGAAACAAGGCATACAATAATCTTCGTGAGGCTGGTATCGACGGCGTAGTTGTCATCGGAGGGGATGGATCGTTCACCGGAGCAAGGCTTTTTAATGAGGAATACGATATCCCCTTCGTAGGGGTTCCGGGCACGATCGATAATGATATCTATGGGACAGATTATACAATTGGTTACGATACTGCTCTTAATACAGTTGTAGAGGCTGTAGATAAGATAAGGGATACTGCAAGCGCTCATAACCGGATGTTCTTTGTCGAGGTAATGGGCGCTGAAGCTGGATTCATTGCCCTTTTTAGCGGAATTGCAACCGGGGCAGAGGCTATCATAATCCCGGAGATCAAAGGACAGGCTGCCAGTCTGAAAAGCATTATCGAATCGGACGGCAAAAGGAAGAAATCAAGCAATATTGTTATTGTGGCCGAAGGAGAAGAGGGCGGTGCCTTCGGTCTGGCCGAAAAGGTTAAGGATGACTTCAAGGACTACGACATAAGAGTCTCGGTTCTTGGACATCTTCAGCGCGGCGGATCACCATCAGCAATTGACAGGGTCAATGCATCCCGGCTGGGACACGCAGCTGTGGAGGCGTTGCTCGATGATCAGAAAAGTGTTATGGTTGGACTCCAGAATGGTGAAATAGTTCTTGTTCCGTTCAGGAAGGCTGTCAAGCTTCATAAGGATGTTAATCATACACTTGTAAGTCTGTCAAGGATACTTTCAGTCTAGCTAATAATATTATGAATCTTTCCAGAGTCTATTTTACAGATCTGAAATCGAAACCGACCGCCAGTCTGCTGAAAAAGCTCGACACCCTGGTAAGAAAAGCGGGTATCGATACCATTGATTTTGATCATAAGATCACTGCCATAAAGATCCATTTCGGCGAGCCGGGTAACCTTGCCTACCTTAGGCCAAATTTCGCTCTTCAGATAGTCAAGATACTGAAGAGTAAAAATGCCATTCCTTTCCTTACAGACTGCAACACCCTCTATCATGGCCGCAGATCAAATGCACCAGATCATATTGAAGCTGCCTTTGAGAATGGCTACAGCCCCCTCTCAACCGGTTGCCAGGTAATTATTGGCGACGGGATAAAAGGGATTGATTACCGCGAGATAGAACTTAATATGGAGTATTGCAAAACTGCCTTGATCGGCTCTGCAATAGCCGATGCAGATGTTCTTGTTTCGATGAATCATTTCAAGGGACATGAACTTACCGGATTCGGAGGAGCACTGAAGAACCTGGGAATGGGTGCTGCTTCAGTTGGCGGGAAATTGTTCCTTCACTCCGGATCATCTCCCGAAATATATGAGGAAAACTGTACCGGCTGCCGCATTTGCGAAAAATTCTGTAATTACGGCGCCATCAGAGTCGGAAAGGACAAAATAGCTCATATTGATTATGACAAATGTACCGGATGCGGGCAGTGTATAGCGGTATGTCAGTACGACTCGGCCAGGGTGGTTTGGCAGAACTCTTCCGAGATCGTAAGCCGGAAGATAGCCGAATACGCTTATGCAGCACTGAAGGACAAGCCATCATTCCATATCAATTTCATCATTGACGTTTCTCCCGACTGCGATTGCTGGGGTTTTAACGATGTCCCAATTGTACCGGGAATTGGAATGGCTGCTTCATTCGACCCTGTGGCACTCGACCAGGCATGTGCTGATATGGTAGTTGCAGCGCCGGCAATTAAGGGAAGCAGGATCTGCAAGGAGGGTCAGAATGTTGATCTTGAGGGAAAGGACAAATTTAAGATGGCACATCCTGAAACTTTCTGGCAGACCGGCCTTGAGCATGCAGAGAAGATAGGCCTCGGAAGCCGGAAATACCAGCTGGTTGAAGTCTGAAAGGAAGTTATCAATATTTTTTTACCAGATCCAGGGAAAGAATAATATTCAGTAACTTTGTTACTATCAGCCTAAAATGATGAATCGCAAAGTAAAAATTGCGCGGCTTTCTATTCTATCCAACTCCTTGCTTATTGTAATGAAGGTTGGCGTGGGGGTAATAAGCGGCTCCGTAAGTATAATTTCCGAAGCTATCCACTCCTCAATGGACCTGATGGCCGCAGTAATTGCTTTCTTTGCTGTCAGGATCTCTGATAATCCACCCGATTCCAGGCATCCCTACGGACATGGAAAGATTGAAAACATTTCAGGTGTCATAGAGGCGATTTTTATTCTCATTGCTGCTATATGGATCATAGTCGAAGCTGTCAGGAAACTGACCGGCGAGCCATTCGAACTCCGGTCAATAGGTATAGGTTCACTGGTAATGCTTGTTTCGGCGCTGATTAATATGATTGTCTCCCAGGCTCTCTATAAAGTGGCAAAAGAGACAAGATCAATTGCACTCGAGGCAGATGCGCTTCATCTTAAAACAGATGTCTATACTTCCATGGGTGTTGCCGCCGGACTTGGTCTTATTTTAGTTACTGATATTCACTGGCTCGATCCGATCGTGGCTATAATGGTCGCTTTATTAATAATAAAGGAATCTTATTCATTGCTCAGGAAGGCCTTCCTTCCACTGATGGATGAAGCCTGGGAAGATAATGATATTAAAGATCTCGAACAGGCGCTTAATAATATGAAGGTGAGCTATCATGAACTCCGGACAAGGATAGCCGGCAACTACAGGTTCATCGACCTGCATGTTGAAATACCTAAAGATCAATCTGTGGAAAGTGCTCATCAGTATTGCGACAGGATCGAAGAGGTCCTTACAAAAAAGTTCGAGAGGCTGAATGTGACGATTCATGTAGAGCCAAGTTGAAAGACCGTCTCAAATGTCAGATTAGACTTTAAATAAATTCTGGCATACTCTTTGCAAAAAGAACTATCATGGTTAAACCAATACAAAGTTTTAGGGTCTATAAGATTAAAATAACTTAATTACAAAATGAAAAGATTACTTATTATTTCCGGAATACTTTTTTTGACTATCTCAACCAGCCTCAAGGCACAGTCTGAATGGCCAAAAGATGTCACCCTCAGCAACGGGTACATTGCTACTATTTTTCAGCCCCAACCAGAGAATCTTAACGGTAACAGGCTTGAGTCAAGGGCGGTTGTCTCCATCAGGAAGACAAAATCCGATGATCCTGTTTTCGGCGTGATCTGGGCTGAAGCGGCCCTTCTGACCGATAAGGATACAAGGATGGCAACAATGGAAAACATTAAGGTCACCCAGGTCAGGTTTCCTGATCTCCAGGATAAAGCCAAGGTTGATGCTCTGACGAAACAGCTTGAGGATGAGATACCAAACTGGGATATGGAGATACCACTCGACGAGATAGTGGCAACCATCGAACAGGATCAGGGAACATCTTCCGACAAACTTAATACCGATGCTCCTCTGATTTATTATAAAAATGAGCCGACGACCCTCGTAGTAATTGACGGGAATCCAATAATTAAAACTGATGATCAGCTGAAGATGGAGAGAGTTATGAATACTCCTTTCCTGATCGTAAAATGTCCGGAGGACAGGAGATTTTACCTGTATGCCGGCAACATATGGTATGTTTCCTCAAATGTTGAGACAGGATGGATGCAGGCAAGATCCTTCCCATCTTCAATCAGAGCACTCGATACCCAGGTTAAAAGTCAGGATAATCAGAAACAGCAGGGACAATCGGGCCAGACTCCTGTTGTCACCTCTATACTTGTCAGTACCACACCCGCCGAACTTATCCAGACGGATGGCGAACCGTCGTGGTCTTCGGTGGCAGGCACCAACCTTCTTTATGTTTCCAACAGCAATGATGAGATCTTCAGGAATTTAAGCGATCAGCAGATCTATATATTGTTGTCGGGAAGATGGTATTCTTCTCCGGGGTTCAGAGGTCCCTGGTCATATATTGCTCCGGACAGGCTTCCTGCCGATTTTGCGAAGATACCTGAAGGATCTGACAAGGATGGCGTTCTTTCGAGCGTTGCCGGGACAGATGCCTCCCGCGAAGCAGTGATGGATGCAGAGATACCTCAGACTGCCAAAGTTGACAGGAGCTCGACAATAAATGTGACCTACGATGGCGCACCTGTTTTTGAACCTATCGAAGGTACAGGATTAGCCATGGCAGTAAATGCATCATTGTCGGTAATCAGGTCAGATAACAGGTATTTTGCGGTTGATAATGGTGTCTGGTATGTAGCAGATCAGCCTTTGGGACCCTGGATGGTTTCGACTGAGAGACCGGCAGATATTGATAAGGTACCCGCAACAAGCCCGGTGTACAATACAAAGTATGTCTATATCTATGATTCCACACCCGACTATGTCTATGTAGGTTATACACCTGGATACATGGGTTGCTACATTTACGGACCTACTGTGGTGTACGGTACAGGTTTCTATTATCACCCTTGGTACCGGGCTTATTATTATCCAAGGCCTTATACATGGGGGTTTGGAATGCATTATAATCCGTGGAGCGGATGGTGCATGAACTTCAATTACAGCTTCGGATGGTTCAATTTCTCATGGGGCTTCGGGTACAGAGGCGGATGGTGGGGACCCCCGGTCTACAGGCCTGCATATTATCCTGCATTCCACCCGGGATATGGCGGATTCTACGGGAGAAATGTACCACATTATAATGCTGCTTTTAATGTAAGCCATAACAACATTTATACAAACCGCAGGGATGTTGTTACAAGAGATGTCTACAGAAATACTGGCACCTCACCAAATACAAGACCGTCAACCAGTACAAATTATGCCAGCAATACACATGTTACAGGTGAGACAAACAGAAGGACCACCACAACAACCGGAGTAAATAACAATATAAACCAGCCCCAGCATCAGAATCAAAATCAGACCCATTACCTGACAGGTCCCCAGGCAGGTAATATCAACCGGGTAACTCCAAAGCCCAACACAAAGGTGCCGAACAATGTCTATTCTGACAAGGCAGGAAATGTTTATAAAAAAGAATCGGGCGGGAACTGGCAGCAGAGGCAGAATAATGGCTGGCAGTCTACCGCAGCAAATAAACAACCTGTCACCAGGCCGCTTGACAAATCAAGCTACATGAGGGATCGCGGTGATATGAGAAAGACTCATACCACGCCTTCAAAGGGTCATCATAGCGGTGGTTCAAAGAGGCGCTAAAAAACATTGTGTTTTGCGTTTGAGGATCAGAACGGATACCCTGAGGCAAGGTTAAATACTGTGCCATCGAAAGAACCTTGGTGCTGCCGATCAGGTTGGAGCCTTCGGTGGCACAGGCTCTTCGGACAGGAAATCCGAAATCTAATCCATTTACTCATTACCTGGTAAGCTTTTTAATCATTATCTTTGAATAGGCTTAAATAGAGTCAGAAATTGTTTATTCATTAATATTATTATGAAAAAAACAACCTCATTTTTACTATCCCTGCTCTTGTTATTTTTTTATCTGGCCCCGGTTAATGCTCAAAATTTTGAGCTGATACCATTCGCAGGGTATGAGACCAGTTCAAAAATACAAAGTTGGGAAGGGGTCTTTCACATAAAAGGAGGGATGGATTTTGGAGCAGCACTGGACATTGGAAGTCATTCTTATAAGATCGAATTGTCGTACAGTCGTATGGCATCGGATCTTAACTATACCTATAATAATGCTACAACCGCAATCTGCAACCTGGCAACAACTTATGCTTCAATTGGAGGTATAGCAGCCATTTACAGGGGTGATGTTGTCGTACCTTATGCAAAGATAGCCCTCGGCGGGACGTTTTATAACCCGCTGAACAAAGATATTACAAGCGAATATGTTATGCATTTCGATATCTCCGGCGGGGTGAAATTTAAAATATCAGATCACTTCGGATTCAGGGTCCAGGCAAGTCTGCTGCTTCCGATCTTTTCTCAGGGAATGTACTTTCAGGAAACTACAACTCCTCCGGGCGAGGGCATGAAGACAAAGATAAGTGGTGTGCAGGGTAACTTTACCGGAGGGCTTATTATCAGATTTTAAAGATGGCCATTACTGAAATCTTAAGGTAAACTCAGATCCCTTATCCGGAGCAGAATTTACTGAAATTGTGCCATCATGATTTTGCATTATTTGCTTTGAAAGGCTTAATCCTATGCCTGAACCATTTTCCCTGGTTGTATAAAATGGCACAAAAATATCTTCAATGATATCACCGGATATTCCAGCTCCATTATCCTCAACCTGAATTGTTGTACCTTCTTCACCAGAGAATGCTTTCAGTTGAATAACTCCATCTTTCTTATCGGATATGGCCTCAGAAGCATTTTTTATTAAATTGATAATAATCTGTTCAACCTGGGCATAGTCTGCTATTATTGCAATATCATCAGGATAAACATTTGAAATTATTTTTATGTTATCTGAAATATTTGATTCCATCAGTATTCTGCATCTCCGGAACAGGCTGTCAATAGTGAACTTGCTTAAATTGGGTTTTGGCAATGATGTCAGGCTTCTGTATTTATCGACAAAATCCAGGAGTCCTTTTCCTGTTTCTGCAATGGTATCCAATCCGGAAAGTGTTTTGGAAATAATTTGACCATCTATTTCTTCGGGCTGGACCGGGCTTTCATCGTCCTTCTTTTTAAAATATCCTGAGATCACTGCAGTAAGAGAGGTAATCGGACTTATGGAATTCATGATCTCATGAGTTAACACCCGGATTAATCTTTGCCAGGAATCCATCTCTTTTTTATCGAGTTCATTGGTTATATCCTGAAATGAAACCAATTTTATTAAATTGCTTTCAAATTTCAGTTCAGTGGTCTTTACCAGAATATTTAGCAAAAGATTGTCTGTTTTCATTTTATGCAATACCTCCTGCCCCGGTTTAATAGTATCTATAATCTTAAATATTTCATCATTCATGGTTTTTAAAGATGATAAATGCCCTGGCTGAACGTTTAAGTACCTTTTTGCTTCCCTGTTATAAATTTCTATCCTGCCATTCATATCAAATGATAACAGTCCGACATCGACATGGTCAACCACAATTTGTAAGAACTGGCTTGTTCTCTCATTTTCAATCTTAATATTCTGAATGATCGTAGTTAAATTATTCATTCTGTCATGCAATTTCCTGAATGAATTACTCTTTGTGCTTTCAGGAAACCGGATGGATGAGTCATGATCCTGAACCGATGAAAAGAATTTTTCCAGATCTTCATTTGTTTTATTAACCTGATCTACAAGCATCCAGGCTTGAAATACAATCAGGAAAATCATACCTGTCAGGGTATAATAGTATCCATGGTCAAGATGCTGTAACACTATTCCTAATACTACGCTTGATAAAATAATAAAAATTACTCGAATGAGTACATTGATGAAGAATCTGTTTAATACCATGGTTATAGCTTTCTACAGGTTATACTTTTGCATTTTATTGTACATTGTTTGTCTTGCTAATCCCAACTCTTTTGAAGCTTTCAGAACACTTCCATTATTATTCCTGAGGGCAATCTGCAAGGCTTGTTTTTCTATCTCGGCAAATGTCGATGGCTTTTGCCGGAGAGGTGTTTCTTGAGATGAATGTGAGACTATAAGATCTTCCGGTGTCAAAATATCAGATTCACTTAATATCACCGCCTTTTCTATAGTATGACGTAACTCTCTTACATTTCCCGGCCAGTTATATTTCATTAGCTTGTCGAGGGTTTTGCTGCTGAACTTCAAATGGAATTTCTCATATTTGCCTGCGTACTCCTTTAAGAAGTGTTCTGCAAGCATAACAATATCTTCACCCCGGTCACGCAAAGGAGGGACTTCAATCACGATCGTGTTGATCCGGTAGTATAGATCCTCGCGGAAAAGATTCTTTGAGACCATTTCCTCAGGGTTTTTATTTGTGGCGCAGATAAGTCGTATATCAAAAGGGATCGGAGTTTTTGAGCCGACCTTGTATATTACACGGTTTTGAATTGCCGTAAGCAGTTTAGATTGCATTGAAAGGGAAAGATTGCCTATTTCATCCAGAAACAATGTGCCTCCTGAAGCCGTCTCGAACCACCCGGTTTTATCTTCCCTGGCATCAGTAAATGCCCCTTTAATATGCCCGAACATCTCACTTTCAAATATAGTTTCAGTAATCGTGCCTATGTCAATGCTGATAAAGGCTTCATCGGCCCTCCGCGAAACATTATGTATCTCTTTTACAATTAATTCTTTCCCGGTTCCATTCTCACCAACGACTAAAACATTCGCATCTGTTCTGGCTACCTTTTTAATTACCTGCAGTACATTTTCCATTACCTGTGACTTCCCGACCAGGGGACCATCCTGTTTAATAATCCCTTTGTTCATCTGCTTCTGCCTGTCGCGGAGCTTCTTATTCTCAATCTTTGATTGTCTGAGTTTAAATGCTGCCTGCAGTGAAGTAATAAGCTTACTATTGTCCCATGGCTTTACAACAAAATCAGTGGCTCCTTCCTTTATTGCCCTGACAGCCAGATCAACATCGGAATAAGCAGTTATCATCACCACAACGGCCAGCGGATCCGATTTCAAAATACGATTGAGCCAGTATAGACCTTCATTGCCCGTATTAACGCCAGCCGAAAAGTTCATGTCCAGCAGGATGACATCAAACTCCTCCTTGTTTATGCAGCTGATGATCTGATTAGGATTTGTTATACCTGTAATACCGCCAAATTCAGGTTCAAGCAACTGGATCAATGCTTTTAAAACCTGTTTATGATCGTCAACGATCAGCAATTTGCCATCCATTTTGTATACTTAAATTTTATATAATGTCCATATTATGGGCATTTATTGCCCCTATATTAGACAAATATATATAATAATCTTTTGATCCTATTACTTAAATAACTAATTTTCAGAGTGTAAAAAATAGCGGTATGGTAATTGAAACATAGGGAAAAGTGCTTAGGGCACAGAACAAAGACCTAAAGACTGCAAGATTGCAAGATTGCAAGACTGCAAGACTGCAAGACTGCAAGACTTCAGACAAAGAGACAACATATGATAAAGAACTACTTTAAAATAGCCCTTCGGAATATCAAAAGGTATTCTACATATTCAATTCTGAATATTACTGGTATGGCCATAGGCATGGCTTCTGCAATTCTAATTTTATTATGGGTTCAGTTTGAATGGAGTTATGACAGATATTTCAAAAACGCGGATGATCTGTACCGTGTGACTGAAAACCAGTATTTTTCCGGAGGTGAAGTCTCTTCGATGGCGGCAACTCCGGGTGCATTGTCCTCTGCTCTGAAAAAGGAATATCCTGAAATAATAAGATCTTCGAGATACTCAAATCCCCCTTTCGCACTACATAAAGGAGATATATTTATAAATGAAAAGATTGCCATGGTTGACAAGGACTTTCTTAAAATGTTTGATATCAAATTTATTCGTGGAGACATAAACAACGCTTTAAATGAACCTCACAATATTGTTATCACAGAAGTAATGGCAAACAAATACTTCAGTAACGAAGATCCGCTTGGCAAAACTTTGACGGCAATAGATATGGTATTCACAGTCAGTGGTGTTGTAAAGAGTTTGCCGCGTAATAGTCACCTCCAGTTTGATATATTGTTTTCTTTTGAAGGGTTAGGAGTACCCATTGATGACTGGAGGGTCCGATGTTATAATTATCTTGAACTGAAAAAAGGAACTGAGAGCAAAACAGTTGATAATAAAATCAGGGATTTTCTCAAGAACAATAAAAGAGAATCTAATTCGGAGATATTCCTTCAAAATATCAAAAAAATCCATCTGTTTTCTTCCAGGAAATATGTTTACGATATTAGCGGCCATGGTGATATTACATACGTGAGGATTTTGAGCCTTGTTGCCGTATTTATTCTCATAATTGCCTGTATTAACTTTATGAACCTTTCGACCGCTCAATCAGCCAGGAGATCGAGGGAAATTGGTATACGTAAAATGGCAGGGGCAAACAAACGTAAAATAATAGTTCAGTTTTTAGGAGAATCTTTGTTGATTGTACTGATGGCCCATCTTATTGCAATGATTCTGGTTGAATTGCTGTTGCCCGGCTTTAATAATCTTACCGGCAAGCATCTGGATGTTGACTATCGCAGTGCCGGTTTGTATATTGGTTTAATCACTGTTATATTGTTTTGCGGTTTACTGGCAGGTAGTTATCCGGCATTATATTTATCTTCTTTAAAGCCACTGGATACAATTAAAGGCATTTTTACCAAAAACCCCGGTAACACCCGATTCAGAAAAATTCTGGTCATTTTCCAGTTTTCACTGTCTATCATACTTATTATTTGCACACTGATTGTAGGAAACCAGCTTAACTACCTGCAAAATAAGAACCTTGGCTTTAATAAAGACGACATCGGTTATTTTCAGTTCCCAATACGTCCCGGAGATCCGCTACTGGGAACTATAAAACAAGAGCTCGGTAATAATCAGGATATCGAGAGTATAACAATGGGCGATTCTCCAATTAATACTGAATGGACTACGAACGGGTATAACTGGACAGGGGAAAAAATGGGAGATGATGTTTTATTTCATCGTCTTGGTGTTGATGAGAATTATGCCAGGACCTTTCAGCTCATGATTAAGGAGGGGCGTTTCTTTTCCTCTGAATTTTCAACAGATGCGAATGCAATAGTAATAAATGAACAGGCAGCAAGAATCATGGGTTTTAAAGAACCCGTAGGAGAATTATTAACAACTGCTCAGGGAGCTAAATTAACTATAATTGGAGTAGTGCAAGATTTTCATTTTCAATCGTTACATTATAAAATCGGACCCCTCATCATGCATATTGGAGCATCTAACGTTTTGTTTGTCAGAATAAAGCCTGATAAAATAACCTCAACTGTTGATTATATTGAGAAAACTTATAAATCGTTTAATCCTTCCAGTCCCCTCGATTTTCATTTTCTTGATGATGATTTTGACAACCTGTACCGTACTGAACAACGAATAGGTAAAATATTTGGTTCTTTCTCTTTTTTGGCAATAATAATTTCATGTCTCGGGCTTATAGGATTATCTTCATTTATGACAGAGCGCAGGACAAAAGAGATAGGGATAAGGAAAATAAATGGGGCAAAGTCTATCGAAATATTTTCCTTGCTTTCAAGAGAATATTTAATATGGGTGATGATCTCAATTATAATTGCCTGTCCGATTGCCTGGTATGCCATGTACAAATGGCTGCAAAACTTTGCATACGGAATAAGTATAGGTTGGTGGACATTTGCTCTGGCAGGTGTCGTTGCTTTGCTTATTGCACTGCTCACCGTGAGCATTCAATCATACAGGGCAGCAAGCAAGAATCCTGTCGAAGCTCTGCGCTATGAATAGTCAATTTTGTTTCACTAGCATATTCCAATTACTCAAAATCTATATATGCATACTTGAAACACATTGTAATTGATTTATATTGATTTACAAAATCTTTACCAATATTACCGTACAAACTGGGGTTTAAAATATTTTTTTCAAGGGCAATAAAAGTATTATTTAAAATAAAACTTTTTGAACCGCACTCCAACTTAATTTCGGGCAGTAATTTAGCCTTTTCAGTAAGAGTACCTCCCACGCTTGAATATGATAAAACAGTATCTTTCAGTGTTTTGAAATTCATCGAATCCAGATCGTACATGTTTTTATAAAAACTTGTATTTGAATTCCCTGTATCAAAGAAAAACGGAAGTTTTATATTTTTATAGGCAACATCTATAATATAATCATCGCCTTTGATAAACAGGTTCGGATTATTGGTTTTAGCAGCTGGATTTTTAGAAATGTATATAATTGAGTCGGTAAAGCGAACAGATTCGAAGCGCATGATAATAGGAAAACCGATAACCCCATGAATCTTGTATCTCCCATTGGCAAAGGTCAACAGGCTATCGGGAAAAACAATGAATTCTGCATTTTTAAATTCAATATTTTCGATAGATCCCTGATCGGCAATAGCAATTTTAGAAGCATTTCGGATACCTGTTGAGCCCATTACGTATACAACTGCTTTTGGCAGTATCCTGAGATTTAACTTTTTAGCAGTTGATTCACTTACAACATTTACATTAGCTCCTGTGTCGAAGATCATATTAACGGTCGAATCGTTTTTACTTTTCACGCGAAGTAAATCATAGCCTGCCAGATCTTTTATAACTTTAATTTTAGTATCTGTATTCTTTATAACCGTAGTAGGTAATTGATTCTCTAAGAACCCAAATGCAACATTATCATCTTTCAGTTCGACAAAATCGGTGGAATCAATAAATCGTTTATAATTCTCAATTAAATTCTTACTTAATTCTTTCAATTTTTTATAATTAAGTAGCTTCTGGTTATTGTAATATTCAGTTTGAACCAAATTATAATTTACAGTGTCACTGAATTTGTTAAATTGTTCGCGAAATTCTTGAATCAAAGCGTTTGATTCCTCAGGTTGGTTCAAAACCGACTTCAAAATAAGATCATAATAAATCAAGCTTTTATCATTATAAATATTCCTGTTGGCAAACAGCTCGGTGTACAGTTCGCCGAATTTTTTACTATCAGCAAGATCATTCAATTTTTTAATTGGCTGAAATACTTTTGTACATGCTATTCCAGTACATAAAACCATGAAAACGAGGCATATCCTAATTATTTTTTCCATAGTTTAATTTTTCTAGTTAAAGATCTGAAAAAAGTCCTTCTAATTATTAATTTTTCTGAAAGGTATTAAAATAGAGGGAATAAGAGATATCAAACTACTCTTTTTACATCATTTTCAGTGCAAAAATGATACGGGCAAAGAATAACTATTTGAGATTCTGTCACTCCTTTTCGAAGTGAGAAGATTGCCCTGACACTCACTTCGTTCGGTCAGGGAGGGCGGACTTCCAATAAGCGACTTAAAAGAAAAAGCCTATCATTCTCTGCGCAAGTGAGAAGATTGCCCTGACGCTCACTTCGTTCGGTCAGGGCGGACTTCCAGGAAGTCACCTCAAAGAAAAAGCCTATAATTCGCTGCGCTCATTCACGGGCTTTATTGTTTGCTCCAAACCTCAGGCTAGCCTGGGTTTGTTTCAAACAATAAAGCCCGGCACTTTCGTGCCAGGCTTTTTCTTTGGTCGGGGTGAGAAGACTCGAACTTCCGGCCCCCACGTCCCGAACGTGGTACGCTACCAACTGCGCTACACCCCGTAGTATCCACCGAAGCCTTGGCGAAGGTGGACTGCCTTTAAAGTAATCCCAGTTAATATCGAGATGGGAGGACTTTTATAAGGATTACAAAAGTAATTATTCTTCTTTCAATACAAAAGATTTTATGATCTTTGTCTCCTGCTACCGGCCACTGTATTTATATTATCCGGAAACCATGACCAACTATAACAGGATCTCATCTATCGATATTATGCGGGGCCTTACGATCCTGCTTATGCTCTTCGTAAACGATCTTAATATGGCCAAAGTCCCTGCATGGCTGGGACACATGGAGGCTGATCTTGACGGGATGGGCCTTGCTGACTGGGTATTCCCGGGCTTCCTGTTCATCGTCGGTCTGGCAATCCCATTATCAATTTCCAAAAGGTTGTCTGCAGGTGATGGCACAAAACAGATCAGCAGGCATATCCTTATCCGCACGATCAGTCTTATCATCATCGGAGTACTTATGCTTAACTCTGAAAGGGTCAATCCTGAATTTACCGGTATGAGCAGAAACCTGTGGACCCTGCTGACGTACATTGGCGTCTTTCTCACCTGGAATGATTATGCCGATAAGGAGAACAGATTCTTTACAGTTACCGGATTCAGGCTTTTTGGAATAGCCATTCTTTGCTTCCTGGTTCTTAAATTCAGATCCGGACACCTGGAAAACAACGGGTCATTGATCACAGGCTGGTGGGGAATTCTGGGACTGATCGGCTGGGGTTACCTTGTATCAGCCTTTGCCTACCTTTTCTTCCGGGATTCGATACTTAAAACTTCGCTGCTGGCAATGCTATTTCTTATCCTGAATATTCTCACCGGATCGAATATCCTGAAGATAAAGGGTGTATTTGATATGGTATTTGGTATTGTCATCCAGGGGAATGTTCCCTTCCTTGTTCTGACAGGAATGGTGGCCGGACTTATCCTTCGAAAAGCTCAGGAAGAAGGATCGAGAAAACTCATCCTGTTTTTTATTCCCATCGGGATAATCTTTGTGCTGGGAGGATTTATTCTCAGGCACTGGTTCATTATTTCCAGGATCAAAGCTACCCCGAGCTGGGGATTGATCTGCAGCGGGATAAGCTTTATTGTTTTTATTATTATTTATTTTATCTCCGATGTGAAAAAGCTGACTGCCTGGGCTGCATTTATGAGACCCGCAGGCGAAAATGCACTTACGACATCCCTTTCCCCGGAAATAATATATTACCTCATCTGGATATCCGGTATACCGGTGCTGATATACAAGGAAGCATCAAATGCCCTTTTTGTCATAGCGGGTTCAATCGTATGGGCTCTGCTGATGGCAGGACTTACAGCAATCCTGGTACGGCTGAATATAAAACTGAAACTCTGACTTTGCCCCCCGTGATTAACAAAATAAATTCATTTCCCTGAGGTGCTCATTGAGAACGGAGCGGCAGAATCTGTTGTTCCTCTTGATCGTGATGGATCCTTATCCATGTAAAAGATCAATCTTCCCCCGCTTTTCAGCTCATGGTGCTCAATATAATTCCTGCTTACAATTTTACCTTCGAGACTGATCTTTTTTACATAAACATTTTCATCGCTGTTCCCCTGTGCTATGATCTTCAGCTTCCTGCCGTTTTCAAAGGTCAGGGTTGCCTTTCTGAATAGCGGTGAGCCGATCACATACTGATCCGTTCCGGGAGTGACCGGATAGAACCCGAGGGCTGAGAACACGTACCAGGCTGAGGTCTGACCATTATCCTCATCACCACAATAGCCATCCGGTGTGTAATTGTAAAGTTTTTTCATAATATCCCTGACGTGAAATTGTGCTTTCCAGGGTTCACCCGAATAGTTATGGAGATAGATCATATGCTGGACAGGTTCATTCCCATGTGCATAATTACCCAGATTCATGATCTGCATCTCCCTGATCTCATGAATTACAATCCCATAGTAGGATGTATCAAAAACGGGGGGAACGGTAAAGACAGAGTCCAGTTTTGCATTGAAAGCCTCCTTACCTCCCATGAGATCCATTAGCCCGGCAATGTCCTGAAAGACACACCATGTATAATGCCAGCTATTTCCCTCAGTGAATGCGTCACCCCACTTATAAGGGTTGAAGGGGGACTGGAATGTCCCATCCTTGTTCCTTCCACGCATAAGCTTTCTTCCGGGATCAAATACATTTTTATAGTTCATCGCCCGTTTTCTGTACAGATCAATTTCAGCCCCTGATCTTTTGAGTTTTGCACCAAGGCGGCTTATGCAGAAATCGGCATAGGCATATTCAAGAGTCCTGGCTGCATTTTCATTTATACCGACATCATAGGGTACATAGCCCAGGGTATTATAATAATCCGCTCCAAGCCTGCCAACAGAACTTACTGGCCCCGGACCAAAGGTATTCTTGATGATCGCCCTGTACAAAGTATCGATATCATAACCCCTGATACCCTTTAAGTACGCATCAGTAATGAGGGAAGCCGAATTGGAACCTATCATGCAGTCGCGATGACCCGGACTGGCCCACTCAGGGAGCCATCCGCTTTCCCTGTATGTATTGACAAGCCCTGCCATGATCTTGCTGGTCAGGTCGGGGTACATCAGTGTAAAGAAAGGGAACACCGCCCTGAAAGTATCCCAGAATCCGTTGTCAGTAAACATATAGCCGGGCAGGACCTTCCCATTATATGGGCTGTAGTGCACTATCTGGTTCTTTTCATCGATCTCATAAAACTGTCTGGGAAACAACAACATCCTGTACAGGCATGAATAAAATGTTCTTGTCTGATCTTCCGTTCCCCCAGCGACCATGATCCTTCCCATTTGTCTGTTCCATTCTGCCCTGGACTCTTCTTTCTGCTGGTCAAACTGTTTACCACCGATCTCCCGTTTGAGGTTAAGTTCAGCCTGGGCAGGACTGATGAATGATGAAGCGACCCTTACCTGTATCTTCTCCCCTCTTTTTGTTTTGAATCTGACAATGGCACCTGTGTGATCACCTTCCGCTTCACCGACATTCCTGTTAAGAGTATCTCCATGCCATGTATCAGCTGACTCGAATGCCCTGTCAAATACTGCAACAAAATAGTTATGGAAATTATCAGGAACTCCGCCATGGTTGTTACGGCAATAGCCTACAATTTTCTTCTCCGATGGTATAACTCTTACCATTGATCCCTTGTTGAAAGCATCAAGGATAATATATGAGGAATCACTTTGCGGAAATGTGAACCTGAAGATCGCCGCACGTTCAGATGGAGTTACCTCTGCCGTAACATCATAATCGGCCAGGTAAACACTGTAATAATATGGTTTTGCAACTTCAGCCTTATGCGAGAACCACGATGCTCTGTCGCTTTCTTTGTAAACTTCACGGCCGGTGACAGCCATGAATGAGAAAGCAGCATAATCGTTGATCCACGGACTTGGCTGATGAGTCTGCTTTATTCCTACTATTTTTTTATCACTATAGGCATATAGCCATCCGCTTGTCATTTTCCCGGTCTGAGGTGACCAGAAATTCATACCCCAGGGCATTGCGACGGCAGGATAGGTATTCCCGTTCGAAAGGCTGAAATCAGAATCAGTGCCCATGAGCGGATTGACAAGATCGGCGGGATTGGTTTCATTGCTTTCTGTTTCGGTGGAGCAGCCTCCTCCCGGAATAAAGAGTGCGGCGCAGAGTGCCAGGGACAGGAATGTCTTGCTGATATATTTATCCAGCCCTCGGGAAAGTTTATAATGATTCTCGGTATCCATATGTTGAAGGAGTTTATTTCAGTAGAATATTCAGTTTTGTGATCTGCTGATATACCATTTCAGGGGTAAGCCAGTTCATACATGCCAGGTCTCCCCTCCTGCAAATTCCTTTGCCATAAACAGTGCATGGCCGGCATGTCAGCTCATCTACAGGAATCCTGATCGAGTATTCCTGCGGCTGATTCCATGCACCAAATCCGTTAAACGGATCAGTTCCGCCCCATATTGAAACAACTTTTATTCCGCAGAGTGCAGCCATATGCATATTCGATGAATCCATTGCGATCATCATGTCAAGCCTGCTTATTATGGCAAGTTCCTCTTCAAGAGAGAGTTTTCCGCAAAGATTCATTGAACCGGGATTCTTTGAAGCCAGGGAATTGATCTGCTCAATTTCGTCATTACCACCGAAAAACCAGAAACGTACCTGATGATTTGATGAAAGAATATTGATAAGCTCCTGCATATATTTTTCAGGCCACATTTTAAGAGGATGTTTTGCGAATGGTGCTATCCCGATATTTTTGACTGCTGAATCCCCGATTAATTTCTGTGCAATTTCCTCTGCCACATGTGAAACATAAATTGACTTGCCTTTTGAAGGCAGAATTTTCAGACCTGCTGAGGCAAATGTATCGCAGTACCTTTCGACAGTGTGCTTAAGCTGAACTTTTCGTCGTCCTTTGATAAGGTCGTGCTTCTCTTTTCTTCCCTTATCCACCACACTAACTTGTACTCCTTTTAGCCTGAATAATAGAGCGAGGATTTTTGTTCTCAGGACGTCGTGAATATCAATGACATGATCTATCTTTCCTATGGCATTAAGATCATTAAAGAGCCTTATGATCCCCCATAGTCCTTTATGTCTTTCCCTGAAATCGGGATTGAATAGTATTAAGGATCTGTCCTGCCTGAAAAAGGCATTGAACGTTTTCCGTGTCACAAGGATCGTTTCAACGTCAGGATACTGAGCTTTCAAGGCGTTCAGAACGGGAACCAAGAGGGCAACGTCTCCCATAGCCGATGTGCGGATGACCACAATACGCATTTCAGTATTTTTCGTATGATTTTTCCTCGATAAGACCCGAGAGAGTCTTCAGATTGATCTCGCGCTTGATTCCGGACCTTTTATCGTTCATGATATAAACCGATCTGGCAGTCTGGATGAAATCCTCTCCAAAATTCTTATTCCGCTCAAGATCGCGGATATGATCCTCAATATCCCACAGTTTGCAGTTAACTTCATAAAGTGCCTGGTAAAGAGGATCGCTCATTTTCAGTATCGATTTGGCTGCACCTTGCAGAACATCAAATTCCTTTCTCAGGTTGACAAGCTTAGCTTCGTCTGTTATCCTTTCGAGCTTTATCTGAATTATAGTAAGCTTATCGATTATCTCGCCGCTGGATACATCTATCTTCATATATTCTTTGAATAATAATCAAATTTATAACTTTTACTTTTATCCCGCAATCCGGGATTTGGCTTCGCCGAGCTCCGCTTCGCTACGGTTCGTAGCTTTGCCCTCAATCTTTTGTCTTTACTAGTACGGATCAACATCAATATTTATCCTCAGGGAAGCTGCCCCTGATATCTTCTCAACCTTATTTACAGCCACAGTTATCAGTTCCCTGGCTCTTGCCATCGGTTTATCCTTCTCTACTTTTATTAAGATATTTTTGATGTACCAGGATTGAATTCTTGATACAGGAGGGAATTCCGGTCCAAGTACCCGCGCACCGAATATTTTTTTCAGGTCATCACCCAGGACGGAGCAAAATTCATTAAGCTTCGATTTGTCCCTGTGTTTCAGTACGATCCTCACGAGGCGGCAGAAGGGTGGGTAAATGAAAAGTTTCCTTTCTTCAAGCTGTGATTCGTACATTCCCATAAAATCATTATTAAGAACACGCTGTATGACCTTGTTGGCCGGATCGGAGGTCTGTATTATCACCCTTCCATGCTTCTGTCTTCTTCCTGCCCTTCCGCTCACCTGCGACATCATCTGGAAGGCTCTTTCGTGGGCTCTGAAATCAGGGTAGTTAAGCATCCCGTCTGCATTAAGTACTCCGACCACTGTCAGGTTTTCGAAATCGAGTCCTTTTGATATCATCTGGGTCCCGATAAGAATATCTGTCTGACCATTTTCAAATGCAGAGATGATCTTCTCAACCGAATTTTTATTCCTGGTGGTATCCTGGTCCATCCTTGCAACCTTTGCTTCAGGGAAAACAATCTTTATCTCATCCTCGATTTTTTCAGTACCAAAGCCTTTTGTGACAAGGGATATATTCCCGCAGCTTCCGCATTTCGAAGGCATTATGGAAGCCGATCCGCAATAGTGGCAGACGAGTCTGTTGATCTCCTTATGGTAAGTAAGGTTCACGGCACACCTGTTGCAGGTTGGTATCCATCCGCACTCCGAACACTCGATGTAGGGAGAAAACCCTCTTCTGTTTCTGAAAAGAATTATCTGTTCACCCTTTCCAAGCGCTTCATCCATTACATTAAGAAGCTGAGGAGAAAAATGTGAAACCATCTGTTTCTTCCGGTAGGCTTCCCTGGTATTGGCAATGATAATTTCCGGAAGATTAATTTTCCCGTATCTCTCACCCAGCCAGACATAACCATACCTGCCCGAAAAGGCGTTATACATGGTTTCAACTGAAGGAGTGGCTGAACCCAGGATCGTCTTCGCTTTCCACATCGAAGCCATCATAATGGCAGAATCCCTGGCATTGTATCTTGGCGCAGGGTCATGCTGCTTATATGAACTGTCATGCTCTTCATCAATAATGATCAGGCCGGGATCGTGGAATGGAAGGAACAGTGACGACCTGGCTCCGATAATAAGCCTGATTCCGTTTCCGTTACCAGGTTGTGCCAAGCTGTTCCATATCCCTATCCTTTCTGCATCTGTCAGCCTCGAATGGAAAACAGCTGTTAATTTTCCGAAATGCCTTCTCAACCGTGTAATTATCTGTGCAGTCAGTGCGATCTCAGGAAGCAGATAAAGAACCTGCTTCCCATTTTTCAGCTGTTCGTCAATAAGCCTTATGTACAACTCTGTTTTACCGCTGGATGTAACTCCATGAAGCAGAATTATTTCCTTCTCCTTTAATTGTGAGATAATTGACTGATACGTCTCCGACTGGCTTGAACTCAACTCCCTGAGCGGTTCAGTTGCTGTCACTTTATGTTGTATGCTGCTGGTCTCCAGGCTAAGTGAAACGAGTATTCCCTTTTTGACCAGGGATGTCACAGACGAAAGCAGGGCACCTGATTCTTTAAGCAGGAGTGTATTTTTTACGGGGAAAAGGTCGGAACCTGATGAATAACCAGTAAGGCTAAGATAAGCTGTCAGGATATCCAGCTGTTTCGGGGCCGTTGAAAGAGAGTCGAGGATCCGGTGCAGCTCATTGTCAGAATATTTTTTTGACAGAATCAGGAACCTCTCCTCTTTTGGCCTGTATTTGCCGGATGATTCACTTCCGGCTGGCATGGCTGCTTTCAGCACCTCACCCATTGTACACATATAGTATTCTGAGATCCACTTCCAGAATTTTAGCTGAGTCTGACTGATCACAGGTGAAATATCGATCAGTTCCGAGATCTCTTTCATGTTTTTGATTCCCGGATCATTATCCGTTATACTGCAGACCAAAGCCAGATAAAGCTTTTTATTTCCAAACCTGATCATGACTCTTGAACCAACCTTTATCGCTTCAGCCAGTCTTTCAGGAATGCGATAAGTGAATCTGCCTTTTACGGCCAAAGGCAGGATAACATCGGCAAAAAGCTCTTTTTTCATAACGGGAATCTGTATGCAAAATAAGAATTATACATGAACCGCAGTTCACGTTTCTTCACAGTTGAGCTTATATTGAAAATTTTGCCCCTGGAAAATCCTTATCAGATGGTTTTTATAAAACCTGACATAACAGTCAGCAGGTGGTCTTTTCTAATTGGTTTTATAAGACAGGCATCACATCCGGCCTCAAGAATAATATCCTTGTCATCCTCAAAAATGAACGCTGTCTGTGCAATTATCGGTAGTGATTTCCTTATCTTCCTTATTTCCCTGGTGACTTCAATGCCATTCATTTCAGGCATTTGCATATCGAGGAGGACCACATCCAGATCAGGGGTGCTTTTTACCATCCCGACAGCTTCTATCCCCGATCTTGCCATCAATACATTTATTCCTGTATCGAGTAATATTCTGTTAAGATAAATAAGGACATCCTTATTGTCATCCACGAGCAGACATTTCCTTGAACTCCAGTCAAGTGCAGCAGTTACTTTTGAAACCTCCCTTGATCTGTTCCTGCTGCTTCCTGCGGGTCTGTAGGGAATTGTAAAACTGAATTCCGATCCGATACCCTTCTCTGACTTTACTGCAATTTTTCCTCCCATTCTTTCAATTACCTCTTTAGCCAGCGTCAGTCCTACTCCAAGTCCTTCGAATGGTCTGTGATGTCCGTCAATCTCCTGACTGAACTCCTCAAATATTCTTGCAAGATTTTCTTTTTTAATCCCGATCCCCGTATCCTTGATACTGAAAATCAGGTTTTCCTCCTCTCTAGCATAAGAAAGCTCGACAGATCCTTCAAGAGTGAACTTGATCGCGTTATCCATCAGGTGATTCAACACCCTTTTCACCCATAGCCGGTCGGTAAAAATAAGATCACCCTCATCGCCGAACTGATTCCTGACGCTCAGAATAATAGGTTTTTCATTTCTCCTGATCGTTTTTCTCGATTCTTCTATGACCTCGTTAATTATTTCAGCAAGTGATGATTCTTCGTAGGTGATCTCGATCTGGGAGCTCTCGAGCCTGGACAGATCTATAATATCACCGATAATCTGGAGAAGCTTTTCGCTGTTATGGTTAATATGATCAATATATTCCTCTTTTGTAGCTTTTGAAAGCTCATCCGAAAGGAGAAGATTGGCAAAGCCAACAACACTGTTCAGTGGCGTTCTTATCTCATGGGAAATGTTGGCAAGGAAGCTGGCTTTAAGCTTATTGCCTGTTTCGGCCTCAACTTTAGCCTGAACAAGCTCTTCGTGGTATTTTCTGAGGGCCGTAATATCGCGTGAAACAGTCAGGTAACCAAGCACCTTGCCTGAAGAATTCTTCATCAACACCGACCTTGATGATAGATTTATATAATAACCATCCTTATGCTTAAGCCGGAGTTCTCCCTCGTATTTTCCCTTGTTCTTAAGAGCTTCGCGAAGTTTAGTCGAATATTCAAGATCTTCCGGATGAATAAAATCATCAGGATTGGATGCAAAATATTTATCCCGGTCGTGGCCTATAAGTGAGAAAAAAGCATTGTTTGCAAAGATGAGGTTCCACTCTTCATCATAAAATGAGATACCGTCTTCAGCAGACTGGATAAGTGTTCCGAAAAAATTTTCAGAGTCTGAAAGCTCTTTGACTATCTCGTCCTTCTGGCTTGCCAGGTTTTTGTTGGCTGACTCAAGCAATTTGCTGATTTCCACTATCTGCGCATTCTTCCGGGCAAGTTCAGAGTTAATTTTCTTTAACCTGGCCAGAAAGGCAAAAGTGACAGTTGAAATTATAATTACAGACCCGAGAAGTATGAGAATAGGCTGCATCTAATCAATTAATTACCGTATTTCCATTTCATAAAAGCCATTGCCACAAAAGTGCAGACAGCCTGACAAATATATAAATAAACCATCTAATAGTTATAAACAAATCCCTTCTCACTTTTAACAATATTATTTTTAAATTGCAGGCCTGAAAATAGAGCCAGGATTCAAGAAGCAGCGATCCTGGGAACTTAAGGCAAGCCTGGAAAACCAGTATTTTTAAATGGCCATTCAAAATGGAAAATGAACGAAGTTTCAGAAGAGGAAGAAGATACACAAACGGAGAGATAACAGTCTACTGGAAACCTGATTCATGCATCCATGCATCTTACTGCTACAGGGAGCTGATCGATGTATTTGACCCCGGGAAACGGCCATGGGTAGATATGCACGGAGCCAGCACACAGGAGATAATTGACACTGTTAACATGTGCCCCACAGATGCCCTTACATGGAAATGGAATGAACAGGAAAAGAACAGTGATGTGGATCCGCTTCAGACCAATCATGTGAACTTCAGGAGACCGGAATTACTTGCTCCAGGATATGACTCCACTCCTGAACCAGTGTCCGTTAAAGTAATGCCCGATGGTCCGCTTGTAATAAATGGATCATTTACCGTCATTTACGGAAATTCCAGGAAAGAGGTCAGGGAAAGTATAATCTCCCTTTGCAGATGCGGGTCAAGCAATCATATGCCATTCTGTGACGGGGCACACAGAAAAACGGATTTTAACGATAACTGACAGGATAATGGATGAGAACAAGGAGCTTAAGCCACTGGCTGTAATCGAAGTTATTGACAACGGTCCGATCAGGATCACAGGGAATTTCCTGCTGAGCGATTCCAAAAGAGACATTATGGACAGCCCTGCGGAGGTGTTTATCTGCAGGTGTGGAAGATCGCAGAATAAGCCTTATTGCGACGAATCACATAAAAAATGATCCCGGGAAGTGACTCGCTATCTTGCCACCACGTGAAAGCAGCTCTGGTTCTTTTCATATGTGGCCCAGCATTTATTCTCATCGCGGAGCTGAACGATCACTTCCGCTAACACCTCCTTAAGAAATCTTTTATCGCATTCTGTAATAAATAGTTTCCTCGATCTGAACCTTGCATACGAGATATCGAATGCATTACCGTTAAGATGGGGGCTATTGGCTGAGGCATTTGAATTAATTCGTCTGAGTTGCTTCATCTGTTCAGTTGTCCTGATCATAGAGGTGACAGTGAACCTTGAACCTCGCAGACCTGCCCTGTCTGCTTTTTCCCTGAAACGAGTGGCAATTTCTTCCAGTAACTCCTTACTCTCTTTTGTCAGATATGGATAGCTGAAATTTAGCTTCCCGATAATATATGATCTCCCGGATGAAATTTTTACCAGCTCTTCGTCTGACAGCATGGCCTTTATATCGTTCTCATCCCTGCATTCCTTTATTCCCGTTCTCCTGGCCTCTGACGAGTAATCTACGATCCTGTCGGTAAGCTTATTGCTGAACGATCCTTGTTTATACTGGATACATGCAGGACTGAAAATAATTCTTAACCTGCGCCTGGCGTCGCCAGAAAAAATCAGAATAACGGCATATACTATCACTAACGTGATCAACAGCAGGATTGCCAGGCGTATTTTTCCCGATCTTTTCAGTAGCATTCAGAAGCTGTTTGTTTTAGTACAAAATCTCAATTTCAGGAAAATGTTCAACCAAGAACCTCCGTCACTTTTTTTGCAGCTTCGCTGAATGAGATGGCTGAATATACCCTGAGCCCCGATTTATCAATAATTTCCTTTGCTTCTACGGCATTGGTACCCTGTAGCCTGACGATAACCGGGATCTTTATTTCTCCTATCGATCTGTAAGCTTCAACGACACCGTTGGCTACCCTGTCGCACCTGACAATACCTCCAAAGATATTTATAAGGATAGCTTTTACGGCAGGGTCTTTCAGGATTATCCTGAATCCTGCCTCAACTGTTTTTGCATTGGCCCCGCCCCCAACATCGAGAAAATTTGCAGGTTGTCCCCCTGAAAGCTTGATAATGTCCATAGTCGCCATTGCCAGTCCTGCCCCATTTACCATGCAACCAACATTTCCATCGAGTTTGATAAAGTTCAGGTTATGCTCGCCCGCTTCGACCTCGAATGGATCTTCTTCGCTTTTATCTCTCATTTCAGCAAGATCAGGATGCCTGAAAAGGGCATTGTCATCCAGCACGACCTTAGCATCAACAGCAAGAATCCGGTCGTCGCTGGTCTTAAGAACCGGATTGATCTCCAGAAGCTGTGCATCGCAACCAGTGAAAGCTTCATATATGCCAAGCAGAAATTTTTGCATGTTCTTATGAGCTTTACCTGACAATCCAAGGTTGAAGGCGATATTCCTCGCCTGGAACTGGCAAAGGCCAGCGGCGGGCTCGATCTCTTCCCTGAATATGAGTTCAGGAGTTTTTTCGGCTACCTCTTCAATATCCATACCACCTTCCGTAGAGTACATCACGACATATCTTCCGGTATTCCGGTTAAGAAGAATACTTATATAAAACTCTTTCGTCTCATTTTCACCCTTGTAATAAACATCCTGGGCAACAATAACCCTGTTCACCCTTTTACCTTTAGAGCCAGTCTGTGGAGTAACAAGCTGCATACCAATCATTTTTCCGGCAATTTCTCCTGCCTCGGCAGGTGATTTTGCAAGTTTAACGCCTCCTCCTTTTCCCCTTCCTCCGGCATGTATCTGTGCTTTAATTACGAAGAATTTTGATCCTAATTTCTTTTCCAGCTCTTCGGCTACCATGACTGCCTGAGCAGGATTCTCAGCCACAAAGCTTTCCTGTATATCAACATCGTAAGCTCTTAGGATCGATTTGCCCTGAAATTCATGAATATTCATTTTGCTGTCTTTTATAAGTCTTTTTTAAAAAACCCTTGAGAAGAACCAGTGTTTTCAATGGTGTCCAAAATAGAAAAATAAAAGGATATTTTAAGTAATTTCGTGTAAAAACTGAGAATGAGAAAGCGTCTCAATGAGGAGCTTGGAAGAAAGACGGTCAGGGAATTCGCAGATTCTGAAAAGCTGCCCCTTTCCATTATCCTCGATAATGTCAGAAGTCATAATAATACGGGTTCGGTATTCAGAACTGCCGATGCTTTTCTGGTAGAAAGGATCCTGCTCTGCGGAATTACACCGACACCTCCGCACAGGGATATTCAGAAAACTGCACTGGGGGCCACGGAATCAGTCGAGTGGAAGTATTACTCCAAAACCGTTGATGCCGTTACTGAACTTAAGAGACACGGATACGTAATTGTTGCAGTTGAGCAGGTGGAAGGTGCCTATGAATTGCAGGATTTCACTACTGAAAAGGGGGGGAAATATGCTCTTATCTTCGGACATGAGATACATGGTGTTTCGCAGGATATTGTAAATATGTGTGATCATTGCATTGAAATTCCGCAATTCGGAACAAAACATTCGTTCAATATTGCAGTGAGTGCAGGGATAGTGCTATGGGAGATCAGCAGGAAGTTAAGATATAAAGAATCAACCACCCCGTCCCGATCTTTCGATCGGTCCAGGGGGTGAATTCATGAGATCTGCCGGGACAAAGTGAGCTATAAAAAAGCCGCTCAATTGGAGCGGCTTTTTTATATTGAATTAAATATTCTTACTGGATAATACCTTTGAATGTATCATCATTGAAATACTTGGCAAATTCAAGGTCCGTTTTGGCATAAGCTTTCCAGTCAGCTTTGAGCCCAATAGCTTCGCGAAGGTTGTTGAAAGCATAAGTTCTGTCATCCATACGTGCACCAACAACTGCTTTAAGGTATGATGGCATCCCGCATTTGCAAAGCTCCTTCAGGCTTTCAAGAGTAACTTTTGCCTTGTTCACATCACCTTTCAAAAGAAGAGCAAGTGCAAGGTTATAGCTGGGTTCGCTTCCGAAATAGTTAACAGCCTGATCGTACTGACCCTTTTTGATTGCAAGAATCCCCAGTCCGTATTTTGATTCGGGAGTAGCTGTAGTCATTGATGTGAAGTATTCCTCAGCTTTTGCTGCATCACCTTTGAGAAGATAAGCAAAGCCGAAATTATTCTTCACGATGTCGCTATTTGCAATTGCTTTTGCTTTCTCAAGAGCTGCAATAGCTTCATCAGCCTTGCCGAGTTCCAGGTAGCAGTAGCCAATATTATTGGCAGCACGAATGCATGTCGGGTTCTGTGCTGAAGCGATCTGATAATAATTCAGCTTCTCATTGAAGTCTTTGGTAAGAGTAGCTGCATAAAGCAGTTCCTCGAGAGAAAGAACTTTCGGATCGGCCTTGATCTGGGCAAGTATCTGTTCGTCGCTGCGACCAACCTTATCAACACTCAACATGAATTTTGACCTTCTTAACTGCGGAAGGATGTCTTTTTTGAGTACTTCAAATGCAGCCGACATGTTCTTGATCTCTTTATTGCGGACCTCAGGGTCGGAATACATTGAAAGAACGCGGAGGATCAGATCTTTATCCTGAACATTTGATTTTTCAAGCTCGGCTTTGAAACCGTCCCAGTCTTCAGCTGTGGTTTTTGAATTGAAGAATCCTGTAGTTTTAGCGGCAGGAACTTTGTCAAACTCTTTCTTGATGAATTTATCAGCTGTCTCACCACGTTTGCCGGAAAGTTTTTCATTTAATGTATAAGGTCCGTCCGGAGAAGCGTAGGAACTTATCTCGGCTGTTTTGAATTTGCGGGTTGAATCTGCACTTACACTTTTGATGTAATCTTTAAGAAGCTTAACATCATCCTTTGTAAGTTCAGTACTGCGGATATCAGCCATATTGATCTGATATTTGATATCAGCCATCTGGCTTTCGGGTGTGATCCTTACATATTTGTCGGCCATCATGATCGGTCTTGCGTCGACCATTACCAGCGTTGAGGTTGCGATAACACCATCAGCAATTTTGACCGGATCAAAAGCAAGGACTGTTTTTCCCCTTGTAGCTTTTACCCTAACAACAAGCTGAGACATTTTCATTGCATCCTTGTATGGAATCTTACCGTTATATGTAAATGTACCTCCCGATGCATTGGAAATTGACTGGTTGTTCTCCTTGATACTTTCACCCTGTTTTGAAACTTTATCAAAAGCTGTTTCTCCGCCTTCGTAAGTCAGAACCGGGGTAATTTCAAGAACGGTTTTCTTGTCAAAGTACTTCTGCGGATATGAACCTTTGATTGTAACTTCAACAAGGCCTGCATGTGTTTCAAGAACCTTCGGGGTAACTTCATATTTTACCAGGTTGGCGTTCTTTTTCATTTTATTCAGGCCGCTGCAACTAACCATAACAGCTGCTGCCAGCAAAAGGATAAAATAGCTACTGATTTTTTTCATGGTCAAAAGATTTATTGTTTATGATTGATTTACTTGATTAACAACTAACAATATAGTAAAATTAACAATTTCATGCAAATTTAAAAAAAATTGTTCATCTTTTGTTCTTCCTGCAAAATAATTACAATATGATCTTGTTGATCCCTGGAGGGTAATCGTCGTAGAAAATAGTATCCACAACCCTTGAATAATGGGCTTCATTCTCGACAAAATCGATCTCGTTGATGTCGATCACCAGATATTTATTATCTGAATTTTGTTTGAAAAATGAAAAATAGTTATCCTGGATCTTCTTCAGATACTCCGGCGTTATTGACTTTTCAAAGGGTCTTCCCCTCTTTTCTATATTCTGAATAAGTCTTTCAGGCTTAAGATGCAGGTACACGTAGATGTCGGGCTTAGGAAGCGAGCCAAATATTATATGAAATATCTGCCTGTACAGATTATATTCGTCCCCGCTCAGAGTGGAGGCTGCAAATACCAGTGATTTCATGAAGTAATAATCAGCTACTGTAAATGACTTGAACAGATCCTGTTCGACAAGCTCCTCCTTAAGCTGCCTGTACCTGCTGGCCAGGAACGAAAGTTCCAGGGGAAAGGAATATTTTTCCGGGTCGTCGTAGAATTTCGGGAGAAACGGATTGTCATCGAACCTTTCGAGGATAAGACGGGCATTGAACTGGTTGGAGATTTTTGTGGCAAGGGTGGTTTTCCCGGCGCCAATATTGCCTTCAATCACAACATAATTATATTTTATGCGCATGGCAGTCGGGTTATTCCTTTTACATCCGATCAAAATTAGAAATAGGACGCGGAAAAACAAAAAAATCCCGACATGTTATGTCGGGATAAATTATCATTTTTGTTCGTTATGGTGATCGTCTTTTTCCTGCCGGGGCGGACGAGGAAGAAGAACTTTCCTCGAGAGTCTGAGTTTCCCGTTTTTAGGATCAATGTCGATAAGTTTTACCTCCACCTCCTGACCCTCCTTGAGTACCTCTTCTACTGTCTTTATCTTTTCCCAGGCAATTTCCGAAATATGAAGAAGCCCGTCCTTGTTCGGAAGTATCTCCACAAATGCTCCGAACGCCAGAATTGACTTAACCTTTCCTTTATATACCTGTCCGACCTCAGGAACAGCTACGATCTTCCTTACCCAGTCGAGAGCAGCAGTGATGGCTTCCTTGTTCTCGCCAAAAATATTCACATCGCCGCAGCCATTTTTCTCTTCAACAACGATCGTTGTCCCTGTCTCCCTTTGTATCTCCTGGATAACCTTTCCACCCGGACCAATAAGTGCGCCTATCATATCTTTTGGTATCGTAAGCATCTCTATTCTTGGTGCGTGAGGTTTGAGTTCAGGACGCGGTTCTGCAATTGTCTGCTCCATTATTCCAAGGATATGAAGCCTGCCTATTCTTGCCTGTTCAAGTGCTTTTCCCAGTACCTCGTAGCTGAGACCTTCAACCTTGATATCCATCTGCGTAGCGGTAATACCATCGCGTGTACCTGTTACCTTGAAATCCATATCGCCAAGATGATCCTCATCTCCAAGAATATCCGATAAGATGGCATATTTCGAGGAGTTCTTGTCTGTAATAAGTCCCATGGCGATCCCTGATACCGGTTTGCGGATCTGAATACCTGCATCCATAAGTGCCAGTGTCCCAGCACAGACTGTAGCCATCGATGATGAACCGTTCGATTCAAGTATATCCGAAACGACTCTTACAGCGTAAGGATTCTCTGTTTCAGGCGGCATCATATTCTTTAAAGCCCTGTGGGCCAGGTTGCCATGACCGATCTCTCTCCTGCTTATACCTCTTGCAGGCTTTGCATCGCCTGTAGAGAAGGGAGGGAAATTATAATGAAGTGTAAATTTTTCAGTACCCTGATTCAGCACCTCGTCGATGATTTTCTCATCCAGCTTGGTGCCGAGCGTTACGGTTGTCAGCGACTGGGTCTCACCTCTTGTGAACAATGCTGAGCCATGTGTGGCAGGAAGAGGATCTATTTCGCAATATATCTGCCTGATCTCATCAGGTTTCCTTCCGTCGAGCCTGACATTTTCATCGAGCACAAGTCTTCTCGAAGCCTCTTTGTGAACTTCGTGATAATATCTTTTTGCCAGATTTTCATTAACAGCATCCTCCCCGGTAAACTGAGTCAGAAAATCGTTTATTACAGCTTCGAAAGCTTCAGTCCTTTTATGCTTGTCAGCAGTAAGGGACCTGGCTACCTGGTAGCACTTTTCATATGTCTCATCCCAGACCTTTTTCTTCAGATCCTCATCATTTTCTTCATGACAGTACTCACGTTTAACGGTTGACCCGACCGCTTCGGCAAATTCCATCTGGGCTTTGCAATGAATTTTTATTGCATCATGAGCAAGCTTAAGGGCCTCAAGCATTTCAGCCTCTGAAACCTCTTTCATCTCACCTTCAACCATCAGGATATTGTCGTACGTGGCCCCTACCATAAGGTCAATATCTGAATCCTTCAGCTGCGTGGCAGTGGGGTTTATTATGAATGACTTATTGACCCTGCCTACCCTTACCTCCGAAATTGGTCCGTTAAACGGGATATCAGAAACTGCAAGAGCTGCAGATGCTGCAAGTCCGGCCAGGGAATCAGGAATAATATCCATATCAGCGGAGATCAGGTTAATTGTTACAAATGTCTCAGCGTGATAATTATCAGGGAAAAGAGGCCTGAGGGCCCTGTCCACAAGACGTGAAATAAGAATCTCATAATCTGAAGGTTTTGATTCTCTTTTCATGAATCCGCCCGGGAAACGTCCCGAAGAGGCATATTTCTCCTTGTACTCTACAGAAAGGGGCATGAAATCGGTATCCTCCTTTGCCTCTTTTGCTGAAACGACAGTTGCAAGCAACATGGTTTTCCCCATCCTCAGCAAAACTGAACCGTCGGCCTGCCTGGCCAGTTTCCCGGTCTCAAGGGTAATTATTCTCCCTTCACCTAGATCAATGGTTTTCTCAACTATTTTAAACATGATTTATGAATTTTCAGGAAATGAAACTTCCGGATAATAATATTTGGTAAGAAAAAAGGCAATTCTGAATTGCCTTTTTTCCTATTTGCGCAATTTCAGCGCTTTTATGATTTCACGATATCTGTTGATGTCTTTAACTCTCAGATAATCCAGAAGCCTTCTCCTTTTTCCGACAAGTTTTATAAGTGCCCTCTGAGTACTGAAGTCACCTTTATTCTTTTTAAGATGCTCTGTAAGATGTCCGATACGGTACGAAAAAAGTGCAATCTGTCCCTCAGCCGTTCCGGTATCTGTCTCCGACGTTCCAAACGATTTGAATAACTCCTGTTTCTTCTCTGCTGTCAAGTACATATCCTTAATTAATATATTGTTAATCCAAATATAGATCGAGTCTCCAATTTTGGAACGCAAAAATAAGACTTTTTTATGTAAAATATCAAACAATTTTCAATTTTTTTAATTTGATCTCTAAATAAGTATGATCTAATGGCTGCCTTCTGACCCTTAAATATTCCAGACATAAACCCGATACAAGGGAAAATATTTACCATTCATCTAATAATAGACGGTAAATGAATTCGTTTCGTTGCGTGAAATAGTGTAAATATTTGCCTGTTTATCAACTAATTCAGGGCGTTTGTCAATTTTCTTTTGAAGAGCGTATTTTTTGTTACACGAAGTGACACTGAGAGGTCACAGAGGTACACAGAGAAAATCCTCTGTGACCCTCTGCGATTCTCCGGATCTCCTCTGTGAAAGTTTTTCCGATAATTAGATTGCCGTCTTTATTTCTTCAGGGTTCCAGGATCAACTCTTCCGGATCCTTGAACTTTCGTCCCGAGGCAATCAGCCTGCTTCCGATACGGCATTCGAGACATCGTCGTTTCCGGCAGTATTCATTCCTGAGATGCAGCAAAGCCTGTGTATCAGAAGCCGATACCGGTTCGATACCCGAAGCTCTCCATTCCCCTATGATAACGTTTGCTTCTGGTTCAATTTCGTCGAGAAAAGAGAGTGCCCTCTCCGAAAACTCATATTCGCTTCTCAGCTTTCCATAAGTGAATATTACAGGGATCACTGAATTGATCAGTAAAATACCAGTTGCATTGTCACCAGTTTTCTTTTCTATTCTTCTGCTTTCTCTTCCAAATACAAAATGATCATCCCAGTAATGAGAGGCTGCAACTTCGAAAAGAGCTCTTAACTCATTTATTTTCTTTGATTCGATAACTTTTGAAAAAAGTCCTCCGGCAACACATAGCATGGCAGAAAGCTGCGAGAGCCTTACAGTTGGAAAATTCACCGGTCTCAGACGGCTGAACTTCCAGAGCCAGCCGTGCACAGGCTGAAGCGAATATTTCGCAGAAAGGATTTTGTATTCCCTGATAAGCTCACGGTAATATGCATCCCCGATCGCGTTCCTGAAAATTCCTTCATCAAGCATCCCGGCTGTTCCGTACAATAATGCCTCAACCTGGAAACGGTTATCAGCATGCTTCCTGATGATTTTGAATGGCAGCATGGCAGCCAGCATTTCAAATGGTCCGGTATTCACCCTGAAGCCGAAATACCTTGTAATGACCCTGTAAAGGGTCTCTTCCCAGTCATTTCCGGTTTCGGAAAATATCCTCGCGATGGCAGCTGACTTCCCTGATAGTCTTTCCACCATAAGCGATTGCATCCAGTGATGGATGTAGAACATGTCGACATTTCCGATTTCATTCTGGCAGGCAATTGCGGCGGGGTTATTGACCAGGGTGATATATTTCTCATAGACCGATTCATCATATTCGATCTCTGTGGTCAGTACCTCCTGTCCCCTCGCGTTCCTCACTCTTTTATCATTTTCTGCCACTACATGAAGGATCACATTATCAAATGAATGATCGCGATGGTGACCATGGGTCTCACATTGGGACGCCTTTATATGTATCTCAACATTACCTGCCCATTCGGTTCCGCCGATGACAAGCCTGGAATTGAAAAAATCAGGACCTGCATCACGATTGTATTCACCAGGGTGAATGACCAGGATCGTATTGCCCTCATTGTCTTTCAGACTGTCGGAGCAAAATAGGCCATACTTCCACACAAAATGGAGAAATTCCTCTTTCATGACTGAATATTTTAAAATGCAGCGACGCAGTCATAAAGATAGAAAAGCCATCTTAAAAAAACAAGAAGGATTGCAGATAGAGGGGGTGAAAGAGAGACTTGGAGAGGGGGAGATAGAAAAGACTTGGAGACTGAGGGACTAAGGGACTAAGGGACTAAGAGACAGTTAAGAAATGACAGCGAAGCGAATGACAGCGAAGCGAATAACAGCGAAGCGAATAACAGCGAAGCGAATAACAGCGAAGCGAATAACAGCGAAGCGAATAACAGCGAAGCGAATGACAGCAAAGCGAATGACAATTAAATCAGATTTCTTTCAATGAGATATTTCTCCATCTCCTTCTGCATCTCTTCGGCTTTTTCGCCGGCGATTTTATCGAAGTTTTCTGAATTGTCGGCAAATATTATCCCACGCGATGAATTCACCAGTAATCCGCAGCTGTTGTTCATCCCGTATCTGACAACCTCTTCAAGACTTCCTCCCTGGGCTCCTACTCCCGGGACCAGCAGGAAATGATCGGGAACAATCTTCCTTATATCCTTCAGCATCTCTGCACGGGTCGCTCCGACGACGTACATCAAGTTATTTGTGGTACCCCATTTTTGAGATACGGTGAGCACTCTCTCGAAAAGCTTTATCCCATCCTCGTTATGATATTGAAAATCACTGGCGCCCTTGTTTGAAGTAAGTGCAAGAAGGATAACCCATTTCCCTTCAAATGAAAGGAACGGAGTGACCGAGTCTTCTCCCATATAGGGGGCGACCGTTACTGCATCGAAGGGCATTCTCCCTAGAAAAGCCTGGGCGTACATTTTGGATGTATTGCCGATATCTCCGCGTTTGGCATCGGCAATAATAAAGATCGAAGGATAGTTATCCCTGATATATTTAGCCGTCTTTTCAAGGGTCTCCCATCCGGAGGAGCCGTTACATTCATAAAAGGCAACATTGGGCTTATATGCTACTGTGAACTTATGTGTAGCATCTATTATGCGTCTGTTGAATTCAAATACGGGATCCTTTTTTTTAAGCAAGGATGACGGTATCTTACCTGGTTCCGAATCGAGACCGACACATAGGAAGGAGTGTTTCTCCCTAATATTCCTGAATAACTGCGAATGGTCCATTTTGCAAATATTACTGTATATTATTCTCCTTGAGCCGCTCAGCATTTTCTGCCATCTGCAGCTTATCAAGAACCTCCTGGATATTACCATCGAGGATCGAAGGCAGATTGTAGACAGTATAAGTAATGCGGTGGTCCGTCATTCTGCCCTGGGGATAATTATAGGTCCTGATCTTGGCAGACCGGTCACCTGTTGATACCATGGTTTTTCTTTTCTTTGAGATGTCATCAAGGTACTTCTGGTATTCAAGGTTATAAAGGCGTGTCCTTAATTCCTTCAGAGCTTTGTCATAGTTCTTTATCTGGGATTTTTCATCCTGGCAGGTGACCACAATGCCTGTCGGTATATGAGTAAGCCTGATGGCGGAATAGGTAGTATTTACTGACTGGCCGCCAGGGCCTGATGAACAATAAGTGTCTTTCCTTATGTCTTCATTCCTGATCTCAACATCAACCTCGTCTGCCTCAGGAAGCACTACTACTGAAGCTGCCGAAGTATGAATACGTCCCTGAGTTTCAGTTTGCGGTACCCTCTGAACACGGTGAACGCCCGATTCATATTTCATGATCCCGTATACTCCATCTCCGGTGACGCTCATCACTATCTCCTTATACCCACCGGCTGTTCCTTCAGAGTAGTTGGTGACCTCGCATTTCCATCCCTTGTTTTCAAAATACTTGGTGTACATCCTGAAAAGGTCTCCTGCAAAAATGCTGGCTTCGTCACCACCTGTTCCAGCCCTGATCTCCATTACGGCGTTCTTGGTATCTTCCGGATCAACAGGAATAAGCAACATTTTGATCTCCTCCTCCATTACAGGTATCCTGGCATTAAGCTCCTCAAGCTCAATCTTTGCCATATCTCTCATCTCTTCATCCTTTTCTGTTCCAAGGAGCTCTTTTGTACTTGTAATATTTATAAGAGTAAGCTTGTACCTTTCGTAAGCTTCAATAATTGGCTGAAGTTCCTTATATTCCTTGTTAAGCTTTACATACTTCTTCATATCCGAGAGAATATCCTGCTGCGTGAGAAGTTCTCCGACCTCCACAAATCGCTGTTTAACACCTTCAAGTCTCTCGAGAATAATGTTGTTTGCCATACTTGAATAATTTCAGGGTGCAAAGATAATAAAAAGGTGTAAAGGTGCAAAGGCATAAAGGTGCAGAGGCGCAGAGGCACAGAGGCACAGAGGCACAGAGGCGTAAAGGCGCAAAGGCACAGAGGCGCAAAGGCACAGAGGCACAGAGGCGTAAAGGCGCAAAGGCACAGAGGCTAATTTGGTTAGTGGGGTCGGATCAGGCAATTTCTCTGTGGAACTCCGTGTAACTGAAGGAATTCTAATAAGAAAACCTGCCAAACTCAGACCTGATTGTCAGTTTCTTAGAGTCCGAAGCCTCACAGTGGCCTATGATCTTTGCCTCCAGATTAAATCCGGAAGCAATCGGGATTATTTCCCCTGCAGTTTTTTCATTCGCATAAATTTCGAACCTGTGTCCCATGTTAAATACCCGGTACATCTCCTCCCATGATGTGCCCGATTGTTCCTGGATTATGCCGAACAGAGGTGGCAGGGGGAACAGGTTATCCTTTACAACGTGGATATTTCCTGCAAAGTGAAGAATCTTGGTCTGTCCTCCACCACTACAGTGTATCATCCCATGGATCTCTTTTCTCATGGATTCGATGATCTTTTTTACGACCGGGGCATAGGTCCTGGTGGGCGACAACAGCAGTTTTCCGGCATCTATTCCAAGTTCTTCAATTCTGTCAGTAAGCTTCAGATGTCCTGAGTAGACCAGCTCAGGCGGAATTGAAGGATCGAAGCTCTCAGGATATTTTCTGGCAAGATATCCATCGAATAGGTCGTGACGCGCAGATGTAAGTCCATTGCTGCCTATACCACTGTTGCAGATATCCTCATAGGTTGTCTGCCCGCCTGAAGAGAGGCCTACGATTACATCACCTGCTTTTATCCTGTCGTTTGAAACCACCTGGTCCCTCTTCATTCTGGCAACAACCGTTGAATCGACAATAATAGTTCTTACGAGGTCGCCGACATCAGCTGTCTCTCCACCCGTTGACCAGATTCCGATACCCTGGTCTCTGAGCCCGGCAAGTATCTCTTCAGTCGCGCTGATAATGGCAGAGATCACCTCTCCGGGTATTAGGTTTTTATTTCTTCCGATCGTTGATGAAAGAAGAATATTGTCATAAGCCCCGACACAGAGAAGATCATCCAGGTTCATGACAATTGCATCCTGTGCAATACCTTTCCATACCGACATATCACCTGTTTCTTTCCAGTAGATATAAGCAAGTGAGGATTTTGTTCCAGCACCGTCGGCATGCATGACGTTGCAATATTCCTTATTTCCACCAAGAAGGTCCGGAACTATCTTGCAGAAAGCGCCCGGAAATAAGCCTTTGTCGATATTGGCAATCGCGTTATGAACATCCTCCTTTGAGGATGAAACTCCTCTTCCCGAATACCTTGAACCGGCTTTCATCCAAATCTATTTTTTATTTTTTCGGTGACTGGTAGTCCGTTCTCAGCACTTTAAATTCTGTTCTCCTGTTTATCTGGTGAACGATCTCCTTCTGCTCATCATTAGCCAGTGTATTAATGAACTGCTCCGATAGTGTTGTTCCTGCCTTCAGGAAGGAGTACTGGCTGCTTATCTCGGCATCAACCACCTTTGGACTTGATTTTCCATATCCTTTTGCAGTCAGTCTGTCAATTTCAATTCCTTTGGAAACGAGGTAATCCACCACAGACTGGGCTCTTTTCTGGGAGAGGGTCAGGTTGTAATCTTCAGCTGCCCTTGAGTCAGTATGTGATCTGAGCTCTATAGTGACACTCGGGTTATCATTCAATGTTTCAACCAGTTTATCGAGTGTTACCATTGATTCGGGCCTTAGATCCCATTTATCAAAATCGTAAAAAATATTGGAAAGTTCTATTGGCTTGTCAATTGCTGTCAGGAGAATAGTGACCATGAAGTCGCGGCTTTTTTCCTGCCCTTTGGTAGTCTCTTTTTCTTTACCGTTCAGGTATCCTTTTTTCGAGGCAAGGAAGATATAGTCTACTCCGGGCTTAAGTGCAAATTTAAAATCACCACTCGTCCCGGTCTGTGCTTCAAAATTAGTTCCGTCGCTGGCGATAAGCTGCACCGTTGAGCTCTGTATCGGAACGCCCGTTTTTTCGTCCTTTACGAGGCCGGCAACATTGAACCTGAGCGGAGGCAATTCAAATGAATAAAGCTCATCATTTGCTTTTCCTTTCCTGGTGGAGCTGAATACGCCTGCTTCTGTCCCGTTCTGGAATGTGATCCCGAAATCATCCGCGTTGCTGTTTATTGGTGCTTTCATATTCTGCACAAGCCAGGTGCCGTCGGATTGTGGGAGCGCTTTGAAAATATCAAGCCCCCCCATCCCGATATGGCCATCTGAAGCAAAATACAAAACTCCGTTACTCCGCATGTAAGGGAATTCCTCGTCACCGGCAGTATTGATATCAGGACCTGCATTCTTTGGTTTTGACCATGGTGAGGAGATCTTATCTCGTGTCACATACCATATATCTTTTCCACCCAGACCTCCGGCAATATCCGAAACAAAGTAAAGGGTAAGCCCGTCAGGCGAGATCGCAGGATGTGCGGCAATGCTTGAATCGGGAAGAATTCCCAGATCTTTTGGCGGGTCCCAGCCTTCACCTTTCCTTGTGGAGTGCATTATTTTACAACCTTTTTTTTCTCTTTTGCCGGCTTCACACCTGGTAATGAATATCTCCTTGTAATCAGATGTCAGGTTCGGCGTTCCGTCCTCGTACTCGCTGTTAAGCGATTCAATCGGGACAGGCATGCTCCATTTACCCTTTTTATCCAGTCTGCTTTCGAAAATATCGGTAAAACTTTGTCCTGTTGCCCCGTGGGTCTTACTTCCCTTTGAATCATCACGGGAGGAGGTAAAATAAATAACCCCGAAATCATCCCTTGCATAAGCCGGGCTGAAGTCATCATCCTTTGAATTCAGATCCTTAAGCTCATCAACCTTGTATGCCTCGGGGTTTTTCAGCCATTCTGTGGCAAGCTCGCAGGACCTGATCTGCTGGTCGGCCCTGGGATCTCCTGGAACAAGCTGTTTATACTTTTTAAACTCGTCCGATGCCTGCTGGTATCGTCCGTTCTTTTTGACCGCATCAGCGTACCAGTATTGGGCTTCCGGTTTTGAATAGGCTGACTTGATAGCTTTCTTGTACCAGGTTTCTGCATTTCTTGGATCGTTTATCAACCTGTAGCATTCAGCAACCATATAGACCATTTCAGCCTTTATAGCTTTATCCTTCGATTTGGAATAGGCATTTTTGAAATGATCCAGGGCCTCGAAATATTCTCCTGCCCTGTAAAAATCATAAGCTTTGTCCGCTTTCCTTTTCTGAGCCAGCAGTTCGGGAGTAAAGACAACCGTCAACAATAAAATCATTGAAATGGCGAACCTCATATGCTGAAAATCATTAGGAAGTAAATGTAATCAATTTTGTAATATTGGTAATAAATATCAAACGCACCAGGGTATCAATTATTATATTAAAACGACGCAGGGACATTGCATGCAACGCCCCTGCGGGATACCAACCTGATTATGAAAAGCCAGATTTATCTGGTGAATAAAAGCTCCCTGTATTTTGGCAACGGCCACATTTCATTGTCAACTACAAGCTCAAGTTTATCAATATGATACCTGATCTCATCGAGAAATGGCTTAACTTTGCTTTCATAAACTCTTGCTTTCCTGTAATTATCCTCAATAACATTAGCTTTTTTGCGCTCCTCCACCATGTCATTGACAAGCTTCTTAATCATTGAAATGTGATCAGAAATGGTGACTATTACCTCTTTACGCGCGCCTGCAAGTCTTTCATATTCTGTGCTATTATAGATCTCTTTGAGTCCTTTTACATTTTCAATGAGAGAGGTCATATACTTAACTGCGATAGGAACAATGTGATTCATTGCAAGATCGCCCAGTACCCTTGATTCTATCTGTACCTTTTTCGTGAACTTCTCATATTCGACCTCAACGCGGCTCTCAAGCTCTTTATCTGTAAAAACCCCAGATCCGACAAGAACTTCTCTCGATTTTTTGGTCAGATACAGGTTTATTGACTCAGGGACGCTGGTAAGGTTGCATAGTTTTCTTTTCTTGGCTTCTGCATGCCACTCTTTACTATAATTATCACCTTCAAATAGTACTCTCTCTGATTCGAGAATATATTTTTTCAATACCTGGAAAATAGCCTCATCCTTGTTAGTACCCTTTTTAATAATTACATCCACATCTTTCTTAAACTGAGTCAGCTGATAAGCAACTGCAGCATTGAGAACGATCATTGCAGGACTGCAATTTGCTGAAGACCCTACAGCTCTGAACTCGAACTTGTTTCCGGTAAAAGCGAATGGAGATGTTCTGTTTCTGTCAGTATTATCGAGCAGAATTTCAGGTATTTTGCCAATTCCAAGTTTAAGTTCGGTTTTTTGAGCCGGCGTCATTTTCTTATCCGTAACTTTCCGTGCAATATTTTCAAGCATATTTATCAGGTAAGTACCAAGAAAGACTGAAATTATTGCCGGCGGAGCTTCATGACCTCCGAGCCTGTAAGAGTTCGATTCGTTCATTACAGATGCTCTGAGTACATCGTTGCTGTCATTTACAGCTTTGATAACATTTACGAGGAAGGTAAGAAACTGCAAGTTGGTTTTTGGATTTTTCCCCGGAGATAAGAGGTTGACCCCGGTATTTGTAGCCATTGACCAGTTATTGTGTTTCCCTGAACCATTAATTCCAGCAAATGGTTTTTCGTGAAATAAAACTCTGAATTTATGTTTCCGGGCAACCCTTCTCATAACATCCATCAGCAATAGGTTGTGATCGACTGCAAGGTTTACCTCCTCGAAGATCGGAGCACTTTCGAACTGATTTGGAGCTACTTCATTGTGACGGGTTTTGACCGGAATTCCAAGTTTATAAGCCTCACATTCGAAATCTATAATAAAAGCCATAACCCTTTCTGAAATAGAACCAAAATAATGGTCGGAAAGCTGCTGGTCTTTTGATGACTGGTGTCCCATCAGAGTTCTTTCAGCCAGAACAATGTCGGGTCTTGCATAATACAAAGCATCATCAATCAAAAAGTATTCCTGCTCACACCCAAGTGTGGCGATTACCTTGGAAACATCTTTATCAAAATACTGGCAGACATCAGTTGCAGCCCTGTCGAGCTCTGAAAGAGCCTTCAAAAGAGGTGCTTTATAATCAAGAGCTTCACCTGTCCATGAAACGAATATTGTTGGTATACAGAGTGTGGTTCCGACAATAAACACTGGTGACGAAACATCCCAGGCAGTGTACCCTCTTGCCTCAAATGTATTACGTAGACCACCACTGGGGAAACTGGAAGCATCCGGTTCAGACTGTACCAGAACTTCGCCTGAGAATTTCTCAACAACTTGTCCGTTTTCAACAATCTCGATAAATCCATCATGCTTCTCAGCTGTTCCATCGGTAAGAGGATGAAACCAGTGAGTGTAGTGAGTCGCACCTTTACCTGTAGCCCATGCTTTGAGCCCCATAGCAACCTGGTCAGCTTCCTGTCGGGTTAATGATTTCCCTTCATCAATTGCACGTTTAACTACCTTGTACGCCTCTTTAGAAAGAAAACGCTCCATTTTAGGTAGATCAAAAACATTTTCTCCAAAATATTCGGATACGATTTTCGACGGTGTAGTAACTTCAACAGGTCCCCTGGTGAATACTTCTCTTAAAGCACTAAATCTAAGTTCTGCCATTTTTATTTTTTTTTACAAAAATATTTCTTTTTTCGAATATCCACTCCGTTTTTTGTATGTTCCTTAAGTTTTTTTGCACATTTTTATCAACATACCCCTGTTTTTTTATACTATTTCTTGTTTTCTATGTGTTTTTATCAATCAAACCCGATTTTGACAAATTAAATTAATGAAATGCTCTCAGCCTGTTATACCTGATCTGTGACAATCAATTACAGGACCCGTAACAATTTAATGACAGGTCAGAGTTTTAATGAAATTTTGTTATATTTGTCGCCTGTAAATTTTATGGAAAAAACTATTTATTAATAAATTAAACCAAGTTCATGTCAGCACTTCAGTTTCTAAGGGAAAGGGCCGGTGTCCTGGTGGCAGGAGTTATCGGGCTTTCGCTTTTTATTTTCGTGGTCAGTGATTTCTTCGGAAGAGGCAGAAGCCAGAGATTACGCCAGAGAAAATATTATGAAATAGGTCTTATTGATGGAGAAGCGATCTCTTACCAGGATTATGAACAACGCATACAGAATCTTCAGGAGATATATAAACTTTCGGGTACGTCAAACCTCGATGAAAAAACTTCTGAATCTATCAGGGAGCAGATGTGGCAGCAGATGATCAGGGAGACCATTCTTGATTCCAAATTCAAGGACCTTGGTATCGGTGTAAGTGATGAGGAGGTTAATGAGCTTGTTTTTGGAAATGACCCCCACCCTGTAGTAAGACAACTTTTTACCGACCGGCAGACGGGGCAGTTTAATAAATCATTCCTGGTCCAGTTTCTTAAGAATACCGAGACAGATGAGACGGCAAAAAAATACTGGCTGTTCTTTGAAAATGAAATTGTTTCGGACAGGATGAACACCAAGTACAATAACCTGGTGACGCATGGTTTGTATATCACATCCAAACAGGCTGAGTTTGAAAGCAAGACAAACTCAAGAACTGTCGATTTCAGCTACACGATTAAAAATTATTCTTCCCAGCCCGATAGTTCTGTAACTGTTTCAGCAGAGGAAATACGCAATTATTATAATTCCCATAAAGAAAATTACAAGAGGTCGGTAAGCAGGGATATAGAATATGTAACTTTTGATATTAATCCCTCTGAAGATGATTTTAAACAGTCTGAGCAGTGGATAGAAAGAGCAAAGACCGACTTTGCTGCTTCAGATAACGCCGTACAGTTCATTAATTCAACATCCGATGCAAGATATTCAGGGTTATATACAAGTTTAAACGGTGTACCCGACAGCCTTAAGAAATTTGTCAAAGAAGAAAACCGGACCAAAATTTACGGCCCATGGCTTGAAAACGGATCATACAAACTGGCACGGCTTATCGATGTGTCTGACAGGCCTGATTCTGTGCATGCGCGTCATATTCTTATTTCTACAAAATCCAATTTTACCACTAAGCAGGCAAAGGAAAAAGCAGACAGTCTGATCCTGCTTATCAGGAAGGGCATTCCTTTCGGATTGCTTGCCCAGTCGACTTCGGAAGACAAACAGTCTGCCCAGGCCGGAGGCGACCTTGGATGGTTTAAGGAAGGACAGATGATCGGTCCATTCAATAATTACTGCTTCTCTTCCAAAAAAGGGGACATGAATATTGTTGAGACCACATACGGAGTTCACATTGTTGAGATTCTCGATATCTCAAAGAAAGTGCGAAAATATGATGTTGGCATTATTGACAGGAAAGTCGTGGCAAGCAGCATTACAAACCAGAAAGTCTATGCTGAAGCAAGTCGTTTCGCCGGCAATAACAACACGCTGGATAAATTCATCAAAGCCGTGTCGCAGGAGAAACTGAACATGAGGGTAGCCAACAATATTACGCCACAACAAAAGAATCTTCCGGGTCTCGACAAGCCAAGACCTATTATTATGTCGTTATTTCAGACGGCCCCAGGAAAGATTGTGCTTGATCAGAACCAGCAGGCTGTCTTTGAAATTGGGGATAAGTATGTTATCGGGTTCTGCACGAAGGCTATTGAAGAGGGAGTAGCTCCTCTGGCAGATGTTGAAAATGACATAAGGTATATTGTTATAAAGGATAAAAAAGCTGAGAAGATTTCAGCCCAGTTAAGGAATGTTGCTGAAAAGGAGAAAAGTATAGAATCGCTTGCAACAGCTATCGGAAGCCAGGTTCAGGAAGCTACCCAGGTCAGCTTCAGGTCATATTCAGTTACCGGAGCGGGTATTGAGCCTTCACTCATTGCTGCGGCAACTACAGCTGAAAAGGGCCTCCTTGAAGGTCCTGTTAAGGGCAATAATGGCGTCTTTATGATCACGGTGAATAATATTTCAACTTCGCCCGGCGACGACATGAAGCTTTTAAAAGAGAGACTCACGTCAACATTCCGTATGAGGGGTACATATGAGGCATATGAGGCACTCAGGAAGAGTGCGAATATTGTTGATAAAAGGTACAAATTCTATTAATAGAAATTATCCCGGTTCATGGATGGTGAGACGCTGGGTGCAGCGTCTCTTTTATTTTTATCGGCTGAATCTTTCAATTATTGAGGGATCATTCATCTCTCTCGACAGGCCCCTGATGAATTCTGACGGCACGGAATAGAGATCAAGTATCAGAAGTCCGTCGACACAGTTATTGAATTTGGGATCGACATTGAATCCGACTATCCTGCCATTTATCTCAAGGTATTTTTTCAGCAGGACAGGTAACCGGTACCCTGGCTCAATGTCGATTATTATTTTTTCGATCCTGTTAATATCCTTCTCAGATCTGTCGATGAAAACTTTATGGTCTGTGACCCTGTCCTGCTTAATGATAAAGTCCTTTTTAGGAACCACAAATCTGGAAAGGGTTGAATCGAAGAAATAGCTCCTTATAAATTCGACGATCAGGCTTTTTGAAAATCCTGAAAGATCGTTGCTTATGCTTACCGGGCCTATGAGGTACCTGTAGCCGGAATGCCTGAGCAGGAAAACCATTATTCCTTTCCAGAGAATAAAAAGCGGGAATGCCTTTTTCTGATAATCCCGGGTGATAAAAGATCGTCCGAGCTCCAGTGATTCAGAAAGGACAGGCATAAAGCTTTTTTTGATCCTGAAAAGCGAGTTTATATAAAAACCCTTTACACCGTATATCTCGATTATCTCTTTGCCTTTTCCTATCCTGTAAGCTCCCGCGATGCGGTTTTCTTCTGTATCCCAGATGAAGAGGTGGTAATAGTAAAGATCATATTCATCTATATCAATGCTGGTATTTGTTCCCTCACCGACCTCTCTGAAGGTCACTTCGCGGAGGCGCCCAATTTCGTAAAAAATGTTAGGAATGATCTCTGCAGGAGTGCATATGACTGAATAGTTCTTTACTGTGAACAGTTCATAATCGCCTCGTATCTTCTCAAATTCTGCTTTAAGGACATCGGTGGGAAGGGCTTCGACTATCGGTTGGGCCTTCCCTTTTTTCCTGATGAATCGCCTGTTACCTGTTCTCTGGCTTTCTATAGCTGAGCCAAGTGAATAAACCCTTGCACGAAGATATCTGCCATAATGTGCAATATCTTCAAATTCTGATTGTTCTTTCACTGTAATCGCAGCTCCGATCCTGATCTTAACTGTTCTTTTTCTTTTATTCACCAGTTCAGTAGGCAATTCGGAGCCCGGGAGTAGTGGGTTGATCTGTCGTATGATATGAGATATTCTAGATTTGGTGCCATGAAAATATACGGGGATGACCGGAACATTTGCCAGTCTGATGAATTTAAGCGCTGCCGGTTGCCATTCCCTGTCGAGCAATATTCTTCCCGATTCCCAATGCTTTGAATCCTCGGCAGTGGGGAAGATACCTACGCAATGGCCTTCACGCAGATGGCGGAGGGCTTCTATTACCCCTTTGTATGATGATCTTGCATTTTTGTTGCTTTCGTAGGTATTTACGGGTATGATAATATCCTTCAATGGATCGATTGACTGAAGCAGATGGCTTGCCATTAATTTGAAGTCGGGTCGGGTCTGATGCATGAGTCTGAACAGCAGCATAGAATCGATTCCTCGGAAGGGATGGTTTGACACTGCAATAAATGGTCCTTGTGAAGGAATATTTATAAGGTCTTCGTCATGAAGGTCAATTTTAAGGTCGAGAAGGTCGAGAAGTGAATTAATAAGAGTTACCGGATCTTTATCCTTTGATCGGGAGTAGATCTCATTAAGTTTGCTGTATTTGAATATATGAAGGAGTGTATCTGAAAGTATTGTACCTTCCGGCATTGACAGGGTGGAATTTGCAGATTTTTTATCGGCACCCGGGTTATCCATCAGAGGTTAGAGATTAGATAACAAAGATATTAAAAATAAGAAGCCCTCCAGTTTCCTGAAGGGCTTCAGTTTTAAAGTCGGCGACGACCTACTCTCCCACAAACGCAGTACCATTGGCGCTGGCGGGTTTAACTTCTCTGTTCGGAATGGGAAGAGGTGGTGCCCCGCCGCTATAGTCACCTAAAGACTATAAATATCTTAACACATTGGTTCTGAAAGTTAATAATGAACACTCCGAAAGTTCACGGGTAATTAGTACTGCTCGGCTTTGACGTTACCGCCTTTACACCTGCAGCCTATCAACGTCGTAGTCTACAACGACCCTTAAGGGAGATCTCATCTTGAGCAGAGCTTCGCACTTAGATGCTTTCAGTGCTTATCTTTTCCAAACATAGCTACCCTGCGATGCAGCTGGCGCCACAACAGGTACACTAGAGGTCTGTCCAACACGGTCCTCTCGTACTAGTGTCAGGATCTCTCAAATCTCCTACGCCCACAACAGATAGGGACCGAACTGTCTCACGACGTTCTGAACCCAGCTCGCGTGCCACTTTAATCGGCGAACAGCCGAACCCTTGGGACCTTCTCCAGCCCCAGGATGTGACGAGCCGACATCGAGGTGCCAAACCGCCGCGTCGATATGAGCTCTTGGCGGCGATCAGCCTGTTATCCCCGGAGTACCTTTTATCCTTTGAGCGATGGCCCTTCCAT
>JBEKFE010000003.1:0-284923 GCA_050013475.1 Bacteroidales bacterium
TACTTGTTTTAGTGTTTTTAGAACTTTTTTGGATCAATTTTAGACAATTCAGAGAGAAAAGCTCGCTAAATCTGATTTAGATGAAAATCCAGCTTGAGTTATTAGACAAACTCCCGTTAGCTGTAAGGCAAATTGCGAGCAAGTCCTTATTATACCAGGACTTCCGACGCACAAGCAAGAGTTTTGCAGCCCATCCCTGCAACCGTCCCTTCGCTGCAAAACACATGCTTTTTTGCCTACCTGGACTCCGCCATCTAGGCAACTTTATCATAACATGACAACTCCTGCTAATTTACCGGGACTTTGCCAACTTGACAACATTATCTTGACGTGACAACTCCTGCTTTTCCACCCGTGAGGGCACCGTGCATATCTTAAATGACCCCGACACTTCGGTCGGGGTCATTTAAGATATGCGGAGAAAGAGGGATTCGAACCCCCGGTCCCGTGGATACAGGACAACGGTTTTCAAGACCGCCGCATTCGACCGCTCTGCCATTTCTCCATTAATATGTTTACTAAATTAAACATTTTCTGCTCCAAATCATTTTCTCCCCATCTACCTCTTCGGCCACCGAAGCCTTGGCGTAGGTGGCATCTCCCCATCTCCCTATCTCCCTTTTCCTTTTTCCTTTTTCCTTTTTCCTTTTTCCTCGTCTCCCCCTCTTTCTAGATCCCGCGCAAAGATAATCTTTTTTTGATTTTTTAATATTTTATGACAACGATGGATGTATCATGCAGATAATGAGCATCATACAATAATATCAACAAGATCTTAACAGCCAGCCGGCTCATTGAAGTCTGAAAACAAAGCAGAATGCGGAAATGCGCCGTTCAGCATCGAAATGAGCTTTTGTCAAAAAAAAACGCTGTTTTAACCTAAAAGTGGCACTATTTGCGGAAAAAGAGCAAAATAAATTTGCGTATGAATTTAAATCGAATAAATTTGTATTCAATAATGACACTACGTCTAACTCTAAAATCTTTCACTATGACAAAAAAAGAATTAGTAAATGCAATTGCTGCTGATGCAGGTCTTTCAATCAAAGATGCTGGAAAAGCTCTCAATTCATTTGTTGGGTCTTTCGGAAAAGCAATGAAAAAAGGTCACAGAATTCAACTCCCGGGTATGGGTACATTCTCAGTAACCAAAAGAAGTGCAAGAGTAGTTCGTAACCCGCGTACGGGTGCAAAACTGAATGTTCCTGCAAAGAAAGTTGTTAAATTCAAAGCAGCTCCGGCACTTAACAAAGGTCTTTAATCAAATCCTGGCTTTGATTAGAAACCCCGCTCTCAGCGGGGTTTTTTTTATGATTCATTAGTAAATCAACCAGGGATTGTACCGCATATATATTTTTTGCTAATTTTGATTCTGAAATGCCAGGTCATACCGTTTCATTATGAATTGTATAATTGTCGATGATGATAAGTTGAGCTGCAAGGTGCTTGAGGGATTTGTGAGCAAATCAACCTCACTGAACCTTCTTGGCATTTTCAGCGATTCCGTATCGGCAAGAAATGAACTCTCACGCCGGCACGATATAGAACTTGTCTTTCTCGATATCCAGATGCCTGAAATGGATGGCTTTGACTTCATAGGAAGCCTGGAACATCCGCCTAATATCATAATAGTATCAGCCAATGAGGAGTACGCACTCAAAGCCTTTGACTTCAATGTTGTCGACTACCTCCTCAAGCCTGTTGCTTACGGCAGGTTCGTGAAAGCTATCGATAAGACAATAAGGTACTTCTCAAGAAAAGAGAGCTCAAATACCGGCGACGAGGAGATCTTCATAAAGAAAGGTTCATCACTCGTCAAGCTTAAAATAAAGGAGATAATATATGTAGAAGCTCTCGAAAACTACATAACCCTTAATACAGCCGATGAACGGTTCACGATCCACTTTACAATGAAGGCGATTGAAAGCCAGTTGCCGTCGAACGTATTCATAAGGGTTCACCGGTCATTTATTATTAATAAGAGCCTGATCCAGGCGATAAAAGAAAACTCACTCGACCTTATCGTGGGAAATACTGTTAAAAATATTCCTGTCGGCAAATCTTACCGCGACACCCTTCTGAATGACATCAATGTGATGGCCAGATAACATCATTATCCTTATATGTCAAATTATCGCCAGCTTTTCCTGAAGCATATAGGCCAGACTTCACCGGCCCCGATGATGCTTGAGATCGTGAAGGCTGAAGGTGTTTACCTTTACGGCCGTGGCGGGGAAAAATACGTCGATCTAATATCGGGTGTTTCGGTCAGCAACACCGGTCACCGCCACCCGGAAGTGGTGAAAGCAATTAAGGAACAGGCCGACGCATACCTCCACCTTATGGTCTATGGCGAGTATATCGAGTCGCCGCAGGTAAAATACGCCGAACGGATATGCTCACTTCTTCCCGGGAGCCTCGATTCATGTTATTTCGTCAATTCAGGAAGCGAGGCGGTGGAGGGTGCTCTGAAACTTGCAAAGAGATATACCGGCAGGAGCAGGATAGTTACTTTTAAGGATGCATATCACGGAAGCACACACGGCGCCCTGAGCGTACAGGGCAGCGAAAAGTATAAAAGCGCCTTCAGGCCTCTTCTTCCAGATATTTATACAGCCAGGTTCAATAGTCGCGATGCAGCTGATCTGATCGACAATAATACCGCCTGTGTCATTATAGAGCCGGTACAGGCAGAAGCAGGCGTGATCTATCCCGAAAAGGGATTTCTTGAAAAGCTCAGGGAAAAATGTTCATCTACAGGAGCATTGCTGGTTTTTGATGAGGTCCAGACCGGCTTTGGCAGACTGGGTAAAATGTTTGCAACAGAAAAGTTCCATGTAACACCCGATATTCTGATACTTGCCAAGGCGCTGGGAGGCGGACTTCCTCTTGGAGCATTTATCTCTTCACATGGAATAATGTCAGCGCTTTCTGTCGATCCGCCTCTGGGCCATATTACCACATTCGGCGGACATCCTCTGAGTTGTGCTGCAGGGCTTGCTTCACTCAGCGTGATAACCGGGGAGAAGCTGGCTGATGGTGTCGCAGGAAAATCTGAACTTATAAGAAAATGCCTTATTCATCCTTCGGTCAATGAAATAAGAGGCGACGGACTTCTTATTGCCGTGGATCTCGGCAATGCCGGCAAAGCGGCTTTTATGGTCTCGCATGCTCCGGAATATGGGATAATACTCGATTATTTCCTTTTCTGCAGCAATGCATTCAGGATAGCCCCTCCACTAACAATAACAGGGGATGAGATCCGTTATTCCTGCGGACAAATTGTTAAGCTTCTTGATGATATGGTAAGTAAAGGGATCCAATGATGTTCAGAATAGCAGTGATATCTTTGACCTGCCTTTTTGCGTTGTCAGTAAGTTCCACCGGACAGGGAAATACTGCAGGCGCTTCAAAGAACCTTGAAAAGATGTTCCTGAGGCTCAGCGGTAACCTGCCGGCCGACGAAAAGCTGAAAACAAATGATTCTGTTCAGGCGTTCATAGATTCTTTCGCAGCTTCCGATACGGCATTCAATTATCGTTTCCGCAGCCTGAGATATCTGGGTCAGATCATGTCGCCCGACAGCCTGGTGAAGATCATAACATGGAACCTGATCCTCGATGACGGAACAAACCAGTATTTCTGTTACCTGATAAGACGAGAAAAGAAAAGAGGAGGAGGAACGGTAATAAAGCTGAAGGCTGCCTATAATGAGAATGCTGAAAGGGTCGATACTGCCTATTCAGTCAGAAACTGGTACGGAGCGCTTTACTACGATCTTCGTCCATTTGATCTCAACGGCAGTACTAAATATATTGTCCTTGGCATCGATTACGGAAACTCCTTTGTTACAAGGAAACTGATAGACGTGCTCAGCTTCGGTACCGGTGGCGATGTCACATTTGGACTGAACTGTTTTTCTGATGGACAGGGTCTTAATAACCAGCGGATTCTGTTCGAATACTCTTCAAAAGCGGTAATGTCGCTCAGGTTCGAAGCGGATAATACTATAGTATTCGACCACCTTTCTCCATTCTCGCCACAGTATAAAGGCGACCACCAGTTTTACGGACCAGACTTTTCATTTGATTCATACAAGCTTGATAATGGTCTGTGGCGATATAAAGGAGATATTGATATAAGGAATAAATAGTGTAAATTGGAGATATAACTTTCAGCAGAGGATGGCAATTATTATTCAGACATATCTTTTTTGCCTCGATGATCACCGCAGCTTTTCAGAGGATGTCAAAAAGCGTTTTTCCGACTTATCGAAGTACATAGTTTCTGTAGCCCATAACAGGGAAGATTTTATCAGAAATCTGGAAACCGAGAGGGACCATAACTTCTGCAAGGTTGCAATTATCGGTCTTCATGAATCGAAGGAAAACTTTGAAATGGCAGAACACCTGATCTCGGAGATAAAAAAAATTGACGGCAGCACAGGCATAATTCTTCTTGCACCCCCCGACAAGATAGATGAGCTGAAAAAGACTGCCCGCTTCAATGTTGATTCATATGTTTCGCGGAATGCCAATACCGTATTACGGATCCATAATACCGTAAAGAAGCTGATCAGCGAGCACAGCCTCCTTCTCTACAGGCGCAAAAGGTCCATATCGGTTTATATTCTTTTGATATTCATTATTCTGTCACTTGCATTTGTAGTTGTCGCCCTGTTCAAGCTTCCGATGTATTTCTGAACAGGCTGACAGAGATCTTATGATCCTCTGTGACTATTTGTCAGTTTCCATTTAACGGCATATTCTTTGACAGTAAGCTGGTGATCTTTTATGTCAAACCTTCTAAACAAGATGAATATGCAACAGGGAAAAATCGGGGTGACCACAGAGAATATATTTCCGATAATCAAGAAATTCCTCTATTCAGATCATGAGATATTCCTGCGCGAACTTATCTCCAACGCCGTTGATGCAACAAACAAGCTCAATGCATTATATGCAGCCGGCGATTATAAAGCAGAACCAGGCGATCTGACGATACGGGTAAATGTTGACAAAAAGAAAAAATCCATTACCGTTTCTGACCACGGGGTAGGAATGACCGCTGAGGAACTCGACAAATACCTGAACCAGATCGCATTCTCCAGCGCAAATGATTTTCTTGAAAAATACAAGGACCAGATAAATAATATAATAGGACATTTTGGCCTGGGTTTCTATTCATCATTCATGGTCTCCGACAGGGTGGAAGTGGTAACAAAATCGTGGCAGAAGGATTCAAAAGCCGTCAGATGGAGTTGCGACGGAAGTCCGGAATTTACAATTGAAGAGATTGAAAAGGAGAGTATCGGTACAGATGTGACCTTGTTCATCGACAAGGAGTCGAAAGAGTTTCTTGAAGAGGGAAGGATCGAAACTCTCCTGAAAAAATATTGCAAATTCCTTCCTGTTGCGATTGCATTCGGAAAGGAAAAGGAGTGGAAGGATGACAAATTCGTGGATACCGGGAAGGATAAGATAATCAACAATACAAAGCCGGCATGGACACTGAAGCCGGCAGATCTGAAGGAGGAGGATTATGTCAGGTTCTACCACGAGCTTTACCCGGCAGGTGATGAACCTCTCTTCAATATTCACCTGAATGTCGATTATCCTTTCAAGCTCACAGGAATACTTTATTTCCCGAAGATCAAGAGCAATTTTGAGATCCAGAAAAACAAAATACAGCTTTACTGCAACCAGGTGTTCGTTACCGATTCCGTTGAAGGAATTGTTCCGGAATTTCTAACATTGCTGCATGGCGTTATCGACTCTCCGGATATCCCGCTGAACGTCTCCAGAAGCTATCTTCAGAGCGACGCTAGAGTTAAAAAAATATCGGCCCACATAACTAAAAAGGTAGCTGACCGGCTGAATGAAATATTCAAAAAGAACAGGGAGGAATTTGAGAAGAAATGGGACGACCTGAAGCTTTTTATCAATTTTGGTATGATAACTGAAGAGAAATTCTATGATAAAGCTTCAAAATTTGCATTGCTTAAAAACACCGACGACAAATACTTTACATACGAGGAGTACGAAAAGCTGATAAAAGAAAATCAGACTGACAGGAACAAGAATCTTGTCTATCTGTATTCAACCAGCCAAACCGATCAGTTCACCTATATTGAAAAAGCAAAATCAAAAGGATATGATGTTCTTCTCCTCGATGGTCAGCTCGATATGCACCTTGTCAACCATCTTGAGACGAAGTTCAGGGAGACAAGATTTGTGAGGGTGGATTCGGATGTGATCGATAAGCTTATCCAGAAAGACGAGGTTAAGGAGATGAAGCTCACAAAAGAGCAGCAGGATGACATCAGACTGGTCTTCGGCGGACAGGTTAAGTCGAAGGAACATTATATAGTTATGGTAGAGGCGCTTGATTCCCATGACGCACCGGTTGTCATTACCCGATCGGAATTCATGAGAAGAATGAAGGATATGTCACAGATGGGAGGTGGAATGAGCTTCTATGGCGAACTGCCCGACAGCTACAATCTTGTTGTGAACGGAAGTCACAGGCTCATTGAAAATATTTCTTCGGGAATTTATGCCACAATGGATGAGAAGCTGAAGGAAAATGATTCGGAAAGGAAAAGGGTAAGGGAAGAGATCGAATTCCTCGAGAAAGAGCATAAAGGAAAGAAGCAGGAGGAGATAAGCCAGGTTGAAAAAGATGACCTTGACAAGCTCAGAAAGGATCTTGAGCTGTCAGACAAGTCGAGGCAGGATATGCTTGAAGAGTATGGCATTCAGAACAAGATCGTTAAGCAGGTGATAGATCTTGCCATGCTTGCAAACAATATGCTGAAGGGAGAGGAGCTGAGCCGTTTCGTGGAGAGGAGCGTGGATCTGATCAGGTAGCCCAACAGAGGGTTACATCAGCCCTGAAACTTCATTCTTGATATACTCGATGGCCGTCTTTGTCGGTTCCTTCTCGAGCTCCATAATCTGTTCGAGAAGACGCTTGCTGAAATCGAGAGCCGTTGCATTTTCAGGAACTTTTTCAAATTCAGTGTTTATAAACCTTATCGTATTGGATCTCGCATTCTTTACCACCTCCCATGCCTGTTGCGACATGTAGATCTGCTGGGAGAGGTTATGCTCGAACTCACTCCTGATATTATTAAGAAGAGCAGAATGAAGCTGCGGAGCTGTCATTCCGGGACTGTTTGTCCTTACAAGCAACGATTCCATTGATATCCTTTCCATAAAAAGGACTATCCTTTCATAAGCCTGAAGCCTTATCGGGGTCACAGTACGGCTATTCTGAAGAATGATCTCCTGCCTTCTCTTATCCTGGTCGCTGCGGATCATGCCTCTCATTATAAAAAAAGCTGCAAGAAAGACCATCAGCGCCGGAATGGTTATCTGAAGAATATCACGTAGTACCTGCATTTTTTAAGATTTGGTATTTCTATACAAACTTAGGATAATTCCTCTTATCCTCAAAGTTTAAAATGTCCTTTGCTTTCATTGATTTGTACTTTCAATGGGTCTTCAGACTGATATTTTTTTAACCGCAGAGTGCGCAGGGTAAACACGCAGAGGTCGCAGAGTTAGTGTTTAATCCGGACCTTCTCTGCGTTCTCTGCGTAGAAAACATAAGTTTAACATACTGTTTTGTTTTTAAGTTTTAGTTCATACATTTGGTTTTTCCGAAACTTATTTACCAACAATATGGAATACCTGTCAGACAGAGTTAAATCACTATCAGTTTCGCAAACCCTTGCCATGGCACAGAAGAGCAGGGAGCTGAAGGCTAAAGGGATAGATATAATAAACCTGAGTCTCGGTGAACCCGATTTTTTTACTCCCGATGATATTAAGGAGGCGGCAAAGAAGGCGATCGATGATAATTATACGATGTATCCCCCTGTACCGGGATTTGCTGACCTTCGTGAAGCCATTTCGAAAAAATTTCTTGAGGAGAATGGTCTGACATACTCTCCTGAACAGATCATCGTATCTGCTGGAGGTAAGCATTCGCTTATAAATGTCATTCTTTCCATTGTCAATCCTGGTGATGAGGTGATAATCCTTGCACCCTACTGGGTGAGCTATTACGACCAGGTGATACTGGCTCAGGGCAAGCCTGTTGTCGTAAGCGCCTCTCTTGAGAACGATTTCAAGGTAACTCCCGGACAGCTTGAAGCGGCGATCACATCCAGGACCAGGCTGATAATATTCAATTCGCCATCCAACCCGACAGGTATGGTTTATGACCATGATGAGATGGAGAAGATCGCGGGGATAGTTCAAAAACATGAAGGAGTGTTTATAATCTCTGATGAGATATATGAGCATATTACCTTCTCGGGGAAGCACGTGAGTATGGCATCATTCAGCTTTATATACGACCGGGTCATTACGGTAAACGGGGTATCAAAGGCATATGCCATGACGGGGTGGAGGATCGGCTATATTGGCGCTCCCCTTTGGATAGCCAGGGCATGCAACAAGTTGCAGGGTCAGTTCACCTCCGGTGTCTGTTCAATTGCCCAGCGGGCCGCACTTGCTGCCATCCAGAGCAAAAGCGATTCCCGCGAGAAGATGAGACAGGCCTTTCTTCGGAGGAGGGATCTTATATGCTCACTGCTTGGTGAAGTGAAGGGTCTAAAGGTGAGAGTGCCGCAGGGCGCTTTTTACGTGATGCCTGACGTTACTTATTACATCGGGAGATCAGACGGCATAACCACCATCAAAGACTCTGATGAGCTGGCTCTGTATCTTCTCGACAAGGCAAGGGTAGCCCTGGTCGGTGGTACGGCATTCGGAGCCCCAGGCTGCATGAGGATATCCTATGCAGCATCGGATGAAAATATAAAGGAGGCAGTAAAAAGGATAAAGGATGCGCTTGAGCAGCTGAGATAGATCAATAGCTGTTCCTTGATATCACATCATCTGAAGGCCTGCGTTTTTTTTCCCTGGTCTCCCTGGCCGGATAACCTATGGTTATCAACAGTTCAACTCTTTTGGAGGCCGGGATCTTTAGTATCTTCTTTACCATTCTTTCGTCAAACCATCCTATCATACAGGAGCCAAGTCCCTCAGCCCTTGCCTGAAGGCAGATATTCTCCGAGACAATACCTATATCAATGCGTGAATAATCCTTATTCTTCACCGTTGCGCCTATCCGTGATGACATGTTTGCTTTTTCCCTTACTACAACTACCTGAACGGGGGCCTGTGAAACAAATGAATTCATCCCTGTTAGTTTTGCGGAAGCAGCCCTGGCCAGCTTATCGAGCAGAGCCCTGTCATCCACGACAATCAGTTTCCATGGTTGTGAATTGCATGCTGATGGAGCAAGCCTTCCTGCCTCAGTGATCCTGTCGATCTTCTCCTTTTCCACGGCTCTGTCACTATAACTTCGGTCGCTCTGGCGGGTTCTGATCAGATCAAGCATTTCGTTTCCGTTTATCATATTAAATGGATATTTAGATGCAAAAGTAGTTAAAAGACGCAAGGAAAGAAAAAGGGTTATTGGGATAAGAAGAAGTTACACAGAGAACCACAGAGTTAGCACAGAGAGGCACAGAGAAAAACAGTGTAACTCCGTCTTTAACTCTGTGGTACTCCGTGGTAAAGTTTTAATAATTCTGAGCTAAAAGTTCAAAATATGCTTCCGGATGACCGCAGGCCGGGCAGTTTTTGAGGGCTTTTGTACCGAAATGAATATATCCGCATTTTCTGCAGTACCAGAATACCTTATTATCTTTTTCGAATACCCTGTTGCCCATAAGATTGCCAAGAAGCTTCCTGTATCTCTCTTCATGCCCCTTTTCTGCTACTGATATTGATCTGAATTTTGCTGCTACCTGAAGAAAGCCTTCCTCTTCCGCTATCCTTGCAAATGCCGGATAGAGGTCACTCCACTCATCATGTTCCCCGTCGGCAGCGGCTTCAAGGTTATCCTTTGTGGAAGAAGTACGGCCAGCAGGGTATGCCGCGGTGATCTCAAGCATGCCACCCTCAAGGAACCTGAAAAACTGCTTTGCATGACTTTGCTCCTGCATGGCGGTTTCGAGGAAGATGGCTGCTATCTGTTCATATCCCTCCTCTTTTGCAACCTTAGCAGCAAACTCATACCTGTTCTTTGCCTGCGATTCGCCTGCAAAGGCCTTCAGGAGATTCATTTCAGTAAGCGTACCTTTCATGCTCTTTTCCATGATGCAATATTTTAGGTTATTATATGATGCGGTATAGTTTTTATCCCTGCTGACCTGAATCAGCAGCTTTCTTTCTGTTCCTTATAAGCTTTTTCTCTTCGCCCCTGATAAGCCGGCCAATATTGGCCCGGTGCGTGACAATAAGCGCAATTGCGATGACCATAGAAAATATTTTAAATACAATGGAATGCGTGGGAAAGAGAGTAAAGAGAAGTACCGGGAAGGCAAGACCGAAACTCATTGAGGAGACGGAAACTATCCCGGTTATAATGAATACTGCAAGGAAAACTCCGAGGCATGACAGTGTAAGCAGGGGATGCAAGGAAAGAAGAATGCCCACTGTAGTACCGACCCCTTTTCCTCCCTTGAAGCCTGTAAAGAGGGGAAACAGATGGCCGATGATCGCGGCAGCTCCTGTAATGATCTGCAGACTGATAAGTGTGTTGCTTCCTTTATCCGCAAGGTGGAAAAACAGGGGCAGTGAAGCTGCCAGCCATCCTTTTCCGACATCTATCAGCATCACTGGTATACCAGTTGTCCAGCCAAGTACTCTTATAACATTCGTCGCTCCCGCATTGCCACTGCCATGTTCCCTTACATCAATGCCATGAAACAGTCTTCCGGCCCATACTGCCGTTGAGACCGACCCAAGAAGATAGCCAGCAAGGACAGCCAGAATAACATAGAGAATATTCATTTATAAGTTGTTTATGGTTTGAGGTTTAAGGTTTAAGGTTTAAGGTTTGAGGTTTAATGTTTGAAGTTGATGATACTTCTGGTGACGGGCCGGCCGAGACAAGTTTTGAGGTTTCCGGGTTTGATGTGAACCTGCAGAAATTACTCAGGAATCTTCTTGCGAGATCATTTGCTGCTTTTTCCCAGTTTTCAGGGGTACTCCAGGTTTTACAGGGATCAAGAAGCTTTGGATCAACACCATCAAGCTGCAGGGGAACGGAAAGATTAAATACTGGTAGTGTCGTGAACTTCTCTCTGATAAGCGAACCATTCAGAATAGAATTGATTATGATCCTGGTGGAAGGAAGGTCGATCCTTCTGCCGGTTCCATAAGGTCCGCCCAGCCATCCTGTATTTACCAGCCAGGCATCTGCATTATGGGCTTTCATTTTTTTTGTCAGCTCTCTTGCATAAATTATTGGATCGAGCATCAGGAAAGCTGCCCCGAAGCAGGTGGAGAATGACGGTACCGGCTCTTTTATGCCTCTCTCAGTGCCTGCCACCTTTGCGGTATAGCCGCTCAGGAAGTAATACATAGTCTGTTCTTCGGTGAGATGGGCGACAGGTGGCAGCACACCAAAGGCATCAGCCGTCAGGAAAATGACTTTCGTTGCGTGACCTGTCCTTGAAACAGGCTTTACGATATTTTTTATATGGTATATGGGGTATGAAACCCTTGTATTCTCGGTTTTGGAAGAGTCATTAAAGGCAATTTCACCATCAGGTAGAACAACGAGGTTTTCAAGAAGGGCATCCCGACTGATAGCACCGTAGATATCGGGTTCATTTTCCTTGCTGAGGTTTATGCATTTGGCATAGCATCCTCCCTCGAGGTTAAATACTCCCTCATCATCCCAGCCATGTTCATCGTCACCCACAAGCGCTCTGTCGGGATCTGTGGAGAGGGTAGTTTTCCCTGTACCTGAAAGTCCGAAGAATATTGCGACATCCCCTTTTTTGCCAACGTTCGCCGAGCAATGCATCGAAGCTATTCCCCTTAGCGGCAGATAATAGTTCATCACGGAAAATATGCCCTTCTTCATCTCTCCTCCATACCATGTACCACCGATAACAGCTTTACGTTCGCTGAGGTTAAAAAAGATAAAATTCTCAGAGTTGAGACCCTGTATCCTCCATATGGGATTTGTTATCTTTGAGGCATTCAGAACTACGAAATCAGGTTTAAAGCGCTTCAGATCTTCCGGTTCAGGCCTGATGAACATATTTTTCACGAAATGGGCCTGCCATGCGACCTCCATAATGAACCGGACTCTGAGCCTTGTATTTTCATTAGCGCCACAGTAACAATCGATGATATACAGTTTTTTGCCGGAAAGTTGCCTGACGGCCAGGTTCATGCCATATTCCCATACATCCTGGCTTATAGGTTTATTATCGGATGAGAGCGCTCTCTCGGATTTCCACCATACGGTCTCCCTGGTATTCTCATCCAGTACCACATATTTATCCTTTGGCGACCTGCCATGGAAGATGCCCGTATCAACAGAAACCGCTCCCGATTTTGTGACAGTTCCTCTTTCATAACCCACCAGGGCGGGATCTGTCTCTTCATCAAAGATCCTGTCATAATCAGGATTATAAATAATCTCTATTGTGTCGGTTATGCCGTACGCGGCCAGCTCAGAATGGTCAATCATATTCCCCTGATTTAATAAGGATGCAGGAATTCAAAGGTATAAAATTATTGATCTTTTTCAGTCCGGCAAATCTTATGTCTATCATAAAAATCATAAACAGGGCAGGGTATTTTGTCGCCAGGGGGTCTTAATAATGAAGTCAGAACAATATATACCTGCTTTCTTTGATAAGGGGCAGCCATGAAAAGAAAAAGGGGCGTAGTTACAAACTGCGCCCAACTTTTTTATTCTGGTAATTCAGGTAAAACTGAAAACTTTTTACTTTCCGTATTTTACCGAAGCATGTGCAGCTGCAAGTCTTGCTATCGGAACGCGATAAGGAGAGCAGCTTACATACGTGAGGCCTGCCTTGAAGCAGAACTCAACTGAAGCAGGATCACCTCCCTGTTCACCGCAGATCCCAACTTTAAGAGCGGGCCTCGTTGAACGGCCTTTCTGAACAGCCATGGTTATCAGTTGTCCAACACCCTCCTGATCTATTGTCTGAAAAGGATCGGCAGACAGAAGCTTGTTGTCAAGATAGTCATGAAGGAAACCTCCCGTATCATCACGGCTGAATCCGAATGTCATCTGTGTAAGGTCGTTAGTACCGAATGAGAAGAACTCAGCAGTTTTGGCCATTCTGTCGGAAAGAAGGCATGCCCTGGGTATCTCTATCATCGTTCCGTATTTGTATTCAATGCTTTTGACATTGTATTTCTTACAAGCATCAGCATAAACCTTGTCGGTCACTTTTTTGGTAAAATCCAGTTCAGAAACATCGCATGTTACCGGGACCATAATTTCAGGGAGAGGAGTCTTGCCTTCATTTTTGAGCTCGGCAGCAGATTCGAATATTGCCCTGATCTGCATCTCGGAAACTTCGGGATAGGTAACCCCAAGGCGAACGCCACGATGTCCCATCATCGGGTTCGATTCATGAAGCGCTTCTCCGCGCTTTGCAACATCCTCGGGTCTGATTCCGAGCGCTTTTGCAAGCTCGGCCTGTTTTTCAGCTCCCTGAGGAACGAATTCATGAAGAGGAGGATCGAGCAGACGGAATGTCACAGGAAGAGTATCCATTGCTTCCATTGTAGCTTTCATGTCTTTTTTAACAAAGGAGAAGAGCTCATCCAGTGCTTTGCGGCGTTCAGTCTCATTAGCGCTCAGGATCATTTTACGGAGAAGAAAAAGTGGCTGTTCAGAGCCTTTTCCATAAAACATATGTTCAGTACGGAAGAGTCCGATTCCCTCTGCGCCATAGTTACGTGCAACTATAGCATCCTCAGGTGTTTCAGCATTTGTGCGGACTCCCATCTTCCGGTACTTGTCAGCAATCTTCATAAATTCCTGGAACCTGGGGTTCTCTGTGGCGTCCATCAGCTTCAGGGCGCCAATATAAACATTGCCTTTTGTTCCGTTAAGCGTGATCAGGTCACCTTCTTTAATTACTATATCAGTTCCGGTGATTTTTGCAGTCTTTGTCGATGCATCCACATGCAGTCCGCCTGCGCCGACGATGCAACATTTTCCCCATCCGCGTGCTACAAGGGCTGCATGTGATGTCATACCACCGCGTGCAGTAAGGATACCTTCCGCAGCGCGCATTCCTTCAACATCTTCAGGGTTGGTCTCTTCGCGAAGAAGGATCACTTTCTCACCCTTGCGGTACAATGCCACGGCATCTTCAGCTGTGAAGACAACCTTGCCTACAGCAGCACCCGGACCTGCCGGTAATCCCTTCACAGCTATTTTCACCTTGCCCTCTACAGCGGGATCGCATATCGGGTGAAGAAGCTCATCAAGCTGGACGGGATCAACTCTCATTACAACTGTTTTCTCATCGATAAGCTTTTCCCTGAGCATGTCCATAGCCATGTTAAGAGCAGCAGTACCTGTGCGTTTTCCGGCCCTGCACTGAAGCATATAAAGTTTACCTTCCTGGATCGTGAACTCGATATCGAGCATATCGTGGAATGATCTTTCAAGAATGTTACGGATATCACAAAGCTCCTTATAGGTCCCCGGCATTGCTTCCTGCATGCTGTGGAGGTGCTTGTTCTGATCATTCTTGGTCTCATTATTGAGGGGGCTCGGTGTCCTGATTCCGGCGACCACATCCTCACCCTGTGCATTTACCAGCCATTCGCCGTAGAAAAGGTTCTCACCGGTTGCAGGATTACGTGTAAATGCAACGCCTGTTGCAGATGTATCGCCCATGTTTCCGAATACCATTGCCTGGACGTTGACAGCTGTTCCCCAATCGTCGGGAATACCTTCGATCCTACGGTATGATACGGCTTTCTTTCCATTCCAGCTTTTGAACACGGCCATAATGCCGCCTTCAAGCTGTTCCCTGGCATCATCGGGGAATGGCTTGCCAAGGACTTCTTTTACCTTGTTTTTAAATTCATCAGCGAGTATCTTAAGCTCATCAGCGGTGATCTCTGTATCTGATTTATAACCTTTCTTTTTCTTGAATTCATTGAGCATCTCATCAAGCTGCTTACGAATACCTTTCCCATCAGGGAGTTCAACACCTTCTGCCTTCTCCATGACAACATCGGCATACATCATAATAAGCCGGCGGTATGAATCCCAAACGAACCTTGGATTGTTGGTTTTTTTCAGGAAGCCGGGGATAGTGGCTGTACAGAGTCCGATATTAAGAACAGTATCCATCATTCCGGGCATGGATTTGCGGGCGCCTGACCGGCATGAGACAAGGAGAGCATTTTCAGGATCCCCGTATTTCATTCCCATGATCTTTTCAGTCTCCTTCATAGCATTCCATACCTCAGGCATGAGGTCGGGATGAAGTTTACAATCATTCTCATAATATTCCGTACAGGCTTCAGTTGTGATGGTAAAGCCAGCTGGTACGGGAAGGCCAAGAAGACACATCTCAGCAAGGTTTGCACCCTTGCCGCCGAGAAGATTCTTCATGTCAGCCTTACCCTCAGCCTTTTTGTTACCAAAGGCATAAACTCTTTTTAAGTGTGGCATAATTCAAATAATTTGATATAAGATTTAACTTCGTTTTTTTGCAAAAACAGGCGCAAAGTTATAATAAAAAAAGCAATTTCAGAAATGCAATTTAAATAGCTGGGGGTGTGGGGTAGAGGAAAGAACGATTGGGAGAAGGGAAGAAAAGGAGACGGGGTGATAGTTGACTATAAGACTGCAAGACTGCAAGACTGCAAGACTGCAAGACCGCAAGACCGCAAGACAATTACTCTTCCGAGAAAGTATAACCAATGCTTTCTATTCCTGTCCTTACCTTCGCAAGATCAACCGACTTGCCCGAAATGTCGACCTTTCCCGTTGCAAGATCGACATTGACCTCCTCAACGCCTGTCACGGACCTGATGCTGTTCTCAACATTCTGCCTGCAGTGGTTGCAGGTCATGCCTCCGACATGGACCGTTTTTATTTCATTGGTATTGAATGCCTTATCTTCTGTCTGAACCATTTTCCTCTTTATTAAATATTTTCTGATGTAGCCATTTATGATAAGCAGGAGCAGGAGCAGTGCAGAACCTAGCTTAAGCCATACTGGCAGCATTTGGTGGCCATGGGTCATATGCCCGTAATGCCCGGAAAGCATGAACCAGCTGCGAGGCAGAAAATTATCAATTAAAATACCAAAGAACATTGCTCCTGCAATAATGGTACCCAGATAGGATAAGAGTGATTTCTTTCCGAGAACCTTTCCGACCATTGTCATTGTAGCTGCATTTGTTGCAGGTCCTGCCATAAGCAGAACCAGCGCAGCGCCGGGTGACAAGCCTTTCAGCATCAGGGCTGCAGCTACAGGAACGGAGGCAGTGGCACAAACATAGATGGGCCCTGCAATCACAAGCGCCAGGAGCATTCCCACGAAATTGTTAGGGATCTTATCTGCAAAGTAGTTATCAGGTACCGCCACGGAAATAACTGCCGCGATCAAAAGTCCTATTATCAGCCAGTTTGAAATATCCTGCAGAAACTCAACGAATGAATACCTGAACATCTCCTTTATTTTCGGAAAAAATCCTGATGGAAGCTCATCTGATCCATTATTGCCAGTTTCACTGTCAATGTTTTTACCTTTATCTATCTTTCCTGTAACGACTCCACCAAAGATACCTGTGAGGAATGCCACTATAGGCCTTATTATTGCAAAAGGCAGGCCAAGAAGGGAATATGTGACCAGTATCGAGTCGACACCCGTCTGGGGAGTAGATATGAGGAATGATATGGTAGAGGGTTTGGATGCGCCGTGTTTATAAAAAGAGACAGCAGTTGGAATTACACCGCATGAACACAACGGGAGAGGTATACCGAATAACGAGGCATTTAATACTGAGCTGAAATTGTTCTGACCCATATACTTTCTTACCTTCTTTTTTGGGAAAAGCAGGTGGAGCAGACCCGCAAAGAAGAATCCCATAAGGAGAAATGGAGCCATCTCCATGAGTATGGACAGAAGTTCAGTACTGAAATTCTTTATGTAGTCCGTCATAATGTTAATTTAGACCAGATAAAATCGTACAAATATAACTGAGAATTCACCTGATTGTTCAAAAAGTAAATTTATGATCTCGGGTGGAACATTATAAGAGTATCCTTCAGGAAGCTTCTGTCGATATGTGTATATATCTCCGTGGTAAGGATCGATTCATGACCAAGCATTTCCTGTACTGCCCGGAGGTCGGCACCGGCCTCGACCATATGCGTGGCAAAAGAGTGACGGAAAGTGTGCGGGCTGATATTCTTTTTTATGCCTGCTTTTTCGGCAAGCTCCTTTATTATTGTAAAGATCATCACTCTTGTAAGCTTCCTTCCGCGCCTGTTCAGAAAAAGTATGTTCCCGTCTGTGATTACCTTCATCTGATCCCTCTCCTGCCGGTAAAATTCAATCTCCTTCAGCGCTTTTCTTCCGATAGGCACCAGTCTCTGTTTACTGCCTTTCCCGGTTACGATGACATAGCCTTCACCGAAATTGATATCGGTTATCCTGAGGTTCACAAGCTCCGAGACCCTTAAACCTGCACCGTACAATGTTTCAATAATGGCCTTGTTCCTGTGGCCTTCTGGTCTGCTGAGATCAATGGCGTCAATTATCTGGTCTATCTCATTGATCGAGAGTACGACCGGCAGTTTCAGCCCGATCTTGGGCGATTCGATCAGAGTTGAAGGATTGTCGGTTATACTTCCCTCGATAAGGAGGAACCTGAAAAAAGCCCTGATCCCTGAAAGCACCCTCGACTGCGTCCTCGCGTTGGTGATGGACCTGTTGAACCATGCCAGAAAATCCTTAAGATCAGAGTAGGTGACAGCAGCGGGAAGGGTATCCTTACCTGTATCTGTAAAGAAAACTTCAAGCTTTGAAACATCATTCATGTAGGCCTCAACTGAGTTGGGCGAAAGTGATTTCTCAAGCCTGAGATATATTTCAAAGTCCTTTACTGCTTCCTTCCAGGTGAGACTCATGTCTGTTTTATATTGTTTCAAAGGTATGAAAAGAGGAGAAAATCTGGTTTTTTTTGCCGATATTTACAACCTGAGTTTCAGGGGATCTAAGTAAATATCTTTATGAAAATACAGATTATAAACGGACCAAACCTTAATCTTCTTGGTAAGAGGGAGCCGGAGAAATATGGCACAACATCCTTCGAAGATTACCTCGGGTCGATCAGAAAGCAATTCCCGGGGGTAAAGATCGATTATTTCCAGTCGAATGTTGAAGGAGAGATAATCAACAAGATACATGAGACTGGATTCGATTATGACGGTATAATACTTAATGCAGGCGGTTATACACATACATCTGTTGCAATCGCTGATGCGGTTGCTGCTGTAAGTGCACCGGTAATCGAGGTGCATATAACCAATATTTCTGCAAGGGAAGGATTCAGGCATAACAGCATTGTTGGAAGATATTGTTCGGGCAGTATTATCGGGCTGGGTCTTTTCGGATATAAACTTGCCATTGAGGCAACAATTCAGGCATCAAACTCATCATTGAAAGCGACATGAACAGTAAGCGGACAAAAATTGTTGCCACCATTTCGGATAAAAGATGCGATCCGGAATTTATTAGGGAGCTATATGAGGCAGGAATGGATGTGATCCGGATCAATTCGGCTCATCTTGGGATTGACGAGGCTCTGAAAATAATAAGGAATGTCCGTTCAGTTTCCGACAGGATAGCTATTCTTCTGGATACCAAGGGACCTGAAATCCGGACCACTATATGTGATGCTCCGGTTGAGCTGAAAAAAGGGACCACGATCCGTATTTCAGGAGAGCCCGGGAAAAAGACATATGGCGATTGTATTTGTGTGTCTTACAGTGATTTCGCTGAAAATGTGCCTGTAGGATCCATGGTGCTTATCGATGATGGCGATATCGAACTCAGGGTGATGAAACGTGACGGGAATTCGGTCGAATGCTATGTCGAGAACGACGGGATGCTGAGTTCAAGAAAAAGCGTAAATATTCCTGGCGTAAAGATTACTCTTCCGTCACTGACTGAAAAAGACAGGGCCTTTATAAAAATGGCTATTGAGCAGGACATAGATTTTATAGCCCACTCATTCGTCAGGAACAGGCAGGATGTACTTGATGTTCAGTCTCTTCTTACCGACGGAGGGAGCGAAATAAAAGTTATTGCAAAAATCGAGAACCAGGAAGGTGTCGACAATATTGATGAGATCCTTGAATCTGTTTATGGAATAATGGTCGCCCGCGGTGACCTTGCAATAGAGGTGCCATATGAAAAGATCCCCGGGGTGCAACGTATGATAATCAACAAGTGCATACATAGCAGGAAACCCGTCATTGTTGCAACACAGATGCTTCATTCCATGATCTCCAATCCAAGACCGACCAGGGCTGAAGTGAGCGACGTTGCAAACGCGATCTATTCGCAGACCGATGCAATAATGCTGAGCGGTGAAACTGCCAGCGGCAAATATCCGGTTGAAGCCGTAAAGACGATGGCCAGGGTTGCGATCGAGGTGGAGAATAATAAGGAACAATATCTGGAGATCCCGACAGGAGATCTGGCGGGCGATATTTCTGCCTATCTTTCAAAAGTGGCGGTCAAAACATCCCTGAGAATAGGAGCAAGGGTCATCATTGCAGATACTTCTGACGGCAGGTCGATAAGGAATATGGCTTCGTACAGGGGAAAAACCCTGATCCTTGCGCAATGTTACAAGAGACGCGCAATGCGCGAACTGGCTTTATCCTACGGTATTTATGCCAATTACCAGGATGAGAAAAAGTCGATGGACGAATTCATCCATATTGCCCTGAAGGGTCTGATGGAAATACATTATCTGCGTGAGGACGATATTGTTGTGGTCCTTGCCGGGAACTTTGTTGCTGGTTCGGGATTTTCATTCATCGAAGTTGGTTCGGTGAATTACCTCAGGGACAGGATAAATATTTTAGGATAGCAGCCTTTATGGTCTGATTTTTGTGGTTTTTGTGAAAGCAGATATAAGGAGAGCACCCGTGGAGGCAAAAAAGCATGTAGCAGGATATTCTGATAGCAGGATACAGTTTATTGCGGGGATAAAGCTTTCAGCTGATGACAGGGCACATGTGTTTAATGTTAAATAAGGGGGAGTGAACCGACACCATGAAAAAAATTGTACTGCTGGTTTTATTGTCTTTGTGTTTTATCCGTCTAAATGCCACACATAACAGGGCAGGGGAGATCACATTTGTTCAGCTATCTTCCCTCACGTACGAGGTTACGGTCACCACATTTACATATACCCTCAGCTATGCCGACAGACCTACCCTTAATGTGGATTGGGGAGATAACACGACATCTGTTGCGCCAAGGATCGAGGAGGTTTACCTTCCTAATTATTACAGGAAAAATGTTTATAAGAGCGTGCATACCTACCCTGGCCCTGGCATATATGTTATAAATATGCAGGATCCCAATCGCAACTATGGGATCCAGAATATTCCAAACTCTGTGAATGTGGTCTTTTCAATACATACGATTCTTACATGCAACCCGGCGATGGGGTTTGACAATACTCCGGTCCTCCTTAATCCTCCTTACGATAAGGCAGCTTATCACAAGCTGTTCATCCACAACCCTGCCGCTTACGATCCGGACGGCGACAGTCTCTCATACGCACTGACTGTATGCACACGTGAAGACGGCAGGCCAATTACGAATTATACCTTTCCGCCTGCCACAAACAGGTTTTGGGTAGATTCCATCAGCGGCGACATGATATGGGACACACCTGCGGATACAGGAAAGTACAATGTTGCGATGGAGATCCAGGAGTGGAGGAATAAGAAAAAAATAGGAGTGGTGGAAAGAGATATGCAGATCGAGGTTTACAATACAAAAAACAATGCCCCGGTCAATGGCCCTCTTAAGAACTATTGCATACAGGTAGGTGACAGCGTTGATTTCCTGGTAACTGCAACCGATCAGGACAATGACCACATTTCCCTGATGGTCCAGTCGGGAATATTCCTGTTCCCTGGCAGCTGTTCAGCAACATTTACAAAGGTCGATTCAATAAGGGGCTTTGCCTCTTCACAATTCAAATGGAAGCCATGTTTCGAGAGCGTCCGCAGCCAGCCATACGATGTAATTGTAAAATCGGAGGATGATAATCCCGACCTGAGGCTGTTTGATATCGACTATTTCAGGATAAAAGTGCTGGGCCCTCCGCCTGTACTCAATACTGTAACTCCTGAGGGCAAATTCATGAGGCTGACATGGACAAAATATCCCACGAACCTGATAGCAGGATTCAGCATATATCGCAGAGAGGAGGCTTCGACATTCAAACCGGATTCCTGTACAGCCGGGATACCTCTTTCTTCAGGGTTCATCAAAGTCGGTTTTACGGGAGATACAGCTGCGGTCTCTTATGTCGATACCGATAACGGGCAGGGTCTTCAGTTCGGGAAGGAATATACTTATAGGATAGTCGCAGTTTATCCCAATGGAACAGAAAGTAAAGCATCAAATGAGGTCTACTCCACACTGGTTACTGGTATCCCGGTGATAAGAAATGTGAGTGTCAGGAATACCGATCCTGTCAACGGCTCGATCTTCCTGTGCTGGAAAAAGCCTGAGCTTGATACAATACCCGCTGCCGGTCCCTTTGAATTTGATATCTCCAGGGCAACCGGAACTGACGGGACAGTATATCAGCTGATAACGAAAATACCAACAGCCGACCTGAATGATACCACCTACGTTGATTCGCTGATAAATACTTCCTTAAACGCCTATATCTACAAGATCGAATTTTACAATGAAACTCCGGGTGACACTTTCAGAATTGGTGATCCATCATATGCATCATCTGTTTTTATTACTGTGACGCCAGGTGACAGGAAGGGAAGATTTGTGGTAACCCGGAATGTGCCATGGATAAACACTCAGTACGATATTTTCCGTCTGAATGAATCTACATCGACCTGGGATTCAGTCGGTACTTCTTCACTTCTGGAATTCGCCGATACCGGACTTGTTAATGGCCAGACATACAACTATTACATAAGGTCAACGGGAGGATACCAGAAGGCCAATCAGCCTCAGAACCTCATTAATTTATCTCAAAAGACATCGGTAACGCCAATTGACAACGAACCGCCATGCACACCACAGCTAAGCGTCTCAACCCAATGCGACAGTCTTTACAATACACTTAGATGGTCAGTTTCTGATCCAACCTGTTATAAAGATGTTGCCGGATATAATATTTATTATAAGCTTACAACAGGGTCAGTCCTGACGCTGCTGACCACAATTACTGATAAAACAGTTATGGAGTACAGGCATAAGCCCGGAGACGTTATTGCCGGTTGCTATTCAATATCGGCATTTGACCTGGCCGGGAACGAAAGTGCCCAGTCTGCGATGATCTGCGTAGATTCCTGCAACTTTTATGAAATACCCAATGTATTCACCCCCAATGGCGATAATATAAATGACATGCTGGTCGCCAAAACATCAGGACTTGTAGAAAAGGTTAACTTCAGGTTATTCAACAGGGATGGCATGGAACTTTTCAGGACTTCAGAGCCAAAACTGAACTGGGACGGGACTTACAAGGGAAAAATTGTTTCCCCGGGAGTATATTTTTATCAGTGCGATGTAACTGAAAGGCGCATCACGGGTTCTGAGACATTCCATCTCTCAGGATTTGTTCATGTAATAACCGAGGAAGGGGCAACCAACGCACCGCAGCCAACAAAAAAATAAAAAAGGTTAATAAATGAACAGGATTATTGTCATAGTTTGTTTTCTTGCATTTTCGGGTCTTGCAGCTGCCCAGGATAATGCCGACCTGCTAATGAGGGCAAAAGCATTGATAGACCGGGGAAAGCCCTCAGATGCGATCACTCTTCTGGCCGATCAGACAACTTCTTCCGATGCAAGGATATGGATTATGATTGCGGGGGCCAGAGTTAATGCCGGAGATTATCATGGTGCTTCTTATGATTATGAGGAGGCAAACAGATTTCTCCCTGGTTCAGGAGAGTATGGCCTTTCAAGGATCAGCGCACTTAAAGGTGACGTAAGGAATGCATTATCGCATTTGGATCTGAGTATGCAATCCCAGTTCAGGAAAAGCGAAAAGGAGATTATGCTCGATCCCGCTTTTTCGGTCATTGAAAATACTCCTGAATGGAGAAGCTTCTGGAAGACTGAACGGTATAGCTTTACCGAAAGAAAGATACCTGAAATGGAGTATTACCTCTCCACCGGTAACAGGGAAGAGGCCATGAAGATACTGGATGACCTGAAGTCGCTGTACCCTGAGGATAACAAGACTTTATATGCCACTGCACTTGCTTACAATTCGCAGCAGAAATATTCGGAAGCATTGACGATACTGGCAAAACTTACAGCAGATGAAAAGAATGATGAAAGTTATCTGAAGCTTATGGCAGCTGTCCAGACCGCATCAGGAAACCCGGCTGGAGCCTCTTCGACCTATTCACTGCTTCTCAGTATGGGGGTCAATGATGCGACCCTTTATATGAAGAGAGCCGAGTGCTACAGGAAGACGGGGGAGACAGATAAGGCTGTCGGGGATCTTGAAAAGTATCTTACAATGTATCCTGACAACCCTGAGGCCCTGAGTCTTACAGGAAAGTTAGTGGCTGCGAACGGTGACAATCTCAAGGCACTTGATCTTTTCACGCAAAATCTCAAGCTGCATCCCAATGACCCTCAGTGCTATATCGACCGTGCCAATTCTTATTTTAATTCCCGTTCATGGGAATATGCCATTAACGACTACAGCATGTCGCTCGATCTAAAACCTGATAATCCCGATGTATGGCTTAATAAGGGGATATCTCTTTTAAATGCTGGGAAAAAGGAAGATGCATGTCACGATTTCAGGAGGGCGCTTGCTCTGGGGAACAAGAAGGCGGCTAACTATATCAGTAATAACTGTATAAAGTAAAAGGCGGTGCTGGGTGCTCGGTGCTGGGTTGTTGACCCTAAAAACAAAACGCTTCAACGTTTCAACGCTTCAACTCTTCAACGTTTCAACTCTTCAACGTTTCAACTCTTCAACGTTTCAACTTTTATCTTTTGCCTTCCCTAGCGGATATGTTTAAGTATCCTGTCGTAAAGGTCCTGGGGCTTAAAGGGTTTCAGAACATAATCATTGATATTAAGATCCTCGATCCGGTCGTGGCTTTCTGACATTATTGCGGCTGTAAGTGCAATTATTGGAATATTCCTTATCCTCGGGTTAGTTGAATTCCTGATTATCCGGCTTGCCTCGATGCCATCAAGTATTGGCATATGAAGATCCATCAGTATCAAATCGAAATCCTCCTTTGCTATCATTTCAAGAGCAAGCTGTCCGTTCTCGGCGTGAGAGACATTTACTCCCCAGCCTGTAAGGAACCTGCTGGCAACAAAGAAGTTGATCTTATTATCCTCTGCAACAAGGATCTTCTTTCCTTCAAGCGCTTTAAATGTCTCGGCACGTCCATCGGTACTTTTTGCTTTCAGTTGCGAAGGAACGCCAAACAGAAGATTGAATGTGAATGATGAGCCTTTGTCGGGAACGCTTTCAACACTGATGGTTCCACCCTGGAGCTCAACCAGCTTCTTGCATATTGCCAGACCAAGACCTGTACCTCCAAAACGCCGCGTGGTATCGGCCGATGCCTGGGTAAAACTGTCGAAAATTTCGGCATGCTTATCCTCTGGTATCCCTATCCCGGTATCAATAACCGTGAACTGGATCCTTGACTGATGGTTTATTCTTTCCAGCTCTTCAATCCTTACATTGATACTTCCCTTTAAAGTGAACTTGAGTGCGTTCGAGAGGAGATTGGAAAGGATCTGGTTAAGCCTTATCTGGTCGCCGGTCACCTCCGACGGTACTTTATCATCCTTAATGATATTAAATTCAAGCTTTTTCTCATTTGCCCTGAAAGAGTAGGATCTTTTCATTTCATCAAGAAAATCCGTAAGATTAAACTGTGTCTGCTCGAAGACGATCTTACCCGACTCCATTTTATTGTAGTCAAGCACATCATTTACAAGGGTCATCAGGTGGTTGGCAGAGAATCTCAGGGTCTTTATAAGGTCAACCTGGTCATCATTGGGATTGGTCTGCATTAACAGGTTCGATATCCCGATAACCTCATTGAGCGGTGTCCTTATCTCATGACTCATGGTCGACATGAAAAGCTGCTTGGCCTGAGCGGCCTCTTCAGCTTTCTGACGGGCAATAATAAGGTTGTCGAGCATTGTCCTTTTCTGGATTGCAACGGCGATCTGGTTTGCGATAAACTCGAGCATATTGAGATCATCCTGGGTGAATTTGTCAGGGCTGTTATAATCCTGCAGGCACATGACCCCGATTATGTCATTGTCAACTCTAAGCGGAACGCCAAGCCATACTTTGCAGGGCGTGCCCACCAGATCAATCTCTCCGGAGTCCTCCATCTTCTTCATATCCTCCTCGCTCAGAAGAACTGATTTGTTATGGTTTATTACCCAGCCCGTAATTGTACCCTTTGCCGGAATTTCATTAAAGTCATCCTTCTCGTCAGAGAAGAATGGGAGTGAAAGGACTTTGGTCTCCCTGTCGTAGAGAACTATATAGAAATTATTGGTATCCCATATCTTGTTCAGCTCTTCAACTATGGTCGGGTATATGTCCTTTATATCCAGCTGCTTCAGTGCTGTGGTCGAGATGTTGTAGAGTATATCCTGGATAAGCTGGGCTTTCCTTTCGGATGTTATGTCCCTGTATATCCCCAGTAATGCAACGGTGACATCGCTGATAACAATTGAGGAAGCTATGAGGTTGACATGGATCATTGTGCCATACTTGTCCTTTCTCATAGTCTGGATCATGGCTTTCCGGTCAGTGTTAGCCATTTCATCAATTTTTTCTGCCTCTTCCTTCAGTTCGTCCGGAACTACAAGGTCATCAATATATTTGCCAAGGGCCTCCTCATTGGTGTACCCGAACAGGTTTGTGAACTCCTTATTAATAAGAGTTATCTTCCCTGGTATATCTGTAATAACTATAGCCTCGGGTGTCGAATCTATAAGATGCTCCAGGAAGGCTTTTTCCCTCACTATCTGTTCCTCGTTTTTTTTCTGCTCGGAAATATCTGTCACCACTCCCCTGTACCCGATCACCTTTTCTCCGCTGAAGATCCCGAAAGTATGAGTTATTATAGGTACAAGAGCCCCATTCTTTTTCTTTGCGACATATTCATTCAGGACATTCTGATTTGTAAAGCTTATTGACTTTAGAGTGATGATGGCTCGCTTAAGTTCAGCCGGGGGAAATATTCCGGCAAGCGTCATGCCATTCTTCAGGTCTTCCTCGCCATAACCAAAATACCTTAAACCCTCTGTATTTGCATAAATGATCTTACCTTCCAGATCCACCTCATAGATCATTTCAGGGAGCATGTTGGCCATCTTCTTGAAGACATGCTCACTGGAATTAAAAACGGGTGTTTTTCCATAATCACCTTTTCTCGCTTCCCAGGTAATAATAATATCTCTGTTCGAAAGCAGAAATCCCATATAATAGCCCTCAGAATCATCACCTGAAGCAGAGCCTGAAAGCTTATGCGGCTCTCCCGTTATCCTGATATGGTTAAGAAGCTCCATCAGCTTGGCTCGTTTTGCAAGGGGAGTGTCGCTGACGCACTTTTCTATGACATCTGCCCTGGTGACCGATTCCACATCCTCGACCTTGCTGTTGATGTCGCGTATGTAAAACTTGTTATCGATGGAAATTCTTATCAGGATCAGATAGCTGCTGACGGTTTCAAATATCTCATTAAGTATGGTTTCTGTCCTTGTCCTGATAGTTTTATCCGTGAGGGATGATATGGCATTATAGGTCGTAAGGAGGAATAATTCATCACCCTGGAAGATAGTTTCTGCTGAAAAAAGGAATGGCCTCTCGTCACCATTCTTCATTTTGAGGTTCACGGGGAAGTCGGATACCTTGCTGAATTTTGAAAGAAGCCTTAAATACCTGTTAGAGTCTTCTATGTCGGCAAAGATTTGTATGTCGTTGGGTGTGAGACCAATGATCTCTTTATTTGAATAACCGAGAGTTGAAAGGAAAGCGTCATTCACATCCACAAAGGCGCCTGAATGGCGGTTTATAATAGCCATCAGCTGAGGTGCCAGATGGAATGCTCTGCTGGCAACCTCCATCGATAAATGATCTTTCTCCTCAGTTCCGGAAACTGATTTTGCTTCTTCTTTTTTTCCTCTTTTTAAGAACCTGAAGAGATCTGCCTTTTCTCCTTTCCCTGTCATATGCCAGGTTTTTACCTGAATCAATAATTATAATAACAAGACGTTATACTTGAAATGAACAGATGTTGTTTCAAAATTTTCTGACTTTAAATGATTTTTCTCTATAAGCTCCTGAAGCAAAATAACTGCACATCTCTTTCAGACCGCATTCATTGCAAAGGGGATCTCTGGCCCGGCACACATACCGGCCGTGAAGAATCAGCCAGTGGTGCGCGTTATGCATCAGGTCAGGAGGAATGTTTGCAGTTAATATCTTTTCGGCCTCAAGTGGTGTTTTTGCTTTCGGAGCCAGACCGATCCTTCTTGATACCCTCAGCACATGGGTGTCTACAGGCATTACCGGTTTCCTGTAAATGACAGATGCTACCACGTTGGCAGTCTTTCTTCCAACACCCGGCAGCTGCATCAGAAGTTCCGTGTCGTCCGGCACTTTCCCGCCAAATCTTTCAGCAAGCATTGTTGCCATACCTGCAAGATGTCTTGCCTTGCAGTTAGGATATGTACAGGATCGTATATATGGAAATATCTCTTCAGGCGTTGCACGGGCCATAGAGTTGGCATCGGGGTAGGCTTCAAGAAGAAGAGGAGTTATCATGTTGACCCTCTTATCGGTACATTGAGCAGAAAGTATTACTGCAACGATCAGCTCAAACGGATCAGTGAATTCCAGCTCAGTTTCAGGGTCCGGTCCGTTCTTCATAAAATATCCTAAAACCTTCTGATATCTCTCTTTCAACAGCATAATAGAGACGTAAATGTGGTCTGTAAGGTAACACTTTTTATCTTTGCATTTTATTACACTGAATGATAAGTTACTTCCAGACAGACTGCATATCGCGGAGGATAGGAGACAACCTCCTTTTTGAGAATATCAGCATCAATATCAATCGAGACGACAAGATCGCAGTCGTCGGAGTTAACGGCTCCGGGAAATCATCACTACTGGATATAATCGGAGGAAAGGAAAAGCCTGACACAGGTTCCGTTAATATGAAAAGGGATCTGAGGATCTCTTACCTTGAACAGAACCCCGTGTTAAACGAATCAAATACCATCGTTGATGAGATATTCAGTGCGGGAAACAAAATATCGCAGATCGTAAGGGATTATGAAAGAAGCCTGATAACGGGTGACAATGCCCGTATCCAGAAGATGATCCAGAAGATGGACGATAATAAGGCATGGGATTATGAAGTGACTGTAAAGCAGATACTTTTCAGGCTGAGACTTACAGATCTTGACTCACGTATAAAGGATCTGTCCGGAGGGGAAAGAAAGAGAGTGGCCCTGGCAAAAGCACTGGTGGAGGATTATGACCTGCTGATCCTCGATGAACCTACAAACCATCTTGATCTAGAGATGATTGAATGGCTGGAGGATTACCTGCTGGAATCAACAGTCACTTTGATCATGGTTACACACGACAGGTATTTCCTCGACCGGGTTTGTACTGTGATCCTTGAGCTGGTTGACAAAAAGGTGACGAAGTATGACGGGAACTATTCCTACTATGTGGAGAAGAAGCAGGAAAATGAGTCAGCCCGGAAAAACAGCTCTGAAAAAGCGGAAAACCTTTTCAGGAAGGAGCTTGAATGGATGCGCAGGATGCCAAAGGCAAGACGTCACAAGTCAAGATCGAGGAGTGGATCCTTTTTTGAGCTCCGGGATAGCTTAGCTAAAGGTGCGGGGAATAGACCGGTTAGCATTGATGTAGACATCCCGAGGATGGGGAAAAAGATAATTGGCGTGAATAAGATATCAAAATCTTATGGCGGAAAAACAGTTATTAAAGATTTCACATACCTTTTCAACAGGTATGAAAAAGCTGGCCTTGTAGGAAGGAACGGTTCCGGCAAAACAACCTTGCTCAATATACTTTCGGGAGCCGTCCGGCCCGATTCTGGTGAAGTTGAATGGGGACAAACGGTTAAGATGGGCTATTACAGGCAGGAAGGGATAACTTTTGATGGCAATATGACAGTTTTTGATGCTGCTTCCGCGATTGCCGAAAAGGTCAATATGAGTGATGGCAATTCAGTCACAGTCTCACAATTTCTTAGCTATTTCCTTTTTCCGCCCGACAGACAGCGTACCTATGTCAAAAAATTATCCGGCGGTGAAAAGCGACGTTTATACCTGCTCACCGTACTGATGCAGAATCCCAACTTCCTGCTTATGGATGAACCGACCAACGATCTTGATATCCTTACGCTGAATGTGCTGGAGGATTACCTTTCAGGCTTCCGTGGCTGCGTGATAATAGCTTCGCATGATAGGTATTTCATGGACAAAATCGCCGAGCATGTCTTTGAATATAAGGAAAATGGAGTGATCAAGGATTTCCCCGGGAACTACACTGAACTTCGGAACTCACAATCTGATGTTCCGGCTGTTGAAGTGAAACCCGTCCGGAAAGATGATAGTTCAGGCAGGGTGAAACCTGAAAGGGCGCCAAAAGGAGGGCTGACCTTCAAGGAAAAGAAAGAGCTGGAGCTGATTGAAACAGAAATTCAGGAAGCTGAAGCTGAGAGATCATCAATTGAGTCGGAGCTATCAGGAGGAAAGCTTTCACAGGAACAGCTCCATATAAAATCGGAGCGACTCGGAGAAATATTGAAATTGCTTGAAGACAAGGAAATGAGATGGATTGAGCTCAGCGAAAAGTGATTGGTTGCAAATTTCCCGTACTGATGAGGAGTTGGCTGGCGGATTTTTTATCTTTAGGTCATTAATAACACGCTTTTGAAAAGGATAACAATTAATACTGAAGGTCACCTGTCGGAGATTATAGTTGGAGGAAAATGGACCGATGCTGCCGGTTTTGTTCCTGCTGAAGGAACTGTAATTATTTCAGATGAAAACATCAGGAGGATATACGGGGAGAAGTTTCCCGATTTTCCTGTGCTCACCATCACTCCGGGAGAAAAGAGCAAAAGTCTTTCAACAATTGATGATCTGGCTGGCAGGATGCTTGGGTCGGGTATCGGAAGAGACGGTTTTGTCCTAGGAATCGGCGGGGGGGTTGTCTGCGATATTGCAGGTTTTCTTGCATCGGTATTTATGCGGGGAATAAAGTTCGGGTTCGTCTCAACCAGCCTTCTCTCCCAGGTTGATGCAAGCGTGGGAGGAAAGAACGGGGTGAATATTGGGACGGTGAAAAATATAGCAGGCACTTTCAACCAGCCTGAGTTTGTTATCTGTGATCCATCAATGCTCCTCACATTACCTGAAGATGAATATCTCTCAGGGTTGGCAGAGCTGATCAAGATGGGTGCGGTACTTTCCAATTCCCTCCTGACACAGATAGAACAGAACAAGGAAAGAATACTCAATCGTGATGTCGCGTTGATGGAAGAGCTGATTTCCGAGTCAGTAAGGCTTAAAGCTTCCGTTGTAAGGGAGGATGAAAAAGAGTCGGGAAGGAGGATGATACTTAATTTTGGTCATACATTCGGGCATGTGATCGAAGCTGTCACCGGACAGAAGCATGGAATGGCTGTTGCCTCCGGAATGGAGATAGCATCTGTAATATCTGTTCAGGAAGGACTTTTGCAGGAGTCAGAAAGCAATCGTCTGATCAGCTTGCTGAAAGGGTTCGGTCTGCTGAATGATTATCATATTTCGCAGGATATTTGTGAAGGGGTTATTATGAGCGATAAAAAAAGAAAAGGAGAGGAGATCTCATTTGTGCTTCTGGAAGAACCAGGAAGAACTGTCATAAAAAAGATCCGGGTTAAAAAGCTTGTGCAGTACATTGATTCAATTAAAAGGGGTAAATGAGAGCACGGGCGGTCATATCCTCTGTTTATGGCACGGTTAAAGCTCCTGCTTCGAAAAGTGCCATGCAGCGATATGTTGCAGGCTCCCTTCTGGCAGAGGGTGTTTCGGAGATCAATTCCTCTTCTTTATGTGATGATTCAATAGCAGCGATCCGGATTGCAGAGGCGCTGGGTGCGGAGATAACCGTTAAAGGAGAGGTGGTGAGGATCAGGGGCGGATTCAATCCTTCAGCGAAGGAGATTTTCTGTGGCGAATCGGGTCTCTCCGCAAGAATGTTCACACCCATAGCCGCACTTCACAACCACGAGATCATCCTGAACGGAAAGGGATCGATCCTGAAACGACCCCTTGACATGGTTGAAGATCCCCTCAGGAAGCTGGGCGTAAAAGTCGTTTCCCGAAACGGGTTCCTTCCTTTAAGCCTGACCGGGCCGCTAAGGGGAGGCGAGGTTACGGCTGACGGTTCGGTCAGCTCTCAGTTCATTACAGGCCTTCTTATGGCACTTCCTGTTGTGCCAGGCGACAGCAGGATAATTGTAAAAAATCTTGTCAGCAGACCATATATTGATCTGACAATATCCATTCTGAAGGAATTCGGCATTGTCATTGGTAATGAAGATTACAGGATATTTTCCGTCAGGGGTGGTCAGAAATTCCGGGCTGGAAAATTTAATGCAGAAGGAGACTGGTCAGGTGCTACCTTCCTTCTTGTTATGGGAGCAATAGGTGGCAGCATTGAGGTAAAGGGACTGCTCGCAGGTTCAACCCAGGCTGATAAGGCAGTACTTGATGCGATCTCAGCAGCAGGTGCAGAAGTAAATGTAGTAGATGACTCGGTTCAAATCAGGGGTCGCGAACTTAGAGGATTTGAATTTAATATTACCGACTGCCCGGACCTTGCTCCTCCACTTACGGTTCTTGCTATGGCATGCAGAGGGAGATCTGTTCTGGAAGGAGCTGAGCGGCTTGCTGCAAAGGAAAGCGACAGGGGAAAAGCTCTGGAAGAGACGATGAGGTCCATAGGAGGGAAGGTGAAAAATTTTGGAAGCAGAATCGAGATCCAGGGTGGAGATAGGCTGACCGGAGGATCAGCTGATTCCCACAATGATCACAGGATCGCAATGGCACTTGCTGTTTCAGCACTTATCTGCGACTCGCCGGTAATTATAGACGGGATCGAAAGCATAAACAAATCCTATCCGGGGTTTATTCATGATTTTAACAGCACCGGTGGTAAAATTGAAATTATTAAATAATTTATTATGAATACATTCGGCAGGGTTTTCAGGGTCTCACTCTTTGGTGAATCTCACGGGTCGGCGATAGGAGCCATTATTGATGGATGCCCTCCGGGAATTGACCTCTCTCCGGAAGATTTTTCTGCTGACCTTGACAGGAGAAGAAGTGGCAGAAAAGGTACAACACCTCGGAAGGAGGCCGATGATCCGGAGATCATAAGCGGGATATTAGACGGAAAAACGACGGGCGCTCCTGTTACCATTGTCTCAAGAAATATAAATGTCGATTCTTCGTCATATGAAAATATCGGATCAGTTCCCCGGCCCGGACATGCAGATTATACGGCAATGTACAAATATACGGGTCATGCCGATCTGCGGGGGGGAGGTCATTTTTCGGGCCGTATCACCTGGGGTCTGGTTGCTGCCGGTGTTATCGCAAAAAAGCTGCTCGCTCCTTCGGCTGTAAATGCCCTGCTTGTTGAAGCAGGGGGATCAGCCGATATCGAAAATGCTGTGAATGAAGCCCTGACATCAGGCGATAGTGTAGGCGGGATAATTGAATGCAGGGTCAAAAATCCCATAAAAGGAGTTGGGGAACCTTTCTTTTATTCTGTCGAGTCTGCAATTAGCCAGCTGATCTTCTCAGTTCCTGCAATTAAAGGGATCGAATTCGGTTCCGGGTTCAGGGCAGCAAAAATGAAAGGTTCCGAGCATAACGATCCGTTCGTCGATGGTACAGGGCAGACCCTGAGAAATAATGCCGGGGGGATCAACGGAGGTATAACAAACGGGAACGAACTTATTTTAAGGGTGGCAGTGAAGCCGACCTCCTCTATAGGAAAGGAGCAGCAAAGCTTTGACTTTGAAAAAAGGGAGATGACAACTCTTAAAGTGTCAGGCCGGCATGACACATGCATTGCACTGAGGATCCCTGTTATAATTGAAGCTGCCGTTGCAATTGCACTTGCGGATCTGATGCTTATCGACAGAGGCATTAATGGAGTGAGAGTGTGAGTGTGAGTGAGTCTGTGTCTGAGGGACGAAGAAAGATGGGGAGAGAGGGAGATGGGGTGATGGGGAGATTATTAAAAACAATATTGCAGTCAGTCTTTTATCTTTATTGTCAGCACAGTTCTTGTTGAATCTGTGATCCGGTACCGGTTGTCGATCCTGTCGCCGATAAGCCAGACGATCTGTCCGGCTGATTCCATGACAAGCATTTTCTCCTTTTCAGGAATGGAGTATTTTTTGTCGATGAAATAATCGCTGAGTTTCTTTTTCGATCTCATACCCAGAGGATAAAAATAATCACCTGCAGCATGATTCCGGATTATCAGGGGCCAGCCTGTCTTTTCCGCATCGAGGCATGCAATTTTTTCTGATGCGGGTATAACAAAATCTATCGGGATCCTGCTCAGCTCAGCTGAAACAACCCATGGAATTGCGCTGAAATCTTCGATTGATGAAATTTCATAATAGTTGCCAGATCCTTTTTCCCTGGGAGCTGCAATTATCTCATTTCTGTTCTTTATTAGCCTCCAATTCCCGGTGAAGAGCTGGCTGCCTGTCCTTCCATCCGTGAGTTTCTCAAGATCATCAAGCTGGCCTGTACCTATCCCGAATGGTCTGAATAATTCAAAAAGCAGTGTACGTCTGTAGGATGTGGAGGGCAGCTCTTTGATCCTGAAAACTAACATTTTGCCTCGCTGCATGAAAAGCTTCTCCCTGACGGGTGCGATGAAGGCATTTACTATTTCGCTTATCTCCCCGAGTCTTTCTGCCGTTTCAGCTATTGTAGTATCGAAGGAGGGGTTGATCTCCCTGAAGAGCGGAATAACGGAATGCCTTATCTTGTTTCTTACGTATTTGGTATCGGCATTTGTCCGGTCTTCCCTGTATATGATATTATTGAGTCTGCTATAATCCAGAATAGAATTTCTCGTTGCGAACAGGATAGGTCTAATCAGCTTCTGATGTAAGGGCTTCATCCCTGTCAGACCAGCCAGCCCGGTCCCGCGGGTAAGATTTATAAGGAATGTCTCGACATTATCATTCATGTTATGTGCCAGGGCTATTTTGTCATAGTTGTGTTCCTGCCTTATCTCCTCGAACCACCTGTATCTCAGTTCCCTGGCTGCCATCTGGATGGAGATGCCTTTTTCCGCAGCAAAACCTGAAGTGTCAAATCCGACCGAGTGGAATGGGATATTGTGCTCAGAGGCAAACTGTTTAACAAATTCCTCGTCGCCATCTGATTCTGCACCCCTGAGATTGAAATTGCAGTGGGCAATACCGATGCTGGCACCTATTGATATGAACAGATGAGTCATCACCATCGAATCTATTCCGCCGCTTACCGCAAGGAGTATCTTTGATGCTGATTCAGCGAGCCTTTTGTCGCGCAGATAATTTTCAAATTCCTCTTTCATCGTCCTACATTCCAGGACAAAAATAAAAAAGGTATCCGTTTGAAGGATACCTTTTCCTCTAAAAGTTAGATGATTATTTCTTTGAAAGGTATTCTGCAACGCCTTCCTGTGTAGCTTTCATTGCTTTATCGCCTTTATGCCAGTCGGCAGGGCAGACTTCCCCGTTCTGTTCAAAGAACTGAAGCGCATCAACCATTCTGAGTGTTTCATTTACGCTTCTGCCGAGAGGCATATCATTAACTGTCTGGTGTCGTACAACACCCTCCTTGTCGATAAGAAAAAGACCCCTGTATGCCATAGGCGAACCTTTGAAAAGGACATCACCAGATTCAGAATACTCGTAGTTCCCGGCAAGCACATCATAATTCTCAGATATTGTTTTCGACAGGTCTGAGACAACAGGATATCTGACACCCTTGATCCCCCCTTCGCGCGGATCTGTCTGAAGCCATTTCCAGTGTGAGAAATGGGAGTCTACCGAACAGCCGACAACTGCTACGTTCCTTGATTCAAAATCTTTGATCTTTTCCTGGAATGCAAGAAGTTCAGTGGGACAAACAAAAGTGAAGTCGGCAGGATAAAAGAAGAAAACTACATATTTTTTCCCGAGATACTGATCGAGAGAGAAGTCTTCTTTTATTTCACTGCCGTTAACTACTGCTGTTGCTGAAAATGAAGGTGCTTTTTTACCAACTAATACTGCCATAATCTTAAGTTTAATTTATAAATAACTGATTCTATTTCGTATTTAATTATCAGACAAAATTAAGTCAGTTTTGTTCAATTACCTGTAGGGGATCAGGGCAGGAGGTCCGGGAACGAATGTGGTTGGTACAAGCTGCTGTTCGCCAGATATTATGAGGTTTGTCTGTTCTGTATACTCCGGAGCATTGGGGAAGAATCCAAGCCGGATCTGGAATGTATTGAACACCAGGTTGTCATTCCTTATCCGTAAACCTACTCCAATGCCCGTAACGAAAGCACCATTGCTGATAATCTGTTTTGTACCTGCAAGGAAAGCCATATCCGCAAATCCGAAGAAAGCAAAATGGAAACCCAGATAACTGCCAGGCGTAAACAAGACAGATTCGAGGCTTAATCTGACCCTCTGTCCCCCCCGGAGTGAATCATTGCTGAAGCCCGTAAACCCATTCTCCTTTAATATTGTGATATATTCGTCGGTGTACCTGCTGAACCCCCTCGTAAAATCAATTGTCACAAAGTTCCTTAACTTGAATTCACCTGAAATTGAAAGGTTCGATATGTACATCAGTTGCGTGGTAAGGACACCCTGTTCGGTACTTCCGCTTCTGAGAAAGGCGCCAATTCCCGCCGAGTACTGGAAATACCCTATTGAGGGCAGTGAACCTCCAAAAGCCCCGTCGGCAGCAAGGTAAGCCCTGTTCTTGAATTCATTTCGTTCAGCTCCTCCGGTGATCCTGAACAATCCGCCATATGGTATATCCTCTGCTCTTCCGTAGCTATAGACCAGGTTTGTTTTATAGAATTTCTGTCGTGAAAATGCGATGGAACCCAGAAAATCTTCCTTTTTCTGAAGTGCGTAATATGAGTCAGGGTTTATCTGGGGTCTTTCGAAAATATTGTCATTGATGAACCTTATTCCCCCGATGATCCTTGTTACCGTATTCCTATCCACCAGGAATGACCTCTGAAGCCAGTAATCCTGGTAGTTATAGTACAGAGGGGCAGGGACTGGAAGGGTATCAAGGTTAGCGGAAGTGTACATCTGGTTTATAGTTATCCCTCCGGCATATTTTGTCTCGGAGCTTACCAGGTTCCTGATAAGCGAACCTCCATAGGATCTTTTCCCCAATCCGTTGTAATAGGAAAGAGTGAGGTTTGCAAAAGACTTCTTAATGTTGTTGAGATAGTATGTGAGCCCTATGCCGGGTGAATCTGAGCTGTTCACCGAGTACGGGACCTCTATTTGGAATTCATGACCGCTTCCGATCAGGTTCTTGTCGAATAGCCAGAAAGATCCTCTGTTTTTTCCTCTGAAGGAATAGCTGGCCCCGAGCGAATATACATCCTTCGTTATAACGATTATATCTGCCTCTTCCGCCGATACGGGAACTACAATGATCCTGGCATCCTCTATATAGGGTAGCTGTCTGAGTATTCTCTCATTGTCGGCCAGCTTAAGCGGGGAGATCGAGTCACCTTCATTGAAAATAAGGTTCTTTCTGATTACATTTTCCCTGGTATTAACGTGTGTCTCATTCAGGATCTTTTCCGTGCCTGTTGGCTGATAGTACCCGGGATTAGAAACATTTGCACCAAATGCATTAAGCCGCTGGATAGTAATTTTCCTGATCCTTACACCACTGAATGCCTTGAACCTGTCATCGCTTTTATTTATGATCTTTTGCTGATCAACCGTATCCGGCCTTACTATTACAAGATCGAAAAGGGCTTTGGTGAAGAGGGTTTTGGAAGCCTTATTCTTCAGTGAGTCATAAAAAATAACGGTACCCTTATCCGGAATGTATCTTGATTTTATAAGGTTTGTGGGGATGCTGATGGTGGTATCCTTGGTAATGAAGTATTTGAAATCCTTAATCAGGATCAAAGAACCTTTCAAAATCCTTGAAATAGTATCCTGGGGTTCAGATGGTTGTGAATTTGCATTTATGAAATGAACGGAAAAGATCAGGATAACTGAGAGCCTGATCATCCTTTCAATCCTATCGGGTGCAAATTTCATCAGGTCTTACTCGAATTGGCAACAAGCACATCATCTGAGTTAAACTGAAATCCAAGTCTTTTACCGGTTATTACTTTCGAATGCTGGATCTTTGCCTCTGCCTGTCCAACTGTGGCGATTTTAACAGTATCGTACGGAGGAACCAGCAGATCAAATTCGAGTGCATACTGGATTGCGGTAAGAATTATGTTCTGCAGAGCTTCCCTGCTTATCTCCTCACTGCCGTAGTTTGTGAAGAGCATGCCCATCTGCCTTTTGCCCTCAACGAAATACTGGTTCTCATGGTTAATAAAGACCCTGGCAATGAGATAGCCAAGATCATCCAGCCTTGAGTATTTGAATGAATCTGCCAGGAAGTTATAAATATTGATTATACCGGAATATGCATTGAATTTGTTTTTCTGAATATAGGCGGTTTTCCATGCCGGATGTTCCCTGTCGAACTGGAAGATATTGGAATGCATGGTGAAAAGCAGAATATCCCCGGCGATCTTGATCTGCGCATCAAAGCTGCTTCTGTCGGTATATTCAAGCTTTATCCTGGAATCAATACCGGAGATACCAATGTTCAGCTCCTTTGACAGGACCCTGAGAATGTCCTTTAACGTCGCGAAACAGTGAAATGTATTGTCATAGACCTTCTGCTTCAGGAGTGATTTTTCCTTTAAGGTGCCGATTATATTGTTCTTCTTTTCCTCAGCCTCGCCCATTTCTTCATTGTTTGTTGGTTAGGGCATCTAAAGTAATAATTTTAAATGAGAAATAAAAAGCCGGATAGAGCCCAGTTTCAACAATACAACGGGATATCAGCTGTATTAGTATGATCTGGCAAACAGGACCCTTCTTTTTGAAGGTTTGCCCGAATAGACACATTTCCCTTCCTCTTCGGGGCTGTCGAACGGGATACATCTGATGGTTGCTTTTGTTTCATCCTTTATCCTGTTTTCAGTTTCGGCAGTACCATCCCAGTGGGCGAGTATAAATCCTCCCTGTCCGTCGAGGATCTCCCTGAAATCGCTCCATTTGTCAACTTTAAATGTATTCTCATCCCTGAAGCGGATAGCCTTTTTCAGCATATTCTCCTGAATGTCAATCAAAAGCCGGGTAATATGTCCGTCCAGCTTATCCAATGGGATCGTCTCCTTTTCAAGAGTATCCCTTCGACAAACCTCGGCAGTACTGTTTTCAATATCCCTCGGACCGACAGCAAGTCTTACCGGCACTCCTTTCAGCTCATGTTCAGCAAATTTCCAGCCAGGCTTATGGGTATCGCGGTCATCATATTTTACAGTTATACCTTTCAATTCAAGACCCGACTTGATCTTTCCTGCCTCAACCGATATAGCATTAAGCTGTTCATTATTTTTATAGATAGGGATGATCACAACCTGGAGAGGAGCAAGTTTTGGTGGAAGAACCAGCCCGTTATTATCCGCATGTGCCATTATCAAAGCACCCATGAGCCTGGTGGATGCACCCCATGATGTTGCCCATACATAATCGAGCTTTCCGTTCCTGTCGGTGAACTGTACGTCAAAAGCCTTTGCAAAGTTCTGTCCAAGGAAATGGCTGGTACCTGCCTGCAGGGCCTTTCCATCCTGCATAAGGGCCTCAATGGCAAAAGTATCAACAGCACCGGCAAAGCGCTCATTTACTGACTTATACCCTTTATAAACCGGGATTGACATAGAATTTTCTGCAAAACCCGCATAAAGGTTGATGATCTTGTATGTCTCTTCGATAGCCTCCTCGGAAGTTGCATGGGCCGTATGACCCTCCTGCCAGAGAAATTCAGCAGTCCTGAGAAAAAGCCTGGTTCTCATTTCCCAACGTACCACATTGGACCATTGATTTATAAGTATCGGAAGGTCACGATATGAATGTATCCAGTTTTTATAAGAGTTCCAGATAATTGTTTCGGAAGTCGGCCTGATGATAAGCTCCTCTTCAAGCTTTGCATCTTCATCAACTACTATTCCCTTACCGTCAGGGTCATTTTTAAGGCGGTAATGGGTAACAACTGCACATTCCTTTGCAAAGCCTTCAACATGAGCAGCTTCCCTGCTGAAAAATGATTTGGGAATAAGCAACGGGAAGTATGCATTTACATGTCCGGTGGCCTTAAATAGCCTGTCGAGTTCTGCCTGTATCTTTTCCCAGATTGCATAGCCGTATGGCTTGATGACCATACATCCTCTTACAGCTGAGTTTTCAGCAAGATCAGCTTTGATTACCAGGTCATTGTACCATTGTGCATAGTTTTCTTCCCTGTTTGTTAAAAACTTCCCCATTTTTCTGGTATGCTATTTGTTTTATTTGTATTGATTAACTTTATCGTGTAAAAATAGATAAAAACCCTAATTAAAAAAACCAGGAGGTGCGTCATGAAAACAAAACTATACATAGTATTGATATGCGCGATGGTGCTTTCGGGGTTTTCAGCTAAGTCCCAGGTTACTGGCAACAGGGACCACAAAGCCGGACGGGAGGTCAATAATTACAATAACTCCGGAGATTATGATTTTTATTATTCATCCAGAATAAGCAGGTTCCACAGATCGTATTCCACATTCACCTATTACTCACCGGTATACACAGATTCATACTGCTACAGCTATCAGCCCTACACCTGGGGTATGAGCATTTATGGAGGGCAGGCAGGGTTCGGGTACGATGCCGGCTATCCTGTTTATAACAGCTACTCCTGGAGTTCACCCTATTACGGGAACTCATATTACTGGGGTTATACGCCAAATTACATCGGCTGGTATTCACCCCTGGTTATCACTGTAAATAGCAGGAACTGGTGGCCACACAGTACCTATAGCTGGCACGGAAACAGCCACTATTACGATTATTCCTATAGCAATCACAATTACTACAATAACCAGGGATACACAAACTCCTACAGGAGGGGTGAACCGGAAAGTGCTTCAACTAATACCTATAATAATACCCACAACAACAATAATAATCATACCAATAATTACAGCAATAACTACAACAATAATTATAACAATAACATTAACGACAACGGCAATAACGTAAGCAATAATAATAATTCCCAGGGAGGCAATTCAGGAAATAGAAGGGGAAGTTACCAGAACCCCAGGGTTAATGGAGTCTATAATAGTGTGACAAACCGGAATAATAACAGCTTTTTCCCAGGGATCACAAAGCCAAATACCACTACGAATCCTTATATGGGCACCAATGGTCAGAGTCTGAGACAGTCTTTCAATTCACGCACGAATAACGCTGGTTCAACCATTTCAAATATCCGCCCTGGATCTGGAGGTGTGAAGAGCAGTGGCAGCACCACTGTTTCAGGTAACAAATCTTCAGTAAATAAGGGGTCGGCTTCCAAAACCAAATCAGGTTCATCGAAGGATAATTCCTCTTCCGGCGATAAAGGAATAAGGTAACAGGAAGTGTTAAATTTGTTATGCTTTTAAAAGTTTATAATAAAATCTGGTCTTTTGGTATAATATTTGTTTATTTATTCTAAAAACCAAGTGGAGGTTAAAATGAAAGCACTTATACACATAATGGTTTCGGCAATGTTCCTGGCAAGCTCATGCGCTACCAGCGGTCTGCACACGGGAGGGGAAAGTGATGATCTTTACTATTCCTCTTCGGACAAAGCTGTCACAACCAATCCTGTTATAAAATATGTAAACCCGGGAAATCAGCAGAATCAGCAGGATCAGCAAAACCAGCAGAATCAGCAGAATCAACAGAATCAGCAGAATCAGCAGTCAAACCAATACTTTGATAATAAATATGCCTCTGATACGCTGTTTGCTGACAATTACAGCGACCAGGTTGACATAAACAATTCTTTGTATTATAACAAGGACAACAGCCCGTTTGAATATGGCGACGATTATTCAGGGTCAAACAGCCTTAACAGATATTACGATTATAATCAGGGTTATAATTACTATCCCGGTTATTATGGAGGTTATTATGATCCATTCTATAGCGGCTTCTATGGTGGATATTATGGCGGCATGTGGTCATTCGGGCTTGGGTTTGGTATGGGTTTTGGGTTCGGTTATCCATACTATGGATTCGGTTACCCATATTATGGATTCGGTTATCCCTATTATGAGTTCGGTTACCCCTATTATGGGTACGGCTATCCTTATCGTGGGAATGATTATAACACCTCAACGGGCAGACGCCGGGGTAACAGCACCCTCTCAAGGAACTATAGCTCTCTTGGCCCTTTAAAATCAGGATATTCGACCGGTTCATCGTCCGCAAATTCAAGACGGTTAGCCAGCAATTCAGTTACAGGATCAACATCATCCTTTAGAAGAGGCGGTCAGGAGAATAATACTTCAGGTCAGAACATTACATCAAATCTGAAGTCCGGGAATATCTCAACAGGTTCAAGGCAGAATACGACAACTACAAGCAGTTCAGTCAATTCAAAGCCTCAGTACAAATCAGCTACCCGCTCATATACTCCGAGCTATAATAACCCGAGGATGAGCGAAAGGCCTTCATACAACAACAGCAGGACCTCAGGCACTGGTAACCAGCAGGGTACAACAAGGTATCAGAGTGCAAACATGAATTCCTCCAATGGAACATCCAGAACAGGGAGCAGCTCCGGAAATTCTCAGTATCTCGGAAGAGGTCGCTCCTCAGTTTCGTCAGGTCAGATGCGTTCAATATTATCTTCACCATTCAGGTCTGGCAGCTACTCAGTTCCGTCGAGAAGCAGTTTTTCAGGAGGTTCGCGCTCATCAGGTTTAAGATCATCAGGGTCAGGAATTTCTTCAGGTTCATCGGGCAGGTCAGGTGGAGGATTTAGCGGATCATCTTCGGGTGGCGGATTCTCAGGCGGTGGCAGGTCAGGTGGCGGCGGCGGCGGCTCCAGAAGGTAAATTTTTAAACCATTTTATTTTGTGACTTTAATCATTCAGGAAGTGAATGGAAGGGAATGTATTATAAAAACGAAAAATATGAAAAGGTCTATTCTGACATTAATTTCAGCCTTCGCAATAATTGCGGGCGCATATTCCCAGAATGTTGATGACGCTTTAAGATACTCCCAGGACTTTTATGGAGGAACAGCCAGGGCCATATCCATGGGTGACGCATTCACATCACTTGGTGCTGATCTGTCTGCTATCAGCATCAACCCTGCCGGAACAGGCATGTTTCGTTCAATGGAAATAAGCTTTACTCCACAGATATCTTATAACAGCGCAAATTCGACATTCAACGGGACAAAAACCAGCGATTACAGATACAATCTTGCTCTTCCGCAGATCGGCATTGTAGGCTGCCTGATATCGCATGACAGAACATCAGGACTGGTGGCACTTAATTTTGCCTATTCCTATAACGCGGTAAACAACTATAACGCGAATATTACCATGAGCGGTGTTAGTCAGAACAGTTCAATGGCAGATTACTGGGCGAAAAGTTCTCAGGGAATAAACTATACAAATCTCACCGGCGGTGCAGGTATCGCCTTTGATACATGGATAATGGATACAATATCGGGTTCGCATGGGAATACATACGGTACAACATTTTCACATTATGGCGACAGTACCACTTCAAAATACGGCCAAACTATTACCAGGGTCGTTACGGACGATGGGTACAAGGGTGAACATACATTTTCGGTCGGGGCGAATTTCTCGAATAAATTATTCCTGGGTGCAACATTGGGGATCACTGTAATACAGTATACAGGCCATTATGATCATATGGAAAATGATATCAACAATACAATTTTTGATTTTAAAGATTTCGCGTATACCAATCATTTCGAAGAGTCAGGTACAGGGTATTCATTCAAGATAGGTGCCATTTACAGGCCTATTGATCTTATCCGGATCGGGTTTGCATTTCACGCCCCCGTTCCCTACCGGATGCACGAATATTTCTACGATAATATCACATCCAATTTTGACAACGGTGATACTTATTCCTCAGCAAATGAAGCTATGACATACGACTATACTCTTACGACTCCGATGAAATTACTTGGAGGTATATCATTTCAGATCAGGAAGGTTGCCATTATAAGCGCTGATTATGAATATATCGATTACAGGCAGGCCAGGTTCAGCAACGGAAGCGATGGGTACGATTTCAGTAACGAGAACCAGTCAATACAGTCCATCCTGAATTCTGCCTCTAATTTCAGGGTCGGCGTTGAGTACAGGATAGGTTCTGTCTATATCAGGGGAGGCTACGGGTATTACGGCTCAGCTTTTGCAAAAGGAACAGGTGAGCTAAACGAGAATATGGTATACAATTCGATCTCAGGTGGTGTGGGTTTCAGACAGCATAACTTTTACCTTGACCTGGCATATTCTGACCTTTTCTACACCCAGAAATACCTTATGTATGATGGTCAGCCTGATCCGGCAATCCTTCAGATAGGAAGAAATACTTTCACTGCAACCATCGGTATGAAATTCTGACAGTCTTAAGCATTGAAAATATAAGAATGATACTCAGCCCCGGATGGTTCTTCCGGGGCTTTTGTTCAATGGTCAGGAGTTATCTTCTTAAGCAGATCCGATGAGTCAGGCCCCGAATTGAAAAGAAGGTCGAGAATGCTTAATCCCGGCACAAAACCATGCCTGTCGGTAAAGACCTGAAGATAATATGCAAAGGAAAATTTCGACAGAGAGTCCGGCTGCTTAGGCGACAATATATACCTGAAATCATAAGATTCACCTGAAGGTTTTTCAAAGTATTCAGTATATCCGACAGGAGTCGTTATACCCGAAATTTTAAGTGCTGTCCTTATTGATTGAAGGTTAAGATCAATTAGTAATTCATGTCCTGCTGATATGACACTTTTTATCTCATCGAAATAGTATTCAAAATAGGGCGAAGACCTGTATGCAGATTCTATGGCACGAATATGAACCTGCTGCCATCTTTTCGTATAATCAATTCTTATATCTTTCAGGAGAGTCTTACGAAAGGATCCATCCAGAACCGGAACTGAGAGTGTCATTGGCCCGTTTGCGGCATAAATACGGCATCTGTTCCGGTAGGTCTGCTTGACATAGTTTTCCTCTTTTTCTAAAAGGATTTCATCTGCCGCCGCTATCAGGGAAATATAGTTTGTCGGCGGAAAATAAGCTGACGATAAAAGATATTTTCCGCGATTCATTTCATCCTGTTGATCATACTTGCCGAGAATCCGGCGCCGAAACCGTTGTCAATGTTCACAACGGTGACTCCGGAGGAACAGCTTGTGAGCATTGCCAGCAAAGCGGAAATGCCTCCGAAATTTGCACCGTACCCCACGCTTGTCGGCACTGCTATTACCGGTTTGTCGACCAACCCGCCAACCACACTTGCAAGGGCACCTTCCATGCCGGCAATTACTATTATAACCCTGAATCCTTTTATTTCCGGCAGCTTGTCGACAAGGCGATGAATTCCTGCCACACCCGCATCATATATCCTTACAACCCTGTTCCCGAGAAGTTCGGCGGTGACTGCAGCTTCCTCGGCGACAGGAATGTCCGATGTGCCTGCAGTTATTACACCAATTGTGGTTTCCGGAACTTTAATATTTTTCCTTTTTAGACTAATTATCCTTGCCTCAGGGTAATAGACCGCTTCAGGGAGAACTGATCTGACAGAATCGAACATATTCATATCTGCACGGGTTCCGAAGCTGTTGTTATTTCTCTCCGACATGACAAGGAATATCTTCTGAACCTGTTCTACAGTCTTGCCTGCGCAATAGACGATCTCAGGATATCCTGTCCTTACTTCCCTGTGATGATCGAGCCTGGCAAAGCCAAGGTCTGTGTAGGGGAAATATTTCAGCTCGTCAATGGCAGCGGTCACACTTTTCCTGCCAGATTTGACATCTTTCAGTATTTTTTCAAGTTCCTTCCTTGTCATCGATATTAATTATCGGGATTCATACTTCCGGTCCTGTAACCTTCAAGATCCAAAGATATAAATCTGAATCCGATTTTCTTAAGGTGGTCGATCAGATGCTCCCGTTCCGGATCGTTGACGATCCTGCTGAGATACCCCGGCATACACTCTATCCTGGCTATATCTCCATGTATCCTTACGCGAGTACCGTAGAATCCTTTTTCAAATAAATATTGTTCGGCCTGCTCGATCTTCCTCAGGTCCTTTTCAGTAACCATAGTATCGTAAGGGATCCTTGTAAGAAGACATGCATTGGAGGGTTTATCCCATGTGTTCAGACCCGCTTCTGCTGAAGCATCTCTTATTTCCTGCTTCGACATTCCAGCTTCCAGGAGAGGGCTCCTTACTGACATCTCTTTCAGCGCCTGAATACCCGGCCGGAAATCTGAACTATCGTCATGGTTTGTACCGTCAGCTATGAATCTGAAGTTATTACCTGTGGCAAAATCAGTAATATGTGTGAAGAGCTCCTTTTTGCAGAGATAGCATCTTTCAACCGGATTATTTTTTATCATGTCGGGAAAAGCGACATCAATTAAATTATGTTCTATTCCGGCTGAACTGCAGAATTCAACAGCTTCAGCGATCTCGTGGGCCGGAATATAAGGTGTCGTCACTGTAACTGCGCTGAACCTTATCTTTTTTAACAGTGAGGCCCTGTAAACAAGGAAAGTGCTGTCCACGCCTCCTGAAAATGCAACTACGAACGAATTCATTTCCAGAAGTATACTATCAAGTTTTTTAAGTTTTTTAAGCATTGTTACTATCTTTTACGTTATTAAGAGCCTCTGTGAGAATTGAATAGACCTTCTTTAGAGGCATTCCGGTTTCCCTGGCTATCCTTCTGCATTCTTCCGATTCAGGCTTGCACGAAACCACTTTCCCCTTATACAATGATTTTTTAAACTTAACCGGCCCAAGTAGCGTATCGATTGTCTCAAATTCCCTGACAAGAGTATCTTTTCTGAAAGGAATGCTCCTGACTCCAAGCGTGGTTGTCTCGGTGAAGATCACCTCTTTAAGCCTGGGAGCCTTATCTTTTTCACATATTACGTTAAGAACTATAGCGGGCCGGCCCTTTTTCATAATTATATTGGTAAGATAGACATCGGCTGCACCTTCGCTGAAGAGCTTCTCTGTAATATGTTCATAGAATTCGGGATTCATATCATCAATATTGCATTCGATCAGAAGTGCATCATGACCAGTCATGCTGTCATCGATGGTCTCCCCCATAAATACTCTCAGCAGGTTAGGCACTTCAGGATGGTCCTTCTGACCTACCCCATAACCGGTCCGGGTGATTCTGACAGGCACATTTGAATTGAATTTATTCCCGAGCGCTGACAAAATAGCCGCTCCGGTAGGGGTTGTTGCCTCGAAATCAACTCCGTTCATTTTAACAGGTACACCTTTAAGTATCTCGGCTGTTGCAGGAGCGGGGACCGGAAGCCTTCCGTGATCGCATTTAACTGTTCCTCCACCGAGCTCAATTACCGATACATGCACCTCATCCACACCAAGAGCATTGAAACATATGGCTGCACCTGTAATATCAATTATTGAATCCACAGCTCCAACTTCATGAAAATGAACATTATTGACGGGTATTCCATGAACAGAGGCCTCAGCGGCTGCAAGCTTCATGAATATCTTCATACTAAGCTTTTTGGTCGCCTCATCGAGGGAGGAGTGTCCTATAATTTCTTCAATATCCGAAAGGTGGCGGTGGTTATGTTCGTGCCTGGTCTGCTTTACGGTCACCATCGTGCCTTCTATCCCGTGGCGCTGTGCCTTATGCACTTCCAGCTTCCAGCCTTTGAGGTCAAGCTTCTCAAGCTCCCTTTCAAGATATTCCTGATCGACACCAAGATCGATCATTGCACCAAGGTTCATATCACCGCTTATACCTGAGAAACAATCATAAAAGAGTAGTTTCATTTTCTAAATTAAATAAGTTTGGCGCGCATAATCCCTAAATAAAAACAACTGACAACGCATAAAGTTTTTCTGATACAAAATTAAAATATGTTAAAGAATTAAATACTGCCGAATATACTAATTAAAGGCTTTATGGATTAAGAAAAAAAAAGTGTATTTTTCGATTTTTAAAACGGATGGGTAAACAATAATAATATGAAAAGAAGAGATTTCTTAAAGAATTCAGTAGGGGCAGGGCTTGCTGCAGGTGCCGCCATCAGCTTCGGAGGTTACGGGAAATTATGGGGTGCTCCATCGCGATCAGCCGGATATGATTTGGTGGCAATTATGGGGGGAAAGCCAGAGGCAATGTTCGATCTCGGAATACAGGAACTTGGAGGAATGGGGACTTTTGTTAAAAAAGGACAGAAAGTCCTTGTAAAGCCAAATATTGGATGGGACCGTACACCAGAATATGCAGCGAATACCAATCCTGCTCTCGTAAAGAGAGTGATAGAGCATTGTTTCAATGCCGGGGCATCAGAGGTCTATGTTCTTGATCATACCTGTGATAACTGGACAAACTGCTATAAAAATTCAGGGATAGAAAAGGCGACAAAAGATGCAGGAGGTAAAATTGTTCCGGCAAATGCGGAAAGCTATTATCAGGAAGTAGTGATCCCCGGGGCCAAGATACTGAAGAGCACCAAAGTGCATGAGCTGCTTCTTGAAGCCGATGTGTTTATAAACGTACCTGTAATAAAAGACCATAATTCAACCAGGATGACAGGTTGCATGAAAGGTATGATGGGAGTCGTCTGGGATAGGGGATACTGGCATCGCAATAATCTTCATCAGTGCATTGCCGACTATGCCCTTTATTCCAAAAAACCTTCCCTTAATGTAATTGATTGTTATAATGTTATGACGAAGAATGGACCGCAGGGTGTTTCAAAGGAAGATGTGGCTTTTCTTCAGTCGCAGATACTTACAACCGACTGGGTTGCAGGTGATACTGCCGCTGCAAAGATGTTGAAGCTCGATCCCGCGTCCATCGATTATATTCCTATAGCAGCCAAAATGGGTATTGGAACGATGAACCTGGAATCTCTCAATATCAAAAAGATAAAAATGTAACCCGGGATGAGGTCATCTGCCCTGAGCAAAATACGTATCGGAATCTCTTTAATTGTGCTTGTGGCGTCTGCCTGTGTATTTCTTGATATACGGCATCTTCTTCCTGAGAAATATATAACCACAATACTCTTTTTCCAGTTTATTCCTTCAGCTAACAAGCTCATCAGCACAGGCGCTGCTGCCGCAGGTTTTATTGTTGTCCTGATACTTACGATCCTTTCCGGCCGCACCTATTGTTCTTTCCTCTGTCCCCTTGGGATACTGCAGGATCTTTTCAGCCGAATTGGAGGGAGGTTTAAAAAAAGATTCAGGCGGTACGGTTACAAAAAACCCCATACAATACTAAGGTATTCAATTCTGGCCGTTACACTTATCGTTACCCTTACCTGGGGTATATTTCTTCTGATGATCCTTGATCCTTACAGCATTTTTGGAAGGATCATGACTTATTTCGGAAAGCCCGTGGTAATGCTGTTAAATAATTTCCTTGCTCATGTTTTCGGGAAATTTGATATCTATACATTTGTGAGTGCACCAGTTACGGGCTTTGTTCTCTCTTCATATTATATTCCGGTCCTTTTCCTTCTGCTCGTGGTTGTTCTCTCTTTCACGCGTGGAAGGCTGTTCTGCAATACCGTCTGCCCGGTCGGAACATTTTTAGGTCTGCTCTCCAAAGTATCTTTTCTGAGGATAAAATTTAATGAACCGAAATGTACGAAGTGCGGAAGATGTGCAGTCGCATGCAAGTCGTCATGCATTGATTTTCTCAATAAGAAGGTTGATCATTCAAGGTGTGTCGGATGCTTCAACTGTCTTAAGAGCTGCCCCGACAAAGCCCTTGAATACAATTTTCTGTCATTGAGAAATAAGCGATCCGAAGAAAAAGAACTGACAGATGGCGATAAAAGAAGGAACATTGCCGTAGCACTTCTGATCCTTATTGGAGCAGGAAGAAGCGTTTCCGGTCAGAATAAAACCGCACCGGTCCCGAAGAAGGCTTCAACTGTGAAAGAAAAGAAGACCTCAAATATATGCCCGCCAGGATCCACCAGCATTTCAAATTTCACTTTAAATTGCACGGCATGCTCTCTCTGCATCAGTGTCTGTCCGAATAATGTGCTTGTGCCTTCATACAGGGAATTTGGACTGGCATCGGTTATGCAGCCTCATATGAATTATCACAAGGGATTCTGCGCCTATGAATGCATAAGGTGCCTTGAGGTTTGTCCGACCGGTGCTTTGAGGCCTTTAACGCTGGAGGCCAAAAAGCTTACTCAGATCGGTAAAGCTGTCTTTATAAAGGAGAACTGCATCGTAAATACTGAAAAGACAGCCTGCGGCGCATGTGCTGAAGCGTGCCCGACAAAAGCAGTTCATATGATCCCGTTCGAGGAGAGACTTGTCATTCCTGAAACCAAGGATGAGATCTGCATCGGCTGCGGCCACTGTGAGAATGCCTGTCCTACAACACCCTATAAAGCTATTTTTGTAAATGGGAATCCCGTGCACCAGGCAGCAAAGAAACCAGTGAATATTCAGACTGATCTAAAAAAACCAGAAGAATTTCCATTCTGAACTACCTGTTGAAATCATTAGTTTTTCCAGTTTTTTTTTAGAAATTTATAGTATGAAAACATCACATATTGAACATATCGGTATCGCAGTAAGCAATCTTTCAGAGTCCATTCGCTATTGGGAGGATATAATGGGACTGAAATGCTATAAAACAGAGGAAATTCCTGATCAGAAAGTACGTACGGCATTTTTCCGGGTCGGTGAGACAAAGATCGAGCTTCTTGAATCAACGGATCCAGAAGGACCTGTTGCAAAGTTTATCGAAAAGAAAGGCGAGGGGATACATCACATTGCTTTTGCCGTAAATGACCTTGAAAAAAGCCTTACGGAGGCAGGATCGGGAGGTATAAAACTTATAGATATGTCTCCAAGGAAGGGGGCCGATGGCCTGAGAATCGCATTCCTGCATCCAAAATCAACTTTTGGAGTTCTTACTGAACTTTGCGAAGAGAGATCAGAAAAATGACTCTATCAAACCAATCCGAAAATAAAATGAACAAGTCAGCTACCGCGGGCAATTCAGGACCAAAGGTCAGATCAGACTGCGAAATGACGCTGGAGATTAAGGGATCAGGCGGGATAAATATCGATCTCAGGTCAAAGGTAAAGGCGCTGTACGGAGATTCAATACTGGAACAATGCCATGAGATACTTGAGTTTTTCGGGATAAGCAATGCGACCCTTTTGGTTGACGATTCAGGCGCCTTGCCCTTTGTTTTAGCTGCACGGCTGGAGGCGGTTATAGCTAAGCTCACAGGCGCTGGAAAGCAGTACCTGCCACCGATGCTTCAGGGGAACGAATATTCAACTGAAAGGGACCGCTTCAGATTTTCAAGACTTTATCTTCCAGGGAACAATCCGGGACTGATGCTGAATGCCGGACTTCATTCAGCCGAAGGATTGATAATGGATCTCGAGGATTCAGTTGCGCCCGACAGAAAAGAGGAAGCGAGGATACTGGTAAGAAATGCTCTCAGACAGATCGATTTCCTTGGAGCTGAACGGATGGTAAGGATCAATCAGGGCAGGATGGGGCTTGAGGATCTGCATTACCTGATCCCTCACAATGTGAACCTTGTCCTCATACCAAAATGTGAGAGCCATGAGGAGCTCCTCGCTGTCGATAAGGAGATAGCTGCAATTCAGAAAAAAAACAGAATAAGCAAAAACGTATGGCTTATGCCAATAATTGAAAGTGCAGCAGGAATTGAAAAATGCTATGAAATAATAACCGCAACCGGGAATGTTGTTGCAGTGGCAATTGGTCTGGAAGATTATACCTCCGATATCGGTGTGCAGCGCACCCAGGAAGGAAAGGAATCACTTTATGCCAGGACGAGATTGATAAATGCCGCAAAATCTGCAAAGATACAACCCATAGATTCTGTCTTTTCAGATGTTGCTGATACCGATGGACTTACCAGAAGTGTCTCTGAATCGAAGGCACTCGGATTCGAGGGTATGGGATGCATTCATCCGAGGCAGATCGCCGTTATAAGAGAGGGATTCACCCCGGGGAGCGATGAGATCGGGAAAGCAAAAAAAATTGTAATAGCATTTGAAGAGGCGCGTGAGAGGGGACAGGGAGTTATTGCACTTGGTACAAAAATGATCGATCAGCCAGTTGTTGCAAGGGCCAGGAAGACAATCCAGCTAGCCGTGAAGCTTGGAGTTTTAAATGAGAACTGGATCGCAGAATCTTCTTCAGAAAAAAATATAACAGACTAATTTCAGAGGTATATGTCAGTAAAAACTGTAAGAAATACAGCAGGGAGGATGGTACCTGCTGAAATAAACGGTCATCCTGCAATACCTTATAGCGGGGTTGGCTGTCACAGACCGGACGGGTATAAACATGCGCCACCCATACCAACGTGCTCAGATTACCCTGCCGATGGCAACAAGGTCGTTTCCTCACTTGAAGAAGCATTAAGACGGTGCGGCATCAGGGACGGCATGGTAATATCGACCCATCACCACCTGAGAGACGGGGACCTTATAAGTAACCGGATATTTGAGATCGCCTCGGGTATGGGAATAAAAGATCTCGTCTGGTTCCCGTCGGCGTCATTCCCATGCAATGATCCTGTCATAAAATATCTTGATGACGGAACCATCAATAGGATAGAGGGAAGCATGAATGGTCCGCTCGGCAGATATGTCTCCGAGGGCAGGATGAAAGGAATGGCAGTGCTAAGATCGCATGGAGGAAGGGTTCAGGCCATACAGGACGGGGAGGTGAAGATAGATATCGCGGTCATGGTCGCGCCAACAGCCGATTCTTTCGGCAATGCAAAAGGTACCGGTGGAACATCCTCATGCGGGGTGATCGGTTATGCCAAAGCTGACACTATGTACGCCGATAAAGTCATTGTGGTCACTGATAATCTTGTTGACATGCCGTGTTTCCCGATGGAGATCGAGGGGAATTATGTCGATTATGTTGTTGTTGTTGATAAGATCGGTATTCCTGAAAAGATCGTATCGGGAACAACACAGATAACTAAAAGCCCCGACAGACTTCTGATCGCAGAAATGACTGCTTCATTCCTTGAGAAATCCGGAATACTCCGAGATGGTGTTGCAATGCAGGCAGGAGCAGGCGGAACGTCGCTCGCGATAGCTGTCTTTATTCATGAGATCTTCAAAAAGAAAGGATGGAGATCACGATTCGGATTTGGAGGGAGCACCAGGTATATGGTAAAAATGCTTGAGGAAGGTCAGATGGGCTACATACTGGATGCCCAGGCATTTGATCTTGATTCGGTCAATTCAATTATCAAAAACCCGAACCACATCCAATACCCTGTATTCAATGCTTACAACTACCATTCAAAAGGTAACCTGACAAGCATGATGGATATAATGATCCTTGGTGCAACCGAGATCGACCTGAATTTCAATGGCAATGTCGTAACTCATTCAGATGGTTATCTTCTTCATGGAATAGGGGGGTGGCAAAATTGTCTTCATGCCCGCAATGTGATCCTTCCGGTTCCGCTGTTTCGCGACAGGATCCCGGTAATTGTTGATGAAGTTACAACCCTGTGCGGACCCGGAGAGCTGATCGACGTTATAATTACAGAGAGAGGGATAGCCATTAACCCGCTCAGGCAGGATCTTCTTGACAGTGTAAAAGGAAAAGGGTTGCCGATAAGGACGATCGCAGAGCTTAAGGATGAGGCAGAGAGGATATGTGGCAAGCCGAGGAAAGCCGAGTTCGAGGATAAGATCGTTGCTGCAGTCAAATGGGTAGACGGAACAGTAATAGATTCGGTAAGGAAGTTGAAACAGTAATATTAGAATGATATCATGGATAAGTACAGGTGTTCTATTTGCGGCTTTATTTATGATCCGGCTGAAGGCGATCCTGCCGGAGGTATTGAGCCGGGTATTCCTTTTAAAGATCTTCCGGCGGATTACATCTGTCCGGTATGCGGCGCCGGTAAGGATGAATTCCTTGAGTATGAATAAAAGAGGTCAGGCAAACAGTCCTGAAAATTTTAACTGGCGGTCCAATCAGGATTATCAGGAATGTTTTTTATGACATCAAGCAGCAGATCCCAGAACTTATTTACAGAATCAATACTTATCATCTCCTCCGGTGTGTGAGCTCCCTTTATCGTAGGTCCAAAGGATATCATATCCATGTTCCTGTCCTTTTCGTATATCAGGCCACATTCAAGCCCGGCATGTATTGCCCTTACCAGTGGTTCCTTCCCAAACAGGCGGAGATAAGACTGGCGGGTAATTTTTAATATTTCCGAGGTAATATTAGGTTTCCATCCCGGGTACCCGTCAGTCATTTGTACATCTGCTCCTGCAAGTCTGAAGCATGCTTCCACTGTAGATGAAATATCGTGCTTCGCCGATTCGATCGAACTGCGCTGTGTGGTTATAACCCTTACTGAATTCCCGTCGATGAATTTTACAGAGGCAAGGTTAGAAGATGTTTCGACAAGGTTGTCCATCTCTTTTGACCAGCCGACAACACCATGCGGACACGCAGTAAGTGCGCTCAGAAGCTTATTCTGGCTTTCCCTGTCCATTATAAAGCCTGGTTTTGAAGCTGATCTTGCCGAAATCATGAGCTCCGGTTCGAGCGGGCCGAACTCATCTTTCATTATCTTGAAAAACTCAGCAACTGATTTGCCGATCTCTATGGAGAAGAAAGGGTTGAAGCTGATTGTGGCAAATGCCTCCCTTGGAATGGCATTTCTGAGGTTTCCTCCGTCGAAATTGCTGACCATTGCGTCATACTGTACGGAGAGACTTGAGAGCAACCTGGTCATGATCTTGACGGAATTGCCGTAACCCTTATGGATCTCATCACCGGAATGGCCACCATGCAGACCTGTGACTGACAGGTTAAGAGATTCATGATCAGCTGGCAGAGGTTCCGGTTTATAGTTCAGGGTAATGAGGGTATCCATACCTCCGGCGCAACCGATATATAGAATTCCTTCGTCCTCCGAATCGAGGTTTATAAGTATTCTGCTGTTAAAAAAGTCGGGTTTAAGATTTATTGCTCCGGTCATGCCTGATTCTTCATCGACAGTAAAAAGACATTCGATGCGACCCGAACTGATGTTTTTATCGGTCAGGACTGCCAGTGCTGCAGCAATGCCAATACCGTCGTCGGCGCCAAGGGTTGTCCCCTGTGCAGTTACCCAACCTTTCTTTAAATATGGTATTATGGGATCTCTTGTCCAATCGTGGGGATTATCCGCATTCTTTTCGCCAACCATATCCATATGGCTTTGAAGAACAATTGTTTTTTTGTTCTTCATATCCTCTGATGGTGGTTTTATAATAAGGATATTACCTACTTCATCCTCTTTTGATTCAAGGTCATTCTTCTCTGCAAAATCAAGAAGGTATTGCCTTATCTTCCCCTCATTCTTGGATAAACGCGGAATACCGCAAATCTCCTCAAAATATGTCCAGATTGGTTCAGGACTTAAATTCTTTAATTGACTCATACCTGGTAACAACTCATGCTAAATAGGGCGTAAAAGTACAAATATTTTAACTCTGATAAATGGCCGGAATGTAATAATTCTCACTCTTCTAATGTTAAAAAATGTTTAAATTTACCCTGATACTTAATTATCCAATTCATAGCAATATGTCAAAGCCAGCAATTGTAGCGTTACCGGGAGACGGGATCGGTGGAATAGTTCTAGAACAGGCAGTTCGTGTTCTTGATGCCGCAGGATTTAAGGCTGAATACATTTATGGTGATATAGGCTGGGAGTTCTGGCGCAAGGAGGGAAACCCTCTTCCCTCGCGTACCATTGATCTTCTCGCAAAACATAAGATTGGACTGTTCGGAGCCATTACCTCCAAGCCTAATGAAGAGGCAAAAGCGGAACTCGATCCCTCACTGCAGGGGAAAGGATATACCTATTCAAGTCCGATCGTTGGTCTCCGGCAGCATTTTAACCTGGATATATGTGTACGACCATGCAAATCGTACAAAGGTAATCCGCTTAATTTTGTCAGGAGAGGAAAAGGCAACAGTATTGAGGAACCAATGGTCGATGTTGTGATCTTCAGGCAGAATACCGAAGGTCTTTATTCCGGCGTTGAATGGACAGATCCTCCCGAACAGGTTTATCAGGCTCTGAGAACCCATAAGAAATTTGTCGAGAATTTCGGTAATGTTCCTAAGGAAGAGTTGTCAATATCTACAAGGATTTTTACCAGGAAAGCTACGGAAAGAATTATTGTTGCAGCTTTTGAGCATGCTAAAAAATACAGTTACAGGTCGGTTACAGTGTGCGAAAAGCCCAACGTTATAAGGGAAACATCAGGGCTGATGTGGAAGCTTGCCAGGGATATTCAGAAGCGCTCATACCCTGAAATTGAACTCCGGAATACGAACATTGATGCCCAGATGATGTGGCTGACAAAAAATCCTGAAGACTATGGTGTGATAGTCGCAGGAAATATGTTTGGTGACATAGCTTCAGATGCATTTGCAGGACTGATAGGCGGTCTTGGTTTTGCCTGCAGCGCTCAGTTTTCTGCTGACGGTATTGCGGTATTTGAACCTACTCACGGATCAGCGCCAAAATATGCAGGCTATGAGGTATCCATTGTCAATCCGATAGCAATGATCGAATCAGCCTGCATGATGCTGGATTATATTGGCGAAAATAATCTGTCGTATCATATAAGAAAAGCGATAGCTGCCGTGATAGAAGAGGGTAAGGTAAGGACATACGATATGATGAAAATGACCGGCAGCCCGGATGTGATACGCAACGGCGCTGCATCGACAATGAAGATGGCTGATGCAATTATTGCAAAACTTTAACATCAGAAATATGACTGAAGAGGTAAAAAAACTCTGGCCGGAACTTGAATGGATCCAGGATCCGGCATTAAGGGAAAAGACAGCCAGGACATGGGAGCTGGGGCTGAAAAGAAGCGTGCTAAAAACCGGGGACCTTGAGAAGATACCGTTTACCTTGCTTTGTGGCCCCGGTCTTAAGGTAAGCTTCATGGCTCATAAACGTTGTGTTGTTCACCTTGCAAGAGAGTGCGGTGAGAAGATGAATGAATTTTTAGGCATTGAGCTGCCTGTAAACATGGATGTTGTGATATCAGGTGCGATACTCGCAGATGTAGGTAAGCTTCTTGAATATGAGCTCGACAGCGAAGGCAGGGCAGTACAGGGAAGGTATGGACAATTCCTGCGGCATCCCTTTTCAGGTGTTTCCCTGGCAGAAGAGTGCGGGGTTCCACCTGAGGTATGTCATATAATTGCAGCTCATGCTCAGGAAGGAGACCTGATAAAAAGAACCACCGAGGCTTATATCGTCCACCATGCCGATTTCATGACATTCCTTCCGTTCAAGAGCAGGCTGATCGTCTAGCCAAGTTTCATTTTTTCAACCTCTTCCAGGTTTCTTTCGTTGGTGATAACCTTGGCATCCGGGGTATACAGATAGTCTATAAGGTCCTGAAACTTATCAATGATCTTCCCCCTTACAATCTTCATTACAGAGTTCATGAAGCCGTTATCTTCAGTCCAGCTCTCTTCAAGGACTGCTATTGCAACAGGAAGCCATCTCTGCGGGAACATATGACCGAACCTTCCGCTGGTCCGGTATTCGTTTATCTCTGATTCAATGAGCGTAAGAATGGCTCTTTTTCCATCCTCGGAATCTGCCGTAAGTCCTTTCTCCTCGAGGTAAATCTTCAGAGAGTGGTGGTTTGGCACGACCAGTGCAACGGTATAAGGTTTCTGGTTATTGAAGAGCATGCACTGATCAATATACTTCGATTGCTCGGTAAATGCTTCCTCAATTCCTTCAGGACTGAATTTTTCACCATCATCAGCGATCAGGAGGCTTTTAAAGCGTCCAAGCACATACAGAAAGCCATCCTCCGACATATACCCCATATCACCCGTATAAAGCCACCCATCTCTTATGGTCTCTGCAGTAGCTTTATCGTTCTTCCAGTAACCATACATTACATTTCCACCTCTTATAACAATTTCCCCTTTCTGTCCCACAGGTACCTCATTTCCATCGTCATCGCAGATCTTAAGGTCCATGTTATTGACAATTGCCCCTGATGATCCAAGCTTGTGTCTGCTTCTTGAATTTGTGGAAATTACCGGAGAAGCTTCTGTAAGCCCGTATCCCTGGTACATCGGTACTCCAAGTGCATAAAAGAATCTCTGCAGCTCTATTTCCAGCAATGCACCACCGCCGATAAAATAATCAAGCTCACCTCCGAAAGATTCACGTATCTTACTGAAGAGGATCCTGTCGTACAGGGAAAGGAGTGGTTTTTTCAATTTCTGGAGCCCCTGACCCCTGTTCCATCCCTCCTGGTTATAAGAATACGAGATTTTAAGGGCATGGTTAAACAGGATCTCGGTAAATCTGCCTTTTTCCTTAATTGCCTTTTCAATGTTCTTTCTGAAATTCTTCGCCAGGGCTGGAACACTCATCAGAAGATTTGGCTTTATCTCCTTCATACACAGCGGTATGTTCCTAAGAGTCTCCATCGGCGTCTTGCCTATCTTTACTGAAGCTATGCTTGCACCTTTTCCCATAAAGGCATATATTCCACATGTATGAGCGAACGAATGATCCCAGGGAAGCATCAGCAGAGTCTTGTAAAAAGGAGGGATATCGATCAGACTGTAGGACTGGTAAACATTTGATACATAATTGCCGTGAGTGAGCATTATGCCCTTTGGATCGGCAGTTGTCCCGGATGTATAACAGATATTGGCAAAATCGGAGGGCGTAATGCTTTTGTAGATTGCTTCAAACTTTGCAGCATTATCTGGCTGTTCAAGCCATTCTCTTCCAAGTTTTCTCACTTCGTTGAAGTGTATTTCATTGGGCTGGTACTCCTCAAGCGTGTCAAAATGAATGACTTTTGTGATCCGGGGACAATCCCCGATGATATTCTTCAGTTTTTGCGCCTGTATTGCCGATGTAAGAATCATCCTTGATTCGGAGTGAACTATTCTGAATTTGATCTCCTCGCTGTTAAGCTTCACGGAAAGCGGGACATTTGTAGCACCTGTATATAGTATTCCCAGCTCACCTATCACCCAGCTGTTACGCCCCTCAGAGATGAGGCTGATCTTGTCACCCTTCTTAATTCCAAGGGTAAGGAGCCCGGCAGCGAATTCATGGACCTGTTTCCGTGCTTCATTGTAGGTAGTTCCCTCGTATTTATCCTGCGGCTTTTCCCACAGGTAAATGTTGTTACTGAACTTCTCAGTACACTCCTCGAAAAGCTGAATTATTGATTTCATAAGGGTTTGTTAAGAAAGTTAGGTTTAAAATCAACACCGAATATACAAATTCTGCCAGAATAGGTTCACGACAGGATGTTTTAAATATCATTTGCGATGAGTCGAAATATTTTGTACATTTGATTTTCAGGATGTTATGACTCTGATCCCATTAAATAATTAAATAATTTATTATGAGGCAATTAACCGGTTTCTTGATAGTTATGTTGCTTGTACTGGCTCCTTCCTGCAAGTGGCTGAGAGATAAAGGAATTTTTAGAAAAAAGGTTGATACGATGATCGTCTGGAGAGCACGCCAGGACAGCTTAAGGGTGATCGATTCCGTCCGTAAAGCCCAGGAACGAATGCTTGCATTGGAAAATGCAAGGGTGGATTCAATTAAGAAAGCAGAGCAGGAGTGGGACCTCAGGAATAAATACAATATTATTATTGGCAGTTTTATAACACCTGAATATGCCAGGAAATATTCTGAAGAATTTGCTGCTAAAGGGTATAAGACAAGAATCCTTAAGCTTGAAGGTACGCAGTTCGAAATGGTTTCGGCCGAGGCACATGAGCACTTCAGAACAGCTGTTTCAAGGCTTAAGAATTTTCAGGATTCGATTGCATTTGATTCGTGGATATATGTCCTCGGAAAGCAGAATTGACATTCTGTAAAAAGAGAGATCTCATCTGAAAACCGACTCTTTCCTGTCCGGTCCCACTGAGACCATGGTAATTGGTATGCCTGTCTCTTTTTCTATGAAGTTTACAAAATCCCGCAGGGTCACGGGAAGATCTTCATATTTGCGCACCGATGATATATCTTCGTTCCACCCTTCCATTTCGATATAAACAGGTTCTATTGCAACATCATTTTCAAACGGCAGTTCAATGGTCTGAACACCGTTTATCCTGTAGGATGTACAAATCTTTACCCTGCTGAACCCGGAAAGAACATCTGCCTTGGTCATGAGAAGCTGTGTGACTCCGTTGATCATTATTGCATACTTCAGAGCTGGCATATCGAGCCATCCGCATCTTCTGGGACGTCCGGTGGTCGAGCCAAATTCCGCTCCTGTTTTTCTTATCATTTCCCCGGTTTCATCATTAAGCTCAGTCGGGAAGGGGCCGCTGCCAACGCGGGTACAATAAGCCTTGAATATCCCAAAGACATCACCTATCTGACCGGGCGAAATTCCAAGCCCGGTGCAGGCTCCGGCGCTTACGGTATTTGATGAGGTTACGAAAGGATATGACCCGAAATCAACGTCCAGCATCGTGCCCTGTGCACCTTCAGCAAGTATTTTCTTTCCGTTATGGATAAGGTCATGAACAAGGTATTCGCTGTTCACCAGGGTGAACTGGTGCAGCAGATCAATGCCATCAAACCATCCATTCTCATACTCTGCAAGATCAAATTTGAAATCATAATGGCTTGCTATGCTGAGATGATAATCAAGTGCCTTTCTGTAAAGCTCAGTGAAATTATTTCTGAGAATGTCACCAACTCTTAGTCCGTTTCGGGCCGTCTTGTCGGTATAGGCAGGTCCTATTCCTTTGAGTGTTGAACCTATTTTTGTGCTGCCTTTTGAACATTCATAAGCTGCATCAAGTATCCTGTGGCCTGGAAGTATAAGATGGGTCTTTTTTGAGATAAGCAGCCGTTTCTTAACTTCATCGATCGAGAATCCCAGTGTTTCCACCTCTTTTCTGAAGACAGCCGGATCGAGTACAACTCCGCTTCCTATAAGGTTAAGCTTATCGGAATGGAAAATACCTGATGGGATCAGGTGCAGAACGTGCTTGACACTATTGAATTCCAGGGAATGTCCGGCATTAGGGCCTCCCTGGAATCTGGCAACTACATCATATCCGGGACTTAAAGCATCAACGATTTTCCCCTTTCCTTCATCACCCCATTGTAAACCTAAGAGTATATCAACATTCATATAATCTGGAACTTATGATTTTTCAAAACGCATAGCAAGGTACAAAATAAATTTACATATTTCCGGCCTGATCACACATTGTTGATAACTGTACTGGTACAGAGAGTTATTATCATTCAGTCATTAATAATAATTGGATTGTTATAAATCAATTATTTGAATTTAAAATCGTAACTTTATTTGATCGTTTTCTAACCATTTAACTCTTAATGCTATGATCAAAAAAGCGATTTACTTATTTATAGCCGGGATTATATCAATCATGATTTTATCTCCGGCAGGGGCCCAGGTTAGCACCACAGGTAATACTTCCTCAGATCAGAAAAAGCAGAAGGATTTTAAATTTACAGTCAAGATAAACCCGCTTACGGCTCTAGGAGGTCCTTTCTGGGTGACTATTGTTCCGATAACCGGTGAATACAAGCTACTGCTTGAGGCCAAGCTTTCAAAAAGGATCTCATTTCAGGCAGCCGGAGCCTATTTAGGTCCCAGTGTCCTGATCAATCTTAATAAGATCACATCCGATTCATCAGGTGTCTCAAGCATTAAAACAAGCGGATACATGTTCTCCGGCATGGTGAAGTTTTTTCTCAGCAGGGATCTTCCTGCTCCGAAGGGCTTTTATGTAGGACCACAGGTATCATACGCATCTGCAAAAATAACGGATAAATCAGATCCCACAGGTAAAAATTATCTCGGCGCTACCAAGCTGAACTTAAATGCGGATATAGGATATCAGCTTATAACCAGCGGCGGATTCTGTCTTGATATTTTCACCGGGATCGGTTATGTATCAAGAAAATGGAATGTTAACGGGAAAACAGGAATCTGGTCTGGAATTACAGATAAAACAGGGGTCAGTATACCTTTGGGCTTGAGTTTCGGTTACGCTTTCTGACAGATCAGAAAAAACCTTCAGAGGGGCTTGTTTTCAGGCCCCTTTGTTTTTTTTGCCGGATGCTCTTTACCTTTCTCATCCAGGTTGCCATAAATATAAAGAGAGTGGTAAAGTGGTGAAAAATTATGCAGTTCGCTGGCCGTCCTGATGATTTCATTTATCCTGGGATCGCAAAACTCAATTACCCTGCCCGTGGTTACATCTATAAGGTGGTCGTGCTGGCTGCACTGGTATGCCCTTTCAAACTGGGCAATGTTCTTGCCGAACTGATGTTTGGTAACAAGGCTGCAGTCGAGCAGCAGCTCAATAGTATTGTAAAGTGTTGCCCTGCTGACCCTGTAATTCTTGTTCTTCATAAAAATATAAAGCGATTCGATATCAAAATGACCGGGTCGGCTGTAGATCTCGTCAAGTATTGCATAGCGCTCCGGAGTCTTCCTGTGTCCTTTTTTCTCAAGATATTCAGTAAATATCTGCTTGACTGTCTTTTTTGTATCATCGCTAATCATAACTGGTCTAATTTAAAATAATAGCAAAAATACATATTTCCGGAAATAATAGCCGGGTAATCATCAGATATCTTCATCGGAGAAGTCTTCAACACGCTTGACATTCTCAATTCCCTTTATGTTGGATATCTTCATCAGTAGATTATTGAGGTCTTTTGTGTGATGGACGTACAGATCGATCGTTCCCTCAAAAATACCGTTGTTTACCGAAATATTTATATTCCGCATATTGACATTAAGCTCCGTCGAGATTATCTGGGAGATGTCATTGACCAGCCCGACCCTGTCTATGCCCGACATGCTTATTCTTGCAAGAAAGGAGACCAGCTTATGTATTGTCCATTTGACTGAAATGATCCTGTTGCCCTCATTCGACATCAGCCTGATGGCAACCGGACATTTTGGTTTATGGATGATTATGGATCCTTCGGGCGATATGTAACCGGTCACCTCATCGCCGGGTATCGGGTTGCAGCATTTGGCTATCTCGTACGACTGCTCAGCGCTGTCGATATTCTCTCTCAGAAGAAATGGGACGCTGCGATCTATCTTTGATACCTCCTGATCCTCATCCGGTTTTTCCTTTCTTGACCCACTAAACCTGAGGTCCCAGTATTTGATAATATTTCTCGAGGGGTTCTTTTTAATTATTTTCTTAAGATTTTCCAGATCAATCACGCCCAGCTCTATTTTCGAATAGAGCTCATCCTTATTCAGCACATCGTAGGAAAGCATTATTTTCTTGATAATCTCAGAGTTAGGGGTTACGCCAAGCTCATTCAGCCTTTTTTCAAGAATTGACATCCCTTTCTGGATCCTGTCTTTAGATTCGGCTTTAAGAGCGTTTTTTATTGCATCTCTGGCTCTTGGGGTATGAGCAAATGTCAGCCATTCCTTTTCAGGAAATGCCTTGTCCGAAGTTATGATCTCAACCTGGTCTCCGCTGTTGAGTATAGTGCCAAGCGACATCAGCTTGTAGTTTATCTTGGCTCCGATCGCCTTGTCGCCGATCTCTGTATGTATCTCGTAAGCAAAATCGATGGCAGATGATCCCTTTGGCAGTTTAATAAGGGTCCCCTTGGGAGTGAAAACCATTATTTCCGAGGAAAAGAGATTCATTTTGAAATCATCCAGAAACTCCACCGGATCTTCAAGAGGATTTTCAAGCATCAACCTTATTTTTTTGATCCATTTATCAAATTCGCTTTCCTGGGAATCATCACCTTTGTACTTCCAGTGCGCTGCATAGCCTCTTTCTGCCACTTCATCCATTCTTGTACTTCTTATCTGGATCTCAACCCATTTGCCATCGGGGCCCATAACAGTAAGGTGAAGAGCTTCATAACCGTTTGGCTTGGGCCGGCTTACCCAGTCGCGGAGCCTGTCGGGCTTTGGCATATAAAAATCGGTAATGATGGAATAAATATTCCAGCACTGTGTTTTCTCAGGTACACCAGGAACAGGCTCAAATACGATCCTTACGGCAAGCACATCGTACACCTCCTCGAAAGGCACATTTTTCGATTGCATTTTTTTCCAGATGGAATAGATCGATTTTGGCCTTCCACTGATATCGAACCTGAAACCTGCTTCCGAAAGTTTCTGAATTATCGGAAGTGCAAACTTATTTATTAATGCCACATTCTTTTTCTCTCCGTGCTTCAGCTTGGCGGCTATCTCTTCATAGATCTTCGGATGCCTGTTTTTAAAGCTCAGATCCTCAAGCTCCGTTTTGATTGCATACAATCCCAGCCTGTCGGCAAGCGGAGCATAAAGGTAAATTGTTTCGCCAGCCACTTTCATCTTCTTATGCTCGGGCATGGAATCGAGTGTTCGCATATTATGCAGCCTGTCAGCAATTTTTATCAGTATCACCCGCAGGTCATCTGAAATGGTAAGAAGCATTTTCCTGAAGTTCTCTGCCTGAAGAGAGGATGAGTTTTCCTTATTATATGTGCCTGATATCTTTGTGAGTCCGTCGATAAGAGATGCGACCTTCGGGTCGAATTCCCTTTCAACATCTTCGAGAGTGTATTCTGTATCCTCAACGACGTCGTGAAGCAGGGCAACGGCTATTGATTTGGCACCAAGACCTATCTCCTGGTTCACGATCTTGGCAACGGCGATCGGATGTATCACATAGGGCTCTCCCGATTTTCTCCTCATGTTCCAGTGAGCTTCGTTGGCAACCCTGAAGGCTTTGTCGATAAGCTCCCTGTCTCCAGGCTTATTGCACCTGACCAGGTTGTTTATAAGAGATTCGTATTCCGCCTTTATCAGATCCTTGTCCTCTTCATCAAAAATGTCCTTATTCCCCATATAAGCGGTAACTTCAGATATATTAGCTATGTACAAATATACTCTTAATAGGGCAAATTAGCAGCTTGTTTTACCACCCTGAGACCAAAATTTTCATCTTGTTTTTACTATTGAGATTGTACCGGTTTTGGAAATTATCTTTCCAGACGGTGTTTTAACCCTCAGAAACCATAGATAGACGTCCCTGGGAAGGACCGATCCACCTTTTGTTCCATCCCACGATTGAAGAGGATCGGAGGTCTCAAATAGTTTGTTGTTCTGCCTGTCTGTGATTATCAGCTGATACTCTGAAGGCGTAAATGACAGTACCGGCCTGAAAAGGTCATTAAGATTGTCATTGTCCGGAGTAAATGCATTTGGTACTGTGATCTTTTCTATCCCCGGCATGCAGACTGTATTTGACCTGCTCTTACCCGTGATGCCGTACTGGTTAGTGACCTCATTTGCTTCAACATAAAAACAGAGACTGGTATCAGATACCATATTCATCAGGTCGTGATAATCAATGTTACTGACCGTGTCGCCAGGTGATAAGACAGTTTTGAGCTCAAACCCGCTCCCGGTGTTCATATATATCCTGTAGTCGCTTATACCTCCGTTCCAGCTTGTGTAGCTGTTCCACCGGAGCTTAAGAATATAACCTTCATCGGATAATTCCAGCACTATATTACCTGCAACATTTGAGGTTTCAGAAGGTATTCCACAGTTATTTATAGCCAGCAGCCAGTAGAGATATCTTTCTGTTGCCTTTGCCGTCTGATCGGAATAAATAACATTATTATTTACCGGAGGTGCATTCGTAAGGCTTACAGAATCATTATCTGAAAGACTTTTCCTGCTTATCCGGAAAGTATTGATCTCCGTTAGAGGGTCGATCGTGAAAGAAATGGATATATTGTTATTGTCATCAATAGTCGCATAATCTGCATTTATCCAGTCAGGGCCTCTCTCCATCTGAACCTGTGTGCATTTTATTACGGATGATGATGAGAATCCTCCTTCAAGGTCAGCCGTCACAATAAAGCAGTAATTTACTGCCGGCTTAATCCCCCAGAATGGAAATGAGATTGTGCCTGCACCTACATGACCCGCATCGGAGTAGGGCCCGCCATCCTCTGATACCTGGATTGTGTATCCCGTGACAACTTTTGGATAAGATACGTAACTGTTCCATGAAAGGTTTATTGTCCTGGTACAGCTGTCGGCCTGGACCTGAGGAAAAATAGTCTGCAGTTCATTTGAGAGCGGGCTGATATTCCCGGCTGTATCCAGGGCGGCAACAACATAGGATTCGATCCAATATTGTGCTTCTGATCCGAGATTTATATAACTGGTCACATTCGGGTCGTGGATCGTATCGAAGGCATGACCTTCACCATTAGTGTAATAATAGAGCACATACCCGGCAACGTCGGCTGACGGGCTTTTGCTCCAGGTGAGTTCCGGCTTCCCGCTGCCAGGCTGAACCGTTATAAGATCCAGAACCGGCGGAGCAGGAGGATTATTGTCAGCCTGGGATGAGGCCCTTCCGGAGAGAAGGGATAGCATTAAGGTCAGTATAATAGAGAGAAGCGCTTTCATTCAGGTCCGACTATAATTTCAAACAGATCTTCAGTTTTATAGTACGTTCGGGCAAGGTGAATTATTTCATCAGGTCCGATGGTTTTTATCTTTTCAGCAAAGGCAATATAATAGCTGTAATTGAGGCCAAATTCCCATACGGCCCTGAAGGTGTCAGCAGTTGCGAACGGGCCATCGAACATCCTGACCATTTCGCCAAGCATGAAATTCCTGACAGTATCCAGCTCTTCACGTTCAACAGGATATGTCTGAAGCCTCTTTATCTCCTTAAACACTTCATCGACTGTTACGGAAGTATTCTTAAAGCCAACTTCAGTACTGATGACTTTGTAAGCTGCAAGATTATATGATACGACCGAAGAGCTGATACCATAAGTATATCCTTTTTCTTCCCTGATATTTTTCATAAGCCTCGATCCGAAATATCCACCCAGTATGGTATCAACGATCTTCAGTCCATGGTAATCCGGATGTTTCTTGTTAATTGTCACTGAACCGATCCTCACTGCTGACTGGACAGCTCCTTTCTTTTCAATGAATACCTTTTCCGGTTTACCGGTCAGGAGCGCTGGTCTGTTCATATCCGCAGGAGGCAATTTACCTGGAATCATCCCGAATGATGCGTTCAGGAGCGATCCCATTTCAGCCGGGATCTTTCCTGCAATAATGATAGTGAGATTTCCCGGGAAATAGTATGACGAGTGAAATTCGGAAAGCATGGCAGCATTTACTGCACTAAAATCATCGCGGGAGGTCATTTTTCCGTAAGGATGTGCACTCCCGAACACTGACTCAAAGAATTTATCAGAAGCAACAGCCTGTACTCTTTCGCGGCTTACATCAAACCACTGCAACCGCTTTTTCATCAGTGTCTCAAGCTCATCAACAGGAAACAGAGGGCGAAAGAGAATTTCAAGGCACAATTCAAGAATTTCAGAGGTGTATCTGGTCAGAAATGCAACAGATAATCCGGCAGTATCTTTTTCAGCAAACAGGCTTGGTACGGCGCCGAAAAAATCAAGAGCTTTGTTTATAGCTTCTGCGGTATAATTTTCTGAACCTTCATTAAGCATCATATTTACTGTGGAAGAAACGAGCGGTAATTTCTCAAAGGTCTGTCCGGCGTTGAATACAAAATCCATCCTTACAAGGTCTTCCACTCCCGCATTTATCGAGTAAACAGGGATCCCGTTCGCAAGGTGAGATAATTTAGCTTCGGTCAGATCTGACGGGCTGACCTGGATGACTGAAGGCTGTATCTTTCGGTTCAACGAGCTCATTATTTCTGACTTGCTGATTTATAGTAAAGAGTAGTGCACCGATCTTCTGAAATATATTTTCTTACAGCTTCAGTAACCAGTGAAGGGGATATCATTCTATAGTTGCTGACCTCTGAATTGATGAGGTCAGCATCATCAAGAAATTCGTAAAAGGAAAGATTTATGGCCCTGTTCAGTACATTGACATTAGACATGAGGGTATTTGATTCAAAACAATTCCTGACCTTTTCCATCTCGCTATCCTCCGGTAGTAGATCCCTCATTTCGTAAAATACTTTATTTACCTCTTCTTCAGCCATGTGGATATCAATGCCATTCATCAGCTTGCCTGAGAAAAAAAGAAGTCCGGGATCAATATCTCCCGTGAGGTATGCATTTACTTCGCTGAACATTTTCTTCTTCCTTACAAGTATCTCGTAAAGTCTGCCTGATTCTCCCCCGGCAAGAATATCTGTCGCCAGATCAAGGACCCTGAAGTCCTTATCCGATCTGGAACATACATGCCATGCCTTTATTAAAAGATCAGACGGGACCTTTCTTTCTGCTGTGATGATCCTTTTAACTTTCTGTACAGGTTCTTCCGGAAGCAAGGGCACCGGAAAGCTTCTTCGCGGTATATCACCAAACCATTTGTTTACAAGGTCGATCGCCTTTTCAGGGTTGACGTTGCCTGCCAGTGACAGGATCGCATTTCCGGGTGAGTAACGTGACCGGAAGAAATCCATGACATCATCAAGTCGCATTTTTTCAATGTGTGAGATATCCATTCCTATAGTAGGCCACCTGTAGGGATGCCTCTCATATGCGGCTGGTCTCAGAAGCAGCATCACGTCTCCATACGGCTGATTAAGATAGCGCTGTTTAAATTCCTCAATTACAACCTTCTTCTGAATATCCAGGTTGTTTTCCGAAATGTCGGGCAGGAGCATTCTGTCTGATTCAAGCCAGAAAGCTGTTTCGATGTTCTCTGAAGGGATGGTAAGGTAAAAATCTGCGATGTCGTTGTTCGTATAGGCATTATTTTCACCACCTGCAAGCTGCAGAGGGGTGTCGAAATCAGGTATATTTACCGATCCGCTGAACATGAGATGCTCCATGAGGTGTGCAAGCCCGGTTCGATCGGGGTTTTCAAATCTCGACCCGGCATTGTACAGGATATTCACCGCTACCATGGGTGTGGAGTGATCTTCGTGTACGATTACCCTAAGTCCGTTACCGAGAATAATTCTTTTAAATTTTATCATTCAGAAACATAATTGATTCCCAGCTATGAATGATATTTCACATGCTCTCTCACTCCACAAACTTAACCAAATTTCTTCTATACCTGTCTAATGTTTATATATTTGCAGCACCATGAGTAGCAACTGGTTTTCAAGAAATATATCAAGGTTGAGAAGCGTAAAGCTCAATCAGACCAGGTTAATATATTTCCTGAGTTTTATTGTCGGACTGCTTAGTGCACTCTCTGCTGCACTTCTTAAAAATGCCATCCACTATACAAGGATCCTGTTTACTTCCGGTATAAGCCGTGAGGCCGGAAGCTATCTGTATTTCATATACCCGGTAACAGGTATGTTCCTTACAGTTTTATTCGTGAAGTACATTGTTAAGGACAATATAGGTCATGGCATCAGCCGCATACTCTATGCTATTTCGAAGAAAAAGAGCTATCTGAAAACCCATAATACATGGACTTCAATAGTTGCCAGTACGATCACAATTGCATTCGGGGGATCGGTTGGTGCGGAGGCTCCGATGGTGCTTACCGGTTCAGCGATTGGATCAGCCCTGGGAAGGTTTTTCAGGATGAATTACAGGCAGATCACGCTGCTTATCGGATGCGGGGCAGCAGGAGCAATATCAGGTATCTTCAAGGCACCTGTTGCCGGGATAGTATTTACACTGGAAATACTTATGCTGGATCTTACAATGTCCTCCATTGTTCCGCTTCTGATCTCATCTGTAACTGCAGCAACCGTAGCATATTTTCTGATGGGAGACACGGTCCTTTTTTCCTTTGATGTCACCGGATCATTCATGATAAAGAACATCCCATGGTACATAGTTCTGGGGTTAACTTCGGGCATGATATCATTATATTTCACCAGGATGACACTTTTTCTTGAAAGCCGCTTTGAAAAGATAAGGAATGATTTTACAAAGCTGGTAATTGGAGGTTTGATCCTTGGATTTCTTATTTTTCTTTTCCCTGCATTTTTCGGAGAAGGATATAACACCATACTTTTACTACTGGCCGGGAAGGCAAATGTTGTGACAGCGCCAAGCATCTTTGGATATTTTGATGAGAACTTCGTTACAATAAGTCTCTTCATGGTTTGTCTTATCTTCCTGAAAGTGATTGCAACAAGCTCCACAAACGGAGCCGGAGGAGTTGGAGGAATATTTGCACCGACACTTTTCATGGGAGGAGTAAATGGTTTCCTTGTTGCCGGATTGCTTAACAAATTTGTCGGGCTTAACCTGCCTGACAACAGGTTCGTCCTGGTTGGAATGGCAGGAATGATGGCAGGGGTCATGCATGCACCACTCACTGCTATCTTTCTTATAGCTGAGATCACAGGGGGGTACGATCTTCTCATACCACTTATTATTACATCAACCGTTTCATATATTACCATAAGGGGATTTGAACGTCATTCGATCTATCATGTCCAGCTTGCAAGCAGGGGAGAACTTATAACACATGACAAGGATAAAGCAGTACTGACCTTCATGGACTGGAAGAAAGATATTGAAACAGATCTGCAGAAGGTCAGATCGACCGATAAGCTTGGTGACCTGGTAAAGATAATTTCAAGGTCCAGGCGTAATATTTTTCCGGTAATTGATGATCTCAATATCCTTGAAGGCGTTGTTTCTCTGGATGATGTGCGGGAGATCATGTTCAATACGGAATTATATGAGACAACCTTCATCCGGGATGTTATGACCATACCTCCGTCGTACATTGATATGCGTGAGAATATAAACACGGTGATGGAAACATTCCGGACTACAGGGGCATGGAACCTGCCTGTACTTGATAATGGATATTACGTGGGGTTTATTTCAAAAGCCAGAATATATTCAACTTACAGGGAGCTGCTCATACAGTTTTCAGAGGAGTGACCATACGTGAACAGGTCGAGATGCAGGAAGGAAATTTGTCACAGCTTATAAGGATAGAAAAATATATCTTTGCCTTATAACCGATTTTTCAGAAGATCTCCCGGCCCGGGAAGGGAATAAAGATGTATCATATTAATCAGTAACAGTAATTATGAAAAGAGACGATGTCATATTTGATCTGATCAAAAGCGAACATGAAAGGCAGCTCAATGGGATAGAGCTTATTGCATCTGAAAACTTTGTAAGTCCCCAGGTTCTTGAAGCTATGGGATCAGTACTGACAAACAAATATGCAGAAGGATATCCGGGCAACCGGTATTACGGAGGATGTGAGGTTGTGGACCAGGTAGAGCAGGTGGCTATTGACAGGCTGAAACAGCTTTTCAATGCAGGGTATGCAAATGTTCAGCCTCATTCAGGCGCTCAGGCAAATATGGCGGTATTCATGGCTGTTCTGAAACCGGGAGATACTTTCCTTGGGCTTAATCTTTCCCATGGAGGGCATCTGTCACATGGCTCGCCCGTAAACTCCTCCGGCATCCTTTACCGGCCTGTGGCTTATGGCGTAAAGGAAGAGACCGGCCAGGTGGATTATGACATGATGGAAGAGGTGGCTCTCAGGGAAAAACCGAAGATGATAATCGGCGGAGCCTCAGCTTATTCAAGGGAATGGGACTACGAGCGTATGCGGAAGATCGCTGATTCGGTCGGAGCAATGTTAATGGTCGATATGGCACATCCGGCAGGGATAATTGCAGCCGGCCTGCTCAAGAATCCTCTCAAATATGCACATATCGTTACTTCCACGACCCATAAGACATTGCGCGGGCCAAGAGGGGGTATTATACTTATGGGCAGTGATTTTGTAAATCCATGGGGACTTACAACCACGAAAGGGGAGTTAAAGATGATGTCGACAATATTGAATTCCTCTGTTTTCCCCGGCGTTCAGGGAGGACCACTCGAACATGTGATTGCATCAAAAGCAGTTTCATTTGGAGAAGCACTTAAGCCGGAATTCAGGGAATACCAGGGTCAGGTGGTGAAGAACTCAAAGATAATGGCAGAAGCTTTCATTTCAAAAGGTTATAAAGTGATCTCCGGAGGAACGGACAATCATCTGATGCTGATCGACCTCAGAACAAAATTCCCGGATATCTCAGGAAAGAAAGTCGAGAATACACTTGTACTGGCTCATATTACTGTTAATAAAAATATGGTACCTTTCGACAGCAGGTCACCATTCCTTACATCAGGTCTGCGTGTCGGAACTCCGGCAATTACAACGAGGGGACTGAAGGAGGAACATATGGGGCTTATTGTAGAATTTATCGATGATGTTATCTCAGATATCGAAAATGAGAATGTGATCAGGAAAACTGGAGAAAAAGTTAACCAATTCATGAAACAATTCCCGTTGTTCGCCTATTAATAATGGCTGATTCAACAAGGGGTAATACTTGCACGGGAATAAGATTTTTTAAAATACCGGAAGAGTTTAATACAATTAATTTGTACCTTTAAAATTATTATCAATTGGAAAGTTTCTGATGAACAGGGATAAGCTGATATTTATAGTTGATGATGATCCTTTTATTACAAAGCTGGTTGAAAAACGTTTCGCACCTGAAGGATACAGAGTTGAAGCTTTTGCTTACGGAGAAGATTGTCTCAGATCAATGAATTTGAAACCCGATCTGATCATCCTTGATTACTATTTTACGAAAAAGGGAGAGACAGTGATGAACGGGATGGATGTTTTCGACAAAATAAAGGAAATTGCTCCTGAAGTCCTTGTCATTATGCTTTCAGGTCAGGAGAGAGGTGAAATAGTGCTTGAACTTGCCAGGAAAGGTATTGATGATTATGTGATAAAGGATAATAACCTTATCGATAACCTCAATTCTTCCATAAAAGAATTATTTGGCAGGGAATCTTAAAAAACACACAATCTAAACTTATTATGCCCGCGGGCATAAACATTTCTGTCGGAAAATACCGTTTGTTATTTCAGCTTGAAATTATAGATTATGGTACCCTTCTGAAATACCGGGGCTTTTAGATTTGCTTTGAATTTTGATTTAAGAGCTGCTTCCTTTGCTTTCGCGAGCAGATAATCATCAAGTATAGTAGACCCCGGTTTGCCCGGAATTGCCTCTACAACCTTTCCGCTTCTGTCGACAGTGATTTCAACAACAACTTTTCCTTCTCCCTGGTAATGATATTCTGGGTTGGGCATGGACAGTGAGTCTCTACCATTGAGGGAATAATCGATAGGCCCGTTGCCTGTACCGCTTCCGTTGCCTCTCACCTTTGAATCAATCGAACCATTAGGATCTCCCTGGTTGCCCGGTCCTCCTGTAATTCCTTCACCTGTCGAAGTTGTACCGGAATTTTTACCATTGGTAAAAGCATTTTTTGTCCGGCTGATTATATCTGTGGTTCTCTTCTGGTCCTGCTCAACTTTCTTCCTTTCAGCATCTTCCTGGGCTTTCCTGACCTTTTCTGCTTCAAGCTCGGTTATCTTGATCTTGTCGGCTTCGATCAGCTCCTTCTTTTTCTTCTCGGCTTCAGGGTCAACCTTCTTCATTAATGGCGATTCGTTATCGTAATTCTGCGTGAGAATTGACTCTGTCTTTGTGGGTGCAAGCGGTATCACCTGATTTGGAATTGCAACTTCTTCGTAATCGGAGGAGGGGGATGGTTCGATCTGCCCAGATCCGGTTTCATCCGTACCGAAGTTCACAAGAATGCCCTTGTCGTCACCGTTGTTTGGCAACGAAAATCCTACAAAGATAAGCAGAAGAAATACTCCGGTGTGCACCAGTACAGTGCCGGCTATGCCTTTCGCCTTCTCGGAGGGCAATCTTTGCGGATTTTTATTGAAATTCAGTTCATCCATCCGGAATTGACTTTCATTACCAATCTCAATGCTTACTTGCCAGGAGTATTAATTGCCTGTCAGTTTGTCTGTTAAGCAAGCATTTCATCAGCTTTAATGATGCGAAGTTATTAAAAAACGTAAAAATGGTATCCGCTATTATCCTGCTTTTATAACAATGTGAAAATAGTTATTAACTCAGTTGGCTGCCTAAGGGCTCAAAAATCAACTGCAGAAAGAAAATTATCTATTTGGTTTTGACAGGCTTTGAACGTTTTTCCTTCTTCATTTCACTTTTTTCAGGCTTCTTCAGGAGATCCTTGAGTTTGTCGAAATCCTGGCGGTAGAACAGACCAATTCCCTGGGTGTACAGGATCCCGTTATCAATATAGAAATTATCATTCGACCTGTTGAAAAACTTGAATCTGATCTTCTCGTTGATCTTGTATTCAACGTTGAACATTCCTGTAAATGAGTTGGTCCCGCTCATCGTTCCTGTAGTTCCGGTAGCCTGAGCCCCGGCAACATCAAAATTACCGTTTATCAAAACTTTATCATTGAGAAGCTGTGTGGAGAGTGCCACCTGTAGCTCCTGTGAATTGGGAAGCTGGGTCGTGCCGGGTCTGTATACAACGCCAATGTCAAAGTCATTGCTGATCTGTGACAACCAGTTACTAAGCTGGTTCGAGAGCATCTCCATAGTGGTTACGCCTACTGTTGCAGAGCCCACTCCTGCCGGTAAGGGCTGCGTTGCAGACCCCTGGTCGGAATAGAAGCTGTTCATGACCAGAAGGAAAAGAAATTGCCGGCTCATCTCTTCGTCTGATTTTATCATACTCTTGAGATAGGCTCTTGTCTCCTCATCAGCAGTGGGAAGGTAAATGTCAAACCCTACGGTTGGATTGAACAGCTTTCCTGAAAGAAGAAGCTGGCACTCGACTGGTATTCTTTCATTTTGTTTTGATTCGGGAAGAATACCTGGCATTATGTCGTAGAGGGAAGCCTTGGTCTTGTAAATAGCTTTCATATCTATATCTGCATCTTCCACATCGCCGTTAAATGATATCTTACCCCCGCTTTCAACATTAAATGACTTGTTTATAATATTTCCCAGGGTGAAAAGATAATCGCCGTTTTCAATGGTATAGTCTCCGAACATTTTGAAGACTCCCTTGCTGTCGAGATTAATGTTCAGGTTGCCCCTGCCGGTGCCTTTCATGATATCACCAGTTTTGGGATCCATAATAAGCTGCACTTCGGCATCCGGAGTAATTTCCAGATCGAATGCGATCTCAATTCCGCTCGAACCTGAAGTGGAAGGCTGACCTGCATTGCTTTTAGTCTCTTTGACCGTCCCTGGTGGTTGCATAAAGCTTACGAAATTGTTCTCGGCAACTGACATGCTTGAATTCAATGGAATGTAAAACCTTGTATTCTTCCCGGTCTTTGCCGATATGTTGAATTTAAGAAGCTGACCTTCTGTACGTATGGATGTGACTCCAGTCGTAAATGCCGTACCGTAAAAAATGTCATTGTCCTTTGGCTTCGTATTCAGCACCATGCAATCTTTGGTTTTAATTGTCAGATCCACGGCAAAGTCAAGGAAATGATTGTGATATATTGCCCCATTGAGGGATGCGAGGTTCCCTTTTTCATCTTTGAGGGTGACATTGTTAAATTTAATGCCTTCCCTGTCGAACCTGATGCTGTCGCTGAATTTGTATTTCGACTGAGTATAATCAATCTTTATTGATGCATCCTCTGCCCAGACTGAACCTGTAAGGAATGGCTTTCCCGGATCGCCACTTAATCTGACCTTACCTGTGACCTTCCCTCCAATACCTGAAGCGAAAAACTTCAGTAGAGGATTAAGCGCATCAAGTGGAAGCTTATCGGCTCTGGCTGTCAGATCCATATTTGATGCACCGGGATCGTAGAATCCGGCAATGTCAAACATCTTCACCCCATCAAGATCGTTGCTGGCATTGATCTCTGCAACCTTTTTTGCATCGTTCCAGACCGATCCGATGCGTATGTCGCCATACTTGCTGTCGAGAAGACTAAAATCTTTAACTCTTATATCACTTTCGAACATAAAACTCCTGTAAAGGTTGGTAACGCTGATGCTGCCGTTCAGAGTACCCCCGATATTAAGGTGGATCATATTCTGGCCCTGATTGGTTTTTTCATACAGGCTATTGAGTGGATTTAAGCTGATGCCATTGAATTTCAAATAGAGTGTATCGATTGCATTTTCAGAAACTGCTCCATATATAAGGAAGTAGTTTTCATCATTGTTTACGCTGAACCTGGAAATTTTAACAGAAGTTGAGTCAACTGTCAATTCAGCCGGACTTATTTTCCAGACCTTGTCCCTGACGTCAACCTCGCCCGGAAGAAGCTCAAGCTTCATCATATTTCTGTCCTTTATACCCGGAATAGTCAGGAATGAACCCAGCGCTTCAACTTTTCCCCTGTTGATCTGATCATCCTTATTATCCCATGAAAGAAGGAATCTGAAGTGATCAGGAAAGGCTTCCAGTCCAAGATTTATGTCTTTCAGGTCGGAGAGCCCTGAAAGGTTAAAATTCTTGCTGGTTATCTGTGCGCTGGCAGATGTATCGGCGAATTTTGCATTGAACCTGAGATCGGTAAATTCATTATTATTTACTACAAATGATTTTGATTCCCCTATCACTGAAATTACACTGTCGGGAAGTATCCGGCCTGATATTGTGCTGTTCTCTGCAATCAGAAGACCGGTTTTGAGAAATTTGTTCAGCTCATCCGTCTTCTTCAGTCTTATGCTGAATGCAAAATCATTCTCCCCCTTTATGACGGGTAACTTCTGGTTCCCATATTTGGATGGCACAAGCACATATATTGCATTCCTGACAACATTTCCAAGTCCGGCAAAATTGTAACGTCCTTTCAGGTCAATATCCACGAAATCAGTTCTTAATGAAATAGCGGGCCTCTCGTTCTCTGTAAAGGTTTTAAGAGAGAAATCATAGATCTCCAGGTTCTTGCCGTATTTTCTGAAACTCGAATTAAGAAGTTTTATTTCGCCGTCGAGATTATCAATATTATTCCCCCTGAAGTTTGCAGTCAGCAGAAGGGCGGCTGACGAGGTTGTATCTTTTTTGTCGATATTCAGGTCAAACAGCCTTGCCTTCTGGAGGTTCAGGGTAAAGTCAAATTCGGGAAGCGCATGGTTAAAATCGAACATTCCGAGAAGTTCCATATTAATATTCCTGTCATGCACCTTTATGTCTCCATCCCATGCCTTGTCTGTAAAATATCCTTTAAGTTCTACATCCCTGTACTTGTAGCTGTTTATATCGATACTGTCGATCCTGCCGGTAAGATTTACTGCAAATTTCTTAAACGATTCGGTTGATCCGTCCACATTGGTTTCAATCGTCAGTTTTCCTAACAGATCGCTGTTCCCGGTTATGGAGCCCAGATCAATGTCGGTACCTTTCATAAGTCCCTTGATCCTGAATTTGTTTTTCTCTTCAGGACGCAGAGAAATATCAGTCGATATCAGGCCTTTGTTGGTATTGATCTTTCCGTAAGCAACAAAATCGGTGGTGAAGCCTGTGAATGTGCCCGAAAATGAAACTACGCCAAGCTTTCTCAATTGCTCAGGCAGCAATATTCTTCCTTTGCCCGGTATATTGATCTGTTCAATATCCCTTGAAACGCTTCTGAAGTCATTGATCTCAATAAATATGAATGTATTCTTAATGTCGGGCAGCCCCGACAGGTCAAAGCTGCAGTCAAGGTTGGTCTCATTCTTGTACGACATGCGAATATTTCTGCCCTTAAGTTCCGAGATTGTACCGGTGATGTGTCCTGAAAACCAAAGTGATTCATTCAGGTTTTTTACAAGAGGAGCGAAATAGTTTATTTCCGACAAATAAATAAGGGATTTATTAATATTTATATCGAGCCTGACCTCCTGAAGGAACCTGTTGAACGATCCGGCAGAATCAGCCAGAAACGCTATCCGTTCCGCATTGATTATGCTGCTGTCGCACATTAGGTTAATTCCGGTCAAAATAATATTCGATTTGTTAAGAAGAAGATGGTTGCTCAGCCTCTTCACACGGAATCCGTTTCTTTCGTGGAAGGAAAGGCCGCTAATATCCATCATCGTCGAGTCGTTCCGCACAATAAGATCTTCAATTGTTCCACTTATGCTGTCAACCCTTAGTTTACCGAAGTCGATGGGGGCGGAAGACGGTTTTGATCTCCTGTCGATAAGCGCAAAACACCCGTTTTCGATGCTTATGCGTGAAATGTGAAACAGTGATTTACTGTTTAAGATGATCGTAGTATCAGCCTGTTTTGATGAGATCTTGTCCAGGTACCATGCCAGGTTGGAACTTCCTGTCGTATCTGTAATAAGGGCGACCACGGGGTTTTTGATAGTGACCCTTCCAAATTTTATAATTCCATTCTTCAAATCGAACTGTCTGATGCCGGCAGTTATCTTTTTGGCAAAAAGAAGGGTATCGTCATTCTTGTCTTTGATCAGAATATCATCAAGTACCAGCCTGTTGAAATAGGCAAATTCGACTTTTCTGACTGATACTGTCGATCTGATCTCACTGGAAATATATCGTGTCACCCCTTTTACAACGTAGGTCTGGACAAACGGGATTCTCAGGATCAGTAACAGAAAAATGGGTAACAGTACCAGTATTGCACCTGGTACAAGTATGAAGGTAATCGTTTTTTTAATAATTTTGGGCACTTGGGACCACTTGGATATTATTAACAAAATAACCTAAAATATACCGAAAATCAAAGAGGTGAAAGAGGTAACCATTCTTGCTATAGAGTCATCATGTGACGATACATCGGCAGCCGTTATCAGGGATGGGGTTGTTCTTTCAAATCTGATCGCAAACCAGGATGTGCATCGTTCATATGGTGGTGTAGTACCGGAACTTGCATCCAGAGCACACCAGGCCAATATTGTGCCTGTAGTGGACCAGGCCCTGAAAAAGGCAGGAGTGAAGCCTGAAGAGATCACTGCAATAGCTTATACAAGAGGTCCGGGACTGCTTGGATCCCTGCTGGTTGGTACATCTTTTGCCAAGGGATTCGCAGTTGCAGGAAATATTCCGCTTATCGAGGTAAATCATCTTGAAGCTCATGTGATGTCGCACTTCATAAAAGACGAAACCGGTACAAAAACTCCATCCTTTCCCTTTCTCTGCCTTCTGGTATCGGGAGGACATACTCAACTGCTGGTGATGAAGAGTCATTATGAGACAAAAGTAATTGGGAATACCATCGATGATGCAGCCGGTGAGGCTTTCGATAAATGCGGTAAGGTAATGGGACTGCCTTATCCTGCCGGACCGTTGATCGACAAAGCAGCAACAGAGGGAAACCCGTCTGCGTTCCATTTCCCGAAACCTGCCGTACGGGGTCTCGATTTCAGTTTCAGCGGGCTCAAGACGAATTTTCTCTATTTTCTCCGTGACATGGTCAGGGATAACCCAGATTTCATTCAGCAAAACAAAAATGACCTGTGTGCCTCCATTCAGCATACCATAGTAAGCATACTCACGGGTAAACTGGTCAAAGCATCCCTGCTGACAGGCATCAGGGTAATAGGGATCGCCGGCGGTGTCTCTGCAAATTCAGGGCTTAGAAATGCCGTACAGGAAGAGGCCCGTAAAAGAAGCTGGGACCTGTTCATTCCTCCTTTCAGTCTCACGACTGATAATGCTGCCATGATAGGGATAAGCGGATATTACAAATATATTAAAGGTGAGTTTTCAGGCCATGATGCCGTTCCGCTGGCAAGATTTGACATTAAATAATACTGAATTTATGAACCAGAAAGACTTATCAATACTCGTTGTTGGTGCCGGTGCGATAGGTGGAATAACTGCCGCAATACTTAAGCGGTCAGGTTATGATGTGGAGATTATTGCAAAGTATGATGATTATGCCGGGTTGATTTCATCGTCAGGATTTCATATTTCGGGGGCAAGGGGGAACTTCATTCAGAAGATGAAAGCCTGGAGCGCCCCGACAGCTGAAACAGGCAGGAAAGATATCATTCTGCTTGCAACCAAAGCAACCGATATGATGGAGGCTGCCAGGGAGGTCGTGCATCTTCTCAAGGATGACGGACTGATGGTTTCACTTCAGAACGGGATCTGCGAGGATGATCTTGCTAAAATAGCAGGACGCAACAGGATCGTTGGTTGTGTTGTAGCATGGGGGGCTACTATGATAAGTCGGGGAGACCTGTTTATGTCATCAACGGGAGAATTTGTCATAGGCTATCTAGATGGTAATAGAGATGAACGCCTTGAAAACATCTCAGAAATACTCTCTTCCATAGTACCTGTCAGGATTACCGACAATATAATGGGCCATCTCTATTCAAAGCTCATAATCAATTCCTGTATCACACTTCCGGGAGCTATAAGCGGACTGCATGTAGGGAAGATGTTGTCTGAAAGGAAAATAAGAAAGATTTTCATTGAGATTATGAGGGAAGCCCTGGCAGTGTCGGTCAAAATGGGCATAAAAGTGGAAAAGTTCGGAAAGCGACTGGATTTTTACCGTGTTGTGGAGAAGGAGGGACTTATTGCTGACCTTAAAAGACACCTCCTGATGAGAATAATAGGATTCAGGTACAGAAAGCTAAGATCTTCAAGCCTGCAGTCGCTTGAGAGAGGCAAACCCACTGAGGTCGACTATTTTAACGGATATATTGCAAGGAATGGTTCCCTTCATGGGGTTGATACACCTGTGAATACGGCAATTGTTAAGATCATCCACGAGATCGAGGCAGGCAAGCGGAAAATCTCTTTAACTAATTTTAACGATCCTGTGTTCGACAGATTCAATTAAGAGGAGCAATTTTTATCTCAAAAATATATATCTTCGAACAAAATATTTTCTATGCAGGCAGTAAGGATTCAGCCGACAAAAAACTCACCTGAGATCATTCTTGATCCTTCCGGGATCATAAAGATCAAAGGGCGCTCAATCCATGAGAATGTGGCTGAGTTTTTCGAGCCTGTCGACAAATGGATCTCCGGATATATAAAAGATCCCGCCGAACTTACCTGTGTCGACGTAAACCTTGAGTATTTCAATAGCGCCAGCGCCAAGGTTTTCATTACTCTTTTCCAGAAGGTCACAATGGTGGCACTTAAGCACAAGAAGTTTAAATTTAACTGGTATTATGAAGAGGGCGATGAGGATATACTTGAAAGAGGCGAGTACTTTGCTTCTGTTCTCGATGTCCCGATAAATTTTATCAGGACCAGCTGAACTCCTTACTGGTCAGTAAGCCAGGATCTGGCTTTTTTCCCTTCCTTCACCTTTTATCCATATTTTGTTTCGATAAACCTCAACCATCGAGAAACTGTTGGTCTTTTCAGTTTCAACCATTGCTTTTAATGTAATGAAATGGGTCAGATTGAAGTTGCCATAGTTACCGGCGTGATTATGCCCGTTGAACCAGGCTATTACATTATGATGCTTTTCGAGGATCCGGAGAACGTCATTGTAGTTTAACAGATTATATTCATTGACAGGCCATACGGGGAAATGGCAGAAAATAAAGACCTTCTCCGAACTGGCGGAGGCCTGGTTAAGCTGATCATCGAGCCATACCATCTGGTCGGCGCCAATTCCGCCATTACGCTCTTTACCATTAGGCTCACCCGCCTTGTTGAGATAAGCGATCATATCACGGGCAACACTTATTATCTTATTGTTGTGCGTCGAATAAGTACTGATCTCATTCCCGTTCAGGCATATAAACCTGAAGCCTTTGTGGCTGAATGAGTAATAACCCGACTTGAACTCTTCAAGAGGCGGGATATGCTTCAGAAGCTTGTGATCAACCTCATAATCGTGGTTGCCCGTCACATGGTAGACTTGTATCCCTGATGAATCAAGAATATGCATGACCGGCATATAAGACTGAAAATCCTTTTCTATAAGATCACCCAGGTTCAATATGAAATCAGCCCTGTTCACTTTAAATGATGTGACTGCCTGTCGGAGTTTTGTGAGGGTTGACCTGTAAAACCTTGTTTCAGAGGGATCACAGTCGCAATAATGTGCATCGGTAAAAACACCGAATGAAAAAAGAGGCTGGGACTGATCACTCACTGCCGGTTCAGGAATGGACAATTTTCCTGGTATGACAGCGGCCAGGAACATTACGGAAAGAAGTGCCTGAAGTCTCCTCATATACTTGTATCTGGATTTAAATGTAGTAAAAATACCGGACACAGATCAAGCTCTTCTGATCCATCTGCCAAATTATTAATCAGAGAATGAAACTGCAGCTGTTCCTTCTGCTATTGCGCCAGGGGGTCGGTGACCTTTCCCATGAAAATGACGGAGTTGGTGGTTACCTCCCTTATAATATAGATGAACTGGTGATTGACATCAAATGACACAGGGTCAGTCGGACCGACCATTGTGGGACCTATCTCAACCACTGTGGCAGCGGCAGCAACAGTCCCCTGCTCATCGGTTTCAATAAATGCCTGGTGCAGGACCTTATTAATAAGAAGGGGAATATCTGAAATGTTTGAAAAGTCAGCAGCGTCGGTAAATGCAATTCCCATACCCATACTGGTAAGGATATCATTCATGTTCACCTTGAAGCCATATTTGAATTTAGGAAGGTAAAGGTCGACTTTTTTGAATGTCATAGCGGATGCCCAGGTAGCCAGATCTGATGCTGTGAGGGAAGCTGAAACTGCAGAAAGATCGTTGTTATCGGGAAGGATAATGTCCATTACAAAGTTCCCCTGTCCGTATGGAAGTTCGACCATCCCAAAACCGTTTCCAAGATAAATATTCTGCGTTTCTGTCTGATGCATTGTTGGAACCTCTTCAGTCGATCCGCCAGGTTGAGTGAATGTCCTTGATGTAGTAGCATTACTGTCAAATTTACCTTTCCAGAGGCCTTTGAAATAGATCGCATTGATAATAAGCATAACGGTTTTGTTATCGAGCTGGTCGATCATGTTCTTAATATATCCGTTTGTATGATCGGATATCCACTGATTGATCTCCTGGGGAGCTGTCGGGTCATTGATGTCAAATGATCTGGCCTGCGCATCATAATAACCTGTCAGGGTATCAATGAAAGGCTGTTTGACAGTAAAGCTCTTCTCGGTCCATACAGAGTTTGCGATCTCCATTAATACCCTGCTGTCGACAGAGAGAAGCGCTGATGTCAGGTTTTTGTACGATTTGTTAAGATCGCTGATAGAGATATCGCTGACCCTGAGCGCTTTCAGCATTGAATCAGCTGTTGCATTTGCGGCTCCGTTAACCGTCATTGAAAGCGCATAGGATACGCTTAATGGAGAGATTATCGTATTCTGATCTCCTGCCGATAAGTTCATATATCTGAAGAGATCATATGCAAATGTATTTTCTGAAGTTACAAGCGAAGCCTGTTTCAGGGTGAGATTTATCTGAACAGGATTGGTTGGCAGATTTTCGCTATTCTTCTGGCATGACCAGAGCAAGGGGATAAACAGTAATGATGCAAGAAATGAATGTTGCAATATGCTAGTCTTCATACATGTATGGTTTAATTAATAGAATCAAGATCAAATGGTCTGGTTAACATTGATGAAAATCAAAAATCATGCCATGTCCTGTCTATTCTTTCCGTAAAATGCTTCGCGACCCGGATATCTGAACCTTTTTTTTGCTATTTCGGGAGGATAAATGAAGTATTCCGCGACCGACTCAGCACAAAGTCTGGACTGTCCATCAAATAGCTGGCAGATTATGGTTGCTGCTTTTTCGGTTTTAGATTCGATCCTGGCTCTTAATGATATTTCACCTTTGCTGATATAGACAGGTGAAAGATATTTTGTCCTCATCTCCGATGTCATACCTGCTGTCCCGACCTTTACCGAAATGCACCAGGCTCCCGTCTCGTCAAGAAGAGCTGCAATGATCCCGCCGTGCAGAACATTAGGGTAACCTTCGTAATTCTTCACCGGCAACCATACGGCATGTATGAACTCTTCACTCTCGGTAAAGCTGAGCTTAAGGCCCATTGGATTTGCCGCTCCGCAGCCAAAGCACATATTGAATTCCCTGTCGTAGGGATTGATGAGTTTCTTCATGATCAGCTCCTGTGTTTTTTTGAGGTTTCAGTATATGCCTTAAGATAGATGAATGAAATCAGGAATAGAAGCATTCCAAAAAGGATAAAGCTGACAAGGACCCAGACCGAAGGGCTCTCAAGGCCGGGGATCGGATGATGGATCCTGTAAATATAACCGGCAATCGAGATCACAAGCACCATCACAGAAACTGCCAGCGAAAAAATAATGGTCGTACCGTCGAATATCCTCGATGTTTTGTAGAAGTTTGTGTTCTTAAACCTCACATAGGAAGTGCGGGCATAAGCATTAGCCCTCTGCCTCGATCTTGCCTGGCGGTACTTTCGCCAGTCTTCCATTGCACGGTTATAAGCCTCAGCATCACTGACTGCTTTTTCAGAATAGGTTAAAAGGAATTCATACGCCTCCGTGATCAGGATGAACATATCTTTTGCTGATGGTGAAGGATTTATATCCGGATGGAACTCCCGTGCCTTTTTCCGGTAAGCCTTCTTTATCTCCTCCACACCGCAACCGGCGTGAAGCCCAAGAATATTATAGTACTCGTTTACGGACATTTCATTTTTGTTCAGCTGATGTTACTCCATGAATGCTTCTGGCTGAAAAGTCTCATCAGTTCCGATCTGAGAATGGCATTCTGTTCATTCGACAGTGATGGATCCTTTTCCAGTATTGAGTTGGCAATATTCCTTACATACTCTATTATCTGTCCATCCCTGCTCAGACTGGCGATCTTAAGGTCGAACGGAATACCGCTCTGCTGGGTCCCTTCAAGGTCACCCGGTCCTCTCAGCTGAAGATCGGTCTCAGCAATTTCAAAGCCATCATTTGTCCTGACCATCACCTCGATCCTGGCTGCAGCATCCCTTGAAAGCTTATCTGAGCTCATAAGGATGCAGTATGACTGATCGGCGCCCCTGCCGACCCTCCCTCTTAACTGATGAAGCTGTGATAACCCGAACCTTTCAGCGCTTTCAATTATCATCACAGTGGCATTCGGGATATCAACGCCAACTTCGATAACTGTTGTAGCAACCATTATATGGGCCTGTCCCTCCCTGAACAGTTTCATAGAGATTTCCTTATTTGCTGAAGTCATTCGCCCATGTACAACGCTAATGCAGTATTCAGGAGGCGGAAAAGCATTTGAAATGATGTCCAATCCTTCATCAAGATTCTTATAATCCATCTTCTCCGATTCAGTAATAAGAGGATATACAATAAAGATCTGCCTCCCTTCGCCGACCTGACTTCGCATAAAGGCGAAGACCTTGTTCCTTTCAGAATCGTTGAAGTGCATTGTTTTTACGGGCTTTCTTCCGGGGGGAAGTTCCGAGATCACCGATACGTCAAGGTCCCCGTAAAGTGTCATTGCAAGTGTTCTTGGGATTGGGGTTGCAGTCATTACCAGAATATGAGGCGGATTTATATTTTTTCCCCAGAGCCTGGCTCTCTGGGCAACACCAAACCGGTGTTGTTCATCAATGACCACGAGTCCCAGCTTACTGAATTTTACATTATCTTCAATAAGCGCGTGAGTTCCTATAAGTATGGAGGGCTCATTCCGTGAAAGCTGCTCCTCTATTACTTTTCGCTCGCTTTTCTTAACTGAACCTGTAAGCAGCATTACCCTGATATTCAGCCCTTCAAGAAATTTACTTACAGATCTGAAATGCTGAATGGCAAGGATCTCGGTTGGTGCCATGATACAGGACTGGAATCCGTTGTCAGCAGCAATAAGCATTGCCATAAGAGCAACCAGTGTTTTTCCGCTCCCGACATCGCCTTGCAATAGCCTGTTCATCTGTCTGCCTGAACCAAGATCCTTCCTTATCTCTTTCATTACTATTTTCTGGGAAGCTGTAAGGGAAAATGGGAGGTTATTGAAATAAAATTTATTGAAATAATCTCCAACGATCTCAAAAACATATCCCATGTTGTGATTATTCCTGTTGATCTTGTACCTCAGGAGATTAAGCTCTATATAGAAAAGCTCCTCGAACTTCAGACGGTACCTTGCCTTTTCAAGATCTGCCTGACCTGGCGGAAAATGGATCTTTTTGATAGCCTCCTGAATACCTATGAGATGATAACCGGATAATATGTGTGCAGGCAATGACTCAGTCAGCCGGAAATTGATCTGTTTCAGAAGCGTTCCAATAAGCCTGCTTATGAACTTAGAAGTAATAAAACTGCTTTTCAGCTTTTCAGTTGTGCTGTACTGGGCCTGTAAAGCGGAGCTTATTCTTTCTTCCTTCCTGATGATATCTTCAATTTCAGGATGAATTATATTCATTGCACCATTGAAGATGCCTGGCTTTCCGAATACTACAAACTCTTTCCCTGCGGGATAGCTTCCGGGTACCCATTTAAGGCCCTTGAACCAGATCAATTTTATTGAACCGGTTTCATCTGAAAATTCTGCGACAAGCCTCCTGCCTGCCCCCTTTCCCTCAGTAGAATAGCTGTTTATCACCCCTTTGACCTGAACTGCCGGCATCTCGGGATCAAGTTCTTCAACCTTGTAGAATCTGGACCTGTCAATGTATTTATATGGGAAGTTAAAAAGAAGATCGCGGTAGGTGCAGATATTTAACTCTTTAGAAAGAAGCTCCGCCCTTTTTGGCCCGACCCCGGGAAGAAACTTGATATCGGTGCCGAGGAGGTCATTCATTTGCCGGGGAGATTTTAAATTTTAATTGATAACCGAAAATAAGTATTTTTGAAAACCTTACCTAATATTATTTAATCATTGGCAGCGTGAATCTCTATACGATTTGTAAATATTTGAACTATATATTGTTATCGTCACACAGGAAAGGTCATGGTGTACATAGTCCATTCCTGTACAGCCTGATAACAAATGTATTCAGGAAGCAGATCAGCAGGGATGTCGTTAAGAATATTGAAAATATCAGAAAAAGAATGCTTTCCGATCCTCGCATCCTGAAGGTTACTGATTATGGTTCAGGACAGGGAAGAGGCGAAAAAGATCTGAGGCAGGTCAGGGACATAGCAAGGATAGCGCCGGTGAATGAAAAATACGGAAAATTACTGGCGAAGCTTTCCGGGGAGTATGGCCGCAACTGCATTATTGAGCTTGGAACATCGCTGGGGATCGGGACAATGTATCTTGCAGCCGGCGCACCAGGTGCAGTGGTCCATACGATCGAAGGCTGCCCCGGGATAGCGGAGGTTGCTTCTGAAAATTTCAAGGTGGCCGGTTATAATAATATAACTCTTCACAAAGGGACTTTCAGGGAGGTGCTTGACGGGTTCGTTAAAATGAATATTGTCCCGGGGCTGATTTTCATCGACGGAGATCACAGGGGAGAAAGGATGCTTGAGTACTTTGAGAAACTATACAGCTTATCCAGCGAAGGGACTGTAATGGTTTTTGATGATATACACAATTCCAAAGGAATGGGAGAGGGATGGGGTAAAATTATGAAAGACAACAGGGTGACCCTTTCAGTTGATATTTTCAGGATGGGCCTTCTCTTTTTCAGAAAGGGATTGACCCCTGCCAGCTTTATAATCAGGTATTAGTAAAAATTAATTATTAATAATTAAAATTTCTGATCAAATTAATCTAATTTCGAAAATTCAAATTCAGCATCCATGAGCAATAAAGTAATTGAGATCCATGATATTGTTAAGAACTATCAGGTAGGTTCAGTAATTGTAAGAGCACTACGCTCCATTTCCATTACTATTGACAGAAACGAATATGTGGCAATAATGGGTCCTTCGGGATCAGGAAAATCGACATTGATGAACCTCATCGGCTGTCTCGACACTCCTACAAGCGGGATATACAAACTTAATGAAACAGATGTCAGCAAGATGGAAGATGACAGGCTTGCAGAGATACGTAACAAGGAGATCGGATTTATATTTCAGACTTTCAACCTGCTGCCGAGGTATACCGCACTTGAAAATGTCACACTTCCCCTCATTTATGCTGGTGTTCCGAAAGTGGAGAGGGAGAAGCATGCCATATCGACTCTTGAGCAGGTTGGACTGGCCGACAGGATGACACATAAGCCGAACGAATTATCGGGGGGGCAGCGCCAGAGAGTTGCAATTGCCAGAGCCCTGGTAAATAATCCATCTATCATCCTGGCGGATGAGCCGACCGGGAACCTGGATTCAAAAACATCTGTAGACATTATGATGCTTCTGGATGAAATACACCGGAAGGGGAATACTGTGATCGTTGTCACTCACGAAGAGGATATAGCAAAACATGCTGCGAGAATTATCAGGCTCCTTGACGGAACTGTGGCTTCGGATGTTCAGAATGAAAAATACATAAAAGCTTAGCAGCTTCTATTCAATTTCCTACCTTCGGGTTGTCTTTAGAAACCCTCGGAGATATGAAAATATATACCCGGACAGGCGATGACGGAACTACCTCCTTATCTGGAGGAAGGCGCATTAAAAAAAATCACATAAGGATCGAAGCCTATGGAACAGTAGATGAGCTGATTTCCTGGATCGGTATGCTGAGAAGCCACGATGAGAATGCCTCCAGGAAGGATATGCTCATTTATATCCAGGGGGAGCTTATGAAAGCTGCCGCTTCACTTGCATATGATGGATCAGCCATTCAAAGCAGGCAGATCCTTCCTGAGCCTTCCTGCATCTCCGTGCTGGAAAAGGAAATTGACAGAATGGAAAGCCTTCTTCCTCCTATACGATCATTTATTCTGCCTGGTGGTAGCATTGCCGTATCTCATTGTCATGTAGCCAGGTGCGTTTGCAGAAGAGCAGAGCGGGCTGTCATAACCCTTAATGAAAAGGAGGAGACTCCTGAAATTACAAGGCACTTTCTTAACCGACTTTCAGATTATCTTTTTGTTCTGGGAAGATTAATGAGCTTTGAGGTTGATAATGAGGAAATTAAATGGATAATATGATTTAAGGCAAATCTTGAAATAAGGTATTGTTTTTTAAATAAAATAATTTTTATATTTGCAAACCTTAAGCGGGAGTTATTTAATTCTTTAAAAAATGTATTGGACACTTGAATTAGCATCAAAACTTGAAGATGCTCCATGGCCTGCAACGAAGGATGAGCTTATTGACTATGCCATCAGGTCAGGTGCCCCTCTCGAAGTTATAGAGAATCTCCAGGAAATAGAGGACGAAGGGGATATTTACGAAAGTATTGAAGATATCTGGCCTGACTACCCGAGCAAAGATGACTTTTTCTTTAATGAAGACGAATATTGACGTCAGAGGGGTTGTTCAGGCAGCTCCTTTTTGTTAAATCTCTTTTGCTCCCTTTGAAACCGGTCTGGTTTTTTTAACGATCTTAGGCTTTTCCTCCTTGAATTTTAAAAAGATATCTGAGTATTTACCTGGTCTGATGAGTGCCTGCCAGCTGAAACCTGGCAATTTCATTTTATCCGGGGAGTTCATGAATGGAGGGTCAAGCTTGCCATCGGGATTCAGCAGCTCAGTGATCTCCCTTATTTTGCCATTCTCGACCTTCATATCTATTGAGGCGCTCTTATTATGGGTTACCCCGATAAGCTTATCCTTGTCTTCGAGATAATATACCGATTCTCCATTGCCTTCGACCAGTATCCTGTAGAGCTTGTTTTCATTGAAATATCCGGTAAGGTTCCTGCCCTTGATCTGATTATATCTCAGTGAATCTATAATGCTGGCAATGAAAGCGCTATTATAAAGTTCCATGCTGTCTGCCCTTCTGTTCTTTGTGTAAATAGCCATTGAATCTGCTGTCAGCTGGTTTGAGGCAGACCATAACACCGGGTTGGTATAGAGCCGGATAACCGAATCCCGGAAGGAATATGAGAGTGAATCACATTTCGATTGGAGGTCTTTGCTGAAAACACGGCATCCGTAATATGCCCTCATAAGCCTGTAGGGATTCCCCGTATCTCTTTTTATCGTAATGGCGCTTATGGTGTCCGCATGCAGAAAGAGAGAATCAGTGTCAGAAACCTGGATGAAAACAGCCCTGTTCGTTACGAAGAAGTTCTCAGGATTCTTATGATATCTGGCATATTCACCTCCCACAATTATGTTGTTGGTAGTATCAATTATAGAAATATGCTTGAATCCCTCGCCAAAGCCCGTCTTTTTCTCGTAATAGAGCGAATCACCCTTAAGTATCTGCTGCCTGTTGTTGATCAGGGAATTTTGCCAGAGCCTTGAAATATCATTTTTTGTATCGTACCAGCCCCGTTCGCTGTATATATAGATGCTGTCGCCATTTATTTCGGAAGGCCCGGTAAAGAATGCAGTTTCAGTTTTAGTGTTGTAATCCATGGTATCGCCCGACATCACGTAATCAGGATTGGTGATCGTAATGCTGTCCTTGAAATGAAAAAGTTCTTCCGGAACATCATACGTACCCTGGCGGCTCTTCAGTATGTTTTTCCCGTTTGTAATGGTTCCTTTCTCAGTGTACCTGGCGATTTTTTTTGCAACGTCATAAACTACTGATTTGGTGTGAAGGTGCGTCTCCTTGTCAATCAGCTCGACGTTGCCATCAACATTTGCGATCTCTTCTGACCCGTCGTAAAAAAGATAATCACCGTAAAGATTCAGGGTATCGCCCTGGTTGATATGAACCCTGCTGAACGCCTTTAGCTGGTTACTCTTCTGGAAGAAGTAAGCGCTGTCGCAGGTAAGAATGACCTCTTTATGCTTGAATGCAACATGGCCAAGGAACCTGACCACATCGTGGCCCAGCTTTTCATCAGGTTCGTAGGAATCGGCATAGATTAGCTCAACTTTTTTCTTCTCCTTTTTGGGCGACTCCTGGGATATTGAGAGGTAAACTGTGACAATAAGCAAAACCACTATCAGAATGACGTTTCTGAAAAGTGAAAGATTAAAATGCCATTGTCCAAGTTTTATTTCAGCCATCCCTTGTTAAGAAACGGGCAGGTTTTAAACTCATCACTTATTCTTACATAAGTTATCCCGATCTTCTTTGTGACCCAGTCCTGGTAAAATTTGGAACGTTTCTGCTCCAGGGTACTGTTATAGAGCAGCTCATAGTCATTTTTCAGGTCAGCCACATGAGCAGGGGTCAGATTATCAAGTTTAACGATCCTGAAAACTGTATTACCATTCTCATCAGTCGTCCTGAAAGGCTCAGATATCTCACCGATCTTCAGGTCGCGAACCTTTACATATGTCTCTTTATCCATCTCATCAAATGTAAACCATGTAACCCGGGATTGGGGATCATTTTTTACCATCCGGCCTCCGTTGATCCTGCTGTCTTTGTGGCTTGAATAAAGAATAGCAGCTCTTGAGAAGGTTATGCTGTCCTTCCTGATAAGGTTGGCAATACTGTCGAGTTTATGCATCGCAAGTGAAGCCTGATCGGGTTTTACCTGCGGCCTTATAAGAATATGGCGCACATTGGCCATATCTCCCATGCGGTCTATAAGCTGGATAATGTGGAACCCGTACCTGGTTTCGACGATCTTTGAAACTCCGTTCTTGTTAAGGCTGAATGCAGCATCAGCGAACGGCTTTTCAAGGCTTCCGCGAGCCATATAACCAAGCTCACCTCCTTTTTTTGCAGATTCCGGATCCTCTGAATATAGCACTGCAAGCGTTGAGAAGCTTTCTCCGGCTATTATCCTGCTTCTGAGTTCAAGCAGCTTCTGCCGGGCATCTGCCTTATTCTTTTCAGTATTCGGCGGATCGACCTGTATGACGCTTAATTGCACCATTGCCGGTACCTTGGCAAGGCTGTCCTTGGATATATTTGCGTAATATTTCTTTACGTCGGCAGGTGTGACTGCAATATTCTCTGACAGCTTGTCCTGCTCTTCAGAGATCGTCTCCTGGTTCATCATCGCTTTTTTAAGGTCTGCCCTTATCTCGATCATGCTCTTTTTGAAATAATCCTCCAGGGCTTTTTCAGAACCAGCACGGGCAATATAATTATTCAGGGTCATGTTCAGCCTGGCTTCGACGGCAGCTTCTGAGACTTTAACACTGTCTATCCTCGCCTGGTCGAGAAAAAGTTTGGAGACCAGCTCCTGCTCATATAGCTTGCAACGAAGGTCTTCTATTGGTGTCTTGTTGCCATTAGCCATCTCCTGGACAATGCCATTCTCCACATCCGAAAGATAGATCACCTCATTCCCTACGATCCCGGCTACCGATTCGACCAGCTTTTGTGAATAAGCATAATGGTTGATCAATAGCATTATTGATACCAGCACGATCCATTTTCCCGAACTTTGCTTCATAATTAATAGGTCTTAAAAAGATTCGCTTTCAGAGCATCATTATATATTCCGTTCTCGAGTGATTGCAGGAACTCGAACCTCCTGTTATTCAGTATGATACTTTTAATATCGTTCTTTACATATTCATAAGGGGCAAGAGAATACCTTAGCCTGTAATCCCTGAAGGTGATAAGGTAGACAGACGATGAGTCCTTTGTCTCATACCAGGTGTTATACCTCAGGTATTCATCCTGGTTCACAATATCCATGGGAAGTTCAACAGACAACCTGTCCATTGCAACCCAATCCTCGTTGAAATCGTCGAATTTTTCTGCAAACTGATAGCATAAGGTTTCCAGTTGTTGCAGATCCTTCTGCTGGGAAGACCTCGACAGTGATCTGATCTTATCCAGATCAGGAACCTCGAGTGGAAGCTTGATAAAAAGCGCCTTTACAATATTTGAACTCAGGGTGAATTTTTTTTCATTGGTTGCAAAGTAGCTCTCCATCTCATCATCGGTGATAGTAGTATCCATTTTATCGACCATCATCTGCCGCTGGTAATGATAGATAAAGAGATTGGCCCTTGTATCCTGCAATTGGTCCTCAATTTCACGCTTGTAATCATCAGTAAGGTTTTCCTCAGCCTTGAGAAAAAGTAATTCCTTCCTGGCCCAGCTATTTATATAATTCTGGATGATCGTAGTGCTGTCGGCTGAAGATGTCCCTGGCTTTATCAGTTTTGGGATCTGATCATAATAAAGCGTTTTCTCTCCAACAGATGCCAGTCTGATCCGGTGCAGATCATTGTGCTTGCTTCCGCATCCTGCAAAAATGGCCAAAAAAGAAAGAAGAAGGAGTGTCTTATTCATTTGCCAGTTTTTTTCTGATCTCTTCGAAAACTGTTTTATCAACTTTAACGGCGTAGCTTTCCTTTAATTGCCTGATCCACGATTTTTCCAGGAACTCCTGGTATGCTGAAGCAATATCGCCCTGAACTTCAGAAAACGGAAGAGGTTCAGGCTGATGTATCTTTGTAAGAACTACAAGAGCAGGCATATCATTCTCAGATGCCTGATATATTCCTTCTGCCCATTTAACACTGTCAATGATGTTATCATCTCCCCTGTGCCAGTTTCCTTTTCGTATGGCGAGAAGAGTATCTCCCCTGATAATGAATTTATTAAGAAGCCTTGCATCGCAATCTGGCTTGTCTTTGTATTTGTCGTAAGACGAAAGGAGGGACTTCATGCCGTCTTTCATCTTCAGAATATAAATCTTGCCTTCTGCACTTCCCTTTGTGAGATAGCCTGATTTATTTTCTTCATAATATTTTTTTAGCCCTGCAGAATCACCCAGGGATTTGTTCCAGACCTTTTTTCCGGAAATATCAAAGAGCAGTATCCCATCGTGAAATTCATTCATAAGGTACCTGAATTCAGGATACTTCGTTTCGAGTATCGAGTTTTCATATCCTGTAATCTGATCGGAAAGACAGGTTTCAAGCGTTCTATTTATGAAGACTGAAGGGTCATTTGTATTGATTATTGAACCCCTCTTTTCGATATAATTTGCAAAATCCCTGGTCGAAAGCTGCTGACCGGCAAATGTATAAACCGGTCCCTGTGGAATTTTATGCCGGTCATATTTAGCCAGCCCCCTGATTATCATTGTATCAGTGTTCTCAACAAACCAGCTTATTGTCTGACTATTGAATGCGTATTTATATTCTTTCTTGAGCTTTTCTACAAATGATTTTTTGCTGATTGAATTAAGATACGATTCATTTATTTTTCCTTCCAGCCATGGTCTCATCTCCTCATAGGTGCCTGGAGGTTTTCTGTCTATCCTTTTTATAATATGCCATCCATAAATAGTCCTGACAGGCAAGGAAAAATCGCCATTCTTTTTTAGTTTGAAGGCAACTTCTGCAAAGTCACTTACGATCTCACCAGCCCCGAACCAGTTCAGCTCACCACCTTTTGAGGCAGATTCCTTATGGTCGGAATATTTTGAAGCCAGCTCCTCAAATGACTCTCCGCTCACAAGTTTCCGGTAGACGACCCAGATCGTATCCTTTGCCGCAGTTGCAACCTTATCTGATGCCCCCGGCGGCACACTGATCATTATATGGGCAACTTTTATCTTACCGCTTGAAGGCCTGATATCGGCTACCCTGATTATATGGTATCCGTATGGCGTCCGAACAGGTTCAGAAATATCGCCTTTTCTGAGGCTGTATGCTGCATCTTCAAATGGCATTATCATCTGGAATGCTGTAAAATATCCCAGATTGCCTCCGTTTATCTTGACCGAAGGATCATCAGAACTGCCTCTTGCAACCTGTTCGAATGATTCTCCCTGAATGATTCTTTGACGTATATCATTTGCTTTTTTCCAGGCTTTCAGTGTATCGGCAGGGGCAGCCTCCTGAGTAACTGCAACCAGAATATGCCATCCGTTGATCTCGACAAGCGATCGCTGGTATGCCTTTTTGAGAAGCCTCTCCTTTGTATCGGGATCGGTAAGATAATTTTGTGCAAGCTGGCTTCTGTAGCCTGAAAGTTCAGTACGGAATGCCCTTGTTGTATCATAGCCTGCGTGAACGGCTTCTGCAACCTTCAGTTTAAAAATCACGAACTGATCGAGATAATTGTCAAGATCACTGATATTTCCAGGTTCATAGCTTTTTTTATACATCCTGATGAATTCGCCTGCAGATACATTCCTGCCATCAACAGTCATTAATAGCCTATCGCTGATATCCTGTGCCTGCCCGGCATAGCAAAGAAGGATCAGTAAAAAAGATACAGTGAATCTGCGGTTCATCTGACGGATAAGAAGATAATTATTCAAAAGACTTTCTCGAGTAGTTAGGAGCTTCTCTGGTAATCGTAACATCATGAGGATGGCTTTCGATTATTCCCGAATTGGTCACTCTTACGAATCTTGCTTCTTTCTTAAGCACTTCAATATTACCAGCACCGAGGTAGCCCATGCCTGCCCTGAGTCCGCCTGTCATTTGATATATAACTTCTGATAGAGTTCCTTTGTATGGTACCCTGGCCTCAATGCCCTCCGGTACCAGCTTTTTTATATCGTCTTCAACATCCTGAAAATACCGGTCTTTTGATCCCATCTGCATTGCCTCTATTGATCCCATTCCACGATATGTCTTGAATTTTCTTCCGTTATATATAATGAATTCACCCGGTGATTCTTCGACACCGGCAAAGAGGGAACCGGCCATGATCGAATCGGCGCCTGCAGCTATAGCCTTGATAATATCACCCGAATATCTTATCCCACCGTCGGCAATTATAGGGATTCCTGAATCCTCAAGAGCTTTTGCTACATTATAGACTGCCGTCAATTGTGGAATACCCACTCCTGCAATAATGCGAGTGGTACAGATCGATCCCGGACCTATCCCTACCTTAACACCGTCTGCACCTTCCTTTGCAAGGCGTTTTGCCGCTTCAGCAGTGCCTATGTTGCCGGCAATTACATCCACGGAGGGATAGCTTTTTTTGATATCCTTTAATATTCCAATGACATTTTTTGTATGTCCGTGCGCGGTATCTATTACAATTGCATCAACATTGGCGTTCACCAGCGCCTCCGCTCTTTCAAGAGTGTCAGCGGCAATCCCTACAGCACCTGCAACCCTTAACCTCCCTTTATCATCCTTGCACGAATTGGGGCGATCTTTGGTTTTGGTAATATCCTTATATGTAATGAGGCCTATAAGCTTGCCGGCTTCATCAATTATAGGAAGCTTTTCGATTTTATGCTTCTGCAGTATCCTTGCAGCGGATTCAAGGTTCGACTGATGATCAGTGGTTATCAGATTGGTGGTCATCACCAGGGATATTTTTTTTGAAGGATTGCTTTCAAACCTCAGATCACGGTTAGTGACGATGCCTTTAAGAATACCATTCCTGTCCACAACCGGTATGCCACCGATCCTGTATTCTTTCATCAGGTTCATTGCCTCTGCAACAGTTGCATCGGGGTTGATAGTTACAGGATCGTAGATCATCACATTCTCAGCCCTTTTTACTTTTTTAACCTGTGAAGCCTGCTTTTCAATGGTCATGTTCTTGTGAATGACACCAATGCCTCCTTCGCGTGAAATAGCAATGGCAAGTTCAGCCTCAGTAACGGTATCCATAGCTGCAGAGACGACAGGCGTATTAAGCCTGATGTTCCGTGAGAACATTGAGCTTATATCGACTTCACGGGGAAGAATTTCAGAATAGGAGGGTATCAGGAGAACATCATCAAATGTCAGTCCTTCAAAAAGAATCTTATCATTTATAAACGACATTGCCTGCTGGTGTTAAATTTGTGCCGCAAATTACACAAAAAAACGCTACTCTTAAAACTAATCCTTTTTATTTTTAGCAGGTTTAAAAAATTGAAATACAGTTAGTATTTTTGTGCAGCTGTCGTGCAGGACCTATTATCATTTCTTAAATGGAATTCCATTTGCAGCCACGTATTAGATTTTCCCGATCGTGAATATAGATGACTATAAAAAAGTTTTAACAAAGCACTGGGGCTTTACCACATTCAGGCCATTGCAGGAAGATATTATCCGGTCGGTGGCAGAAGGTAAAGATACTCTTGGTCTAATGCCAACCGGTGGAGGTAAATCAATTACCTTCCAGGTACCTGCAATGGCACATGAGGGGTTATGCCTCGTAATAACACCTTTGATCGCACTGATGAAGGAACAGGTAGAAAGGCTCAATAATATGGATATTAAGGCTGTTGCGGTGCATTCAGGTATGTCGGTGGAAGAGATCGAAATTGCATTCGAGAACTGCATATATGGCGATTATAAGTTCCTCTACATGTCACCTGAAAGAATCTCATCCCAGCTTTTCCGAGCCAAGGCAGCGCGTCTAAATATTTCCCTGGTAGCTGTCGATGAAGCTCACTGTATTTCTCAGTGGGGATATGATTTCCGACCTTCTTACCTGAAGATAGTCGACCTCAGAGAGCTTCTTGCCGAGAAAGTGCCTTTTCTTGCCCTCACCGCCTCTGCTACTCCCGATGTGGCAGAGGACATAATGCTGCGCCTTGCCTTCAGGAAGCCGAACCTGCTGAAGACCAGTTTCGCGAGGAAAAATATCTCTTATATCGTCAAAAAGACCGAGGATAAAGGTGCTTATGTACAGAGTGCACTTAAAAGGATCTCAGGCAGCGGAATTATTTATGTAAGAAGCAGAAAACGGAGCAGGGAGATAGCTGAATTTCTTGCGAGCAACGGAATTAATGCCGACCATTATCATGCCGGGCTGACCCAGGAGCTGAGGGATAAAAAGCAGCATTCATGGAGTGCTGGTGAAACAAGGGTGATAGTTGCAACAAATGCTTTCGGTATGGGGATCGACAAGGCTGATGTAAGATTCGTAATTCACTGGGATATACCTGATTGTATCGAATCATATTTTCAGGAAAGCGGTAGGGCAGGACGGGATAACATACAATCATTTGCTGTTCTGCTTTATTCCGAAGCGGACAAGAGCAGGCACTCAGACAGCGTGCGTCAGAAGTTCCCTGAAACTGACAGGATCAAGGATGTATACGAAGCGCTTTGCAACTACCTCCAGGTCCCTGTTGGATCGGGAAAAGAGAGTATTTTCGATTTTAATATGCAGGATTTTGTTGCAAAGTTCAGGTTGCATGTAAATGAGACCTATAACAGTCTCCAATTCTTGCAGCGGGAGGGGTATCTTGAATTTACGGAAGAGATCAATAATCCTTCGCGGGTCCACTTTACAGTAGGGCGTGATGACCTTTATAAATTCCAGGTCGCAAATGAGGCATACGACGGGTTCATAAAACTCCTTCTGCGTTCCTATACCGGGATGTTTACCGGGTTTGTTGCTGTCAATGAAGAAATTCTTTCCAGAAAATCTGGCTTGTCAAGGGACACGGTCTATCAGTTCCTTCTTCGGCTTTCAGCACAGAATATAATAAAATACATACCAGGCAAAAAGACCCCTCTTGTGATTTTCACTGTAGAAAGGCTCGACAGAAAGGCTATATTAATTTCACCCGATAACTACCTGCACGTTAAAGAGAAATATATTTTCAGGCTGGGAAAGATGCTTGAGTACACTGAAACGACAAGCAGATGCAGATCGCAGATACTGCTGGGATATTTCGGTGAGGAATCAGACAGATGCGGTACCTGTGACGTATGCAGGGAAAGAAATGAACTCGACCTGAGCAAGTACGAATTTGACATTATCCTTGAAGAGATCAAGTCACTCATGTCAAAAGATCAGCCGGATATGGAAGAGCTTGTCAGATCAGTTAACTTTTCTTCGGAAAAAGTGATCAAAGTGATCAGATGGCTCCTCGACCATAATAAGATCGAAACCGACGGGGAGATGAAACTTCATTGGAAGTCATGAAATTACTTAACAGATACCGGGGTTTTTGTTTTATCATTCAGGAATATTCATTTCCGGGCTTAAAAATTGTCTATTTTTGCTGACAAAATCTGGTGGAAATGAAAAATCCAGGACCGCCTGTCTATTCAGGCCATGTCGTTGAGTTCACTGCGGTAGCCGCCGAATTCTGCAAATATGCTGAACATGCGTCTGAGTTCAAAGGTGCAGAGTTATTGAATATTTTGCAGAAGCTGTTGCCTCTGCTATATCTGAAAGCTTCCATGCTCCCTGAGCTGGAATCTTATTTTGAGGATGGAAATGAAAAATTTGTAACTGAATCTGACTGGAATCTGATCCATGATAATCTTAAAGTCAATTTTGGATCTGCAAATGATTATATAGAACTGCTCGAAGATCCTTCAGCAGGAGATGAAGGAACTGTCCTTTCAGGTATAGCGGAAGATCTTGCTGATATCTACCAGGACATGAAAAACTTCATCCTTCTTTATCAGACGGGTACTGATGCAGTAATGAATGATGCTGTCTGGGAATGCAGGATGAATTTTGAAAATTACTGGGGCATCCGGCTTTTGAACGCATTGAAAGCCATCCACAGGTTCTTAAGTTCAGATAAGGATATTGAAGATAACAATGATAAAGGTCCCGGGACAGATGACAAAGATCATTCCGAATGGTTCCTTTCAAAAAGGCAGAGGGAGTTCAGGAATGGCGATGAATAGTAATTTTCTGCCGAATATCTCAATTGATGAGATCAAAAACCTGGAACTGAGATCGTTTAATGGCGAGATTGTTCTTGTTGAAAATATAAATGATTTCAGGCATGCAATAAAGCGCTTTGAGAATTCTAAAGTACTTGGATTCGATACCGAAACAAGACCCTCCTTCAGGAAAGGCCGCAAAAACAGGGTCTCGCTTCTGCAGGTTTCCGGCAAAAACTTCTCCTGTCTTTTCAGGATAAACAAAATAGGCATTCCTGATGAACTGCGTGATATCCTTGCAAGTCCTGATATAGTAAAGGCAGGCGTTGCCATTCATGATGATCTGAGATTCCTGGGTCAGATAAGAAAATTCCAGCCTGCCGGGTTTATCGATCTTCAGAAATTTGTAAAGGATTTTGGAATTGAAAGTTCAGGACTTAAGAAGCTTACTGCCATAATCCTTGGATTCAGGATATCAAAAAACCAGCAGGTGACCGACTGGGAAGCTGTTACACTTTCGGAACCCCAGAAAGTCTATGCTGCCACCGATGCATGGGTTTGTTACGAGATATATACCAAACTCCTGAATTGCAAACGGGATATTAAGAAATTAATTTAAACCATCAATATTTTGGACACGGTCAAAATAGTTTTAAAATCAGGTAAGGACCAGTCACCCAGAAGGTTTCATCCATGGATATTTTCGGGCGCCATTAAAAAGATCTATGGCAACCCCGCAGAAGGAGATGTAGTTGATGTTTATGACAACAAGGATGAATTTCTGGCAACCGGACATTATCAGCCGGGATCAATAGCCGTGAGGATACTCGCGTTCGAAAAGATAATACCTGATATTGATTTTTTCCGGCAGAGGATAAGATCAGCTCTCGAATATCGCAAGATCCTCGGTCTGACAGAAAACAGCAAGACAAATGTATTCAGGCTGATTCATGCTGAAGGTGATAACCTCCCCGGCTTAATAGTAGATTACTACAATGGAGTGGCTGTAATGCAGATGCATTCTGTAGGTATGTACAGGCTGAGAAGTGAAATCGCATCGGTTCTTAAAGATTTGCTTGGAGAAAATCTAAAGGCTGTTTTTGATAAGAGCGAAAGCACCATTCCATACATGTCCGGGATAAAAGGTCACAATGAATTCATCATAGGCAGCTCCGATCCGGTCATTGTGAGTGAGGAAGGGTATAAGTTCTCTGTTGACTGGAATACGGGACAAAAAACAGGTTTTTTTATTGATCAGCGCGAGAACCGCAAGCTGCTGTCCCAATACACCTCCGGAAGAAATGTCCTCAATATGTTTGCCTATACAGGTGGCTTTTCTGTTTACGCACTGAAAGATGCCAGTATGGTGCATACGGTTGACAGCTCAGCCGGGGCGATCGAACTGGCCAATGAAAACGTCAGGCTGAATTTCGGAGATGATCACAGACATAGATCATTCAAAACAGATGCCTTCGAATTTCTCAATGATATTAAAGATAAATATGACCTTATAGTCCTTGATCCTCCTGCATTTGCCAAGCACAATGATGTCCTGTCGAATGCCCTCCAGGGGTATAAAAGGCTGAATATGAAAGCTATCGAACAAATCAGGCCTGGAGGGATCATTTTTACCTTCTCGTGCTCACAGGTTGTCACCCGGGAAAATTTCAGAAAATCCGTTTTCGCGGCAGCTGCAAATACCGGACGTAAAGTGAGGATACTTCATCAACTCAGCCAGCCACCAGACCATCCGGTTAATATTTATCACCCGGAGAGCGAATATCTGAAAGGACTGGTTATATATGTGGAGTAGGAATTGTTGAAGCGTTGATGCGTTTAAACGTTTAAACGGTTCAACGCTTCAACGCTTCAACACTTAAGGATTGAAATGTAAAATTGATGAACAGAACAATAATGAATGCAGACAAACATATTGAATTCATTGCAAAAAAGCTCGGACTGCACGAATGGCAGATCGAGAACACGATAAGGCTTCTGGATGACGGAGCTACAATACCGTTCATAAGCCGGTACAGGAAAGAGATGACAGGCAGTCTCGATGAAGTTCAGCTTATGCATATTAAGGACGAATTCGAACGGCTTAAGGAACTTGATAAGCGGCGTGACAGCATCATCAGATCGATCATGGAACAGGAGAAGATGACTCCGGAGCTCAGCGTTAAGATCGATGCAGCACTGACCTTATCCGAGCTGGAAGATATCTACCTGCCGTACAGACCAAGGAGAAGAACGAGGGCAACAATTGCCCGGGAAAAAGGACTTGAACCTCTTGCCGTGATAATAATGAAACAGCTTGAGACAGCACCTGCTGCAGAAGCCGAAAAATTCTTGAATGATCAGGTTGCAAATATAGAAGAGGCTCTGTCAGGTGCCTCGGATATTATAGCTGAATGGATAAGCGAGGATGAGAGGGCCAGAAGGCAGATGCGATATCTCTACGAACGAGAAGCAGTGGTCCGTTCAAAGGTGCTGAAGGGTAAGGAACAGGATGGTGTAAAGTATTCCGATTACTACGACTGGTCAGAGCCATTGAAGAAATGTCCCTCTCACAGGCTTCTGGCAATGAGAAGAGGAGAAGAAGAGGGATTCCTGAGGCTTTCAATTGACCCAGCTGAAGAGCGCGCAATTGAGCTCCTAGAGAAAATATTCGTAAAAGGGAGAAATGCATCTGCAGATATTATTAAAGATTCAATTACAGACAGCTGGAAACGATTATTGTCACCTTCAATGGAAACTGAATTCAGGAATATCTCCAAAGAGAAAGCCGATGAGGAGGCTATCAGGGTTTTTGCGGATAACCTGAGGCAGCTTCTTCTCGCTCCTCCTCTTGGCGAGAAGAATTTGCTTGCGATAGATCCGGGTTTCAGAACAGGGTGCAAGATCGTTTGCCTGAGCAAACAGGGAAACCTTGTTCATAATGAGACAATTTATCCTCATCCTCCTCAGAATGAGACTGCAATGTCGGTAAAGAAGATCTTTTCCCTTGTCAGCGCTTATAAAATAGAGGCTATAGCAATTGGAAACGGTACGGCCAGCCGTGAGACCGAGGATTTTATCCGCTGGATAAAGTTTGAGAGGGATATCCAGGTATTCGTTGTCAGCGAGGCAGGAGCCTCGGTTTATTCGGCGTCAAAGACAGCAAGGGATGAATTTCCTGATTATGATGTTACTGTCAGAGGCGCAATATCTATTGGCAGGAGATTAATGGATCCTCTTGCAGAACTTGTAAAGATTGATCCGAAATCGATCGGCGTAGGCCAGTACCAGCACGATGTTGACCAGGCAAAACTTCAGAATTCGCTCGATGATGTTGTAAGGAGCTGCGTGAATGCAGTGGGAGTGGAGGTGAATACTTCAAGCAGTCATCTGTTAACCTATGTATCCGGACTTGGTCCGCAGCTTGCGCAGAATATTGTTGATTACCGTACGGAAAACGGACCATTCAGTTCAAGAAGCGAGCTCCTTAAGGTTAAAAGGATGGGTACTAAGGCATTTGAACAGAGCGCAGGCTTTCTGAGGATAAGGGGTGCCGGGAATCCTCTTGATTCCAGTGCTGTTCATCCGGAGAGTTACCATGTGGTTGAAAAGATGGCAAAAGACATGGGCGTAGATGTTGCAGAGCTGATTTCAAGTGAATTGAAGAGAAAGGAGATAAGAGTAGGGCAATATGTCACGGAAAAAACAGGTCTTCCGACTTTAAATGATATTCTGGAGGAGCTGGCAAGGCCGGGAAGGGACCCAAGGACAAAAATAAAGGAATTCCAGTTTGCTGATATTCATTCCATTGAAGAGATAAGGGAGGGAATGGTTGTTCCGGGCATCGTAACAAATATTACAAAGTTCGGAGCCTTTGTCGATATAGGGGTAAAGCAGGACGGGCTGGTCCATATATCCAACCTGAAAAAAGGATTTGTAAAGGATCCCTCTGAGGTGGTAAAGCTGCATCAGCATGTAATGGTTAAAGTGATTGCTGTTGATTTGGACCGTAAGCGTATCCAGTTATCAATGAAAGATATTTAGGAAAAACCTGTATAAAAAGGTTTCCCGCAGATTTCGCTGATTTTCGCAGAGATTATAATTCTGCGTGCATCTGCGCGATCTGCGGGAAATTACTTCAGAATATATAAACTATATTTAATACTGACCTTTTAGAATTGTCTCTGCGGGCCCTCGGGCATCTTCATCACAGGTTTAGAAGGAATTTTAGCATCGCGCTGCGCTGCAAACCAGGCGAAAGCTGCTGTTACTATTGCGTTATGCCTGAGGTCGTTCATGACAAGTCTCTCGTAGGTATCCATAACGGAATGATAGCCGCGACTGTATTCGATCTCATCCTGGATGAACTGAAAGCCCGGCAGGCCTGCTCCGTCGAACGAAAGATGATCTGTTCCGCCGGTGTTCCTTATGGAGATCGTTGAACAGCCCATATCTGCAAAAGGCTTCAGCCATTCTGCAAAGATATCTCTTACCAGCTCGTTCTGCTGGATGTAAATGCCGCGGTATTTGCCGGTTCCATTATCCATGTTGAAGTACACATCAAATTTATCCCAGTCAGGTTTATGCGCTTTTGTCTGGGGATCAACAAGATATTTTTCGACATAACCTCGAGAGCCATTTAGTCCCTGTTCCTCACCTCCCCAGAGTGCGATCCTGATAGTTCTCCTCGGGGCTGCATCGAGACTTTTAAGTATCCTCATAGCTTCGAGCATGACGATACAGCCAGATCCGTTATCGGCCGCTCCGGTTCCTCCGTTCCATGAATCAATGTGAGCGCCTATGAGCACGACTTCATTTTTAAGATTCTTGTCGGTGCCGGGAATTTCTCCAATAACATCGTAGACTTTCGGACTATCGAAGAACTTATTCTGTATCTCAATTTCCATCTTAACTGGTACATCACGACGAAGTAATCTCTCCATCCTGCCTGCGTCTTCTGCCGGAAGATTCAATTCTGGTATTGGTTCGGGGTCACCATGTTTGTAGTTTGCTCCGTTGGACCTTGGAATATTATAGGTCCCTGAATTATTAAGAATCACTGCAGCGCCTTCACTTTTTAAAAGTTCTGCTATCTTGTTTCTCAGAGCTCTCTGGGCCTGCATTGCCGCAAGATCGGCAGGGGATCTTCTACCACCCTGGCCCGGTACTGTAGCTGTTGCAAGGTCTTTCAGCTGTTCGTCGGTATACCTTGTGGCGAGGGGAGTGAAAACGATCTCATTTGTGACCGTGGATGCTATCAGGACAATCTTGCCTGCAAGCTTTCCTTTATATTTATCAAGGTCGGCTTCGCTCTGAACACTCAGCAGGACCACATCACCCTTGAACAGTCCATTTGTACTGCCTGTCCAGGCTACCGGGTTACAGGCAAAGTTTGTATAATAAGGCGCAGTCATTGCGGCATATGTTTTCAGGTTGTCCCAGCCTCCTCTTGAAAAATCCCGTGCCTCTTCTATTCTGACATTCTGAAGGCCAATTTGTTCCATTTTTTTCTTAGCCCATTCATTCCCGCTGTTATAGCCGGTTGATGCAGTAAGCCGTGGACCAACAGAATCGGTCAGGCTGAACGCCAGATCCTGGATCGAGGTTCCTCTTGAACCTTCCTGCTTGATCTTGTAGACCATCGACAGATCCAGGTTTTCCTTCTGTGCTGCCAGGAACAAAGGCAGAAACATCATCAGGAATAAGCTTGCACTGAACTTTTTCATTTTCATGTTTGAATAATTAATAAGTAGGGATATGAATAACCAATCAAATGTAGGAAAAAGATGATCGGTATAACTCTTAAGCCGGTGATTTAACATTAATTAACCTGTTCGCTATGAGTATATAAAAACTTAACCACGGAGTTGCACGGAGTAAGAACGGAGTAACACTGTAAATAATTTATTTGGAACTACTCAGTGTAACTCCGTTAAACTCTGTGTTACTCCGTGGTAAAAAACAAATAATGTGATGGATTCTCATATCTCATTCTTACTTTTGTCTTTAATATGATTTATCCTGAAAATTTTGAAATAAAGACCGGCTTCGACAGGATACGGGCAATGATAGCGGAAAGATGCATCAGCCCTATGGGCTTGGCTGCCGTAGGAAATATATCCTTTATGACAGATATCAGATCTGTTATGACAGAGCTTTCAAAAACATCGGAATTCCAGTACCTCCTGAAATTCGAAGACCAGTTTCCTTCCGAGAATTACTTCGATCTTTCTCCCACACTTGATAAAATAAAGATAGAGGGCACTTTCCCGGAAGTCCAGGAAGTTTTTGATATCAAGAGGTCACTTGAAACGCTGAAAGCGGTAATTAATTTTTTCAAGTCACGGAAAGATGAGAATTATGCTGTTCTGAGATCAATGTGTGGTCAGGTAAAGATGTTTCCCTATGTTCTGGATACAATCGACAGGATAATTGACAGGCATGGCAACATAAAAGATACTGCTTCACAGCGACTGAGGGAGATAAGGTCTGATCTTTCATCAAAAAGCCTCAGCGTTTCAAGAAGGCTAACGGCAATTCTTAAACATGCACAGTCGGAGGGCATTGTCGATGCTGATGCAAATGTTTCGATACGCAACGGGAGAGGAGTTATTCCCGTGAATGTGTTCGATAAAAGAAAGCTTAAAGGACTTATACATGATCAGTCCGCTTCGGGAAAAACTGTTTTCATAGAGCCTGCTGAGATCGTTGAGATTAATAATGAGATCATTGAACTCGAATATGAGGAGAGACGGGAGATAGTCAGGATCCTTACATCCTTTGCCGATAATATACGACCATATGCCGATGATCTTCTTTTCTCAAATAGCTTCCTTGGAGAAATAGACTTTATCAGGGCAAAGGCATTATTTGGGAACTGGCTCAACTCTATCAAGCCGGCTATCTCAGGAACACCGGTGATCTCGTGGAAGAAAGCAGTTCACCCCCTTCTTTATACAACATTCTCGAAGATCAAAGGGAGGAAGGTTGTGCCACTCGACATTCATCTTGATGAAAGGAATCGCATTCTGCTGATCTCAGGGCCGAATGCAGGAGGGAAATCAGTATGCCTTAAAACGGTTGGATTGCTGCAGTATATGCTTCAGTGCGGACTTACCATCCCGGTTGAGGAAGGCTCTGAATGTGGTATCTTCAGAAATATTTTTATCGACATCGGGGATGAGCAAAGCATCGACAATGATCTGAGCACATATAGTTCCCACCTTATCGGCATGAAATATTTTCTAAGAAATTCCACAAAAGAGACACTTGTGCTTATAGATGAATTCGGTACCGGTACCGAGCCGATGCTTGGAGGATCGATTGCCGAAGCCATTCTCGACGAATTGAATAAGCTCAGGGTTTTTGGAGTTATGACAACACATTATTCAAATCTCAAGCATTTTGCATCTGTTACCGAGGGTATTGTCAATGGGGCGATGTCGTTCGATAATCATCTTATGCAGCCTCTGTTTCAGCTCTTTATCGGGAAACCAGGCAGCTCATTCGCATTTGAAATAGCCAGAAAAATAGGACTTCCTGAAAATGTTCTTTCCAGTGCTTCAGAGAAAGCTGGTACGAAGAATATTGATTATGACAGGCACCTTAAGGATATTGCAAGGGATAAGCGGTACTGGGAGAATAAAAGACAGAATATCAGGCAGCATGAAAAACATCTGGAAGAAATTATCAGTGAATATGAGAAAGAGGTTTCTGAAGCAAAAAAGGTCCGGAAGGAAATTCTTACCAGGGCGAAAGAGGATGCCAGGTCAATCCTTGATAATTCCAACAAAATCATTGAAAATGCCGTCAGGGAGATAAAGGAGGCACAGGCTGAAAAGGAAAAGACAAGAAAGGTGAGGCAGAACGTTGACGAATTTAAAGCTGCCATATCGGTTGAAAAAACTTCAGAACCGACTGAAAGTGAAAGGAAAATAAATGAGCTGAAGGTAAAGGCAAAACGGTTCAGATCCATTGAAAAAATGCCTGAAAAAGAGCAGGCGCAGAAGACAGAAAAGCCTATGAAACCTGGAGATGCAGTAAGGATGATCGATACGATGGCAGCAGGTGAGATAATCGAAATAAGGGATGGAATGGTACAGGTTGAAACGGCCAGTTTCAGATTCAGGGTTCCTGCCGACAAGGTCGAAAGAATAAGCAGGGCGGAGCTGAAAAAGAGTCTTGCTTCCCCTGGCAGAGGAGTCGCATTTGATTATGAGATCAACCAGAAAAAGATCATGTTCACACCGGAAATTGATATTCGGGGAGTGAGAGGGGATGAGGCGATCATGAAAGTGCAGGAGATGCTCGATAATGCGTTGATGGTTCAGCACAGGAACCTAAGGATCCTGCATGGAAAGGGTAACGGTATACTTCGTGAGCTTGTGAGAAAATATCTTGCAACGATTGGTTTTGTAAAAAGCTTCCGCGACGAAAATGTGCAGTTCGGCGGTTCAGGGATCACCGTTGTCGAACTTGACATATAAAGTACTATAAATAGATTTTTGCTACTATGATTTTTTAACCGCAGAGAGCGCAGAGATATTACGCAGAGAACGCAGAGGGTGAATATTAATTTCTTTCTCTGCGACCTCTGCGTCTTCCTGGTGAAACAAGGAACTTTGCGTCCTCCGCGGTTAAAATTCTTTCTTAATAAATATCTTTAAATAATGACAGACCTTACCCAGCTTTATGATGCTATAGTAAAAGGGAATCTGGATCTTTCGGTCAGAACTACAAAGGAAGCACTTGGTGAAGGTGTGGATCCGCAGATTATCATCAGGGATTTTATGGTTCCTGCAATGAACAGGGTAGGAGATATGTTCGAAAAATGTGAAGCATATGTTCCTGAGCTTCTTCTTGCCGCCAGGGCGATGAAAGGATCTCTTGATCTTATTCAGCCGTTACTTACTTCCAGGAATATTGAAACTGGCGCGAAGGTGGTAATAGGCACAGTACATGGGGATCTGCACGATATCGGAAAGAATATAGTTGGCTCGATGCTTGAGGGAGCCGGCTTTACAGTTATAAACCTGGGGAATGATGTCACTCCTTCCGGGTTTGTAGAAGCTATTAAGGTCCACGATCCGAAAATTGTAGCTATGAGTGCTCTGCTGACAACGACAATGACCGCAATGGGATCCACTATTTCAGCGATAAGCGATGCTGGTCTCAGGGAGAGGGTGAAGATAATGGTGGGAGGCGCACCGGTCACGGAAGAGTTTCGGTTGAAGATCGGTGCTGACGGGTACAGCGACAATGCAAATGGAGCAGTAAGACTCGCGAGGAACCTTACGGGATAAAAAAAGCGAAGACCACCCGATCTCCGCTTTTTCATATAATTGTATTTTTTATCAGAAAAGCTTTACAGTACCGTATGCGGTCTTGACCTTTACAGTTGAGGTGGTCGATTCATCTTTGCCAATTACTCCCGATATCTCTGAAGATGTGTTTTCAACTATCCTCCTGGTAAATTTCAAATTATCTTCATTGTATTTTATACCACCGTAGGAAGATTCAGCATCGATCTTATAACTTGCATTTTCAGCTATTCCAAGTCTTACACCGGAATAACGTACATCAACGTCTATCGATTCAAACCCTGCAGGTATATCATCAGCCGTGAGCGAGCCATAGCTGCCTTCAAAGCTCAGCTTTTTGGACAGAGTGCCAACATTTACATTTGTATAACCGGTTTCCAGGACAAGATTGTTGATCTTGTCGATTGAATAGGTATCGTATTTTGCATCACCTACAATTGAGCTTGTCTCGCCGATCTTTAGTTTTGAATATTTACTGTCGACAAGCAATGCCTGGCTCTTATCGATCGAAAGCGTACTGGTATATCTGACATATAAGTCGAGCCATCCGGCTTCCGTGATATTTCCCTTTCCATATGCCACGGCGATCCTGTTTAGCGGTTTTTCATTACCTCTCGTGAGCTTATCGATTTCGATGCCCCCATATTTTATGTCGAGATTTACCAGGCCCCTGATCTCATCAATATCAGTATTACCATATCTGTTGGCGAGCGTAAGACTGCTTGCAAACGGCATCTTAACTGTATAGTTGATCTTGAATTCCCTGTTACTGCCCCAACCTGAGAAATTAAAGTTATCTTCTATCACTGTTTTTGCATATATGGTACTGCCCTCCTGACTGAACTGAACATCTATCTGGCTCATAAACTTTTCTGCCTTTGATCTGTCGGGATGCTTCACAGTTACCCTGACGTCTATTACTATCTGGTCCTTGTCCCATCCGGTAATTGCCACATCACCGTACTTGTTGTTCAGATCGAGAGTGGTACTCTTATCTGCACTATATTCCTTGTGATACTCCTTCGATACCTCCTGCGCTGCGAGGGAGCAGGAGATAAGTGCTGCTGTAAGAAAGATCAGCGTTTTTGATCTATAAGCTAACTTTTCCATTTTCATGTTTATTTTGGTTTCCATTCCTGATTGTTTTCAACTGGTTGATTATATAGGACATAACTTCCACTTTGGTCTGATAGTGTTCGATCATCGCAGTGATTATTCTTTCATCATTCGGATTTGCCTTTAACTCTTTCTGAAGCTGGACATATGTTGAATCCATACTTCTTAGTTCTTTCTTCATCTCCTTTTTCTGTGAAGGGTTGTTTCCGAAATCGGCATTTTTAAGTTCGCCTTCCATGATACCCACCTGGTGAACATAATAACTTTCAACCTCTTTATACTGCGGTGATACATCTCCCAGTGTCATTCCCCTGTCGGATCTGATAAAATGATCCCACGTCCAGAGAGAGGAGAGAGTAACGAGCACAGTCACTACTGCCGCTCTGAGAAGATAGGGCACTATGCTTCTCCTTACAGCACCCGAGTGCAGCCTTTTTTCCAGTTTCCAGCTAAACCTGTCGAAGTGACCTTCTATCGGTTCCTTGTCTTCAAAAAGGTCCCTGTTTTCCCTGAATATGTCCTCTATGTTTTTCATGCCTGGTAAATTCTTCATTTTTCTTTTAGCTCACTTATCAGCTTCTGCTTGGCCCTTGATAGCTGTGATCTTGAGGTGCTGCTGTTAATGGACAGAATTTCAGCGATCTCGTCATGATCATATCCTTCAAGAAGGTAAAGCGAGAGAATGATCCTGTACCCGTCGGGCAGCCTGTTTATTGCCTCCTTAACCTCTTCAACCCTGACATCCAGCTCTTCTTTCTGAGCGATGTCGTCACTGCTGCTGTCTTTAATTCCAATGTGTCCATCAATATCTTCAAAGATCGCTTTTCGTTTATTCAGGGCATCTAATGACCTGTTGATCACAATTTTTTTGAGCCATGCTCCGAAGCTTACAGTGCCTGAATAAGTTTCGATTTTCTCAAAGGCCGACAGGAATGATTCCTGCATTACATCCTCGGCTTCCATCGTGTCATTCACAATTCTCAGACTCGTGTTGAACATTGCCTTATAATAAAGCTTGTAAATCTGAAACTGTGCCTTCTGGTCGCCTGTTTTACATCCATCGATCAGATCCTGGTGGATATTTTTGAATGCTGCGTCTACATTGGCCATCTCTTTAAAAAGACTAGTTTTTATATGTAATGCTGCACCCACTCTCTTTAATTTTCAGATTTCTATCCAAGAGACGTGGGAATTCTTTTAATGCTGCATTCAAGTTAAGAATTTTTGAAAAAAATTACGAGAAAAGAGAGAGGATAATTCCCTGGGTCATCTGACCGCTCTGATAATTGATCTGGGAACCCAACAAACTATGAGGAATGGAATAAACCAGCAGCACAACAATTGCCGCCACTGCAACATATAATGGTCTCTCCTTCTTCCTGTTCATCCATACAGCCAGAATCCAGAAAATGAGAGCAATAAGTGTCTTATTGTCAGTGACGTCCCATCCGAAAGGAATGCCAGTCCAGAATTTACCGAATGCATAGTACTGGACAACTGAACCAAGGCACATTCCTCCAATAAATAACAGTACCACCGTCCAGGCAGAGTATTTCCTGAATGTCTTGTACTTTCCGATGGTCATCAAACCTGCAAGGGTAGAGAAAAGCATTGCAAGGAACATGCACAGAATGTGAGGCATGAGTACCCAATCCGGAACTGAGCCCTTGAACCTGATCACTACTGGTGATTCCTTAAGGTACGTCCTGGTGCCATTTGAATCAGTCACCTCAAAATAGTACTGGATCTTGCCTGCTGCAGGTTGTTTAGGGACCTCTGCAAAAAATCCCTTCTCTTCATAGATATGAAAAACCTTATTCATGAAGGCGGAATTAACCGGGTAGATCCTGTACGAAAAATCAACAGGCTGATATTCATCATTCGAAGGGAACCGCTTGAAATACAGCTTAGCCTTAACGGAAGTATCTGTGACAGCCAGTTTTACTTCCGGCCTCTGATTAAGTCCCAGGCTTCGCACAAGCTTCAAGTCGTAGGCCTTCCCATTGATCTGAGCAATGATTATCTTCGGGTAAGTCGGGCCGGTTTTTCTCTGGAAGTACGCAGCACCTATAGTAATTATTACAGCAAGGAACCAATAAAGAAATCTTCTCATAGCATTTGTATTTTATTTATAGCTGTATAATTAATACCTCTTTTTTGTTATTTCGCAAAATATCGACATTTATCCTGTCTCCATGCTTGAGATGGCCAAGCCTGAACATATAATCCTGGATATTATTAACAGGTTTCCCGTTTATTGCCGTTATTATATCACCTTTTTTCATGCCGCCGAGAGCAGCTGGTTTACCAGGTGTAACCAGGTCAGCCCTTAGTCCATTCTTTACAGCTCCGGCAAAATCAGGCATTATACCAAGGGTGATGCCTCTTGTGCGGTAATTTCTTGTTACAGTCGTTTTCGGGCCTGCTTCCTTAAATTTCAGTCTGGCTGTATCATTGGCTAATTTTGAGGCCATCCTGTATACCAGGCCGGATACTGTGACCATCCCGTTGTAATTGATCTTTTCCCAGGTGTCGGTTGGAGTATGGTAGTCTTCATGCGCACCGGTCGTTATGAATAGCACAGGGATATTCTTTGCATAAAATGAGGAATGATCCGACGGGCCTGATCCTTCATCCGTAGTAGAGACCTTCAGCAGGGATGTATCATTTAGGGCGGTTGCCATCTCTTTTAGTCCGTCTGCCGTGCCGACGCCTCCAACCTGCAGATCTTTGGTCTCCTTGAGTCTTCCTACCATGTCAAGATTTACCATAGCATCGGCTTTTGAAAGGTCGATCAGGGGATTGTCGGTAAAATATTTTGAACCCAGCAATCCAAGCTCTTCACCGGAAAATGAACAGAAGACCAGGCTTCGCTTATGGCTGTTCTTTGTACCTGCAAACTTGCCGGCAAGCCCAATAATCATTGCAACGCCCGATGCATTATCGTCAGCCCCATGGTGCACCGCAATGGAATCAGGTTTCCTGCTTGGTGAACCCGGACCTCCCATTCCAAGATGGTCGAAATGAGCCCCAATGATCACATACTGATTCTTCAGCAGGGAATCTTCCCCGGGAAGCATGAATATTACGTTTCTTGTATTTGTTTTAAATTGAATGATTTCAGTTTTGGAATCCACGGTAGAACCCGTAGGGAAACTTAAAGGTTTTCTTGTGCTGTTCAATCTCTTTTCAAGATCTTCAATTTTGTTCTTTGATTTAAGTAGAATTGCATCGGCAACCGGCCTTTTTATCCTCATTACTGGTATACCGACAGAGTAATCACCTTTTGAAAGCGGATCAAATCTGTCTTCCTTATCAAAGCTGGCGCCTGAGACCAGAAGTACTCCTGCTGCGCCAAGATCTTTTGCGAGAAGTGCTTTATCCCTGTCGGCACTGAAAGGAGCAAACTTGCTCATATTGTTATCAGGCTCAGGGTCACCCCTGAGGATCATTACCCATCTGCCTTTAATATCTTTCCCTTTGTAGTCGTCCCATTTGAGCGAATCATTATTTATGCTGAATCCATAGCCGGCAAACACTGTCTGCGCCCTGAGAGAACTGTTTTCAGTGAATGATGCAGGTTCAAAATCCTGTGTATGGATGAATTTCCTGCCATCTACTGAAAGGTAGTTAATACTGTCTGCCACAACCTTATCAGTTACCTTGAATCTCTGGAATCCGTCACCGGATACAGGAACGAGTCCATAAGCAAGGAACCTGGCTTTGATATACTCTGCGGCGAGACTGTCGCCTGGTGTGCCTGTAAGTCTTCCCTTCAGCGAATCAGATGCAAGGTATTTTATATTTACTCGGTATTCTCCGGCCGTAATGGCTGTCCTGTTCCTGGAACATGATAAGGTAATCAGGATGATCATGAGTCCTGAAATCACTCCCCTTAAATATTTCATTGGATTTAAATTGATGGATAATAATAATTATTCCTCCTATAAAATGCAGTTTCAAAAATAGCAATCTTTTAAAACTCCGGATCATGAAAATGATAAAAAGCCAGATCTTATTCTGGCTTTCTTCTTCTCCGTGTCCCTCTGTGGTTCTCAGTGACCCTCTCCCGATAAATCAGGACAAGTTGTGTTAGTTTTTTTTGTTACACAGAGAAACACAGAGAAGACACAGAGGCATAAATATAATCCTCTACTCGAAAAGCTTAAATGCCTCTTTTATCAGCGCTATAGCTTCTCTGAGCTGTTTTTCCGTAATTACCAGGGGAGGAGCAAAGCGGATAATATGTTCATGGGTCGGTTTGGCAATGACCCCTTTGTCCATCATTGCAAGGCAGACATCCCAGGCTGTCTTTCCTCCTTTTGGTCTTATCACAACTGCGTTAAGCAGACCTTTTCCCCTGACCAGCTCGATCATTTCTGATCTTATGTTTTTGAACTCATCACGGAAGAGCTTGCCAAGTCGTTCTGCATTTTCTGCAAGTTTCTCATTCTTAATTACCTCAAGTGCTGCTATAGCAACCTTGCTGGCGATAGGATTGCCGCCAAAAGTCGAACCATGCTCACCGGGTTTTATTGTAAGCATTATCTCATTATCGGCAAGTACTGCTGAAACAGGGAAAACGCCACCTGAAAGAGCTTTGCCAAGGATAAGAATATCCGGACGGACGCCTTCATGCTCGCAGGCAATGAGCTTACCTGTCCTTGCAATACCTGTCTGAACTTCATCAGCAATAAACAGGACATTTTTGGATCTGCAAAGGTCATAAGCCTTTCTTAAGTAGCCATCGTCAGGCACATAGACTCCTGCTTCACCCTGAATGGGTTCAACCAGGAAACCAGCCACATCCGGATCCTTAAGGGCATTTTCAAGAGCTCCCAGGTCATTATATGGTATGGTTATAAAACCCGGTGTATAGGGGCCGTAATCATTTCTTGCATCAGGGTCGGTCGACATTGAAATGATCGTAATCGTCCTTCCGTGGAAGTTCCCCTCGCAAACAACTATCCTGGCATTATTCTCTTTTATTCCTTTCTTCAGGTAGGCCCACTTACGGCAAAGCTTCAGAGCGGTCTCATCGGCTTCAGCGCCAGTATTCATTGGAAGCACCTTATCGTATCCGAAATATTTTGTCACATATTCTTCATACTCGCCAAGGGCAGAACTATAAAATGCCCTGGAGGTCAGGGTTAGTTTTTTTGCCTGAACGACAAGCGCTTCGACAATTTTCGGATGACAGTGACCCTGGTTGACAGCAGAATAAGCCGAAAGAAAATCGAAATATCTTTTACCTTCCACATCCCATACAAAAGGTCCTTCGCCTCTTTCAAGCACCACCGGAAGCGGATGATAATTATGCGCTCCGAAATCTTCTTCTCTTTTTATATAATCCTGAATGTTCATGTTCCTGATTATTAGTAGTTTATAATTTATTATTTTAAAGCCTACAATCTTACGAAAGACTTTTGTTATTTCAAAATGAATAATGAATAATACCAGCCTCTATAAAAGCGATCAATCGTCAGACCTTAATATTCTTACGGGTCCTAAGAGTCCCGATTCTGCAAGTGCATCATCCTTCCTGTAAAAATGATAGGTGGTAAAAGCATATCGGCCGCTTGTTCGTGGCTGACCTTTGATAAGCCAGTCAGGCCATTGTCCGTTTTCAATGCCATCCCATGGTTTTAGTTCATCTCCAATGAGCCTGTTGATCCAGAGATCTGCAACTTCAATTTCGAGATGATTGTTCTTTTGCCTGATGGCGTCATTTATTCTTACCTGGTACGGACAAGTCCAGACGATGCCAAGATCTTTCCCATTCAGTATGATCCTTGCCATATTTTTCACAATACCCAGGTCGAGATATATCGATTTGCCTGATTTTATCCCTGCTGACTCAGGAAGGTTGAAGGTACATGAATAGCTGGCAATTCCGGAATAATATCTTATACCTTCCGCCTTATTTTCCTTCCAATCCGAAAGGGTGTCAAATATTACTTTTTCGGGCCCGCCCATTTCAGTATCAAATTTAACTGTCCAGGGGAAATGTACTTCAAAGACCTCTTTTTTTTCAGGAAAGTTATTCCCTGGTATCTTTCCTTTTCCCTGCAACTCCCTGGTATGATAAAAGACAACGAAGAGACTTTGCCAGGCTTCGAGCTTAATCTTTATTTTGTATCCGTATGAGTACTGGGATATGCTTTTGATCTGCCTTGTTTCTCCTGTCAGGGGATCCCAGAGCTCCGCCCTGAAGCTCCCGTCGCGGAATGTGCAGCTGTCTTCGGCTTGCCTGCCTGTCCTGTTCGACACGAAATAAATATCCTTATCGATAAGGGAGCGGTGACAATATCTGAAATCACCTGAACTGACAAAGTCCTTTTTGACCTTAAGATTCCTGAGTGCTGTTTCGGTGATCTCATATGAAGGATAAATATCATAGGGGCTTTCTTTTGCATGGATCTCATTTTTTTTATCTGGTGTAACAACAAAACCATTCCCATGCTTTCTCGTGGGTAGTTCACTCGACTGCAAAACTGATCCGGAATTCCATATCGATTCTGAGGTTTTCCTTACCACCTCATCACAGGTGGGGTAGTTGGAAAGTGAAGGTGATTTTGACGGCGGATAACCCAATACCGTAATTCCCCCTTTCAGAAGAAAATCGATCTTGCTGATAAGATCAGGGGTCATTGTGCTGATATCCGGAAGAACAAGTATCCTGTATGAAGCTCCCCCGGGGAAAACAATTCTTGAATCCTGGGCATTTGCATAGTCAATAAAGTAACGAGGAGAACATCCATCGAATGAATAGGATCTTTTATCGGGCAGCGTGTCTGTTCCTTCAACTGCAGAGCCGGGAGGCCTGAATACGTTTGGAGCACCTTCGGGAGAAAGGTAAAGAATATCAGAAACTGACCTTCCCTGTGAAAGAACAAACTGACAACGTGTAAGATACCTGTGATATTCACCGATCATCGGCCACCATGTCTGACCCCTGTCCCAGTGAACTCCATAGGGGCCCATTGTCATTCCTGGGCGGTAATTACCGATAAAGGATTTATGTGCAAACGTATGGATAATAAACCTGTTTATGCCCATAGCCAGAGCCCAGTCGGTCTGGTTCTTCATATTTCCGGGATATTTTTTCCATGCTTCATTTTCACCTGCGGTAAATGCTTCGGCCGCAATGATCGATTTTCCGGCAACATGCCCTGCCGAAGCGGCTTCGATGCAGCTGAAGGATGAGTTAAATCCAAACCCTTCGCTCCAGAATTCACCCATCGGTACGTCAGCCACCGCACCCAGATCAAGATCGGCGGATGGATTCATGTCATAAGGTTCTATGGAAAGGGTCATTCCGTTTTTTCTTCCAAGCTTTTTAAAAAAGCCTGCATGGTTTTCAAGTATTAATTCATTGGAGGTCTCCCTGATATCCCAAAGGAATCTTTCACTCTCTTTAACGCTGTTTACAATATAACCCTCCAGCACCGGCAGATAAAGAATGGGGTCATAACCTCTCCTTTTGATAAACTGTTCCATGAACCTGTTGCTCCAGTTCTGGGCTCCCATTTCCCAGCTGTCGATATGGATCATGGTCCATCCGCCTCCTGTCGGGCTTTTGACAGGTCTGACCTTTCTTATAAGTTTACCAATATAGGCATCGTAATGAGCCTTGAAAGCTGAAGTGTCAAATTTGTCAGACTCAAAACCCAGCCCAGGCACCGGTGCCGGGCGTGTAACAGCTCCGTTATTTGTCTTTCCAAGTCTCATGATGATCCATTTGCCGGGAGGAACGATCCATTTTATCCTCCCCGCGGAATCAAGATCATTTGTAATGTCAATTATCCTGTCTTTCTTTACTGCAGCATCAGGGACCTCATCCCATTCGGCTTTTGAAACTATAAAGGGAGTCACTCCCGGCTGGGATGTGTATGGTGCCCTTATGAAAAGAGCTTTTTCATTAATATTTTCCAACGACGACTTTTTTTCAGGAGCAGGGAAGGCAAGAACTCTGACATCTTCATACCATTTATTCCTTATCTCCCTGAGTTCAGGAGTAATGGATTCTTCACCAAAAAATGGTTTTCTTGGTTTTGGTGTTGGCAGAATAATATCTATCACCTCCGGGCCGGTCAGGAGTGTATCTGAAGCTACAAGATGCATCATCGATTGTCCGGGCTTCACCCATGGACCTCCGCTGCCTGCCCATCCTGGGCCCGATCCGAGAATGAGCCTGATCCCAAGCCTTTCTGCTTCACGCACAGCGAAATTGAAAAGATCCTGCCATTCTTCACTCAGAAAATCAACTTTTCCACGTGGGATACCGACATTTACTTCAAGGAACAACGCGTATCCTATTCCCGCTTTCTTCATTGACTCCAGATCTTCCTTAATTGACTTTCGGTCAAGATTACCATCCATTATATACCAGTAAACGCCTGGTCTTGATGAATCCGGAGGATTAATAAACCCCTCTTTCAGCAGATCAGGGTTTCTGAACCTGTTACAGGAAAGTATAAAGATCAGAGAAAGTGCCGCACTGAGGCAGGTCGAAAAAATAAGTAATCTTTTATTCATCATTTAAAAGGCCGGGCCTGAGCTTTTTTGTTCTTTCAACAGATTGTTCATGTCTCCATTTTTCAATTTCAGGGGTATTTCCCGACAACAGAATGTCAGGGACACGCCATCCATTAAATTCTGATGGTCGTGTAAAAACTGGCGGAGCAAGCAGATCATCCTGGAAAGAATCGGAGAGAGCTGACTGTTCGTCCGAGATGGCTCCAGGTATCAGACGTGTGACAGCATCCACAATAATTGCCGCAGGAAGTTCCCCTCCCGAAAGCACATAGTCACCAATTGAGATCTCCCTTGTTACCAGGTGCTCCCTGATCCTCTGATCGACTCCCTTATAATGTCCTGCAAGAATAATCACATTTTTCATCATCGAGAGATGATTGGCGATCTTCTGACTGAAAGGTTCACCGTCGGGTGAAGTATAGATCACCTCATCATACTCTCTTTCGCTCTTTAGCTTTTCCAGCGCCTTATAAACGGGTTCGATCATCATTACCATTCCTGCTCCGCCTCCGAATGCATAATCGTCGACCGTCTTATGTCTGTCATCAGTAAAATCCCTGAGATTAACGAGATTTATCTCGATCAGCCCCTTCTCCTTTGCTCTTTTTATAATGGAATGGTTAAGGGGGCTTACTATGAGTTCGGGCAGTACCGTTATGATATCAATTCTCATTCTGATGATTTTCACAAAAATAGCAAGAATATCAACTTATATCTTTATACTTTTGTCTTTATACTTTAAACTTTTTCCTTTCTCCTTTTACCTTTTTCCTTAACTATGGATTGCCGGTCAGGTTGCGGTGCATGCTGCATAGCGCTTTCGATATCCTCCCCCGTACCCGGGATGGAGGGCGGAAAACCATCTGGAGTAAAATGCATCCATCTTCTGGATGATTACAGATGCGCATTGTACAACGATCCTTCCCGCCCCGCGGTCTGTTCGGATTTCAAGGCTGAACCGGATTTCTGCGGACAAAACAGGGAAGAGGCTTTGAAGATACTTTATTCTTTATCAGATCCCTCTGATTGATAAACAACCTTCCCGCCAATTATGGTATAGTCGATCTTCGTCTTCATTATCTCATTTTCCGGGATCGTAAGAAGGTCCCTGTCTGTAATTACTATATCTGCAAGATAGCCTTCCTTAATTATTCCTTTCCTTTTCTCCATGAACTGGGAATATGCTGATCCAAGAGTATAATATTTTATGGCCTCTTCCATAGTCAGTTTCTGTTCGGGGAACCAGCCATTCCCTTCTTCCCCAAGCCTGTCTTTCCTGGTAACTGCTGCATAGAGTCCCTCCATCGGGTTTAGTGGTTCTACCTGGTAATCGGTTCCGAAAGCGAGAATCGCGCCTGCATCAAGAAGGCTTCTCCAGGCATAGGCCCCGGCTGATCTTTCTTTTCCTATTCGCTTTTCACAGAACCTTTTGTCTGAAATACAATGGGTTGGTTGCATTGACGGGATCACTCCGAGGATTGAAAATCTGGGAATATCATTTTTTGAAAGTGTCTGGGCATGTTCGATCCTGTGCCTGCTGTCTCTTTTGCCATTCACCTTTTGAGCCTTCTCATACGCATTCAGAGCCCAGTTGTTCCCCTTGTCGCCTATAGCATGGGTTCCAATCTGGAATCCCATTTTATCAGCCAGTATGACCATCTTCTCATATTTTTCATATGGCATCATTGCAAGGCCTGAAGACTTTGGGTTATCGGTAAATGGGTCAAACATAAGTGCTGTGCCTGAGCCTATCGTGCCATCGATAAAAACCTTCAGGTAACCGAACCTGATCCAGTCAGAATCCCTGGGGTATCTTTTTTCAAGATTGATGAACCGCTTAAGCTTCAAGGTATCACCGGTAAGGAATTCACCTGCATCTATCCTGGTTGTAAGCAATCCCTCTTTTTTAAGTTTTTCATAAGATGAAAAATCAGCACTGCCGGGTATCTGAACGCTTGTTACCCCATATTCCCTCGCTTCCCTGAGAGCAAGGAGGTATCCTTTCCAGGTTCTTTCCTTTTCCTCTTCCGGGGTCCTGGTAGTTTTAACATCACCGAGTCTGATCAGACCTTCGGCATTCTCCTTAAGGATCCCTGTAGGTTCACCCGTGACCGTATCCTTTTGTATCTCCCCGCCAAAGGGATCAGGTGTATCCCTTGTGATCCCCGATCTTTTAAGCACATAGCTGTTTACCAGTACTGAATGTCCGTCAGCTCTGCTGAGCAGTACAGGATTATCAGGAGAGACAGTGTCGATCAATTCCTTTGTCGGCCATTTCCTGTCGTTAAACATTTCATGTTCCCAGTGTCCGCCTCTTATAACCTCGCCGGGCTTTGATCTTGCAACCTGTTCCTTAACTTTTTTTGTAATTACCGAGGGATCGGTGGTATAACGTAATTCGATGTAATCCGGATCGAGTGGGCCGAAATGTACATGCGCATCATTAAAACCTGGAATAACGAGCCGGCTATGAGCATCAATTATTCTTGTTTTTCCTTTCACCGAAAAGGCGGATACCTCTTTGTTTGTTCCGACAGCAATGATCTTTTCGCCCTTAACAGCTATTGCTTCTGCAAAAGGGTTTTCTTTATCAATAGTCAGAACCTTTCCATTAATGATAATGAGATCAGCAGTTTCCATTTTCTGACAAAATGATGATATGCATATTGCAAAGGCGGCTAGGAGAGTATTTAGTCTTTTCATTACAGACCGTATTGCAGTGTAAATTTATTAATAGAGAACACGGAAGCCCTGGGTTATAATATAGGTTTTTAATTGGTCGCAATTGAAGCTGATAGCTGGTTGATCTCCTTCCCGTAAATCTGATTCTGATAAAGTTTTTCGAAAAAATCAAGGGTTATGTTTATATCATGTTTCCTGACTATCTCAAGACTTTTTTTGCTCATGCTCTGGTAGTGTTCATCATTTGTAAGAATGTCCACAATATATTTACTGAGGGCATTAATGTCCCCTTCGTTGTACAAGTATCCATTTATTTTTTCCAGAACCAGCTCGGTAAGTGCTGATGCCTTTACTGCAATAATCGGCAGACCGGAAGCCATTGCCTGTAAAGTGGCAAGACTTAGCAGTTCAGCAATACTGGCGATTACAAAGCAGCGTCCTAATTTATAAAAACAAGGAAGCTCCTCATCGGGAACGAATCCGGTGAAAATAACTTTTTCACTGATGCCCAGATGAACGGCAAGCTGCTCCAGGGCATTTCTGCTCATTCCTTTTCCAACAGCAACAAAGCTGAAATCAGTTTTCTTCAATGCAAGGGCTACTGCATGGAGAACCTCCTCTATATGCTTCTCCGGATCAAGTCTTCCGACATACAGGAGCACAGGCTTATCAGGGATCATGTACTTCTTCTTAATATCGGCAGGATCTATGCCTGAATCAAATGAATCAAGATCGACCCCGCTTGAAATTGCAACAGTCTTCACCTTCAGCTTTGACCTTATCAGACTTGCTCCGGTTTCTGTCGGTGTTGTAACTATTCCGACCTGGTTAAATACCTTTGAGAATTCCTTCCAGATGATACTCTCGGTATACTGTTTCAGCTTTTCACCCGGTACAAGGAAAGTGACATTCTCAGGCATAAAATGATTTGTCCCGATTATCGGTATCTTCAGACTGCTGTTAATCCTCACGACTACCTTGCATATCAGGAGATGGTCCTGTATGTGGATGATATCAGGTTTGAATTTCCTGATAATATGCGTGAGTCTTGTCCGAAGCAGCAGTGGTATGGTGAAGCGGATCGTTGGATAAGTTATAGCCGGTACGGATGGCATATAATATACATCAAGTCCATCTACTTTCCTGACAGAGTAGAAGATCGAACCGGAAGGAGCAATTACGGCTACCTCATGTCCTTTTTTTTGAAGCAGTGGTCCAATCCGGCGTACAAAATAATATACTCCGTTTATGTGAGGGTAGTATGTATCTGATACAAAGAGAATTTTCATATCTTTTTTCTTCTTGATCTGATAAAATAAACTATAATGATTGCAAGGACAAGAACAAAAATAAAAGCAGAGAAAAAATCGAGATATTCGCTTATCTGCTTGTAGGCTGCTCCAAACAGTAATCCGATGCTAATATATACAATATATTGCAAAGCGGAAGTAATCAGGCATATAACAATATATTTACTATAAGGAATCCTGGTATTTCCAGCCAGGTAAAGACCTGCAAATCCGACCCCCAGTGTTATTTTAGAAAGGGAAATTGTTTTTCTGGGATTGGAATCAAAATATGCTCTTACAGGCTCAATATCCGAAGCGAACAGGCCAATCTTTCTGGCGATCTTTTTGAGAAATTCCGGAACTCCCCATCTGCCAAGAGTATAGACCAAAGAATCTCCGATCATGTCTCCAGATATAATTATCGGGTAAAGTATAAAAGGATTAAAAAAGCCATTGGTACATAAAAATCCTCCTATAACAGCCAGGATCGGGCCTTCAACGATTGATAATGGGAATAATATCAGGTATTTGTACTGAGTCAGCAGATTTAGTATATTTTCCATTAATAAATTTTTTGTTCTTTTTCCAGATGCATAAACTTTAGACTAAAAAACCTCTCCAAGGTTGCCGACAAAGCCTTTGGAGCCCTTTGTCCCGACTCCATAGTCGATACAAACATTTGTCCCTGAAAATTTGTTGAATTTAATTCTAAGTCCTATTCCGAATCCCGGTGAAATAACCTCAAATTTATTGCTCTCCAGCTCAGAGAGGGATTCAGCATTAGCAAATATAACGACACCTATCAATCCATTCCTTGATATGTCGAATCGGTACTCCATTTCCAGGTCGACCATTTTTTTGCCGATGAACCTGGCCTGTTCGTACCCTCTTCCTGTATTATTATATGTGTCAGACCCGGTACCGGGAAGATCAAGGTACGGAGGATCCCCGCTGATGGTGATGACACTGTAGAACCATAATGCCAGAACTGTATGCAAAGGCATTTTAATATACTTCCGGAGATCGATCAGAACTGAATTCCAGTAACTGTCAGCTCCAAGAAACTTTGCATCCTGAAGTAATTGCAGGTTGGCATAAAAGCTACCTCCTTCAGGATTTATGGAATTCTCTCTCGAATCATAAATAAAATCAATTGCAATTCCCGAGGAGGTCGACTGTCTGGTATATCTGTATTCCTGATAATTTGTGATCCTCCCGGGCAGTGTATCTGTTTCTTTTATATTCCAGTAATGATTCATTTCGTAGCCAAATCCGAAGTAAATATTCTTTCTTATATTTTTCAAAACCGTTTCATAAAATCTCACCTGCTGGTAGTCGATAATGTACTTATCGCTCAACGTATTGTACCCGACATATCCATAACTGTCCTGGGGGTAATCAAGGTACCGCCAGTCGCCCAGAAGGTTGTACTTGTTTCCTGGAGTCCATACGGACGATTGTACAGGCAGCAGGAACTGTTTCTTTGTCGTATACTTGATGGCTCCAAGAAAAGAAGAAACATTAGTTTCCTGAACTGAACTGGTTTTGAATGCCACATTTCCGGCAACGCCAAATGAAAATCCGGTAGCAATTGTGTATTCGACTATAGGTGAAACGGAGAAATAAAAATGTGTAGGTTTGATATTGCTGCTGTCAAGTCTTGAGTCGGGGTTTTTCCCAAGAAAAATAAGGCCATAATCAATAAGGTCTCTCTTGTATTTATATTTTATATTGTATTTTGAATGAGTTGTATCCTGATTGCTTTCTGATATTTGCATAATTGCCTGCACATCCTGAAATAGAGATAAAAAGCAGATAATCATTATAACAACTGATGGGCAAAGAAATTTTCTCTTTAATGGTTCCGCCACATTCATAACCATGCATGAAAATAAGAGGTGCAATTTAACCAATTTCAGACATATACACTTTCTGTTAAAGTAAGAGAAAGAAGGTGATATAAATAAAACAGGATCAGAAATGCTTATAAAGTATTAGAGATGATTAATTTATCCTGATTTTCCTTAAATCTGAAACTGCTCAGTTCCCGGCATAATTAACATATATTTAAGAAAATTCATACGGTTTAATTCTGCATAGAGCTAAAAAACAGGTATTTTCGTACAAACAGAACAATATGAATATTGCATTGATAGGTTATGGCCGAATGGGTCATGAAATAGAGGAGATGGCTCTCGTGAGAGGTCATGAGGTGAAGCTCATTATTGATATTGATAACAGGCATGATTTTGTTGAAGCCAGATTTAACGAAATTGATGTGGTCATAGAGTTTACCGTTCCTGAATCGGCATTCGGCAACATCAGCAAATGCCTTCAAATGAAGAAGCCTGTCGTCTCAGGCACTACGGGTTGGCTGAGTGACTATGGCAAAGCCGTGGAACTGTGCAGCAGGAATGCGACTGCATTCATTCACTCATCAAATTTCAGCGTGGGCATGAATATCCTTCTTAAGCTAAACTCCGAGCTGGCTGGGATAATGGATAAGCTGAAAGAATATAATGTATCCATCGAGGAGATCCATCATATTAAAAAGCTTGATGCACCAAGCGGAACTGCAATCTCGCTGGCAGAGGGCATAATTAAAAAACATAAAAGATATAACGGATGGTCTTTTCCTGACAATCAGGCTGACGACAGGATCCTTATCAGGTCTGTCAGGGAGGGAAATGTGCCGGGTATTCATACAGTCGACTGGGATTCCGAGATTGACAGGATAAGCCTGAGGCATGAAGCCAGGGGTAGGAAGGGATTGGCGTTGGGCGCTGTGCTTGCTGCGGAATATGTTGCAGTCAGAAAGGGGGTCTTTACAATGACCGATGTGCTTGGGTTCTGATAATAATTTTTACTTTTACGCTCTTTAATAAACGCTTTATGAAGAAATATCTTACCGTAAGAAATATTAAGTTTGCTGTTGCAGCTTTACTTTATTTTCTCGTTGTTCTTTGGATAGGTAACTGGTGGCTGCTTATCGGCCTTGCGGTTGTCTATGATGTATATATTTCTGAAAAGATAAACTGGAGTTTCTGGAAAAAGAGAAATGGCAAGAACAGCACTTTCATTGAATGGCTCGATGCCCTGATCTTTGCAGTGATCGCGGTTTCTCTTATAAATATTTTCCTTTTTCAGAATTACCGTATCCCTACCGGGTCTATGGAAAAGTCGCTTCTTATTGGAGATCATCTTTTTGTAAGCAAGATCGCCTACGGGCCGAGGATGCCAAATACACCGATAGCCTTCCCGTTCACACAGCATACCATGCCATTCACCAAGGGCAAATCATGGTCTGACATTGTTCACTGGCCCTATCACAGGCTGATAGGGATCGGGAAAGTGAAAAATAATGATCCTATTGTATTCAATTTTCCTGCAGGTGATACGGTTGTGATAGAAGACCAGACGACCAGCTACTATGAGATAATGAGAAGGACAGCATCTGATATGCACGATCAGGATCTTGCCGTGACTGGCAAAGTGCAAAGCAATAATTATTACCTCAGCAAGGCAAGAAAAGAGATGTGGGATAAGTTCAAGATCATCTACAGGCCGGTTGACAGGAGGGACAATTATGTAAAAAGATGCATCGGCATACCTGGCGATACCGTGACCATTGTTGACGGGTCCCTCTATGTGAACGGAAAGCTCGTTCCTGAAAGTGCGACCCAGCAGACAGCATATGCAGTTCAGACCAATGGAACAACAATAAATCCCAAAGCGTTTGAAAGACTCGATATTTCGAAGTCGGATCAGCAGATGTTTTATGGCACTGCATATGTTCTCCCACTTACTAAAGAAAACTCGCAGAAGCTTGCAAAGTTCTCCAATGTAACAGAAGTACATCCGATCATATCAAGAAAAGGGGATTATGAACCAAACATATTTCCCCACAGTCCGGCCTACAGATGGAATGAGGACAATTTCGGACCTTTATGGATCCCGAAAAGGGGTGCTACCGTTAAGATAGACACTTCCAATATCTGTCTCTACGACAGGATAATTGATGTTTATGAGAACAATGATCTGAAGATCGAAGGGTCAACTATATATATAAATGGTAAGCCTGCCGACAGTTATACCTTTAAGATGAACTACTACTGGATGATGGGCGACAACAGGCATAACTCGGCCGATTCAAGGTACTGGGGCTTCGTGCCCGAAGACCATATAATCGGTAGACCCAAGTTCATATGGTTGTCGCTGGACAAAGATGGAACGGGACTGAAAAGCATAAGGTGGAACAGGATGTTCATGAGGGCGAAATAAAAAAAACCGGTCAGCGGACCGGCTTTTATGTTGCATTACAACTGGCGCGGATTTATAATCCGTGCCCATCTATTCTTTTCCTTGTTCATTTTTTGCTCGCCCAAAAAATGAACTAAAAAAGGGCGCCGTTTCCGGTTGCCCTCCACACTTAGCTAATTTTCTAAATAGGATTTGTCTTCCCCTCTTTCTAAGAAAAAATGTTATTACACGGGATTTCAAACGGCCTCAGAACTTTCTGGAGGGCCAAGCGTTAAGAAATTGCCTTGTAGGCAATTTTAGCGAAGGAGCCGGCCTGCAGGGATAGTGAGAGTTTTGAAGCTTGCTGCGAGGGCTTGATGTAAGCAACACTGTTTGAGCCGCGTGAAGCGTGGCGAGTTGTGTTGCGTGGGCAAGCTTCAAAACATGAACCCCAGAAAGTTCTGCAGCCTTGAATTTTACTCACTTCGTTCGTGAGCTCGGCCAGCAGTGCTGGACTCGGTTCTTTGCTTACTTTCTTTGTTTCAAGACAAAGAAAGTAAGAGCTCTTCTTTTGGAGGAGCAAAAGAACCACGGAGTCCCAAAGGGACGACGAGCCCGGCGAAGCCAAATGAAAATTAATCTAAAAAAAGAAAGAGTGCCCCATTTGAGACACCCTCTTGTTTATTGTAATATTTTAATTACTTCACCTTATCAACGATTGCCTTGAAAGTTTCAGGGTGATGCATCGCAAGATCCGCAAGGGTCTTCCTGTTTAGAGCGATCCCCTTTGTGGCCAGCTTCCCGATGAATTCTGAATAGCTCATATCGTACTGACGTACACCTGCATTAATCCTCTGTATCCATAATGACCTGAACTGTCCTTTTTTTGCTTTTCTGTCGCGGTATGCATACCCCAGCCCTTTATCGAGGGTGTTCTTTGCTACCGTAATTACGTTCCTTCTTGAACCGAAATTTCCTTTTGTCTGCTTGAGGACCTTTTTTCTCCTGGCCCTCGATGCGACCGCATTTACTGATCTTGGCATAATTTCCTGTTTTTTGAATGTCAGCGTTCCGCTTTAGCGAACTCTTATATGCTGTACACTCTGTTAATACTATGTGTTAATTAAAAAATCAATATGTAAACATATTATTTGAGGCCTAGCAGAAGCTTGATGTTCTTCTCATCTGCTTTGCTAACCTGACCAAAATAAGTAAGATTTCTCTTCCTCTTAGTAGCCTTCTTTGTCAGGATGTGGCTTTTAAATGCATGCTTACGCTTGATTTTACCTGTACCGGTCAAAGAAAATCTCTTCTTTGCACCCGGATTTGTCTTCACTTTTGGCATCTTCTTTTGAAAATATATTTAATAAAACCTATTTCTTCTTTTTGGGAGCAAAGGAGATGATCATCCTTTTACCCTCCAGTCGCGGAAGCTGTTCAACCTTCCCGAATTCCTCGAGGTCATTTGCAAACCGCAGCAGGAGCACCTCTCCCTGTTCCTTGAATAATATTGATCTTCCCTTGAAGAAGACATACGCTCTTACCTTTGCACCCTCTTCAAGAAATCTTACTGCATGCTTGAGCTTGAAATTATAGTCGTGGTCGTCAGTATTCGGCCCAAACCTGATCTCTTTTACGACTATCTTGGAAGCCTTGGCCTTAATCTCTTTCTGCTTCTTTTTCTGCTGATACAGAAACTTCTGATAATCAATTATCTTACAAACTGGCGGATCTGCATTCGGGGAGATCTCCACCAGGTCTAATTCCATTTTATCTGCCAGCTTAAGGGCATCCTGAATACTGAGAACCTCGGTCTCGATATCATCGCCAACAACCCTTACTACTCGGGCGGTGATACGGTTATTTATCCTGTGTGCAGGCTCAACATTTCTGCTTGGCCTGGGTCTCATTGGCAATGCTATAGTTCGTTCCTCCTACTTTTGTTAATACTTATTTTTATATACTAAAGGGCAATCTCCTTTTTTATCTCATTTTTTACAAAATTCACAAATTCATCAGGTTTCATTGAACCTTTATCGCCTTCTCCCTGCTTCCTGACGGAGACAGTTCCGTTTTCTTCCTCTTTTTCGCCCACTATAAGAAGGTAGGGTATCCTCTTTAATTCATTATCCCTTATCTTCTTACCTATCTTTTCACTCCTCTCGTCAATTAAGGTGCAAATATCGGAATTATTTAGTAATTCCAAAACTTTTCCTGCATAATCGTTGTATTTCTCGCTTATCGGCAGTATAACCGCTTTTTCAGGAGCAAGCCAGAGCGGAAATTTTCCTGCTGTGTTTTCAATAAGAACGGCAACGAATCTTTCCAACGAACCGAAGATGGTACGATGTATCATTACAGGTCTGTGCTTCTGATTATCACTGCCATTGTATGTCAGCTCGAATCTCTCAGGCAGGTTATAATCCACCTGAATTGTACCGAGCTGCCATTTTCTGCCGATAGCGTCCTTAACCATAAAATCAAGCTTAGGACCATAAAAGGCAGCTTCTCCCGTGACAATGACAGTTTCAAGATTCTTTTCCGCGGCTGCGTCGATGATATCCCGTTCAGCCTTCACCCAATTCTCTTCAGATCCAATATACTTCTGCTTGTTATCGGGATCGCGAAGGGATATCTGCGCGGTATATTCGTTGAAATTAAGTACCCTGAATACATATAGCACAAGATCGATGATACTTTTGAATTCATCCCTGAGCTGGTCAGGACGGCAGAAGTGATGGGCATCATCCTGGGTAAAGCTCCTGACCCTTGTAAGGCCATGGAGCTCGCCGCTCTGTTCGTACCGGTAGACAGTACCGAATTCAGCCATCCTTAGTGGCAGATCCTTGTAGGAGTGGGGAGTTGCGTTATAGATCTCGCAGTGATGCGGACAGTTCATTGGTTTTAGCATGAATTGCTCACCCTCCTGTGGTGTCGATATAGGTCTGAACGAGTCGGCGCCATACTTCTCATAATGACCTGACGTCTTGTAGAGGTTGACATTTCCAATATGCGGTGTTGTGACAATTTTGTATCCTCTTTTCCTGAGTATCCCGGTCATGAAGTCTATAAGTGCTGACCTGATATCCGATCCTTTGGGCATCCAAAGGGGGAGTCCCATTCCGACTTTGGGCGAAAATGTAAACAGTTCAAGCTCCTTGCCGATCTTTCGGTGATCTCTCTTTTTTGCTTCTTCAAGAAATACAAGGTAATCGTCGAGAAGCTTCTGTTTCGGGAATGTTATTCCGTACACCCTGGTGAGCATCTTACGCTTTTCATCCCCTCGCCAGTAGGCACCTGCCAGGTTCAGTACCTTGACAGCTTTTATCGGTTCGGTTGAGGGCAGGTGAGGACCCCTGCAGAGATCTGTAAAATTGCCCTGTGAATAAAGTGAAATGGTACCGTCCTGAAGATCCCCGATGAGTTCAACTTTGTATTCATCTCCTTTTTTTGAAAAGATCTCAAGCGCCTCTTTCTTGCTCACATCCCTACGCTTGTAAACAAGGTTTTTGGAAGCCAGTTCCTTCATTTTATTCTCGATTGCCAGGAGATCGGCTTCAGTAAGGACATGTTCGCCCGGATCAATATCGTAGTAAAAACCGTTTTCAATAGCAGGGCCGATACCGAATTTAGTACCCGGCCATAATGCTTCAATGGCTTCAGCCATAAGGTGTGCAGATGAATGCCAGAATGCATGTTTGCCTTCCTCGTCATCCCATTTATGCAGTACCAGTTTTGAATCACTGCTTAAGGGCCTGGTCAGGTCTATAACCTCACCGTTCACCGATGCGGACAATACCTCTCTGGCAAGCCGGGGACTTATCTGTTCAGCCACCTCCAGGCTTGTAATGCCTTCATTATAATCTTTAACAGATCCGTCGGGAAAAGTAATTTTAATCATTAAGATCCTTTTTTTATTGGTGTGCAAAGATAATTATAATTTTCTTTCATCTTATAGCTGGATCATGAAGGTAAAATAGATCAGAGGCATTAAATGTTATGTTATATAATATTAATACTGATTGAAAAAAAAAGTTAGGTTTGTAATCAAATAATTTTCTGTACCATCATAAATTCCAAAAAAGCTTCATAATGTCTAAAAACAACTTATTTATAACAAAACCGCTTCCTCAGTTATTCAGTGAATCGAAGGATTCAGGCGGTTTGAAGAGATCTCTTACGGCTTTAAATCTTACAACTTTAGGTATTGGCGCTATCATTGGTGCTGGAATTTTTGTCCTTACCGGGCAGGCTGCCGCACAATATGCTGGCCCTGGCATAGTGATATCTTTTATTATCTCCGGTTTGGCTTGCGGATTTGCAGGTTTATGCTACGCTGAATTTGCTTCGATGATTCCAATTGCAGGAAGTGCCTATACTTATTCATATGCGACTTTAGGTGAATTTTTAGCGTGGATTATCGGGTGGGACCTTATTCTTGAATACCTGTTTGCAGCATCGACGGTCTCAGTCGGCTGGTCGGGATACGTTGTAAGCTTTTTGAAAGATCTTAATATATATCTTCCCCCTCAGTTAACCGGTGCGACCGGTTCGGTACTCGTCAATGTTCCGGATATGGGGTGGAAACCTCTGACGTCGACTTTTGCGAATACGCTTTCAGCTTCCGGGATAAATGTCGATGCTCTTCCACATGTAAGCTGTATCCTTAACATTCCAGCCATGTTCATAGTAGCTCTGTTATCAACATTGCTTGTCATTGGCATCAAGGAATCGGCGAACTTCAACAATGTTATGGTCATTACAAAGGTGTCGGTTATAATCTTGTTCATAGCCATTGGTTTTATGTTTGTAAAATCAATGAACTGGCATCCTTTTATACCTGCCAATAAAGTTGAGGCTCAGCCAATATCTGAATATGGATCATTCTGGGGATGGTTAAAGGCCTACAGCAAGGAATTTGGTAAATTTGGAATCAGTGGCATACTTCGCGGAGCCGGAGTGATATTCTTTGCTTATATCGGGTTTGATGCAGTATCGACGGCGGCCCAGGAAGCCAAGAATCCTCAGAGAGATATGCCAATAGGCATTCTCGGTTCACTGGGAATTTCAACTGTACTTTATATCCTGGTGGCAATAGTCCTTACAGGTGTTGTCAGTTATACTGCATTAAATGTTGCAGATCCTGTAGCGGTAGGTGTTGATGCCATGGGAAAAGGGATGTTCTGGCTCAGACCTATTGTAAAAATAGCCGCTATTGCCGGATTGAGTTCAGTTATTCTTGTTATGCTTCTGGGGCAACCCAGGATCTTTTTCAGCATGTCAAAAGATGGTTTGCTGCCTCCTGTATTCTCGAAAGTTCATCCGAAGTTCAGGACCCCGTACATCAGCACAATTATAACCGGTTCAGTGGCAATGGTCATCGCAGGAATTCTTCCCATAAGCATTCTCGGGGAGCTTGTTTCAATCGGAACACTGCTTGCATTTATTATAGTTTGCATGAGTGTTCTGGTTTTAAGAAAATCGAAACCCGATATTCAGCGTCCGTTCAAGACGCCTTGGGTTCCTGCAGTACCGATTTTAGGTGCATCAATATGTTTTATCCAGATGGCATCACTGCCGCTTGGGACATGGCTAAGGCTTATAATCTGGATGGCTATTGGATTTTTAATATACTTCTTTTATGGGATCAGGCACAGCAAGGTAAGGCAAAACAGCAGAGACAACAGCCTGACAGAATCAAAGTGAGACAGCGACGGGGAATTTATATCCCGTCTGAAAATATCGAGGGAGGCAGGTCTCTGAGATTATATCTTGAAGCCATTACTTCGCCGTAAGCTCCTGCCGACCTTATAGCGATTATGTCGCCACGCCTGGTTTCCTGCAGTTCGACGAATTTTCCGAATGTGTCAGATGATTCGCATACCGGTCCGACAATGTCATAGCGAACCCTTCCCTCTTTTGAACTGAGGTTCTCGATCTTGTGAAATGCCTGGTAAAGAGCAGGTCGGATAAGGTCGGTCATACCTGCATCGACAATTACAAAATGCGTATTGCCTCCATTCTTTATGTATAGTACCTTTGAGATGAGCGTACCGCACTGGCCAACAACTGCTCTTCCTGGTTCAAAATGTAGCTCCTGTCCCGGACGTATCCTTATCATCTCCCTGAAGATTGAAAAATACTCATGGAAGTCGGGCATTTTACCCGGATTTTCATAATCGATGCCCAGGCCACCTCCCACATTGATAATCCTTATTTCCATATTCCTTTTGCTGAACCAGTCGAGCATTTCATTTATTCTGGTGCAGAGACTCTTGAAAACCTGCATTCTGGTGATCTGGGAACCTATGTGAAAATGAATTCCTATGAATTTTATCCTTTTAAGGGATCTCATTCTCATGATTACCTGGTCAAGGTCAGCCATTGTAATCCCAAATTTGCTCTCTTCGATTCCTGTGGTGATGTGCTTATGGGTATGAGCTTCAATATAGGGATTTACCCTCAGCGCTACCTTCGCTGTTTTGCCCAGTCCGCCTGCAATGGAATCGATCACCTCAAGCTCCTGGATTGATTCACAGTTAAAGCAGAATATTTCAGCTCTCAGCGCTGACTCGATTTCTTTATCAGCTTTACCCACTCCGGCAAATACTATTCCGTCGTGGCTGAAACCATTGCTGAGAGCCCTTTCGATCTCGTTCCAGCTTACACAATCGGCTCCAAACCCTGAGGCAGAGATCATCTGGAGCAGCCTCGGATTGGCATTTGCCTTCACAGCGTAATGGACCTTATATCCGCAATATCTTGATTCCTTTTTTAGAGATTCGAGAGTCTTCCCGAGCGTTTCCAGATCATAATAATAGAAAGGAGTGGGCAGGTTGCCAAACTTTTGTACAGGAAAACTTTCAGCCATTTGAGTTACTAAATAGATGTTCGTTTAAAAATCTGAGAGCATTTATTTTATCACTTGTGTCAATGAGGATGGAGATACTGTAAGGACTTCCTCCATAAGAGATCATTTTCAACGGAATGGTATTGAGCGCTTCGAATATCTCGGGTGCCGATCCGGTCCTTTCAGTCCTGAAGTCACCGACAATACAAATTATTGACTGGTTTTCCTCAATTTCCACTGATCCTAATTCCCTGAGATCTTTTTTTATCTGTTCAATGAATTCTGAATTATCGATCGTAAGCGAAACCGAGACTTCAGAAGTCGTGATCATATCTATAGGAGTCCTGTAAGCTTCAAAGATCTCGAATACCTTTCGTAGGAATCCATATGCCATAAGCATCCTGTCGGACCTTATCCTGATGGCTGAAATGCCATCCTTTGCAGCTACAGCTTTGTAATCCTCAAGTACACAGGTTCCGGTTATCAGAGTACCGGGGTCGTCAGGGGCCATGGTATTTTTCAGTCTGACCGGAATATTCTTCTCCCTGGCCGGGTTAACACTTGAGGGGTGAAGTATTTTTGCTCCAAAATATGCTAGCTCCGCAGCTTCATCGAATGAAAGGTTGCGTATAGGGTGAGTATTCGCAACATACCTTGGATCATTATTATGAAATCCGTTTATGTCGGTCCATATCTGGATCTCAGATGCATTAATGGCTGCCCCTATTAGCGAAGCGCTGAAATCACTCCCTCCGCGTTTTAAATTATCTGTCTCCCCATAAGCATTCCTGCAAATATAACCCTGGGTAATAATAATATTTTCACCATTGAGATTCTTCAGTTCGCGCTGAAGATTTTCCTCAATATAATAAAGATCAGGTTCACCGTATTTATCGATCCTCATGAAGCTCAATGCCGGAAGAATCACTGATGGAATATTTCTTTCCTGGAGAAGCAGATGAAAAAGAGTTGTGGAAATAAGCTCCCCCTGAGCCAGGATAGCCTTTTCCTGTATCTTTGTGAAAACGCCCTGGAGAAAACCTGAGAGGAAATTGAAGTGGGAGACTATAAAGTCATGACCTATATTCCGTGTTCCGTCGAAAGTGTAGAGGTCGTTTACAACATCATGGTATTTATATCTCATCTCCTCGATCATATTCGAGGCGCTGTCGATATTGCCCGCATAAAGCTGACTGGTTATTTCAACCAGCTTATTGGTGGTGCCTGACATCGCCGACAGTACAACAATTTTTCTCTCTTCATCACTTATCAACGGAATCAGATCTCTCATCCTGTCAGGATTGCCGACCGAGGTCCCTCCGAATTTCATTATTTTCATCTCTCGCTATTTATAAAAAAACCTGCAAAAAACTGCAGGTCCGCTTAATCTTATAATTCTGAATTTTTATAAAGATGGTGCAGACCTGCCGGGCAGGATGCTTTATGGTGATTGTGAACTTGTTTGACTTCAGATACATTTGCTTAAATCAGGGAACAAAAATATATTATTTAGCAATACATGATTTTTAATTGATAATTTTTTTGTGAACATAGTGTTGAAACCATCAATCGGAACTTTTTGATATCATAAATATAAAATGATTATGGAATGTCCCGAAAAAAATAAAATTTAAAGGATATTTTAAATTTTTTTCTACTTTTGCAGCCGCTGCAATTGTTTTGCAGAGGTTCTTTTAAAGTTGGCCCGGAAGCAGTAGAGAAGACAAAAGACAAAAGTCACAAGACAAAAGTATGAAGAGAATACAAAAGACAGTAGTAATCTTACTTTTATCTTTTTACTTTTATCTTTTATCTTGAAACAGGCCCAGATGGCGAAATTGGTAGACGCGCTAGTTTCAGGGACTAGTGTCAGCAATGATGTGCAGGTTCGAGTCCTGTTCTGGGCACGAGAAATGGTACAAAGGTGTAAGGGTGCAGAGGCACAAAGGCGCAGAGGCATAAAGGCAGGTACGGTACCGATGAGTTCATTCAATTATTGAAATAAATTTTTAAGGCAGGCCTTTGAGCCTTTGCGCCATTGCGCCTTTACGCCTTACTAACGCCCAGATGGTGGAATTGGTAGACACGCTACTTTGAGGGGGTAGTGCCGGTTACGGTGTGCAAGTTCGAGTCTTGTTCTGGGCACAATAAAAGACAAAAGACAAAAGTCACAAGACAAAAGACAGTAGTAATCTTATTTTTATCTTTTTACTTTTATCTTTTATCTTTTAATTAAGGGGTTTCATCAGCTTGATGACAGGGTAGGGGACGTTTCCCTTCTCAACGCCTTTTGGCAGGAGATAGTCATCGAAATAATTCCAGAGAAGCAAGCCGTCATCTGATTGCGGTTCAAGCATATAAAATATGAGCCATGCAAGCGGCTGACGCATATCCACATAATAGCTGCCGGCCTCCACCGTGATGCTCTTCTTTGCAAACTCTCCTTCGACCTTTGCCATTTTGTGACCACCATATGAGAGGTGCGTATCCTGACTGTATTTTGTTATCATGAATTGTTCAGCATCCGCCTTTGTCCTTTTTGCCAGAGTTGAGATCTTTATTCCGTGCTCGGCAAGCTTTGCGGTAACACCCTTCAGCTCTGCCGGAAAAATGTAGCCGAATGGCACGGTAGCGGAAAGATCGGGTTCAAAATGGTTAAAATGTTTTACATTCTGTATCCAGAACAGTCTGCCAGTTGGCTTTCTCTTTGTTTTTCCACTTTCGTCCTTATATTCTTCGGTTTCTCTTGTCAGCAGATCGATCGGTTTTTCTGCCGCTGCGATGCTGTAGATCACTCCCCTTTTGATAATGCCACCCTGCTCACTTACAAGTTTTACTGTTTCAGCATCGGCATCCCTTACAACTTTCTGCATTTCCCTGGAATGAGCACCAGTGAATTCCAGTACGGATAACAGGAACAGGTAATTGCTCAATACCCTTTTCTCGAACCGGTCATGAGAGAATGTCTCGCTGAGAATTGCCATCCTGTTTCTCAGTCCCTCATAGTTAACAAGATAACGGGGAAGATGTGAATAGGTGGAATAGGTAGTCTGTTCATCAGGCTTCATATTCATATATCCATGGAAAAAAACCGGTATTCCCGACCTGTCAAGAACAGACCTGGTGACAGCTGGTAAAAGGCTGTCGGAAATATAGGATGTCGTGGAAGCCATTCCTGCGGTTAGAAATGCAGGTGCGTAGTTGAGTGCATACCCATGCCACGATCCGTTGTCGGTATGAAGGTCAATAAACAGGAGAGGATCCCATTTCACAATAATATTTTTGAGAAGGGCTTTTGATTCCAGGGCCTCAGACTTTATTCCCTCACGGTTAAGATCATAACCTTCGCCTGAAGCTCTGAAACCTGTCATTAATGGGCTTCCATCCTGCGATGGTCTGCTTGTCGAACTTAGCTTGTCATTCCCGTCGGGATTATAATCAGGGCAGAAGATGATTATCTGGTTATCCAGTAAACTGGTTTTGGGTCCGAAACAGATCTCCCTGATAAGCTGCATTGATGCCTCTTTTCCCTCAACTTCACCGGCATGGATATTGGCTTCAATATATATAACGGGCTTTCCCGAAGCCACAGCCTCTTCAGGTGATGAAACCTTGGGATTGGCAAGGACAACCATCATCAGGTCGTGGTTGCCTGCGGTCCTGCCAAAGCTTTCAACATGAGCAAACCGGCTGAGCCTTCCGGTGGCAAGACAAAATTTAACGACATCACTGTCGAGTGAAGTCTCTTTATATACTGTTCGCTCTGCCCTGGTGAATAACTCATCCGGGATGATGAATTCCTGTGCAAAAGCCGATCCACAAGTGATCAGGAATAAGGAAGCAATGATGGTAATGAATTTTATGGTTCTCATTAATTTGTTTTTCAAACTTTATGAAGAAGCCAAATTAATATAATGGCGGGCCATATACATATGATTTAAAACATGCAGGCAACTTTAGAAAGTTCATTCTGCAACCTGCGATACTTCCAGCTTGTTTCTGAACTCGCATAATACAATTATAATCAGGTAGCTAAACATTAATCTATTATAAAGAATAATCTCTATGATTTGTTAAAAGATATTGTACTTTTCTTTTTGCAATGTTTTGCAAAGTGATTAAATTTGGTTAGGTCAACTGGATGAGGAGCAAGCTTTGTTTGCATTTATGCATTGTGAGAGTTTTGGTTTCAAATGATAAGTTTGATATTCTGATATTGCTTCAGGTATAATCTAATTTTTTATATAACTTATGAAAAAGCTCTTGTTTTTGCTTTCATTGCCTGTTCTGTTGGGAACTAATTTATTTTCACAGAAGGCCCCGATCAGATTCGGAGACATTGATATGGAGGATATGATAATGACCTCATATCATTTAGATACGACGGCATCAGCGGTTATTTTATGTGATTATGGGTACTTCAGGGGAACTAATTTTCAATTTACAAGGAATTTCAGAGTAAAGATCCTTAAAAAAGAAGGTTATTACTGGGCAAATGCAGTTTTTCCAACGAATCCTAATACACAATTGAAAGGGGTAATATGCAATCTTGTAAACGGCAAGATAGTTAAGGAAAAGCTTAAGAATGAGTCAATATTTACCGAGAGAGTGACTGGTCAGTCATATAGGCTGCGGATTGCCATGCCAAACGTCAAGGTCGGGTCAATTATTGATCTTGAATTCACATTTTTCGGAATGCCCAGGGAATGGGCGTTTCAGGATAAAGTGCCGGTCAGGTACAGTGAGCTTAACATTGAACCATCGTCGCGTGTAAAGTTTAAATGCACATATTACGGTATTGAGCATCTGGCTGTTTCAACACCCGACAGGTGGATTGCCCGAAATATGCCGGCATTTAAAGATGAGCCATTCATGAATTCAGAGGAAAACTACCTTACAAAAATCCATATTGATGTACTTGAGTATGTTGGATATCATCAATTTGCAACAACCTGGGACAATATTTTCCAGGATCTGCTTCAACTCGATAATTTTGGAATGGCGCTTGATATGTCGGGATATCTTAACGATCTGGCAAAAAGCATAAAATCAACTGGAGCAACCGGAGTGACTGAGATGAAAATGGCTTTTGATTCCATCAGGCAGACTATGAAATGGAATGAGATCGAGTCATTTTTTACCTCAAACGCCACGCTTGGGATCGTCTACAGAAAAAAGACAGGAAATTCCGCAGATATAAATCTTATGTTTTATCAGCTTTTAAAAAAACTTGATATTGAAGTTGTACCTGTAGTTCTAAGCACCAGAAGTCATGGAATTCTAGCTCCGTTGTCACCTTCTTACACCCGGATTAACTATGTCATTGTCCAGGCTACTGTTGGAGGAAACAAGTATTTACTCGATCCGTCAGAAAATTATATGCCATATTATCTACTGCCGTTCAGATGCCTTAACTATAACGGACGAACAGTTGTAAAAGAAGGCAGCCAGGCTGTGGAGCTTTCAACCAGCAGGATGAATAAAAAAGTTACAATGTACAACCTGGAAATGACTGAGGATCATGGTCTGAAAGGAGATTTGAGTATGATCAGTACAGATTATGCCGCTCTTGACCTGAGAAAGAAATATCATTCATTCAATGGTATGGATGAATTTCTTGATGATTTTAAGAAGGAAAAAGTTGGACTGATAATAAACAGTTCGCAGATAGATAACCTTGACAGTATCTACAAGCCGGTGATAGAAAACTATAAAGTCGAGATCTCCAGCACGGTAAATTCAATGGGTGATGAACTTTATATTCTGCCTATGCTGTACGATCAGGTCACTGAAAATCCCTTTAAGTCAGAGGAGAGAAAATTTCCGGTTGATTATGGCTACCGAAGTGAAAATACTGTAATAACAACTTTGAAGGTACCTGAAGGATATACAATTAATTCACTTCCAGCCAAAGTCGTTCTCAGGATGCCTGATAACAGTGCAACTTTTCTTTATGATGCTGTAAATAATGGATCGGAAGTCAAAATAACTGGGAAATTAATTATTCATGAATCAATGATTGCAACGGATCAGTATCTTAATTTCAAAGAGTTCTATGATCAGCTGGTTAAAAAGGAGGCTGAACCAGTGATTTTAAAGAGAATATAATATGAGGAAAAATATTAATCTCAGATTTTGTCTTTTGAGTGCAGTACTGGCATTTATTGCATTCCTGACTTATTCGCAACCCAAGTACAGGGTCTCTGACATACCAAAGGATCTGATGACTAACGCCAGGGCGGTGGTCAGGAACAGCGAAACTGTCTTTGAAATTTCAGATGCTGGCAAAGCTGTTAAAAAGATTACCTACGCATTGACAATATTGAACCAGAATGGCATTGACAAATCAGTTTTCTATGATTTCTACGGTAAATTCGAGACAATCAAAAAGTTTGAATGGAATCTTTATGATCAGGACGGCAACAGGATAAGGAATAATTTCAGCGTTCAACTACAAGATTATTCAGCTATTTCCGGCTACTCACTTTATGAGGATAACAGGGTCAAATTTCTTGATCCAAACTACAGGGCAACTCCATTCACGGTTGAGTACAAATACGAGGTTGATTATGATGGATTGCTGAATTATCCCGATATGCAGGTGTACGATGCCTACAATATTTCAGTAGAAAAAATGGTTTTTTCAATAATTGTTCCTGGTGGGTTCAAATTCAGGTACCTTCAGAAAAGTTTGAGTGATTCATGCTTTGAGAATATAGAAAACGAAAAGAAAAACGGAAAGGTAAGTTTTGTCTATAAATGGACTGTAATTAATAGACCGGCTCTTAGAGAAGAGCCATTCAGCCCTGATCTTGAGGAGTTTACTCCTGCGGTTTTTACTGCGCCGAATGAGTTCGAGATATCAGGATATAAAGGAAATCTTGTTTCCTGGACGGAATTTGGGAAATGGATCAAAGAAATTAATGAGGGAAGAACAAAGCTTGGCCCTGAAACAAGCGCAAAGATCAAGGAACTTCTTTCACAGAAAAAATCAGATAAGGAAAAGATCGAGTTTCTCTATCATTACCTGCAGGAAAAGGTAAGATATGTAAGTATCCAGGTTGGCTTTGGCGACTGGCAAACGATTGATGCTGAAACTGTTGACAGACTTTCGTATGGCGATTGTAAGGCACTTTCGAACTACATGAAGTCTCTGCTCGATCTGGCAGAGATCAAAAGCTATTATACCCTGGCAATGGCAGGAGAGGCTGCCCCTGAAATAAGGGACAAGTTCCCTTCAAACCAGTTTAACCATGTAATAATATGTATCCCTCTCCAAAATGATACTACCTGGCTGGAATGCACTAACCAGGATATTCCGGCCGGATATATTGGCAAATTTACTGATGACAGACATGTACTTCTCATAGGGGATGACGGAGGGGTGCTCGTGAGAACGAAGAAATATAATATCAACGATAATCAGCAACAGAGAAGAGCTGTCGTGAAACTGACCGGTGACGGGAATGGCGAGTCTTCAGTTTTGACAGTGTATAAGGGGCTTAATTACGATGATATTTACCGGGTAATTATCATGGATGATGCTGACAGAAAAAAAGATATCCAGAAAAGGATTCCAATAAGATCATTTACAGTCGATAAGTTCAGATATTCGGAAGAAAAAAAAGTAATTCCGTCAGTAACTGAAGAATTGGATCTTGGCTTGCCTAACTATGGAACGATAACCGGCAACCGGATTCTTTTCAACCCAAACCTGATGACCAGGTTTGGAAAACTTCCTTATAGAATGACAGACAGAAAGTCAATAGTGCATGTCAAAAGGCCTTATATCCAGACTGATACTATTGTATTTAAACTGCCTGTAAGCTACAAGGTTGAGCAGGTCCCTGAAAACAGGGCCATCACTACAAAGTTCGGGGAATACGTCACGTCCGTTAATTATGATATGCAGGAGGTGAGGTATGTAAGGACCTTTAAGCTTTTCAACGGAGACTTTCCGGCATCAGATTACCCCGATTTCGTGAATTTCTGCGAAAAGACATCAACTTTGGATGAAAGAAAGGTAGTCCTGATTAGGTTATTTTGATCCGCAAAAGAGAGTATCTGCCTTAGAATGACATTGTTGCAGCAAATGCCGGAAGCATGTTGTATCTGCTTCCCAACTGAATCTTTCCTGAACTGATCATTTTATTGTTTATCAGAATATTCTGGGGCATAAAACTGAACTGGAGCCCGTCAGGTAATTTTGACCTGAAAGATATCATATTATTCTTTGTACGATAAGTTTCCGTGATCAGGGCATAGGATATCATTGCTGTGGTATATGGGATAATATATGAAAATGGGGGTCCCTCTCCGGCTATCATAACAATGCCCATACCTATTACCGCTCCTGCTCCGGAGGTCAGTGCAACATTTCTTCCCTGCTGGTTCGTAAGCTTTACATTTTTCATCCATGCCTGACCCACAAGAGTGCCTGCCATCGCTCCTGCGGCAGGTATTAAAATGGCAGAGCTGTTCGAAGAGTTTACATTATTCATAATTCCAAACCCGAGCCCGGCGTTCAGAAGTGTGAGTGTCTTCATTGATACAATATCGCCTCTTGTGAAGTTATAGCGGTCTGCTACACGATCTGCAATAAAATATCCTCCAACGCCTCCGATCAGGGAAGTAAGACCATAGACCCTCGGTTCGTCAATATTGAGAGCAGTGGTAAGGGCTATGAATTCAAGAGGGATGAGCCAGCCGTAATGACTGTAAAGACTGACCCTGCCCTGGCTCCAGTCTTTCGTCTTCCCCAGGTTATACCCAATCCGTCCTAATGCAATACTTGAAGCAGTCGCCAGCCCTGCTGTAAGCTTGCCTCCGCTTTCATTACCGGTGTTTCCACCTGTAAGAAGCAAGCCGAGCATGGCTCCCTGAAAAGCTCCGATCGATTTTCCGTGAAGTGAAAGGTGCAGTGAATTGGTTGTAACCTTTTTATCTTTTACAGTGATTACCGGTATTAAGGTGCCAATCCCGCCTGTAACAAAAGGGAATCCGGCTGCACCGCCATCCTGGAGCCCAAGGATAAAATCAAGAGACAAGCCATAAAAAGCTCCCCAAACCCCTGATGAAACAATGTACTTTGTATAGGTACTCCTCTCTCCCGTGAAGACCTGATCTTCTTCCTGTATATTTATCCTGGCGGGTCTTTCATTCCAGGATTGCCTGTTCCTGAAATAATCGGATTTTTCTGCATCTGGCATTTTTTCAAAATATGCTGCCAATTTAAATTTATAGTCACTGAGATATAATTGTTCAGCCGCTGAAAGAGTTTCCCCCGCTTTCTGACGGTTATTGATGCTGACATAAGCAGAATCATGCTCCATTTTCCAGTAACTCCTTGCATCATATTGCTGGGCCTTTGCATTCAGTAGAAGGATAACTGCAAAAAAACCTGAGAATATGATTTTCCTTATCATTAGGTTGAAATTTCAAGGAAGTTAGGCAAAAATCAAATTCGGGTCAATTATTTTTAGATGGCCTCCTTTACTTTATAGAATCATAAATTACCTGCAGTATCTCTGTTCTTATGTTCATATCGGTCAGGAGGTTATTATTTCTGGTAGGATAAACCCTGTTGCAGAAAAAGATGTACGTCAGCTCATTTTTTGGATCCATCCAGACAAAAGTCCCTGTATAGCCTGAATGGCCAAAGCTTTCGGGTGGTGTACTGTGGGTAGGGTAGGTCTCTTCCTGTTTAAGTTCCGCGTTGTTTACAAGCGGCTTATCAAATCCAAGGCCCCTCCTGTTCTTATTTTCCGGAAACTGGCACCTTGTATACTCTTTCATTATTTCGCTGCTGATGATCTGTTCACCTCCATAATTTCCCATCCTCCGGTACATCTCCATCAGCTTCATAAGGTCATTGGCCGTAGCGAAGAGGCCGGCATGACCAGAAATTCCTCCAAGCATTGCTGCTCCTTCATCATGTACAGTTCCGTGTAAAAGCTGTTTCCTGAACAGTGAATCATATTCTGTTGGGACAATTCTCGCCATCGGATATTTAAGATAAGGGTTGAATCCAATATCATAAGCCCCAATCTTGTTGTACACATTCGATCTTACAAAGTCGTACCATTTTTCGCCTGTAAGATTATTGATGATCTCCGGGACTAAAATAAATGTGAGATCGGAATAAACGTATTTCTTCTCGCCGGAAACCTTGCTTTTCTTAATTTCCCTGAATATCTCTCTCCTGTAGTTCCTGTTTATATAAAGCCCCTCAGCAACCTTTACGGGATACTTTTCTGAATATTCATGGCTGAATATTCCTGATTTGAATTTCCCGTTCTTTTTCACTGTCTCTTTCCAGAAAGGGATCCAGTCTTTCAGACCTGCCTGGTGTGCCAGCATATCCCTCAGCAGAAGGTCAGATTTGTTGGATTTTCTGAAATATGGAAGATAGTATCCCAGCGTCTTGTCAGGAGAAAATTTCCCCTCTTCTTCAAGTATCATTAAACCCGGAAGGGGACCAGTTATTTTTGAGACCGAAGCCAGGTCGAACAGATCTTCTTTTGATACCGGTGTACGGTTGTCGTATGTCTGGAAACCATAAGTCTTTTGGAAAATAACGGTCCCTTTCCTGGCGATCATTATCTCACAGCCGGGATAGGCTTTTACATTGATCCCAAGATATGCCAGGGAATCAATTTTCCTGATAAGAGGGCCGGAATTTACATTTGCACTTTCAGGTATTCCGTAGCGTACCCTCATACCACCCGGTGTAGAAAGACCAGATCCCGACAGGTAGTTTTTATTTATTGTCACCGGAAGCAAACCTTTTGCACCAATGGCGCCAAAAATAAGCTGGGCGGAAAGATCCTCGGTAAAGCTGTTATCCTGGTACGCGATAATCAGCCCTGCCGATTTCTGCAAGGCATCAAGATTGTTTACTGCATACGGGTTGCCAAAGTAAGTTATGATACACTTGCTGGTTGAAACAAGCTTTTCAAGCAAAGCGTTCAATCCATCCGGGATCCCAAAGTTTTTGTTCGGACGCTGATCGGTATTGAAAATGCCGGCGATGACAATATCATAGCCTGCCAGCTTTTTCAACACATCTTCAGAAGACTTGCTGTTCAGCGTATCGATAAAGAAATTATCGGTATGGGTATAGCAGGAAAGCCTTTCCTGGAAAAGAGATGTCTCTGAGCTATTGATGGCAAGAGTGGCGACCCTTACGCTGTCGAGATGCTTTACAGGTATTATCTCATTTTCATTGTTTATGACAGTAAGGGCATTTGCATAAAGGTCAGTTATAAGTACCTGTGAGCCTGCTGGTGTCAGATCTTCTGTTATTCTTTCCTTATTTATTTCCTTCGGTTTATTCAGACCAGCCCAGTATTTGGCTGCCAGGACCCTTCGGCATTTTTCATCTATTGAAGCTTGCGAAATGGTCCCCTTCCTGATTCCTTCTGAAATGGACCTGATGGCAAGATCAGGATCGGTGACATATTCAAGAACATCCATTCCTGCCTTTAATGACCGGATCTCCACTTCACCCGGATTGGCATATTTCGTTATTCCTCCCATGTTCATTGCATCGGATATTGCAAGCCCACGGAATAAGAGTTTATTTCTCAGAAGGTCCGTAAGGATAGGGTATGAGAAGGTGGCAGGCATACCAGAAGTCGTATCGAGTGCCGGGACTGACAGATGACCTGGCATGACACCGGAGATGCCATTGCTGATAAGGGATCTGAACGGAACAAGCTCCACCGAATCAAGATGTGCTGCGGATAGTTCTATTCTAGGAAGGTCAAGGTGAGAATCGGTATTGGTATCGCCATGACCGGGGAAGTGCTTGGCAACAGCAAATATGCCATGATCCTGCATGGCGGTCATATACATTAATGTTTTTCGGCTGACATTTGAGGGGATCTCGCCGAATGACCTGAAATTTATTACAGGGTTGGCCGGGTTATTGTTCACATCAGCCACCGGAGCGAGGTTTATATCGACACCTGCCCTTTTCATCTGCTGCGAAACTGCCATACCCATCCTGTAGATAAGCGAATCATCCCTGATCGCGCCAAGTGTCATCTGGAAAGGAAATTTGGTCACTCCTGTCAGTCTCATTCCGATACCCCATTCGCCATCTATCGCGATCAATGGCGGAACTTTTGAGATCTTCCTGAAATAGTTGATCATTTCAGCCTCTTTAACGGCATCACCCTGGAAGAAGACAACGCCACCGATCCCAGTTCTCCTTATCAGGTCGCATAGTTCATTGTCATAGTCTATTCCCTTGTTACTGTAGGCAGATACCCAGATCAGCTGAGCAATGCGCTGCTCCGTTGAAAGGGATTTAAGAACTGAGTCAACCCACGGATGGTTAAGATATTTGAGAAATGGAGGTTCAGATGTCTGAGCATTTAAATTATGTGATGCCAAACCTATTATTAAGGTTGTGAGAATGCTTTTAAATCTGTTTTCCATGTGCGTTATGGGTTGTTTGTCCGATTTGATTTAAAGAAACCCGACCACTTCTTCACCCTGATTGTCAAGTTCCTCATTAATGACAGTAAAAATATTAATTAATTGTTTATTGCGGGTACTTCAGACCGTATGATTGTCCAATCCTGAAAACTTTCTAATTTTGAAGTGATGCTCATGATGAAGCACATCGTGAAATTAATCGCGCTTAAATTTCCGGCAAGGCCGGGAACTGGAGAAATGTACTGAAAGTTTAACTTTATTTTTTAAAATGATAAAAGATGAATTGCTGAGTCTTTTGTTCAGGGACTTTACCGGTCAGAGCCCTGAAAGCCTTTCAGTTCTGCCGAAATCAGGGTCGGACAGGATATATTGCCGCATGGTAAGGGAAGACTTTTCGGTGCTTGGAGTCTGGAATCCAAGCAGGAGGGAGAATGATGCCTTTACAGGTTTCGCAGCCTGGTTCAATGAGCTCGGGCTAAGAGTTCCAAGAGTCTTTAAATATCTCCCGGAAGAGATGGTCTATCTTACTGAGGACCTTGGTGATATTGATCTCCGGGCCTGGATGCAGGATAAAGGTACACCAGAGGGGAAACGACAGAAAGAGGAGATGTACAGGAATATCCTTAAAGAACTTGCCAGGTTCCAGTTTGAGGCTGACAGGATCATCGATTATGAGCTTTCATATCCGAGAAAGATATTTGACAGGAATTCAGTGATGTGGGATCTCAATTACTTTAAGTACATGTTCCTTAAGCTTTCTGGAACCGGATTCAATGAACAGCTTCTGGAAGAAGATTTTCTAAAGTTGGCCGGCTCGGTAGAAAATGTGCCAGCATCAGGATTTTTGTACAGAGATTTTCAGTCAAGGAATATTATGATCAAGGACGGGAATCCATGGTTCATCGATTTCCAGGGAGGAAGAAAAGGGGCTCCTCATTATGATGCCGCCTCCCTTCTTCTTGATCCGTATATTGAACTTGAAAAAACTTATCATGACAGGTTGCTGGAGTTCTATTTCGGGCTTATTGAGAAAAATGTAAAAATAACTTTCCGGTCATTTATTAAACAGTACCGTATTTTTGGAATTGTCAGGCTTCTGCAGGCACTGGGCGCATATGGCTTCAGGGGGCTGTATGAGAGGAAACCCAACTTTACGGAGAGTATCCCGCCGGCGGTACGGCAGCTTAAACGGATCTTTGAGAACAAAGAAATTTCCGCTGACCTTCCTGAACTGACTAAAATAATAAATTCACTTTTCACCAGGTGGTCGCAAACAGATTCAGAAAACAGACAGAAAAAGACGATCATAATTGAAAGCTTCAGTTTCAACAAGGGAATTCCGGAAACATTCATCTCGGAGGGAGGATTCATGTTCGACTGCAGGCATCTTTCTGATCCCAGCTATACTGAAGAGCTAAAGCTACTGACAGGAAAGGATAAGAAGGTCATGGATTTTTTTGATGACAGGAAAGATGTCCAGGATATGATCGAGAATGCCCTGCGCATGATAAATGTCTCCGTTGAATCTTCAGCGCCGGGAAAGGCCCTCAGAGTATGTTTTGGTTGTTATTCCGGTCATCATCGTTCCGTTTACTGCACTGAAAAGATCGCCTCTGTTCTAAAGCGGAATAAAACGGCGGAGGTTCTGGTTTTTCATCATGAAATAAGATAGGACCATATATGAAATCAATGATATTTGCTGCCGGTAAAGGGAAAAGACTTGGTGCTGTTACAGCCACACGTCCCAAAGCCCTGGTTGAGATCAACGGGAAGACGATACTCAGGATGGCCGTTGAACTTGTCGCATCTCATGGCTTTAATGACATCATTATTAATGTTCATCATTTTGCAGATTTAGTTGAGAATGAAATAAAACACCTTAGAAGTGAAGGATTCAAAATCTCCGTTTCGGATGAAAGAGATATGCTCCTGGAAACCGGAGGAGGACTTTTCATAGCCAAGTGGTTCTTTGATAAGGAGCCTTTCCTTCTCTATAATACCGATATTATTACTGATCTTGATCTGGCAGCTCTTTACAGGTTTCATAAAATGAATAATGGTATTGCCACACTCGCTGTTGCTGAAAGGAATGATAACAGGGTCTTCCTTATTAACAGAGAAGGGATCATCTGCGGCTGGCTGAACAGAAAAACGGGAGAGAGGATCATTTCACGAAATGAAAAAGATCCTTTGACCGAGATCGCTTTTTCAGGCATCCATATAGTAAGTCCGGATATTTTCAATTACATGAATGAAGGAGTCTATTCAATGACATCCTTATATCTTCAGCTTGGTGGTTCACATGAAATTTTTACGTACAGGCACGATAATAATTTCTGGGCAGATATCGGAACTCCGGACGATCTTGAACTGGTAAGAAGCCACTTCGGGGACAAAAACCTTTAATGGCTGTCAGTTTTTCCAGTAAGTTTTGGTAAAAAGGGAGAAAATAGTGATTATTTCAAGTCTCCCCAGTATCATAAGAAGACTCAGGACTATCTTACTTGCCCCGGGAAGATGGGCAAAATTGCTCATGGGGCCAATAGTGCCAAATCCGGGCCCAATTCCTGCCATGCATGTTGCCGCAGCACTGGCTGAGGTAACCGGATCGGATCCGTTGGCAGTTATGAATACTGTTCCAAGAAGGAAGATGAACAGATAAAGTGCTACAAAAGATAATATAGAGATACTTGTATTCTCTGAAACTACCTTGCCATTAAACTTTACCATCGATATGGCCTTTGGATGATTAAGCTTGACGAATACGTTTTTGATGTTCTTCAGAACGATCAGGTGACGTGCCATTTTAATTCCTCCGCTGGTTGATCCGGTGCTTCCTCCGGCGAACATGAGGACAAATAAAAGAATCATTCCTGTTAATGGCCAGAGGAGGTAGTCAGATGAAGAAAATCCCGTGCAGGTGATAAATGAAATCACCTGGAAAAATCCTTCCCTGAATGCGACCTCAAAAGTCTTATTCGTCTTTGCAATAAGAATGAATGTTGCGATCGCACCGGCAACGAGTACAACTGCAATATAGAACCAGAATTCGTCATTCTGCTTTATCTTCTTGAAATTTAGCTTTAAAAGATAATAGTAGACAAGCTGACTGGTCCCTGCAAGGAACATAAAGATCATAACGATATACTGTGTGTATGAAGAGAATCCGGCAATGCCGGAGTTTTTTGTTGAGAAACACCCTGTTGCAACTGTGCTGAACGAATGACATACACTGTCGAAAGTATTCATATCACCGGCAGACAGGAAAATTATTTCTGCAACTGTCAGCCCGATGTAAATGAACAGGACTCTCATGCCAATGGCGCTTGCCCTTGGATGGATCTTCTCCTCAAGCGAAGATTCAATGCTAAAGAGCTGGTATCCGGTAACTCTGAGGGAGGGAAGAATAATGATCACAAGTACAATTATGCCAATCCCACCTATCCAGTGTGTAAGGCTTCTGTAGAAGAGGATTGAAAAGGGCATTGCTTCAACGTCAGCAATTATGGAAGACCCTGTCGTTGTAAATCCTGAAGCCGATTCAAAGAATGCATTGATGAAAGATGGTATCGTATTGCTGATAAGATAGGGGAGGGTACCCATAAGCGCCATCAGTATCCACGAAAGCGTTACAGCCATATATCCATCCCTCGTGCTTGCTTTGGAAACCTCACTTTTTCCTGAAAAAAAATAGAATGACACGGCAGGGATGAGGCTGATCCCTGCAGCACCGAGGAATGGCATGGGACTCTCGTGGTAAATAAAGGCAACAGGCAGGCATAAAAGAAAAAATACAGCCTCAATAAAAAGTATTGTGCTAAGGATCCTGAATATAATGAAAGGGTTGATAAGTCTCATGGATGGTCGGGTTGCACCAAAGATAAATACTTATTTTTTTAATTCTTATATTTGAAGGATTCATCCGGACGAGCCGGTGAAATAATTATTATAATTAATTATTCCTCTTTAAACTAATATAAAAATGGGAAAAGTACTTTTGATAGGTGCCGGCGGTGTTGGCACAGTGGTGGCTCATAAACTGGCTTCACTACCTGATATATTTGAGGAAATTCTTCTTGCCAGCAGGACTAAATCGAAGTGTGACGCCATAGCTGCCAGGTTAGGTAAAAACAATATTTCAACAGCCCAGGTCGATGCTGATGCCGTTCCCAGGCTGGTGAAGCTTATCAAATCCTTCAGGCCAGATCTTGTACTGAATGTAGCTCTCCCTTACCAGGACCTTCATATCATGGATGCATGTCTTGAGACAGGCACCTCCTACCTTGATACGGCCAACTATGAGCCCCTTGAAGAGGCAAAATTCGAATATTCCTGGCAATGGGCTTATGCCGACAGGTATAAGAAAGCAGGGATAACTGCCATACTTGGATGCGGATTTGATCCGGGAGTGACGTCGGTCTTTACAGCTTATGCCGCCAAACATCATTTTGATGAGCTTCACTACCTCGATATTGTCGATTGCAACGCAGGTGACCATGGAAAACCTTTTGCCACAAATTTCAACCCCGAGATTAATATTCGTGAGGTTACTCAAAAGGGAAGGTACTGGCTGAACGGTAAATGGGAATATACAAATCCCCATGCCATTCATAAGCCGCTCAATTTTCCGAATATAGGATCAAGGGAATCGTATCTTATTTATCATGAAGAACTTGAATCGCTTGTAAAGAACTTTCCCTCCTTAAAGCGTGCAAGATTCTGGATGACTTTCGGACAGGAATACCTTACTCATCTCAGGGTGATCCAGAATATAGGAATGGCAGGTATCGAACCCGTGCTTTTTGAAGGCCGCGAAATTATCCCGATCCAGTTTTTGAAGGCTGTTCTTCCGGATCCTGGTGAGCTTGGGGAAAATTACAAAGGCGAAACATCAATAGGGTGCAGGATCCGCGGAATAAAAAACGGTAAGGAGAAGACATATTATATCTACAATAATTGCAGTCATGAAGCCGCTTACGCAGAAACAGGAGCCCAGGCGGTCAGCTATACTACAGGAGTTCCGGCAGTTATAGGTGCAATGATGTATATGAAAGGCTTGTGGAAGAAACCCGGCGTTTTTAATGTTGAGGAGTTAGATCCTGATCCGTTCATGGAACAGCTCAATCTGCTGGGATTGCCATGGGTGGAACTTCACGATGTGGACCTGGAATTGTAATAAACTGGAAACTAATAGCTGGTATAATTCTAAAAATCCCCTCCTCCGGAGGGGCATGGGTGGATCGGTTAAACAGATTAAAACATTGACAGATTATTCAAAAGTACCATCACCGTCGTTTGTGATCGACGAAGAGCGATTCAGGAAGAACCTTTCACTTATAAGGCATGTTTCGGAGGAGTCGGGTGCGGAGATCATTCTTGCATTCAAGGGATTTGCAATGTGGGGAGTTTTTGATATACTCAAAGAGTATATTTCAGGTGCAGCTGCAAGCTCGCTCAGCGAAGCTAGATTGTGTTTTGAAGAGATCGGATCCAGGGCTCATACGTACTGCCCAGCCTATAAAGAAGATGAATTTACCGGTATACTTGAATACAGTTCTCATATCTCATTTAACTCACTTTCGCAGTACAGGAAATTCTATGATCCAATAAAGAGATCGGGAAAAGATGTCTCACCAGGGATCAGGATAAATCCGGAATTTTCAGAAATAAATCATGGCCTGTATAATCCATGCTCTCCGGGTTCAAGGCTTGGAGTTACAGCAAATGATCTGGAAGATGAATTTCCGAAAGGAATTGAAGGGTTACATTTTCATGTACTTTTCGAAAATGATTCTTATGCTCTCGAAAAAGTCCTTAAGGTCGTCGAAGAGAAATTCGGGAAGTTCTACCCCCGTCTGAAATGGATCAATTTGGGAGGTGGCCATCTTATGACCAGAAAGGACTATAATACTGATCATCTGATCGGGATACTAAAATCCTTCAGGGAGAGAAGCGGTTTGCACGTCATACTTGAACCGGGTAGTGCATTTGCCTGGGAAACCGGAGAACTGGTGGCCACAGTTGAGGATATTGTGGTAAACCAGGGAATAAGAACTGCAATACTTGATGTTTCATTCACCGCTCATATGCCGGACTGTCTCGAGATGCCATATAAACCAGGGATACTTGGAGCTAATGAACCCGGAACCGGGGGATTTCTCTACAGGATGGGAGGGAATTCATGTCTATCCGGTGATTTCGTTGGCGACTGGTCATTTCCTGCTGAGATCAGGACAGGTGACAGGATCATTTTCCTGGATATGATCCACTATACAATGGTGAAAACGACGACATTCAATGGAGTCCGACATCCCTCAATCGGTATCTGGACAAAAGAGGGGAAATTCAGGCTTATCAGGCAATTCGGATACGAGGACTACAGGGACAGGCTTTCGTAGGGTCTGATGTCTTGGGGTCTTGGAGTCTTGGAGTCTGCGCCAGAACCCAGTGCAGGCTAAACTAATTTAGATTTATAGGCGATCTCAGAAGTAATTTACTGAATCTGATCGGTTTCATTAAAAAAAACTTGACTCGTTATGTTTTTTAGCATAACTTTCATTCCCGATCTGCTGATGACTAAATTCTAAATATACCGACTATGAAAGCAAAACTAATTCTGACAGCACTTTTGTCTTTTGTCTTTTATCTTGTGTCTTCCCAGGTACCGCAGGGTTTCAATTACCAGGGAGTCGCCCTTGATGCGGACGGCATACCGATCGCAAATGGGACCCTAAAGGTAAAACTTTCGATCCTGACTGACACTACAGGGTTCAAGGAATCAGGAAGCGGGACATATCTGTGGGAAGAAGAGTTCCTTAATGTTCCGACAAATAAGTACGGTTCTTTTACTTTAGCCCTTGGGACAGGTACAAAAGTTGGAGGCCAGCTGGCAACATTTAGTCTTATTGACTGGTCAACAGGAACATTATATGTTGGAATAAAATTGGCATTGAGCACCGGGAGCTATAAAAATATGGGATCAGCCAGACTCTGGACAGTGCCATTTGCAATGGTAGCCGATAACCTGACCGGTCCGGTAAAAAAACTTGCAGTTACCGGAACTACTACGGATTATTCAGAGGCTCTGTTTGAGGTTAAAAACAAAGACGGGCAGACTGTTTTTGCAGTTTATAATGAAGGTGTAAGAGTATATGTTGATGATGGAATTCCCGGCAAAGGAACCAAGGGAGGTTTTGCTATAGGCAGCTTTAACAAGTCAAAGGGCCAGCAGGACTACCTTATAGTAACAGGTGACAGCATCAGGGCTTATATTGATACGGGACTTGTAAAGGCAAGAAAGGGCGGGTTTGCTATCGGAAGTTTTGATCAGTCTAAATTGGGCAGGGAAGAATATTTTCGCATAACACGTGATAGTTCAAGAGTTTATATAAATGATGGTTCATCAAAATCAGTTAAGGGAGGTTTTGCAATCGGAGGATTTGGTACTAGCAAATCATATAATTCCAAGTATATCTCAGTAAAACCAGAAAAGACAAATATTACCGTTACCGACTCCCTGAAAGGATTTTCAGTAACTAATGTCCAGGGAGCAAATAATTCCGACTTTATTAATATCAATAAGATCAATTATGCAATAGGTCACCAGAGCGGCCTCAATACTAACCCAAACCTGAGCGTGATGAAAGGAAGATACAATGTGTTCTTTGGTTACCAGTCAGGTTTCAGTAACGTCGAAGGTTATGGAAATATTTTCGTCGGTTATACTTCAGGTTACAGCATGACAACCGGAAGCTATAACGTCTTCATGGGATTCCGTTCAGGCAATGCCAATCTGAGCGGTAACTCCAATGTATTTTTAGGCTATCAGAGCGGTGAAAAGAGCATTGCCAGCTCCAACGTTTACGTAGGACAGGGGGCAGGCCGCTATAATGATGCAGGAACAAGAAACACATATGTCGGATGCCAGTCCGGGATTGAAGATGGAGAATACGGCACGCCTGGAAATGACAACGTCTATCTGGGTTACCGTGCAGGTGCCACAAGCTTTATAGGGAATCAAAACGTATACATCGGAAGCTATGCTGGTGAAACTAATAACAATTATTCCAGCGGCAGAGTATTCATTGGGTACCAGGCAGGCCGGAATGAAGCAAATGGCAATAAGCTGTATATTGACAACTCAAGTTCCACCACTCCACTTATATATGGTGAGTTCAATGCAACCATGACTCTCAGGCAGCTGACCATCAATGGAAAGACCACAACTAACGGATCATTCAATTATGGTGCGGATAACGGAACTGCCAATACTTATGTAGTAGCAATACAGGGAATTACTGCTTATGTTGCAGGCATGGTTGTTGTTTTCAACGCTAAGACCGCCAATACTGCAGCTGCATGTACCTTGAATATTAATTCATTAGGAGCAAAGAGCCTGTTTATGAAACACGATCAGAACCCTACCCTGAACTTTATTGAAGCAGGCAGTATTGTCATGGCTGTTTATGACGGCGCTGCATTCCAGATGATACAACCTGCAGCTAACTGATACAATAGATAAGCCATACTAAAACTGTTTAAACTAAAATACCAATACAATGAGTGCTACAAGTTCCCCAAAAGATAAATTCATCTTCCTGTTTACAACAGATAATGATGATCTCACTCCGGTTTATTATACACTCAGGGATTATTACAAATATCCTTCAGGTGTAAATATTATAAAAGGATGCGATCAGTTTATTTCCCAATATAAAAGCGTTGTTACGACCCTATTTGACACTACAAATTTTGTTCCTCTTGTTTCTCCTGACCCGGATGGAATAGTTCCTGATGGTGAATCAAAGATGCTTACGCTTGTTGTGGTGATTTCAGGGAACGCAGATGTTAACGGACTGGTAGATAATAATAGCAAGCACTTATTATGGGACGATCTCAGAAAGACACTTTATGGGACATTCGTGGAAGCAATAGGCGCTAAAACATATGATTATCAATGTAATACTGAAATACATATAATCTATGCATCTCCATTTGGAAATTCATTTCTGGGCAACATAAATACGGCAGCATCGCCTCTTCGACATTATGGCACATTAATGGTTGCTCAAACTGATACTACCCCCGGTCACCCGGATGAGCTGACCCAGTCTGCCCGTAATCTGTTTATGAACACTGTCGGAGATCAGCTGAAACTGGCAACTGCAACTCCACTTGACAGCTATGGCAGAATATGCTTTAATGATATAGCAAATGCCGTCACTATTTCAAGTAACATAATAATAGCTTCTGAGGATCCAAATAACAATACATTCTATCCCGGATATTCATTCCCTGAAATCAGGGATGGTGACCCTTACAATATGAGCCCCGATATATTCATAACCCATCCCCGAATCGACGATGGAACTTATAATAGTGCCACATTCAACAACCAGTATCTTGTCGATAATTCGACTACCGGAGTAAGGAATATTATTAATGTAAAATCTGTAGTGAAAGGGACCCATCCTCTTAAGAAGATAAATGTCGATCTTGGGCAATATTGTCATCCCAGCGATATTCCTGGCTCTCCACTGCATTCTTTTAATCAGGAAATGAGCGGGACGATATGGAAACCAGGAGACAGCCAGCCTTTTACGTTCAATAATGTCGGGTTTAATGATGATACTTATGAGAACCTTGTAGCCATTGGCAGCTATGAAGGAAATGGTCAGTTTGGAAATTGCGATATTGAGCATCGCGATAATGAAGCGCAGCTTACCATCTCTGCTATTAAGTTAATATGTTCTGTAGAGATTCATCCCTCGACCAATGGGGGAAATAATGGTTCTCTAAAGATAACACCGCAAACAGGAACATCACCTTATATATATGTCTGGTCAACCTCGGATGGAAGCGGAATTGTTCAGGGAGCCAATCCGCAGATTCAGCTTACTTCAGGGACATATTCGGTAGTTGTGACGGACTCTTTACCTAATTCGCCGCTGACATGTACATTGAGTAATCTTGTTGTGACAAATGTCAATGTACAACCGGTGTTTTCTGTTATACTGGACAATGCGTACATCTCGATAATCAGGCTTCTGAACCAGGATCTGAAGATCATCTTCAAAAGGTACCCAAAGCTATGCAGATGGTGCCATTTCAGGAGCTACAAGATCAGGTGGAAGACTTTCTCTGTTAATCCCCATTTCGACTTCTCTCCACCGGCAAATGTTGAACTTACCAATGTATTTGTCACCGCTACCGGTCTGGAATTAGACAGGCTATTCAAATGGGCATATGCAAGAATTAAGGTACCTGTTAATCAGACAGGCGAGATTTTGATTAAGCAGCCTCACCATCCGGTGATCGTTTCGGGAACTCCCCTGGAAATTCCGGTAGAGATATTTTATATCAGATGCTGTCGGTTACTGAGGCCGTTCTCATGGCTGATTGCAAGATTCTATCTGATAATAGGGAAAATGATAGATATTCGGATCATCAGGTCCTTCAGATCGATATCAGGCCGATGATTTAAAGTAACTGATTATCTATTTGAATTAATTATACCCCAAATAAAAACCAGATACAATGAGTGCAACAAATTCATCAGCTGACAAATACCTGTTCCTGTTTACAACCGACAGTGATAACATTACGGATATACAGGCAGCTTTGCAGGATTACTACAAGTTTCCTGCAGGAAACACTTTTTCTGCAACAGGGTGTGCAAATTTTATCAGCACCTATAAAACAATGATTGAGACGTTGGCCGGAACCGATCCCACCGCGCCGGTTTACAAAATGCCTGATCCTGCAGGGCTTGTTCCTGCAGGCGAGACAAACATGAATACTGTTTTTGTTGTAATCTCAGGAGAGGCTGATGTTAACGGATTAATAGATCCGGTCTCAGGTCAGCTGACATGGCAGCAGGTTAGACAGACAATCTTCGGGACAATTCCTCAGCCTGTGGGACCGCCTAAGACGTACCCGTACCAGCAATACGCTGAGATACATGTGGTTTTCGTTTCACCCTATTGCAATGCTTTTATTGCAGAATGGGACACTAACGTTCCTGTTACCAATGGAACCCTTATTATTCCACAAACAGTCTCGGATGCAATCAACCAGGCTGACAGGGAGAGTTTCCTTTCCCAGCTTGCCGGCGAGCTCAAACTGGACACAAGTACAATGATTGATGATTATGGAAGGATAAGCGTAAACGACATTGCAGCATCAGTTCATGGGGCTTCAGTCTCAAGCTACTTCCGGAGTGTAGGTGCCGGAGTCGCCGGAAAATATTTCGCAGGTTATTCAAGGCTGGAAATTGATGATGGTTCACCCGACTGGTGGGAAAGCCAGGATATCTATATAAATACACCCGGAAACGATCTTTATAACCAGGGTACCACCAATACCTGCTATATCCAGGTTCATGCAAGGGGGACTCATCCTGTAAAAACCTTCTGGATAGGTGCAAAACATTTCGGGACAGGCCTGGGGGCTGCAGATGCTCTTATTTTAGGCAACCCGACTGTTCCCGACGCTACACTTCCGGCAGTTCTAAAAGCAACCGAAACATGCACCTATTCTTATGTTCTGAATTTCCTTTCAACCACCACACACAGGTGTATCTGCGCCCGCGCACACTATACTCAGATCTTGTCAACAGAAATTGACGATTATAGCGAATGGTCTATTGTGGCAAACCCCGATGAAGCACAGCGAAACCTTGACCCTGCACCTTCCGGCGCTCCTCATCCTCCGCTTCCTATGCCGGAGCCAAAGCCTGCACAAAATCCTGATCCTGATCCACAGATGGGGATTGGGGACCAGTTCAACCCAGGGGACCATACTCTTCAGAATATACGGGGATTAAAGGAGCATATCTATTACATTCTCAATACCTTCAGGGATAGAAGAATCTTCAGGCTCTCCCTGCATACAGAGTTTGAAAAATATGCAAAAATGGTTAAGGTGGACTTTTATTCCATCAGAGGAGGCGATGCTGCAACAGCAGAACTACTGACTATTATCCCGAAGCCATATCCTCATATCGATTTTGTGCTTGAAAGCCGCGAAAAGAAAGAGATCATGGTAAGAATTCATCTCCAGCCGGAGGTCAACCTGCATAAGGAACTGAGATTGCCGCTGGAGATTTTGATGGAACGGAAAGGGTTGAAGGTGCATAACCTGAGAACAACCAACCTGGTCAGACTTGATCCGGCATTTACAGCGCTTGGTGGTGTGACTATTAAGGTTTGGTCGCAGCCTCTGAACATTAAGGGTAGGGTTCTCGATCAGTATGGCAAACCGGTGGCTGGCGCATGCGTAATTATCAGATCTGTAAATGGGATGCAGGCTTCGATTCTAAAGACAGACAAGAAAGGAAACTACATGATGCAGAATATAAACCCTGATTCCTACAGGATGTCGGCAAGCACCAAAGAATGGCATACAGCTTATATTATTGTAGATCTGGTAAAAAGGAGCCAGATAATCGACTTCAGGCAGCCAAAATAGTGCTGTTATTTACAGTTCTGCCATAGTTTGCCAAAACGGAACCTTTTAATATTTTTGCAACTTCATTATCGAGGATGCAAAAGTCTTTTTTCAGAACATATGCCCATCTTGCACTGCTTGCAGCCAATATAATTTACGGGCTGAACTTCACTATTGCCAAATCGGTAATGCCATTATGGATCAGGCCCCTGGCCCTGGTATCGTTCAGGAGCGTCTTAACCGCAGGAATGTTCTGGATCACAAGCCTGTTTTTACCCTATGAGAAAGTAAGCAAACGCGACCTATTCTACCTTTTCGGCTGCTCCTTTCTGGGAGTCGTTATAAATCAAATACTTTTTCTTGCAGGACTGGCACTGACAACTCCGATAAATTCCTCCATAATCATGGCTATAAATCCAGTAGCCGCTTTTGTCTTTACGGCAGTAATCCTGGGGGAAAAGATATCACTTGTCCGTGGGGCTGGACTTGCTGTCGGACTTACAGGTATCCTGTTCCTGATCCTTCATGAGGGAAGGCCCGACCTAAGCAGCTCAACTTTTGTCGGCAATATTTTTACACTTATAAATACACTTAGCTGGGCGCTCTTTACCGTACTGATCAAAAAAATGCTGGAGAAGTACAGGCCTGTAACAGTGATGAAATGGGTCTTTACATTCGGGATGCTTACAAATATTCCAGCCGGCTTTCACCAGTGGAGTACCATGGATTGGGGCTCTGTTCCCCTGCACGCCTGGTTTGGGATAGGCTTCATCGTGATATTTGCTACATATCTCGGATACTTGCTTATCACCTTCGGCCTCAGACGGCTCAGTCCCACAATAGTCAGCGGTTATACCTATACGCAACCGATAATTGCTGCCATCGTTGCATCCATGTTAGGACAGGATACGATTAGTATTCTGAAGATCTTTTCAGCCTTTCTTATTTTTACCGGAGTTTTCCTGGTAAGCAGACAACAGAATTCCGTTTGAGAATTTTCACAGAAAATAGTTCTCCTGATCCTCCCGGATCGGACAATGAAAGAGGTCTAATTCAGTTCAGAGTATCATTTTTCAGAATGAACAAATTTGTAATGTTTCTTGCCCTTTTTTACTAAACCAGTTCTGATCAATATGAGATTATAACGTCTCTAAACCTGCCTGCTTCAAATTTTTATCACCTTTTGAAGAGTCTGTCTCAAAAGCCTCTTTTGTATTTCATAACATGCTTTTACGCGTCGTTTGTCAATAGCAAACAATTACTTTGTCAAAAAAAATTGACTGGCTTCTAAATTTCTCCTAACTTACCTTGTTTTAGATTTTATCATGTACCTAAAAATCTCTGCTATGAAGACAAAACTCCTCCTTCTCTCACTTTTTACTTTTGCCTTTTCCCTTTTTCCTTGCAAAGCTCAGGTTCCCCAGGGCTTAAACTATCAGGCGATAGCCCGCGATGCTACCGGGAATCCAATAACCGGAGCGACCATGCAGGTAAAGATCGGGATACTTTCCGATACTATATTGAATACTATGGTCTGGGAAGAACTTTTTAATCCGGTTAAGACAAATGCTTTTGGCATGTTCACAGTAGTAGTCGGTACAGGTGTGAGACAATCAGGCTCTGCCTATTACTTCAACACTATTGACTGGACAAAAACTCCATTGTTTCTGCGAACTTCTATATACTATCCAAGTACCTGGAAAGTTATGGGGACGTCAAAGCTTCAGTCGGTCCCGTATTCCATGGTTGCGGGCAATCTTGAAGGAACAGTACCACTATTAAGTGTAAAAGGGAATACTACTACCATGGACTCCGCACTCTTTGTTGTCAGAAATAATACAGGGCAGATAGTCTTTGCAGTCTACAACGAAGGTGTAAGGATCTATGTGGATGATGGTATTCCCGGCAAGGGTACTTCCAAAGGAGGATTTGCGGTCGGAGGATTCAACAAGTCCAAAGGCACTGTCCAGAATTACCTGGTGGTACGACCTGATACGTTCAGAATATTCTTTGACGATACTCCGGGAAAGGGAACAAAGGGTGGATTTGCCATTGGAGGCTTTAGTACCACCAAGAGTCCTGGGGCTGAATATCTTGGAGTCAAAGGCACAACTCCTGATATCATTAATCCATCAAAAGCCAGGATCCTGTGGTATCCGCTGAAGGAAGCTTTTCTTACCGGCAGGGTTATCGTAGTTTCACCCGACAGTATCGGATTGAACTCACTGGCAACCGGATTTGAATCAAAAGCAAAAGGAAACTGGTCCCAGGCTCTCGGATACCAGGCTGTTGCAAAAGGTAATTATTCCACATCTATTGGTAAAAATAGTTTGACATCAGGCACAAGTTCATTTGCATTCGGAGATCATTCCAAAGCCACTGGCGATGGATCTTATGCCTTTGGCACCTATGCCACTGCCTCAGGAAGTCAGAGCATCGCGATCGGATCAGTAGGGATGGATTCACTGGGCCACCCAACGGGAGGGACGACAGCATCAGGTTTTGGAGCTTTTGCCGCAGGATTCGGATCAGTCGCTTCCGGACAGGGTGCATTTACTCTGGGGGTAAACGATACAGCATCTTATCCGTTCTCAACAGCAATGGGTTTTGAGACGGTTTCCAACGGCTGGTTCAATACTTCAATGGGGGTTTACTCCAAATCGGGAGGATTCCTTGCTTCGACTGCAACGGGCTGGGGCACCACAGTTGAATATAACGGAGTTGCCGGAATGGCTAACGGCTGCCTGACAAAATCAGGAAACTGGGTGGCAGCAGCTTTTGGCGACCGGACATATGCAAGCGGACACACCTCATTTGCAACTGGCTATAATACAACTGCCAGCGGTCACCTCTCATCCACGTTCGGGGAATATACAATTGCTTCAGGTGACGGCGCTATTGCGATGGGACATTATAACACGGCACAGGCATACGGATCGCTTGTAATTGGCAGGTATAACCTGATAGCTGGAACTACAGGTTCCTGGATTACCACTGACCCTGCTTTTGTAATAGGAAACGGTTCTTCAGCAAGTGCAAGATCAAATGCTGTGACCGTATATAAGAACGGATCGGCTGATTTTGGCGGTTCGATAAACCTGAATAAGACTTCGACCAATGGAGCTTTATATGTTAACAGTGCAGAAGCTCTCTGGTACAATGGCACATATTACAGCTGGGGTTACGGCGCTACATATAATGTATTTGCCAAAAAAACATCCATTGCAACTACTGCCAGCCCGGGCTCTTATTCACTGTATGTTGTTGGAAATGCATATTCTACAGGTACCTGGGCTGGATCAGATGTCAGGTGGAAGAAAAACCTTCAGCCTGTTGGCAATATCATGCCTGGTATTCTGGAATTGAATGGTTACTATTTTGACTGGAGAAGGGAAGAATTCCCGGATATGAATTTTGAAACGGGAAGACAGTTAGGCCTTGTTGCACAGGAGGTCGAGAAGGTATTTCCCCAGCTGGTAAAAACAGATGATAATGGATACAAAGCCGTAGCCTATGATAAGATATCGGTGTTGCTTCTGGAAGGTATGAAAGAACAGCAAAAGCAGATCAATTCACAAAAGCAGGAAAATAATGATCTGAGGTCGGAGCTTAATGCACTAAAAGAGGAGGTTGAACAGCTGAAAAGTTCAAAAGCTAACAGGTAGATTCAATATCCGGCAGATCACCTGTTGATCACGCCCGACCCGATAACTTCATCTGCATCGTACCATGCAGCGAACTGACCTGGTGCAACTCCGCGCTGGAGCCTGCTGAATATCACATATATCCCGTCTTTCCTGCAATAAAGTCTGGCTGACTGCAAGGGCTGACGATACCTGATCCTTACCATATAATCGCGATGTTCACCCTCTTTCATAGCCAGGTCTGTCCTTATCCAGTGAATGTCATCATTCACTATGTGAAGTCCTTTTCTGTATAACCCGGAATGAGACTGCCCTTCACCGACATAAAGGATATTTTTTTCAACATCCGTCCCGATAACGAACAAAGGCTCCTTGTGGCCGCCGATATTTACACCCTTGCGCTGACCGATTGTAAAAAAATGAGCCCCGTTGTGAGTCCCTATAGTTCTGCCTGATGAAGGATCCAGAAGATGGGGCTTAACCATCTCCTTAAGAATCTCATCAGGAACTTCGCTATTCGGAAGGCCGGGGGAAAATTGCGTAAAAGGAGCATCATTCATTACTTCAACAATCCTTCCTTTTTTTGCTTCCAGCTTTTGCTGCAAAAAAGTAGGAAGATGTACCTTACCGACAAAGCAGATACCCTGCGAATCTTTTCTCCTGGCTGTCGGAAGACCAAGCTCATCAGCAATCCTGCGAACTTCCGGTTTAAGCATGTCTCCGATCGGAAATAGTGCATAATCAAGCTGTGCCTGATTTACCTGGCAAAGAAAATAACTCTGATCCTTGTCCGGATCCTTTCCGGCCAGAAGCCTGTAAATAGTTTTTTCACCTGAATTTAATTCCTCTTTTCTGCAATAGTGCCCGGTTGCTACAAAATCTCCTCCCAGCTTTCTGGCTTCTTCTGCAAAGGAATCAAATTTGATCTCCCTGTTGCATAACACATCCGGGTTAGGCGTCCTTCCTTTTTCATATTCCAGGAACATATAATCGACCACCCTTTGCCTGTAAGGCTCGCTCAGATCTACAAAATGAAAAGGGATGTTCAGCTTTTTCGCAACCATCCCGGCAAACATCAGATCATCTTCCCAGTGGCATTCGCTCTGAAGCAGACCTGTCGTATCGTGCCAGTTTCTCATGAAGAGACCGGCTACCTCAAATCCCTGCTCCTTAAGCTTCCATGCTGCAACGCTTGAATCAACCCCTCCTGAAAGTCCTATGATAACTTTTTTCTTCACAGGTACAAAATTAGTGAAAAAACCAGAGGAAATTAGGTAAATTTAGGGCACTATGGGATCAGGCCTTCTAACAAGGTATAATGCTTCTGCCGGCTCGGGAAAAACCTACAAGCTGACAACCATCTATCTTACCAGGCTTTTCAGTTCCAGGAACAGCTACAGAAAAATTCTTGCCGTTACCTTTACTAATAAGGCAGCTTCAGAAATGAAGCGTAAGATACTGAGTGAGCTTAACTCATTATCGTCAGGAGACAACGATCAAATGATCAAAGATATTTCGAAAGCTACCGGTAAACCAAAAGAGGAAATTATTTCAGGGGCAAGGCCGATACTCTATAATATCCTTCACGATTATTCCTGCTTCAATGTTGGAACGATAGACAGCTTTTTCCAGAAGATCCTTAAATCTTTTACACGCGAGATCGGACTCAGTCACGGATATATAATTGAACTCGATCATTCCCTGATCCTGAAACAGGCAGTTGATGAAATGTTTTCTTCAACAGGAGAGGATCAGGCTCTGCAGGAATGGATCACTGAATATGCCTATGAAAGAGCCGAGGGAGGAAAAAGCTGGAACCTTGCCGAGGATATACTTAAACTGGCTGAGGAAATTTTCAGGGAGAAATTCAGGCTTATACCTGCAGATGAGCGTGATAAGCTTAGCGACAGAACCTTTCTTACAGAATATGTCAGGGAGCTGCGATCCGTTCAGTCAGAATTTAAGACAACGCTTAAGGATTATTCTGCAAAGTGCAGACGAATTCTCAATAAGCATGATGTAAAGGATGAAATGTTCCTGAGAGGTGACAGGGGAGGTGTCCCCTCCTTTCTGAGAATTATAGAGAATGCCGTAGCCGGAGCATGGAAACCTCCCACAGCTACAGTGAACCAGGTCCTGGAATCACCACAGGTCTGGACATCAAAGGCCGGGCCTTCACCTCAATTAAAGTCGGCGCTGGATGACGGGTTTCGGGAGATCTTCACAGAAACGCTCCGATATTATAATCAGAATTTTTTTTCAGCCAATTCTGCAATCTTTATAACTGATAATATCTATATTCTTGGTATTCTTGCCAATATCCTGGAAAAGGTCCATCTGATAACTTCAGCCGAAAACAGGTTTCTTCTTTCGGATGCAGGAGAATTACTCTGGCTGATAATCAAAGATGATCAGACTCCATTTATCTATGAGAAGGCAGGAAATACTTATGAGAATTTCATGATCGATGAATTCCAGGATACGTCGCATATCCAGTGGAACGACTTCAGACCTCTGATTGAGAATAGCCTGGCTGAGGGTAATGATAACCTTGTTGTAGGTGATGTAAAACAATCGATCTACAGGTGGCGTAACAGCGACTGGAAAATACTTCATTCCACTCTTAATGACCAGATCAGGAACTCAGTGCTCCACGATGAATATCTCGATACAAACTGGAGAAGCAGTAAAAACATCATCTCGTTCAACAACACTCTTTTCACGATATTGCCCAGATTGATCGACAGATCGGAGAAGAACAATACCGGCAAACTTATTCTTGAGGATCTCTATTCAAATACTATTCAGAAATATCCGGGCAAAAAAGAGGGCGGTGAGATCAGGATAAGGTTTATGAATGATGAGGAGAGATCATTCCGGGAGGCTGCACTTTCAGAATTACCCGGGTTAATTGAAGAACTTCAGGATAAAGGGTATTCCGGATCAGATATAGGGATACTTGTCCGGACAAACAGTGAAGGTGCCTCCGTTCTGAATACAATCCTTGAATACCGGGAATCCGCAGGAGAAGAAAAAAGAAAAAAGTATAATTATAATGTAATATCAAGTGAATCGCTTCTTCTTTCCTCGTCCCCTTCCATCAGTTTTATCATAGCTCTCCTGAAGAGTCTTTATGAAGATGATCCCCGCTTAAGCCGGTCCGTCATGCTGCGAAACTGGATGATGCTAACAGGCAGTGATCCAATGTCAGCTGACCTGACTGATACTGAAGGAGAGGCAGAAAGACTATTCCCTGAAGGCTTCAGGAGATTTATAGAAAAGATACGACAAATGACGTTGTTCGAATCTGTAGAAAATATAATCCTTTTCTTCAGACTTGGAGAAAATCCCGGGAATAGTGCGTACCTGAATTCATTCCAGGATTGTGTTCTTGAATTTTCCGGCTTATTTTCAGCCGACATTCCTTCATTCCTTGAATGGTGGGAAAATACCGGGACAAAAAAATCAGTCGTTGTTTCTGACCAGCAGAATTCGATGCGGGTACTCACTATCCATAAATCAAAAGGACTTGAATTCAGTGTTGTAATAATTCCCTTTATATCGTGGAGCATGGGTCATGGCAGTTCATCTCCTGCTCTGTGGGTAACCCCTGAAGGCCAGCCGTTCAGAAAGCTTGGAGTCGTTCCTGTGAAATATAAGGCTGATCTCCGGTATTCAGATTTTGCCGATGACTATTTCAATGAAACCTACAATACGCTTGTTGACAATATCAACCTGCTTTATGTTGCCTTCACAAGGGCAGTAGACTGCCTGTACGGCTTTTGCCCGATGAACGGAAGGTCAGGAACAATATCGAAAGCTTTGTATGAAGCGATAATGGCAGAAGATCCTGAAATATTATCAGGAAGTGAGATTGATCTCAGGCATCTCTTTGATACAGAAAAGAATCTATTCTCATTTGGAGAAGCTGATGAAAATCACAAAAAGAAACATCCATCGGAGGAAGGCAGGATAACCTCAGGTGGTTATTATGTAAATCATGGCATAGCCCGTCTTCATCTTAAGTTCCATGGTGATAACTGGCTTCAGAACGCAGATGATGAAAGGAAAAAGATGATCAACTATGGTCTGCTGATGCATGAAATACTGGAGACTGTGCTGACAGCTGACGATGTTCCCGATGCTGTCCGGAACATGCTTCTTCAGGGCAGAATAACAGAAAACGAAAGGTCGTCAATTGAAAAAAAGATCATAGAAGCTATGGCAAGGCCTGAAGTTAAGGATTGGTTCAGTCCCGGTCTGAAGGTGATGAATGAATCTGAGATCCTTTCACCTGACGGTACTGCCAAACGCCCCGACCGGGTAGTTATTACCGATGAGAAGGTCATAGTTATTGATTTCAAGTTCGGGAAAGAGAAAGGAGCTTATCTGAAACAGGTTATAGATTATAAGAAGCTTCTCGATTCAATGGAAGCAAAGCCGGTTGAAGCTTATCTGTGGTACGTTGATAATAATAATATAATTAAAGTATGATGCATCCCGGAGAGGATATTGCATATCAATTTCCGTGGGGACATGAACGTCGTTTCAATGCCTATTCAAATTATTTCAGGAGCAGGTTCGGCGGCAGACTTCAGAAAGTCAGCATCGACGCTGGCTTTACCTGCCCTAACCGTGACGGCACAGCAGGAACAGGAGGATGTACATACTGCAATAATGATGCTTTTAATCCATCATATTGCTCACCCGACAGGACGATCACCGAGCAGCTAAGGAGAGGTATCGACTTCCTTAAACACCGCTACAGGTCTCCACGCGGCTATCTGGCTTACTTTCAGGCTTATTCAAATACCTATGCACCCCTTAACAGCCTGAGGGGGCTCTATGAAGAAGCACTGAGCTTCCCTGGTATAGCGGGACTAATTATCGGTACACGGCCAGATTGTGTTGATGCTGAAAAGCTGGATTATTTTGCTGAATTATCGAAAAAGTACTTCCTGGTCGTTGAATATGGCGTTGAATCATGTTATGATGAAACGCTCAGACATATTAACAGGGGCCATACATTCCTACAGGCACAGGATGCTATCAGTATGACAGCATCACGGAATATTAAGACCGGTGCGCATTTCATCCTTGGCCTTCCAGGGGAGTCATATGATGACATGATGAATCAGGCCGGAATCATCTCAGAACTTCCCATTGATTCGGTAAAATTTCACCAGCTTCAGATTGTTAAAGGTACGAAGATGGAAAAGGAATACCAGCTTAATCCTGGCAACTTCAACCTTTTTGCATTTGATGAATACGTGGAATTTTTTGTCAGATTCCTCGAGAGGCTCAACCCGTCAATTGTTGTCGAGCGGTTCACCGGTGAGGCCCCTCCATCAAAGCTGGCGGTCCAGAACTGGGGGAAAAAGAGAACTGACCAGATCGCTTTGATCATTGAGAAACGACTTGAAGAGCTCGATACATGGCAGGGTCGTTTGTATAAACCTAAATCCAATATCCGAAATTGAATAATGGAGTTTTTTCTTGAAAAAATAGCATCTCACATTTTTGAGGAGTATGGCGACAGGCTTGATACTCACTGTATGGTTTTTCCAAACAGGAGGGCAGGGCTTTATTTCCTGAAATATCTTGCTGCAAGGGCTGGTAAACCTGTATGGGCGCCGGCCGTGAAAACTATCAATGAACTTTTCGGATCATTCTCATTCCTCAGACCAGCAGAGAGCGAAACACTTATTTTTGAACTTTACAAAATTTACAGGGGTCTGAATCCCGCTGCTGAGAAATTTGATGATTTTTATTTCTGGGGGGAACTGCTTATTAACGATTTTGATGACGTTGATAAATATCTCGCTGATCCTGCTAATTTATTTGAAAACCTGGCAGATATTAAAAGAATTGATGAAAAGTTCGGTGCCCTTTCTGAAGACCAGCTGAATGCAGTCAGACAGTTCTGGGTAAGTTTCAGCGATGGCGCAAGAACGGCACAAAAAGAAGATTTTTTGCGTATCTGGTCATTATTGTCAGGATTATATTCAGGATTTCGCGCATCACTTGCAAAAAATGGGATTGCTTATGAAGGTATGATATTCAGGGAGCTTGCAGAAAAATGCCGAGATGGTCATTTTCCGAAAAACAAATGGGATAATTACCATTTTGTCGGCTTCAATGCACTGAATGCCTGTGAAAAGATACTGATGCATACTCTGAAAAATGAGGGTCTTGCAAGGTTTTACTGGGATTATGACATAACCTATGGAGATAAGAGATCAACACATTCAGCAGGGTTCTTTATAAGGAGCAACCTGGAGGAGTTTGGAAATGATATGCCAGCTGACTGGCAATACAGCACGAAGCTGTCTTCTGAAAATAAGATAATCGCCAGCCGGATAATTGAAACATCCTCTGATATTGCACAGGTAAAGCTTATCCCTGAACTACTCGGGAATATAAATGAGATCAACGGAAGCGAAGCTCATCATACTGCTATCCTGCTTGCTGATGAATCACTCCTCGTACCTGTTTTGTCAACTATACCTGAAAATATAGCGGATGTCAATGTCACTATGGGCTATCCTCTGAAACTCAGCCAGGTTTACAGCCTTGTAAGGCATCTTCTTTCCCTTCAGAAAAACTGCAGGGCAGAAGGGAAAGATGAACTTTTCGATCACAGGGATGTCCTTAATGTACTCAGGCATAATTTTTATTCTGTTAATCGGAATGGAAGCGGTCTTATCTCGCAACTGGTATCAGAAAAGAGACAGTGGATACCCGGCTCAAGGTTCGACGGAATAACTCCTTTCGATACAATTTTTAAAAGAGCCGCCACGCCTGCATTGCTTTCTGCTTATATCAGATCAATACTGCAAAGTATTTTTATAACAACTGACAATGAAAAAGATGAAGATGTGCATACCTCTTCTGAAATTAAGATAAGTAACGAATTTATATACAGGGTGCTGCTGGCTATTAACAGACTCGACAATATCATGTCAGCATCTGATATCTCTTTGACTGCAGCCACATGGACAAGGCTGCTCGACAGAATAATAAGAGGCATATCAATTCCCTTCTCTGGCGAGCCACTTAGCGGGATACAGATCATGGGGATACTTGAAACAAGGGCACTTGATTTCAGGAACCTCATAATATTATCGGCAAATGAAGGGGTCCTGCCGGGAAGCTCTGCCGGTTCTTCGTACATCCCCTATAATCTTCGTGAAGCCTATGGGCTGCCTGGACAAAAGCATCAGGATTCAATTTACGCGTATTACTTTTACAGGCTTTTACACAGAGTTGAAAACATAACTTTTATCTATAACTCAAGTTCTGAAGGTGTGAAGACAGGCGAGATGAGCAGGTATCTGCTTCAGCTGATCTACCTGAACAAGCAAGTACCGGAAATGGTTGGGCTTGGATGCGAGATCATTTCATCTGCCAGGTTCCCTGAAGTGCTTGAAAGAACCAGAAAACATATCGGGAAGCTTGAAGAACTCTTTTTAAAACCCGGAGGGAAGCCTGTTTCGCCAAGCGCAGTAAACACCTGGCTGACCTGCAGGATGAAGTTTTTTTATAAATATATCTGCAACCTTAAGGAGCCGGAAAGAATACTTACCGATATAGATCCGGCAATGTTCGGAGCTTTGCTGCATGGCATAATGCAACGGATCTATTCCGCAACGGTCGGAAAAACGATCGGCAGCACAATGCTTGAATCAATACTTCACGATCATGATAAAGTAAATGGAGTTATCAGAGATGTGGTCAACACTTCGTGGTTCAATGGAAAAGAAACGTGGTCAGACGGGAAGCTGCAGATCATAAGTAATATTCTCAGATCATATGCTGGAATGATAATCCGGTTTGATCAGTCAGTGAGCCCTCTGAAAATTGTCGGTCTTGAAAAGAAAGTCATCTCACCGATGGAGATATTATATAACAGGAAGAAAATAATGATTGCAGCCGGCGGCTATATAGACAGGCTTGACATAGTCGGAGATATTTTCAGGATAATTGACTACAAGACAGGAAACATGACTATGGAAATACCATCTGTAGAGTCACTTTTTGATGAAAATGATGATAAACGTAATGAAGCATGGTTCCAGATTCTTATGTATTGCGAGATATTTTCTGTCGGGAATATTGATGAAAAGGTAAGGCCTTCACTGTACGCTTTAAGAAATCTGTCGGGGAAGAACTTTTCAGATTACCTTATTATCGGGAACGAGAAAGGTTCCAAGATCATGGTTGAAGATTATTCCCGGATAAGGAAAGAATTCTCCTTGGGTCTGCGCAGTACCCTTGAAACCATTTTTAATAATGAAACTGAATTTATAATGACTGGCCATCAGCGGAAATGCGAATATTGTACTTTCAGGCAACTTTGCAACCGTTAAATCTGATTGTTCTCCGACCTTTTTTCTTAAATTTGTTAATCTTTCAAGCTCTATTAAAATGGTTACAGGCTATAATAACTACAGGGTTGAAATCAAAAATGTAAAATTCATTGCAGATGATGGAAGGACATGTCCAAGGACTGCAATAGTCACCTTGTTCGGACATGATGGTGAACAGCTCGGTACAGAATTATTCGGTGCTGTGGAAACATCCGAGATCTTTAAGATGATAGGCGAAGGGATGGACCTTACCCTGGATAATTTTTATATAAGCGAATTCTCACTTGCAAACTACAGAAGGTACCGGGGACTGGACAAGAAGGATTTCGTTGAGCTGAAGAAATTCTCTGCACGAAATGCATTCTTTGAAGCAAAAGTCTCGACTGATTTCAGCTTTTCATCTTTTTCCGATGATGATATTGATTTCGATGGCGCACATTTTGCAAGGGGAAAAGTCTCCTTTACGGGGACAAACTTTGGTAAGGGAAATGTTATCTTTTCCAATACACTCTTCAGGGACGGTAACATAGAATTTAACGGCTCCGTATTCGGGGACGGTGATTTTCTCTTCAAGAATGCCATAGTAAAAGATGGCATTAAGGATTTCCAGGATATAAAATTCGGTGATGGCGAAGTGAGTTTTGCCAATACAGAATTTAATTTTGGTGAATTGCTTTTCATTAATACCCAGTTCGGAAACGGCAGGTTTAATTTCAAGGTCACGAGGATAACGGGAGGGAAGGTTGATTTTCATTACTCGGCATTCGGAGACTGTGAGGTTACTTTTGAACGTGCCGAATTCGGGAACAGCAGGGTCGATTTCAGAACTGTTGATTTCGGCTCGGGAAGAATAAACTTCAATCGCTCGATCTTTGGCAACGGAGAGGTGAATTTTGAGGGTGCATCATGCAGGTCGGGCAAGATCCAGTTCAAAAAGGCAGAAATGGGAGCAGGGACTAAAAACTTCAGCCTTATGGAGATGGTCAATGCTGAAATTAATTTTGAGAAGACTGAATTCGGTGATGGAGATGTAATATTTAATAACTCCCGGTTCAAGGTACTGAGCCTGAAATCGTGCCACCTCGATCACTATTTTGATCTCAGACTGGCAGGGGCTGAACTGCTTGACATTTCTGATACTATCATAAGGGATATCGTAGATCTTGAACCTTATGATTTCAAGATCGATATCCAGGTTCTGGACATGTCGGGTATGAGGATAATCGGTAAGCTCTACATTGACTGGGAACAGAATAGCTGCAGGAAGGTGATAACAGCCCAGCCTGAAACGACCATCAGACAAAAAGCGGAGCAATTCAGGATACTTAAAACAAATTTTAGCAGCACGGGCAAGTATGATGATGAGGATAAAGCTTATGTCGAGTTCAAAAGATTCGAGGCCCATGCAATTATGCAGGAGGCAATTGAAAACAATAAATGGGCCAGATTTTGGGAATACCCGATATTCGGATTCAAATGGCTGGTATTTGATAAAATAGGTCTGTATGCAACTTCACCGGGCAGGGTTTTGTTTAGTGTTGTCATATTCTGGATGTTCTTCGGAATGACCTACTACCTTATACAAGGTACGGGTCTTGGCAAAACGGCGTCGGCAGTTGGAAACCCGGATAACCTGACTCCATTGCTGCAATCGTTTTATCATTCTGCCATCACTTTTTTTACTATAGGATATGGTGATGTCTATCCGCAGGGTATTAGCAGGATAGTTTCAGGGCTGGAAGGTTTTATGGGAGTATTTATGATGTCCTACTTCACAGTCGCTTTCGTAAGGAAAGTGCTCAGATAGTTCAGGATGTAATACCTTTTTGAAGTGCAGCCATTTTAATGGCTGTAACCGCCGCTTCATCGCCTTTGTTCCCAAGTCTGCCGCCTGCCCTGTCTGAAGCCTGTTGATGGTTTACGGTCGTAAGAACTCCAAAGATAAAGGGTATATTGTAATCAATATTAAGCTGGGTGATCCCCATAGTTACGCTCTGGCAGATATAGGTGAAATGAGGTGTTTCTCCCTGGATAATACATCCCAGGCATATAACTGAATCAATATCTTCGTTCTCTGCTATCAGCTGGGCGCCAAGCGTAAGCTCGAAACTGCCTGGTACGTGTTTTATAAGAATGTTTTCAGGTAATGTGCCATGCTTCTGAAGTGTTTTTATCGCACCGTCAAGCAGTGCAAAAGTGATCTCACTGTTCCAATCCGAGACAACAATCCCAAAACGAAACTCTAAAGCATCGGGAACCTTTGCAGGATCATACTCAGAAAGATTTGCTGTTGCCATGACCGGTATAATTTAGAAGATCAAAGCCAGGTTGAACCGGCATTTCACATAAGTAAAGGCAATCAGGTAGAACAACTCCCTTATTTGACCAGGAGCTTGACCCGTGTAATATATTTATCGATGGAAGCGCCTTCGGTGCTTTCGGGATATTCATTCTTAATCCTCTCATAAAGCTTCATCGCATCGCTATATTTCTGCTGTAACTCATATATCTGACCGGCTTTCATCAGGAAGATAGGAGTATTGAAAGAGTTTTTTCCATAATCGGCTGCCTCAATGTACTTTGAAATACCTTTATCGAGGTCGCCCATTTCAACATATGCATCGCCTATGGCTCCTGTCGCCAGAGAGCCAATTATTTTGTCCTCTTTTTTGTATTTTGTGAGATATTCAATGGCATCCTGGTATTGCCCGAGATGGAGATAACATATTCCAGCACTGTATTTTGCAAGGTTACCAGACTTTGTAAACTTATAGTTCTTTGCAATATCAAGGAATCCAAGATAGTTGCCGTCGCCATTAAGTGCAAGTTTGAGAGAATCCATCTCCAGCCATCTTTCCGCCTGGTACATTTGCGACTGTGCCTCTCCGTTCTTCTTGCCCAGGTAGATCCTTCCAAGGTAGAAAAGTCCAACTATGACCACTACAATTGCAACAACAATGAGCAGCGATTTATAGTTCTCTTCAAGATACTGTTCTGTTCTTGTCAGAGTCTCCTCAACATTCTTTAGTCCCTGGTCTTCCTTAATGTTTTTTGCCATAATTTATTCTAGCTTCAGAAATTAACTTCGCAAAAGTAATTTTTTTCAATATATTATGAAACAATTAATCAAAAAAATGAAATTATCTGGTTTTCATTTCTTTGAGCTGAATAGATGGCTGGTTTAAGGAAATATTTCCTGATACTGACTGAATTTTATAATTTCGTACCCTGAGCAGATTCAAATCATTTATCTATTTGTAAAAATGTACCTCGGAAAACTTGCCCTGACCAACTTTAAGAATTATGCACAAGCGGAGCTTGAATTCTCACCCAAGATCAACTGTTTTGTGGGCAATAATGGCGTTGGAAAGACAAATATCCTGGATGCTATACATTACCTGTCTCTTACTAAAAGCTTTTTCAACAATATCGACAGCGTTAACATAAGGCATACTGAAGATTATTTTATTATTCAGGGCTGGTTCAGGAAAAATGGCGATGAGGATACTATCTTCTGCTCATTTCAGAGGCAGAAGCAGAAGGTACTTAAGAGAAATGGTAAGGATTATCAGAAACTTTCAGATCACGTGGGAAGATATCCTGTTGTAATGATATCTCCGGCCGACAGCGCTCTTATTGCTGAAGGAAGTGAGGAGAGGCGCAAGTTCCTCAATAAAATAATAAGCCAGTACGATCCTGAGTACCTCGATTCTGTACTGAAATACAATAAAGCCTTGCAGCAGAGGAACCGGCTCCTTAAAGATTTCAGGGATTCCGGAAGATTCGAGGAGGATATGCTTTCAGTTTGGGATTCCCATCTGGTCAATTACGGGAATTATATTTACCGCGAAAGGGAAAACCTTGTTAAAGAACTAATTCCTGTCTTTCAGGAATACTATTCCTTTATTACTGAGGATAAGGAGCTTGTAAAGCTCAGCTACAGATCGCATCTCGGTGAAGGGGAATTCGGGGAAGCTCTCAGGAATGCACTCGGTAAAGACAGGATACTTGAATATACAACTGTTGGCATACATAAGGATGATCTGGGTTTTGAGATGAGTGATTATCCTGTCAAGGCAATAGGGTCGCAGGGTCAGCAAAAATCATTCCTGGTAGCCCTGAAGCTGGCCAAATTCGATTATATCAAGAAGAAAGCAGGATTTCCACCCATTCTTCTTCTGGATGATGTCTTTGATAAATTTGATGCGGAAAGGGTCGAGCAGATCATCCGCCTGGTCGGGAACCACAGGTTCGGTCAGATCTTTATTACTGATACCCACCAGGACAGGCTGCAGCATATCCTTTCATCACTCGATGCTGAGCATAAGCTCTTCCGCATATCGGACGATGGAACAATTCAGGAAACGGGCAGCTGACGGATAATGAGATGAGACGAAGCAAAACTATATCACTTGCCGAGGCAATGCAGGATTACATCAGGGACATGAATCTTGGCGACAAACTCCGGGAGGTCGGGATAGTTGAGTCATGGGAAAACACCGTAGGAAAGGCAATCGCATCAAGAACGTCCAGAGTCTACATAAAAGATGGCGTTCTGTATGTTCATCTTAACTCCTCAATAGCAAGGAATGAGCTTATGATGTTAAGGGAAGCTCTCAGGGAAAAACTAAATGAAAGGGCAGGGGCAGAGGTCATAAAGGAAATAGTTCTAAAGTGAACTTATTCGATCCTGTAACCTTCGTGACTAATATAAATTCTTTTGTTGAACCCTTTCATTGATCTGAATATAAAATGCTCCTTTTTGGATCTTACAGAAACGTTTTTGTGCTCAATTTCTATAACGACAGTCTCTTCAGGAAATTTGAACATCAGAAAATCTGCAAGCAGTAATGCTTTTTCAATTCCATCGCCTCTTCCGAAATTCCAGACTTCATCAGGGAGACTTAGTCTCGCACCGTCATAAATGGATTCATCAGGTATGGCTTTTAATATCGTATAAACATCCTGCGTACTTTTCCCATTAAGCTCGGAAACGCAAACCGGATTCCTTTCAATGGCAGCCTTGACAAAAGGCAGCCAGTCGAGGAGATCCATTTGCCTGAAAGTATAAAGGGTTAGCATGCAGAGCTCAGATCTTTCGGCAAAATCAATAATTTTGCCCGATATCTCTTCTCTTGTATCTTCAGTGCTTATCGCGGGATATTCAAGCTTAACAAATTTTCTGGGACCTTCAGGTAGCTTTGGCACTGTTACTACGAATTCCCTTATTTCAATGAACATCTCCTTAATAAGATTTACATGTTCAGCCCCTGCTTTCAGAATAAACTCATACTCAAGCTTTTCAAGGCTGCTTCCCTGCATCTCATCAAGCAATGATTCAAGCTCGTTAAGCATGATCTTCCCCTGGATAGGACTCAGATGAAATTCATCACCTTCTATTTCCCCGATCAGCTGCTCACGCATCTCCGCCGAGACGTTGAACCTGCTGTTGTGTTCATATTCAAACATCTTTTCCAGAAGTATATACCTGGACTTACCGGAGCATTCACAACGAAACTGGAATTGGTTCTTGTACTTCGATTTGAACCTCAGAAAATTTAGAAACACATGAGATGTCAGGTCAGTGACCAGAAAATCGGCAAGCTTTTCCCGGAAAAAATCATAGGCCGACTTGTCAATTGTCGCTTCATTATAAATAGTATGAATATAACCAGTTATATTGGATACTATCGTAACCTTCTCATTTTCAAGGGCCCTTCTTGCTTTCTCTGACAACGATGTCCCGTTGAACCACATGTTTTTTGTTACTATTCTCCGGTTGTTTGTTATCAGACCTTCCTTTTCAATTATAAAATTCTGTGAATGCAGAGGGGTTGCGATAAGGAAGATCCTGTCAAGCGGAATTCTACCGATCACGAACATGGCTGCAGCATATAGCGCTGAGAGTGAAACACATTCTCCGCCTCCTGTGGAAAAATTGTCCTTATGCCTGAAAGCTGTCATGGCCTCAATTGTCTCGGTTTTCCAGTAAGGAATGATATCAGAATCAAACTTATCGAGTCCAAAATGCTTTCTGATATCAATATCAAAATAGTACTTATCGCCTTCATAGCCAAAAAGTGCATTTGACTGCCTGAGCATATCCATATCGATATAATCTCTGAACCTGTCTATCTCCCTGGTCTTTGTTGTTAAACCCCATGTAGAGAGGTCGAGGTTAAAGACAAAATTCTGAATGATATATTGTTTGATCCTGTTCGACTTATAGGTAAAGCTTTTTTTCTCGATATTGTGAAACCAGGGGTCATTCCTCCATTCCCAGATCAGAGGTGAGATTATATTTGCCAGAACAAGCGGATAAAACAGTTCCGGGAAGATAAATATCTCCATGTCAGAAAGAGTGAAAGCCGATGAAAATTTTTCCAGAGTTCTTTTGTCGGAGAAATCTTTACGATAGATGTGTCTCATATATGATTTAAAAGAATCTGTCAAAGCCCGAGAAGAAGAAGCCGGCCTCCCTGTATGCATTTTCAACACTGTCGGAACCATGTACAGCGTTCATCTGGACTGACACAGCAAATAATTTACGGATAGTTCCGGGTTCCGCTTTAGCCGGATCAGTAGCACCGATCAGCTTCCTGTATTCCTCAACAGCATTGGTGTGTTTTAATATCATTACAATTATTGGACCAGAGGTCATGAATTCAACGAGGTCATCAAAAAATGATTTTCCTTTGTGGACATCATAGAAATTTTCAGCCTGTGACCTTGTCATCTGTACCATCCTCATGGCAGCAATTTCAAACCCTGCCTCATTTATCATCGAAAGTATGGGGCCTGCTTTTCCCGTTCTTACTGCATTTGGTTTGATAATGCCGAATGTAAAGTCGTTCTCCATATTAATGTGTTTTGTTGACCAGCCACAGGTTTCACTTCCGGAATATTTCATATCTTTACCACCCCGAAAAAAACAAGCAGTGCTGGATCTGGCCAAATATACAAAAGAATTATCGAATCACTTGAAGGCTTCCGTGAATATCCTTCTGGTATGCCATGTCAATCCTGATGGTGATGCAATCGGGTCACAACTAGCGCTATATCATTATCTTAAATCGAGCGGTAAAAATGTCGGGATGCTTTCTCCGAATTACCTGCAGGAATTTCTCAACTGGATGAACGGTTCAGAAAAGATTAATATATTTATAAAGGACCGGAGCGGCTGCAAAGAAATGATCGAAAGATCAGATCTGATCATTATGCTTGATTTCAACCAGTCAAACAGACTTGGTGAAGCAGAAGAACTTATTCTCTCATCAAAGGCAAAGAAGATAATTATTGATCATCACCTTAATTCTGCAGACTTTTCTGATCTTCTTATCTCTGATCCGTCAAAGTGTTCAACTTCAGAATTGCTTCACCAGGCAATTACAGCCATTAACAGGGGCATTTTCAGAAATATCCCATATGCCGAGGCAATATATGTAGGGATAGTTACTGATACTGGTAATTTTGATCACGGCTTCTATACCGGTGATACTTTCAGAACAATTGCCGACCTTCTTGATCTGGGCATAAATAAGGAGAGAATTTTCAATCTTGTATTCAACAATTTCTCTGCCAACCGGATGCGTCTTCAGGGTTATGCACTGAATGAGCGCATGATAATCCTTGAAGAATATGGCGCTGCTTACATATTCCTGACAAAAGATGACCTGAAAAAGTACAATTACAGGAAAGGCGACACTGAAGGATTCGTAAACCTGCCTCTCTCGATAGGCGGGATCAACTTTTCATCCTTGATTGTCGAAAAAGACGGGTATATAAAGCTGTCATTCAGGTCAAAAGGCAGTTTTTCAGTAAGTGAATTCGCTGAAAAATATTTTGAGGGAGGTGGTCATCGCAATGCATCCGGTGGAGACTACTATGATACCCTTGACAATACTTTGGTACATTTTTTGGAAGCAGTAAAGACAGATGGCCTAAAAATAAAAACCAGCGGTTCTGAATGAATATCCGGCGTTTATTTTTTCTGATCATACTGCTGACTTTTTATGCCTGCAATAAAAGCAGCCAGAAGAACGTTAATGTAAAAAGACCTGGTGGAAAAGAGATCGCTGAGCTTAATTCATACATGGTTGAAAAGGACAGGGAAAGGATAATTAATTACGCCGAAAGAAAAGGCCTGTTGATAAAGGAATCAAAATCAGGCCTTTGGTACCTGATAAAGAATGCTGGCAGAGGAGATACGTTTAAGGATAGGGATCAAATTGTGATGGAATATAAATGTTCGCTTCTGGATGGGACGCTCTGCTATTCGTCGGAGACCCTCGGCCCAAAAGAGGTAGTGCTGGGAAGAAGTGAAATAGAAGCAGGCCTAAATGAAGGACTGAAGATGCTGGGGCGGGGCGGGGAAGCAGTATTTATTCTGCCTCCTTTCCTGGGATATGGTTTACTTGGAGACAATAAGGCTATTCCCCCGAGAGCAACGCTCGTTTATGAAATTAGAATTACAGACAGATAAGAAATAATAATAATCAATTAAATAAATCCCTTGAATATGAAAAATAAAGATTTGAAGGTTCTTGTGGTGACGTTAAGTCTGGTGGTCGTTTTAATTACAGGGTGCGACCCGACAAAGAAGTGGGAGAAGCAGGAACAGGAACAGATCCAGGACTACCTTGGCACACTTGTCGATACTGTATTCACGAAAGAACCGAGTGGTTTGTATTACTACGAGATGGTTCCGGGAACTGGCGCCATGCCGGTACCCAACGATACCGTTTGGATTAAGTACAAAGGAATGTTCCTTTCATATCAGATTTTCGGCACAAACTACACCGATACTACCAGATTTTCATGGATCGTTGGTACGGGTGCAGTAATCCCAGGCCTGGATGATGGTGTACAGTTAATGAAAGCTGGAGGGAAATCGAGGTTTCTCTTGCCATCAAGCCTCGCATATGGGCATACCGGTTACTATACTATTCCCGGATATACGCCTCTTCTGTTCGAAGTGCAGCTTCTGGAAGTAAAGGCCGCCAGCGGCAAGAAGTAACTTGATCTTCAGCTGTTCGCAATCTATTTTAAAACGGCATTAACAGGAACACTTTTGCCTGAAAGATTCTGCCTGTAAATGACCCAGTCATTATCAAGGAAGTCGTTGATCAGCTTTGATGCTTCATCGAGCGCTGCAAGGGCTTCGCTTACACTTTTTTCCTCATTTTCAGATAGTCTGCCTGTAGCGGTAGTCAAGACCCTTGTTTCGTTTATCTTGCTGAACAGTCCGTCGGGACGCGAAGTTAGCTTCCTGTCAATGTTCTCATATTTCTTCCTTAACGAATCCTGAAAACTCCTTACAGAATCTCCAAAAACCATATATTTTCCTGATAGTTCATCAACTTTTGCAATGACCCCATTGCAGTCAAAGAACTTCTGATACCGGCTGTTAAGCTCTTTTATTCTTGATCCTATCTCATCAGCTCTATGATAGTTACCCTTCATGACTCTTATATCAGGAGCCGGTAACCTGGGATCATAGATAACATTCACGGCGGCCTCAGAAATGGCCTGGTTATAGATCATCTTAACCCTGTATTCCCCTGGAAGGGCAATAATTACTGAACCTCTGAGGAACCTGGAATGCTCTTCTTGTTCGTAATTCTGATTTCCCCTGTTGATCTGACCTGCATAGGGTGAAGGATTTTTATCGAGTTTCCACCGGACCCTGTTGAATCCCTTTTTGACTTCCGATTCAATATTTTTAATAATGATACCGCTGCTGTCCGCAATCTCAATACTTACTTTCTCGTTTTTAGCTTCATTGGCATAAAACGTGAGTTCAACTCCGGCATTCCTGTTGTCTCCTTCGAACATTGCATCTCCCCTGTAATAGTAGCCGGGAAGATTTCTTCTTGAAGCATAAACTGCCTGTGGGGCATCAAAGGCCTTAAGCTTTTCTTCAAGCATCCCGGAACCTTTTGCAGCAACCTCCCTTAATGGAGAAATATCATCTATCACCCATGCCGACCTCCCGAATGTTCCTATTACGAGATCGTTTTCTCTTGGCTGAATGACCATATCATAGGTCGAAACGGTGGGGTAGCCTTCTGTCCATCTGTTCCATGTAGTGCCTCTGTCGAAGCTGACGTAAAGGCCATATTCAGTCCCCGCAAACATCAATCTTGGTTCCTTCGGGTCCTGTACGAAACAGATCACATAACCCCACACAGCCTGATCATCTATAATTCTCTGCCATGTCTTGCCATAGTTGTCAGTATGGTACAGATATGCCGAATAATCACCTAACCGATAGTTGTTCAGCACCACAAATGCTTCAGCAGGATTATAATCCGATGCCGTTATCTGGGGGATCCATGCTTTTTTCGGAGCGCCCTTCATATTGTCTGAAACATTGGTCCATGTAATACCGCCATTTGTAGTGTACTGTACATTTCCATCGTCAGTTCCGGCCCATATCACTCCCCTGGCTATTTTACTGGGCGATATGGTCAAGATCGTGCAATGATTCTCGGCCCCGGTTACATCAGGTGTGATCCCTCCGCTTTTTGACTGGTTAAGTTTTTCAGGGTCATTTGTTGTAAGGTCAGGCGATATCTTTTCCCATTTATCTCCCCTGTTCATGCTTTTGTGAATGAACTGGCTTCCAAAATAGATAGTATTATTGTCAAAAGGATCCTGGGCTAGCGCCGAATTCCAGTTAAAGCGAAGCTTTTCACCGTTTTCCGCTGCAGGTCTGATAGCTTTTCCACTGCCAGTCACAAGGTCTATTCTTCTGAGAGCCCCTGCCTGGGATTGACAATAACAGAAGCGCGGATCGCCCGGCACCGGCATGGCATCAAATCCGTCTCCTCCATCCAGAAAATCCCAGAATTCGTTTATCAGTCCGCCTTCGTACCATGCATAGGCAGGTCCGACCCAGGAACCATTATCCTGCATTCCTCCATAAACCCTGTATGGCATTTCATTGTCGACATTTATATGATAAAACTGTCCGACCGGCAAATTGGTAATATGACGCCAGGTTTTGCCTTTATCGTAGGTAATTGCCATGCCACCGTCATTCCCGTCTACCATATGAGCCGGATTGGAAGGATTGATCCACCAGGCATGATGATCGGGATGAACATTTTCAGCAACATGGGTCGAAAATGTAAGTCCGCCATCCTCGCTCATATTTATACCTGAGAATAGCGTATAAACCCTGTTTTCATTGGAAGGATCAACGTATATCTCTGCAAAATAGAATGGCCTTGTTCCGACATTCTTCTCACCACGTTTCTCCCAGGTGAATCCGCCATCAGTCGATCTGTATATCGCGTTAGGTTTTGATTCAACATATGCATAGACATAATCGGGCCTGCATTTTGCAATTGCAAGACCTATCCTTCCAACTTCATCAGGAAGCCCTTTTGTCACATGTATAAAATTTTTTCCTCCGTCGAGGGTAATATAAAGGCCTGAGCCTGGTCCACCTGAATTAAAAAACCATGGCCAGCGCTGGTGGTTCCACATCGCGACAAAAAGTTTATCGGGGTTTGAAGGATCCATTACCATTTCGGCAACTCCCACCGTTTCACCGTTATAAAGAATTTTCTGCCATGTCTGCCCGCCATCCATGGTCTTGAAAAGTCCTCTCTCCTTTGATGGACCCCAGGGAGTGCCAATAGCTCCGACGTAAACAATATCGCTGTTATACGGATTGACTATGATCCTGTGAATATGACGTGTGTCCTGTAAACCGCAGGATTTCCATGTCTTTCCGCCATCGAGGCTCTTATATATTCCGTATCCTCCCGTGACACTGTTCCTGGGGTTTCCTTCACCTGTTCCCGCCCAAACAATATCCGGTCTGAGCGGATCAACGGCAAGTGCGCCTATGGAAGCCACTGGCTGGTCATCGAATACCGGGGTAAAAGTCGTACCAGCGTTTAAAGTTTTCCAGAGACCGCCCGATGCCGTACCTATGTACATTATATCGGGATTCCTTGGATCCGCAGCAATTGCCGTAACCCTTCCACTTGGTCCGGCTGGACCTATGTTTCTTGGTTTAAAGCCATGGAAGAGGCTCATGTCAATTTTCTGACCTTGCAGACATACTGATAAAATCACTGACGCAATTCCGGCAAGTACAATCCTTCTGACCATATAAAAGATTTTTATTTCAGGAACCTAAGATGAAAACAACCAGTCTGCCATCCAGTTCAGGAACGGCTTTTTTCCAGTCGGCGATCTTCATTGTCACAATGTTCTCAGATGGAAGTGTGATATCACATGCTATGCAAAGCATGGTCTCTGGCTTGCAGCTGGCAATAATGGAGATGACCATTTTCTGTGCGCGGTATGGGGTTTCTATGAAGATCTGCGATTCGCCATGATGTATCTTCCTTTCAATTTCTTTTAATCTGGCTGCCCGTTCAGCCGGTTTCTGAGGAAGGTAGCCATGGAAGGTAAAATTCTGTCCGTTGAGTCCCGATGCTATCAATGAAAGGACAATTGATGACGGACCTGAGAGAGGTACGACGCGTATTTTACTGGCATGGGCAAGCCTGACCAGAAGCATTCCTGGATCAGCTATTCCCGGCAATCCCGCTTCGCTCATGAGTCCCATATTATTGCCTTCTGCAACAGGCCGGAGAAAGTTTATAATGTCTTTTTCGGGGGTGTGTTCATTCAACTCAAAGAAAACAGTGTCATCAATAGGAAAAGTCTTATCGATCATCCTGAGAAACCTTCTGGAACTTCTTATATCCTCCACGATATAAAACCTCAGGGATCGGGCTATTTCAGTCACATATCCCGTGATAACGTTGCTGAATTCACTGTTCCCGAGGGTTACCGGTATCAGATATATCGATCCTGCCATCCTGTGTGCATCTGAATGTAAATATAAACATTATAGTGATGGAGCTTCAAAACTAAACAAGGTTACTATTGCCTTTTTTGCTTTTTTAAATTAGGTTTGCCTGTTAATTTTTATGAAGTGAAAATAACTTTTCTTGGCACAGGAACATCACAGGGAGTACCTGTAATTGCATGTGACTGCAATACCTGTACCTCGGTCGATCCGCGAGATTCAAGACTAAGAACCTCTCTTCTCCTGCAGACCGATGATCTTAATATCGTATTCGATGCCGGCCCGGATTTCAGACAGCAGATGCTGGCTGTCAGGCTTACCAGGCTCGATGGGATAATACTCACTCATGAACATAAGGATCATATTGCCGGTATGGACGATGTAAGAGCATTTAACTATAAATCGCAGGATGCAATTGATATTTATGCAGAGGAGAGAGTACAGAAAGCTGTCCGAAGGGAATTCTCCTATGTATTCGCTGAATACCAGTACCCGGGAATTCCAAAGATGCGCCTTAACGACATTGGAACATATGCTTTTAAGATCAGAAACCTTGAAATCGTCCCCATCCGGCTCTTTCATTACCGGCTGCCGATACTGGGATTCAGGGTAGGGGACTTTGCTTATATTACCGATGCAAATTATATCCCGGAGGAGAGCATGGAGAAGCTGATAGGAGTTAAATATCTTGTCATTAATGCGTTACGCAAAGAGAAACATATTTCTCATTTTAGCCTGATGGAAGCCATTGACCATATAGCAGAAATTTCACCCAGAAGGGCATTTATTACCCATATAAGTCATCAGATGGGAAGATACGAAGATGTTTCAGGCGAATTGCCACCTGGTATAATACTTGCTTATGACGGACTGAGCCTGAAATTTGAATGAAAAGCGGGATCACTTCTTCTTATAACTTTTCTGAAGCTTCTTCTGATAAGCTACTGAAAAATAGTATTTGTTCCTTCCCAGCTGTGATGCATTTACTCTGGATGCCTGTGATTTCTTTTTCATCCAGGGATTCTTATTGACAGCACATCCTGAAGCTGAAAAGGCTAACAGTAAAAGTATAATTAAACCAGATTTGAATATTTTGACTATTTTTTGCATTGATCGAAAATCATTATCATGCAGATTCTAAAAGTACAATATATTTTTTTAACGTAAAAATTTAGATGGATGTTACCTTTAACGCTTATTTAATTATTAAGCCGATGTTAAAAGAGTTCCGAAAATGACTTCAATATCCTAAATTGCGTGAAAATTAAAAACAACGAACATTAAATTTTATATGTCAGGATTTACCTATCTTAAAAGATCAATTCCTTTTATATCATTGATTTTTTTGCCGGCGTCATTGCTCTCGCAGAAGCTGACCGGGATCGCAATTAATTCCACCCAGGGTTTACGTACAGGAATGGTTTCATTTGGCGACGGTACTGAAAAAATATTTGCGGAAAGACCTTTATTTTGCTTTGACCTTGATAATAAGACCTTTTCTTCATCCGATGCTATCGTTGTAACATCGGATACATCACACCGCCAGGTCTTTGATAAAAAGATCACCCTTACAACAAACGCTGCCGTGCTGTCGGGAAAACCGTGGAAACTTGACCTGATCTTCGAGAATACTGGGCTTGATACAGTTTCTGTAAGCAACGTGATCCCGTTCGGTAAGGAGAATACTACTGCTTATATTACAGGTTTCGGTCCCTGGGATCTGGCAAGAGCTTACCTCTATCGCCCCGGGTACAGACAGGTAAGGGTAGTTCTTCCCGATAATGCATGGGAACTAGGATATACTTCATTTATCGCCGGAGATAAGTCAGTATGTGGTCTTTCCAGACGGATCAGTACTGAAGGGGGAATAAAGAAAAGGTACGAAACAATTCTTCCTCCAGGGGCAAAAGTAAAATATACGATCTGGGCTGATGGATTCACAGGAGAATGGCAGAACGGGCTGCGGCTGATGTTTCGTGACAGGTACCTTTACGATCTTGAAACATTTGATAATACTCTTTTTGAAAGAGATGATCTTAAATGGATAAAGGAAAGCTATTTAATTATCCTTCAGATGGCCTGGGACAGGGAATTTTACGACAGGTCGACCAGAAAGTACACCTATGCTGAAGAGCTTAAGAAATGGAATGAGCAGTTTGGCTTTATCGATGTGTTTGGAATTTGGCCTACATGGCCGCGTCTGGGGCTTGATCAGCGTAACCAGTGGGACCTTTACAACGACCTTCCCGGAGGTACATATCAGCTTAAAGCTTTTGCAAGAATGTCAAGACTTTACAATACGCGGCTCTTTATTTCTTACAATCCCTGGGACAACAGCACCAGGAAAGAGGATCATTACCAGGGGATGGCTCATCTTATTGAAAGTACCGAGGCTGACGGAGTTATTCTCGACACCAGGGGAAGTTCAAGTCATGAACTTCAGGCTGCTGCAGACAGTGTAAGAAAGGGAGTGGTCATGTATTCCGAAGGCATGGCGGTTATAAAGGATATGCCGGGGATTATAGCCGGGAGAGTACATAATGCAATATACTTAAGCCCTGAATTGAATCTGAATAAGCTGATAAGACCTGATTTTTCGATTTTCAGGGTTTGCGATGTGGGAGAGGATAGAAATCATCGTGAGATTGCGATCGCTTTTTTCAATGGTTATGGTACGGAACTTAATCTGATGCGCCCTGGAGGAAGGGATGACGGATACAGGAGCGACCTGGAATTTCTGGCAGGAACAACATTCATCCTCAGGCAGAATAATGATGCCTTTCTCGACAACGACTGGACTCCTCTGATCTCTACAACAGCGGATAATGTATTTGTCAACCGGTGGAGTACCGGTGCAAAAATAGTATATACAGTCCTCAATATGAGACCCGAAGGGATAAATGGCAAGTTATTCCGGGTTGAAAAGAAACCCGGGACCCATTTTGTTTCCCTATGGAATCATACCGATCTTGAACCTGTTTCGGAGAATGGCGTATCTTATATTGCATCTGCAGCTTCGGGATGGAGTCCATCGTTATCGGGAACCCGCCTTGAAGGGTCTGTTGACTGTATTGCTCAGCTTCCCGATCTGTTAAGATCGTCAATTAAGGGAGATTCCGTTAAGATCAATAATCCTGGCACGGGATTAATTATTTTGTGGGCGGGCGCCCCATCATATAGTACCAAAAAGTTTGAAATGCATCTGGCCAGTGATACTATTATCTCCGTGAAAAGCCTTTTTGGTTACTTCGAAGGAAAGATAGTTGTACAATTTCTGCAGGGCAGGAAACTGGTTGATGAGAATGTTCTTGATCTGAAAGGAGGTAAACCGTGGATAATAAGCAAGGTGACCCGGACAAAGACCGGGCAATCAATCCCGGAGGATATGGTACTTGTTCCTAAAGCAAGAATAACATGTACCCTGACAACAGCAGAGGATTTTATCCAGTATCCGGATATAAATGTACCTGTTGTATTTTCTGCTGACAGTTTCCTGATCGACAAATACCCGGTTACCAATGCACAGTTTTATGATTTCATCCTGAGTAGCGGATACAGGCCGGCGGATACGGCTAATTTTCTGCGGCATTGGGAAAACGGGGTTTATAAGCAGGGACAGGAAAGATACCCTGTTGTGAATGTAAGCTATGACGATGCCGTTGCATATGCAAAATGGGCAGGCAAGCGTCTTCCGACACAGGCTGAATGGCAGCTGGCATCACAGGGAACTGATGGCAGAAAATGGCCATGGGGTAATGAATTTCATGGTACATGGTGCAATAATGCATTCGACAGGCCAACCCCTGTTGATGCTTTTTCAAAAGGAGGGAGTACTTATGGCGTAATGGATATAGTAGGAAATGTGTGGCAGATGACCAATGATGTTTACTTCAATGGTGCATATTATTTCAATATAATAAGAGGTGGAGGCTTTTATCATCCGGATTCCAGCATGTGGTATATACAGGGGGGACCTCAGCAACTTGATAAAACTCAGATCATGCTGATGGTGTCGCCGGGTTTTGACAGAAGTGCAACTGTAGGTTTCAGGTGTGTGAGGGATGTGGATTCAGGATCACTCAAGGTTAAGAAATAAAAGTTTCTTGTCAATAATCAAGCCTGCATGCTCCATCCCAGATCTCAGGCGTATAGAAATCTGGGATCAGTCCCGTCACTTTTGTGTAAGTTTTTGAGAGATCTCTTATAAAATCGGTCACTGCATCTTTCTTTATAATGCTCACGGTGCATCCTCCGAATCCGGCTCCCGTCATCCTCGATCCGATAACCCCCGGAAGTTTTCTTGCCTCATAAACAAGCACATCCAGCTCAGTACCTGTAACTTCATAATCATTTTTAAGGGAATCGTGAGACTGATTCATCAGTTCACCAAAACGTTCAATATTGTTGGCTTTTAAAACGCTTACGGCTTCCATTACTCGTCCGTTTTCGGTTATGACATGCTTTGCCCGGCGTCTCAGTGTACTGTCGGAAATAAATTTTTCAATATCTGATAGTTCACCGGTCCCGATCTCACTGAGGTTACTGATCTTTTTGTAGCCCTGAAGAAGTTCTACAACCCTGTCGCATTCCGACCTTCTTTCATTGTATTTCGAGTCTGTGAGCCCCCGTCGCTTATTGGTATTTGAAATGACCAGTAAGCGATCGCCAAGTACTACGGGTACATTTTCGAAATCAAGAGTATTGCAGTTAAGAAAAATTGCATGATCTTTTTTCCCGAATCCTGCCGCAAACTGATCCATAATTCCGCAGTTCATACCCACAAACTCATTTTCAGCCCGCTGCGACATTTTTACCAGTTCAAGAAGTGGCAGGCCGGCATTATAGGTTTCATTCAAGGCAACCGCTGTGACCATCTCAATTGAAGCGGAGGAGGAGAGACCTGCACCGTTTGGAACGTCTCCATAGTATAGCAATTCCATTCCTGCCAGGTCTGTCCCTCTCTTTATAAATTCGTTCATCACGCCCAGCGGATAGTTTATCCACCTTCTGGATGTATTTTTGAACATACCTGAAAACTCAACTGAATCATCGTGGTTGAAATTAAGGGTTGCGAACCTGATAGTATTATCTGATCTCTTTCTTACCAGGAGATATGTTCCGTAATTCACGGCGCATGGGAAAACGTATCCGCCATTATAATCGGTATGCTCGCCTATCAGATTTACCCTGCCGGGGGAGAAAAAAAGAACAGGCTTGTCGTTCCTGTTCCCGTATTTTTTATAAAAACTCTCTGAGAGAAAGGCTGTATTCATATCAGACTTTAAGTTTCTTTTCAATTTCAGTAATCTGGTTCCTGAAATGCTTATCAGTATCGATCAGGTTATTGACAGTCTTGCATGCATGCAGAACTGTTGCATGGTCCTTACCTCCTATATGTGATCCGATGCTTGCAAGAGAGGCTTTGGTAAGGTTCTTGGAAAAATACATTGAAACCTGGCGTGCCTGAACTATCTCCCTCTTCCTGGTCTTCCCCTGGATAAGATCGACCGGGATCTTGTAATAGTCGCAAACTATTTTCTGAATATATTCGATGGTTATCTCCCTTTTTGCAGTGCTGATAAGCTTTTCCACCATCATCCTGGCAAGCTCAATTGTTATCTCTTTCCTGTTAAGGGTCGACTGTGCATACAATGATATAAGCACAGCTTCAAGCTCCCTTATATTATTGGAAACATTCTCAGCCAGGAATTCAAATATCTCTTCGGCAAGTTCAATGCCATCGTTGTAGGCTTTCTTTTTAAGTATGGCCAGCCTGGTATCATAATCCGGCCTCTGAAGATCCGCAAGAAGTCCCCATTTGAATCTTGAAAGAAGTCTTTGCTCCATCCCCTGTAACTCAACAGGGGGCTTGTCGCAGGTAAGGATCAGCTGTTTGCCTGATTGATGAAGGTGATTGAATATATGAAAGAATGTATCCTGCGTTTTCTCTTTTCCGGCAAACTCATGAACATCATCGAGAATAAGTACATCCACCATTTGATAGAAGTGCAGAAAGTCATTCTTGTTATTGTTCCTTATCGATTCCGTAAACTGGGTCTGGAATTTATTTGCATTAACATAAAGAACAATTTTGTCGGGGTGCTTTTCTTTGACCAGAATGCCTATGGCCTGTGTCAGATGCGTCTTGCCAAGACCTGAATCGCCATAGATCATAAGAGGATTAAAAGCCGTCCCTCCGGGGTTATTGCCTATTGCAATACCAGCTGAACGGGCCAGCCTGTTGCATTCACCCTCGATGAAATTATTGAAATTATAATCGGGATTCAGCTTCGGATCGAAATGAATTTTCTTGATCCCGGGAATTACAAAAGGGTTCTTTATTGAAGGTTGTGTAAGTTCAAAAGGAACCTGCACCGGTTTGTTATTCAGATCAGACTTGTTTCTTGAAGGATATCTTACAGTGTACGGTTTACCATTCAGGTAATTTGAATTTTCCATCACAACATTGTACTCAAGCTTTGCGTCAATGCCGATCTCTCTTCTCAGGGTCTTCCTGAGAATATCGATATACTGCTCCTCGAGGTACTCGTAAAAGAATGGACTGGGTACCTGGATCGTCAATACGTTGTTTTCAAGCTTTAATGGAACGATTGGTTCAAACCACGTCTTGTAACTGATAGATGGGATTATGTCCTTGATTATTTGCAGACAGTTATTCCAAACGTCCTGATGGGTTTTATTCATGAAGATTATTAGTTTTAAAATTTCAGGTTTGGAATCTTGTTGATTCAGTTAGCAATATTTGTAAAAAAAAAACTTAAAAAAAAAATTTTTTTTACTTGACTTTGTCAAAAAAAGTATATGGATTTAACGTTCAGCAACTTATATAAAAAAATATTTATTTCTTTCATAACGCACTGATTATTAGACTTGTATGATTGACATAAATACGTTATATGTGTAATACAATGTGTTAGCATTAAATCCTCAAATTATAATTTTCCGATTGAAAAACAAAGACAATTTTGCTATTGTTTTTTGCAGGAAAATTAATAGTAAGATAATCTGAAATTTACAAGCTGTATTATTTTGAAGGTTCACTTTTTTTCCCGAAGACCGAAACCTGAACATATCTTTTTGGATTTTCCTTTAGATCTTTTAAAAGGAGATCCAGGCTCCGGACACTGTTATTCAGATTTGTATAAAGTGAATCATTCATAATAAATTTCCCGGCTGTTCCTTTTCCTTCATTAATTCCTGAAAGAATTGATGAAGTCTTTTCGAGAGTTGTTTTAAGGTTCATCACTGTCTTATATAGATCTGCTGCGGCAAGAGTGTCAGAAATAGTTTGCAGATTCCCGATGGTCTTTCCCAGCCTGGTCGAGTTCTCCGACAGCATCTTTGAAAACTTTGAGAGATCCGCAACTGCACTCTTAAGACCTGAATCCCTGGCACCTACAAGCTCATTCATATTCTTTGTGGTGCTATCCAGATTTGCCATGGTGCCTCTCATATTTGCCCTGAATGAAGGACTCATAATATTGTTTATGCCTGTCAGAACAGTATCGAGAGAGTTGATCAGTCCGGTTATCTTCTCTTTCAGAGGATCAAGCTCATTTTCAAATTTGGTTATGATCGATTCGGCTAGTCTGCCAGGAATGGTATCTCCGCTCTTGTAAACTCCGGGTCCGTTACCAAAGACAAGCCTGATCTTCATACCGGCAATAAGTGATGCCGTGGTTACCTCAGCAACAGTCCCTACAGGCAAGATGAAATTTCTTTTTATTGATAACTGCACGAGGAGTCGTCCGGTTTTGTCATTGATGAATTCTATTGCGTGTACCACACCGGCTTTATACCCGTTTATCTGAACAGGATTTGTTTCCGTAAGGCCTCCTATCTCTTTATAAACAACATAATATGTAGCTGATGGGTTAAATATATTTTTTCCTTTTAAGAAGCTGTAAAGCCAGATAAATGCGACTATCGTAAAAAATGCAATAGCTCCAACCTTTACTTCATTTGAAATTTTCTTCATCTTGATATCATTTATTTTTTCCTGTCTTGTCCAGGGTTTCCTGCAAAGGTAATATTTTGTTGTCTCGTTCAGCAATTACAAAAGCATCGGGATAAATGCTTTCAAGCTGTTTCCTGTATTCTGCGGCCCTTTCATAATTTTCAAAACTGCCTGAGGTGTACCTGTACCTGCTTCCGGAAAGAATTTCTGAAATATCTTTCAGGTTCTTGAAATTTTCGGGTTTTATTTCGATCCTTTTTGTCGAAGCTGTTACCTGCACAGTATATATGACTTTGCCTTTCAGAGAATTGTCGGAAATTGTCGCGACCGATACAGCTGGTGTATCCATTCCTGCGGTCGGTATTGAGCTCTTCCTGTCAATCTCCGCTATATAGTCGCTGACAGCCCTGTAAATTCCGGATGCGATATTATCCTGCCCCTGTTTTGAATTAATATATTTTTCCTCCGTATCATTTGATATAAAACCGATCTCAGTAAGAACAGAGGGCATGGTTGTCATGTAAAGGACCCAGAATCCAGCCTGTTTCACACCCCTGTCGAACCTGCCAACCTGGTTCTTGTACTGGACCTGTATCTTTGAAGCAAGATCTATGCTTTGTTCAGAGTAGGCATTTTGCATCAGAGTGAACATTATATATGATTCCGGCGATTTGGGATCAAACCCTTCATACCTTGTGGTATAATCCTTTTCAAGAAGTATGACTGAGTTTTCCTTCATAGCCACTTCCAGGTTTTGCTGGTCCTTATGGTGACCCATGACCCATGTTTCAGCTCCATAGGTGCTTTTTTGAGGGTGACTGTTTGCATGAATTGAAATGAAAAGATCAGCCTTATTCCGATTAGCAATTTCAGCCCTCTCTGCCAGACCAACAAATTGATCAGTTGTCCTGGTATATATTATCTTTACATTCTTTAAATTACGGGCGATATATTCACCTGTTTTGAGAGCGACTGGCAGGGTCACATTTTTTTCAAAGCTGTGCGACCCGATTGCTCCGGGATCACTGCCGCCATGACCAGGGTCTATTACGATGACCCAATTGCTACGGTTTGGAGCTTCAGACACCGACCCGGAAAGAATTAATGACAGGAGGGCAATAACAGCAAAAACAGTTCTGTTAATATATTTGGAATAATGTTTGCCGTTTTTAGTTCTGGTGCCCATTAATGTTTTGTGAAATTATTAGTTTTACCGTTGACATCGGGTGTCAGGCTAAATACAATACAAAAATAACATTTAAGTTGTATTATTTTAACGAAAAAAGATTGGCTGTAGTGTTCCTTGTCCTGGGTCACTGCTTATTTCTTTTCCCCCAGGTAAAAAATGCCATTCCCGATTCTGCTAAGATCAGGCAGGACACAGTTGTTAAAAATATCATTCCCGATTCTGCAAAGGTCAGGCAGGATACAGTTGTTAAAAATATCATTCCCGATTCTGCAAAGGTCAGGCAGGATACAGTTGTAAAAGATACTATTCTGAAATCTGCAAAAGCGGCGCCTGGAGCAATTGATAAAACAATTACTTACGGGGCTAAAGGTTATCGTAAATCAGACCTCGTAAGCAAGAAAGTTTATCTGGTGCAGGATGCGGTCGTCAACTACGGTGATATTACTCTTAAGGCCGATTCGATAGTGCTCGACATGGAGACCAAAACCATTTTTGCCATCGGCAGGAAGGATTCGACCGGTAAGGTGGTCGGTTCACCCAATTTCAAGCAGGGAAACGAGTCATTTGATTCAAAGGAAATGACCTATAACTTTAATTCCGGAAAAGCAAGGGTCATAAACATGGTGACCAAACAGGAAGATGGATATCTGCACAGCGGCGTAACAAAGAAATTCAAGGATGGGAGCTTTAATATTAATAAGAGCACGTATTCTACCTGCGATGCTAATCCACCTCATTTCTACGTTGCTTTTAACAGGGCTAAAGTTATTCCCGGAAAGAAGATAATCACCGGTCCTGCCTATATGGTACTTGAGGATATTCCTTTACCGCTGATTCTTCCATTTGGTTTTTTCCCCATTCAGAACAAAAGAGCGGCATCGGGGATCATTATTCCTAAATTCGGGGAGTCCGCTTCCCTTGGATATTCCCTGCGCAGCGGAGGCTATTACTTTGCATTAAGTGATAATTTTGACCTGGCAGTGACAGGCGATGTTTATACAAATGGGACCTGGATGGTCAATGCTTCATCCAGCTATTTAATGAGATACAGATTCTCGGGGAGATTTTCGCTGAGTTTTGCAAGCAATGTCACCGGGCACAAGGGACTATCAGACTATTCAGAATCCAGTAATTACAGGATCGACTGGAGGTACCAGCAGGATGCCAAGGCACACCCTGGTTCCACTTTCTCGGCAAGTGTCAGTATGAGTTCCAGCTCATACGACCAGCAAAACAGCTATATTCCTGCAGAGCACGTCAATACGACACGCCAGTCAAGCATAAGTTACTCTAAATCCTGGTCCGGCACGCCTTTCGATTTTGCGACAAGTCTTAATCAAAGCCAGAATGTTGAAGATAAAACGGTTTTCCTCGATCTTCCCAAAGCCTCTTTAAATATGGCGAGGATATATCCCCTGAAGCCAACAAATATGACAGGCCAGTCGAAATGGTGGCAGGAGCTGCAGATTCAGTATTCAGCATCATTGGATAATCAGATAAACACCTACGACAGTCTGCTGTTCACCAGCGATGTCTTTAAGCACATGAATAATGGTTTCACACATAATGTGCCTGTTAGCATCCAGATCAGACCCTTCAGCAAGTTGCCGGGTTTCACTATCTCACCATCTTTGACATACTCAGGAGTGCTTTACACCCAGAAGTATAAATATACCTGGGATCCAAATTATTTTAACCCTCTGACGAACCAGATTGTACCGACTATGGTGCAGGATACAATGAAGGGTCTGTTCTACGGTCAGGCGATCAATGCAGCTATCTCGACCGGAATAAGTCCCCAGATATATGGAACATATCAGTTTAAGAACCCGGATTCGAGGATACAGGCCATCCGGCATGTAATCAAACCCTCAATAGGCTTCAGCTATACGCCGTTTCTTAAAGGACTCTCGACAAATATGTACCAGACCGTTCAGATCGACACAACAGGCAGAACAACCAAGTTCTCGATTTTCCAGAACAATATTTACGGGACACCTTCATTTTCGCAACGAAGCGGAAGCATCACTTTTGGACTGGTCAATACACTGGAAGCGAAGATTTTTCAAAAAAATGATACCACCGGTAAACCTAAGAAGGTCAAGCTAATTGACAACTTCTCAATAAATACGTCTTATAATATTTTCGCCGATTCGCTTAAATGGGCCCCGCTGGTGATGAGCTACCGCACAGTGCTTATGGAAAATATAAATATTGCGGCGAGCAGTAGTTTTAACTTTTATGGCCTTAACCAGAATGGTGTAACTCATAATGAATTCTACTGGACCCAGGACCATAAACTTCTTCGGCTGACTGGCTTTACAACGTCCATTGATTTTGATTTAGGTCGGCTGATCAGGAAGAAATCTGGTAGTACCTCCACTTCCCAGAATACGAATCCGCAACAGGAACAGCAACCAAATCAGACAGATGATATTTCAAAAAAAGGTCTGTTCGCAACTGATCAGACGAAAACTCAGCTACCTGGTACCGGAAGCCTGCCGCTCGACAAATACGGTTATGTGAATTTTGATATTCCATGGTCATTAAGGGTAGCATATAATTTCAACTTATCCAAACCATCACTGGCAACTTCTATTACACAAACACTCTCTATCCAGGGGGATGTGGCGCTGACGAAAAAAATGAAGGTTACATATACAACCGGATATGATATCGCAAGAAAGGAGATTACAATGACAAGCATAGGCATTTACCGCGATCTCCATTGCTGGGAAATGAGTGTCGACTGGATTCCTATTGGCTATATGAAAAGCTGGAGTTTCACCATTAAGGTCAAATCATCTGTTCTGGCCGACCTAAAGTATAACAGAACAAAAGATTTTCACGATTCATATTAACCCCATTCGTATGAAAAGGATCATAAGCTCAAAGAATGCACCTTCTGCAATAGGCCCTTACAGCCAGGCAGTTGAGGTTGGCGGAACACTTTATATATCGGGACAGATCCCCATAGATCCTGACACAGGCAAGCTTGTCGATGGTGGGATCACTGAACAGACGCACCGGGTTCTCAGGAACATTGGAGCCATACTGAATGAGGCGGGCTATTCTTACAGCAATGTTATAAAATCTGCATGCTTTCTGGCTTCGATAGCAGATTTTAAGGCTATGAATGAGGTATATTCCCTTTATTATAGAGAAGATCCGCCTGCGAGAATTGCATTTGCGGTAAAGGATCTTCCCATGGGGGCATTGATAGAGATCGATGCCATAGCTGTGAAGTGATACCTATATATTATATGGTATCCAATTTTATCAATTCGAGCTGGAAAACCGGGAAAGATAAAAAAATTGGGCGCAGTTTGCATCTACGCCCAATATTGTTAAGACTATTTGTCCTTAGAATCCGTTCGAGGATGATTATTCAGCGATGATATCGAATTTTATCTCAACTCGCACATCCCTGTGTAATCTGACAACTGCCTTGTATGAACCGATCTCCTTGATCTGGTCTTCGGGCAGCGTAATGTTCTTGCGGTCAATTTCAAATCCCTTTTCTTTAAGTGCCTCGGCGATCTGAATAGTATTGACAGAGCCAAAGATCTTTCCAGTAGAGCTGGTTTTTGCCCCGACCACCAGCTTGATTCCAGCAAGTTTATCAGCGATAGCCTGTGCTTCAAGCCTTACCTTCTCCTCTTTGTGAGCTCTCTGTTTCAGGTTTTCGGAATGTATCTTCTTGGCAGAACTGCTGGCAGCAACAGCCATTCCTCTTGGTATGAGAAAATTGCGTCCATAGCCATCCTTTACCTTGACAAGGTCGTCCTTATGACCGAGTTTCAGAACATCCTGCAATAATATAATTTCCATAGTTAATCCTCCTTATTTTAAAAGATCAGCAACGTAAGGAAGAAGAGCAATATGTCTTGCTCTTTTAACAGCTTTCGCTACTTTCCTCTGATATTTTAATGATGTACCTGTAATTCTTCTTGGAAGAATTTTCCCCTGTTCATTAAGAAACTTTTTCAGGAATTCAGGATCCTTGTAATCGATATACTTAATCCTGTTCTTTTTGAACCGGCAGTATTTTTTCTTCTTTATTTCTACTGTCGGCGGGGTCAAATATCTGATTTCAGATTCGTTCTGTGCCATGTCTTATTCCTCCTTGATTTTTTCTGTTTCTCTTTGTTTCCTCTTCTTCTCTGCATATTCAACAGCAAACTTGTCCATTCTGAAGGTTATGAACCTTATGATCCTTTCGTCCCTTCTGTATTGGATCTCAAGCTTTTCAATCAGGTCACCCGGACCTTTGAATTCAACAAGATAATAGAAGCCAGTCGACTTCTTCTGAATAGGATAGGCCAGCTTTTTCAGACCCCAGTTCTCTTCATGAACGATCTCACCCGAGTTATCGGTGATGATCTTCTTGAACTTTTGTACCGCTTCCTTCATCTGGTTCTCAGACAAAACGGGAGTTGTTATGAAAACGGTTTCGTACTGATTCAACATAATTTTTAACTGTTTATTTGTTTATAATTCGGCTCGCAAAAGTACAATAATTTTAGTTTCTACAAAAATTTATCGTGTCAAATCTTCTCAGCCCCTTGCTAAATTAAGTTACTATCTAAAAAAGGCTAAATCTTTTTAAACCTGAAATCCTGATTTGTTTTTGTCTATCTTTGCAATGTACTGTAAGAAAATTCTGAAAAACAGGTATGGAAAACTTCATAGTTTCAGCACGGAAATACCGCCCTGCCACGTTTGATATGGTTGTGGGACAGGATTCCATTACAAATACGCTGAAGAGTGCAATTAAAAATAACCACCTGGCCCAGGCTTATCTTTTCTGCGGACCGAGGGGCGTTGGCAAGACCACCTGTGCACGGATATTTGCTAAAAACATTAACTGCAGCCATCTTGGTGAAAATGGGGAGGCCTGCGATAAATGCGAATCATGCATCTCATTCAATACTCTACGCTCATTCAATATCCATGAACTCGATGCTGCCTCAAACAACAAGGTTGATGATATACGTATTCTTACAGACCAGGTAAGGGTGCCGCCTCAGGTCGGGAAATACAGCATTTACATCATCGACGAGGTACACATGTTGTCATCGTCGGCATTCAATGCATTCCTCAAGACCCTTGAAGAGCCACCTTCACATGCGATCTTCATCCTTGCAACAACCGAAAAGCATAAGATCATCCCCACAATATTATCGCGCTGCCAGATCTTTGATTTTAACAGGATAAGAATTGAAGATATAGTAACCAGGTTAAATTTTGTCGCAAAGAATGAATCGGTGACCGCAGAAGAGGAGGCTCTTCATGTCATCGCCCAGAAAGCAGACGGCGCCTTGAGGGATGCACTTTCGATTTTTGACCAGATAGTCAGTTACAGTGGACGCAAAATCAGCTACAACGATGTGATCCGGAACCTTAATGTGCTTGATTATGAGTACTATTTCAGATCAGTCGATGCAGCTCTTGAGGGTGATATAACAAAAATACTGATAATATTCAATGAGGTTCTTGAAAAGGGTTTTGACGGACATAATTTTGTTGCAGGGCTAAACAGCCATCTGCGCGACCTGCTGGTAAGCACTGATGAGATCACAATTGGCCTGCTGGAAGCTACACCGTCTGTAAAGCAAAGGTACAGGAATCAAGCATCCAAAAGCCTGGTCAGATTTCTTATCAGCGCACTTGAAGCAGGTTCAGCCTGCGACCTCGCCTATAAAAGCAGTAAGAATCAACGCCTGCATGTTGAACTTTTTCTTATAAAAATATGCCGGCTGAACGGTGACTTGACAGCTGATCCTGAAAAAAAAAAGTCTGAAAAGCCATCCTTAGTTGAGATGGAACCTGCAATATCAACGCCTTCCAGGTCAGAAATACTCAGGGAATCTGCGCCGGTTTCAGCAAGACCACAAGTAAAGTCTGAAGCATCCAGGGATGAAAAAGAACAGAAGAAAAGATCTTTTTCGGTGAAAGACATTATGTCTGAAGATACTGGAAGCTATTCAAAAGAGCAGGCTAAAGAGACCTCGGAAAGACCCGCTCAGGATAACATTACTTCCGGGGAAGTATTCACAGCTGAAAATTTCTTCATCTCCTGGAATGATTTTGCCGAACAGGTAAAATCTGACGGTCCGCGGGTTACCAGCATGTTCAAGTCAATTAAACCTGAAGTCAATGCCGATAATTCAATAACCCTTCACCTCAGCAATGCGGCACAGCGAGATCTTTTTGTACAGAATTATAAACAAAAACTTATTGTTTTACTGGAACACAGATTCAGGGATATACCCGAAATTGAGGCAATAGTAGACCTGACAGAATCAGAAGGCATAATATATTCAGATGAGCAGAAATATAACTATCTTGTATCTAAATATCCTTCTCTGAAAGAGATAAGAAAGACTTTTAACCTGGATTTTGAATGAAAGGCGGAGATCTGTCTCCTAAACATATGATCCGTGGGAAGAAAAGCGACAATATCAAAGAAGACAACAGAAACTGACCTGTCGGAAGATCTGGCTGAAAATATCCTGAATTCCTCAAGATCGATGCTGAGCATAATCAAACGCGATTATGTTTATGAAAAAGTCAATGCGGCCTTTTGCAATGCGCATAAGATATCCACAGAATGGATGACAGGCAAATCCCTGCCTCAGATATGGGGCGAAGAAACATTCGCGGAAAAGATCAAGAACAATATAGATTCATGCTTCAGGGGAAATACTATACGCTATGAGGCAAATTTTCAGACTCCATATTTTGGCAACAGGTATTATGAAGTTGTGTTCAGACCTATAATCAGGGAAAACGGGAAAATCACTCACCTTCTTGCCGAAACTTTCGACATTACTGACCGCAGGCTCTCGAAACAGATACTTAACGAGATGGAAGAGGAGTTCAGGAAGATCGAGACAAACCTGCCTATAGGGTTTCTGAGATGCGAACCTGACGGGACTGTCATCCAGGCAAATAAAGCCTTCCTGAAGATTATGGAATGTGATGAGGAATCTTCTGTTACAGGAGTAAATTTAAAAGACTTTTATGCCGAAAAAGCTCTCTTCGACATACACCTGAGGCAATTGTTCCACGAACAGAGAAAGACATTCGGAAGAGTCCCGCTTTATACATGCAAGAAATCTGAAATTGCATGCAGGATAAGCGGATTTATTGTTGCCGGGGAGACCAGCAGTCCGCCATTTATCGATTTCGCATTTGAGGATTCTTCACGGGAACTAATGCTTGAGAACAGACTCCTGCAGGCTCAAAAGCTTGAAACAATAGGAGCTCTCGCAGGAGGTCTTGCGCACGATTTTAACAACATTCTTGCAACGATATTCGGATATTCAGAGCTTCTCCTTGATGAATTCTCCGGCAACATCTCAGCTGCAGAAAAGGTTTCAAGAATTATAACAGCCGTTACCAAGGCCAGGTCGCTTACAAGCCAGATTCTTACGTTCAGCAGACAGGTCGAGCAGCAAAAGATCCCGGTTGGAATATATGAGGTCCTGATGGAAACACTGGGATTTGTGGAATCAGGCAAACCTGAAAATATCAATATCATTAAAAATATCCCGGTCACCGATGCAATGGTGTATGCCGATCCGACCCAGCTTTTCAGAGTGTTCCTGAATCTTATGACAAACGCTATACAAGCTATGGAAGAACGGGCAGGAACGCTCTCAGTCGAAATGTCGGTCGTGGAGGGCAGTCGTGTAAGGCATGAAATAAGCAGAAACATAGTCGCGGATCAATATGCCAATATTATTTTTGAAGACACTGGCATCGGTATGGAACCGTCTGTCGTGCAAAGGATATTTGAGCCCTATTTCACTACCAAGGAAGGAGGGAGGGGAACAGGAATGGGACTTTCGGTAGTTCATGGAATTGTTTCTGAGATCGAGGGCGAGATCCTTGTAACCAGCAAACCCGGCAAAGGAACGGCCTTTTCATTATACCTTCCTCTTTCCCATGATTATTCATCACCAGGCGAAAATGACCAGGAGAAAAAATTACTTTTCATCACAGGAAACCGATATGAATCAAGGATATTATCACTTGCACTTGAAAGAAGTGGTTATAAGCTTGTATTTGCGTCAGACCCAAACTCGATCTGGATGATAATCTCTGACCCGGATAAAAAACCTGATATGATAATCTATATGGATGATTCTGAGGAGGTAAGCGATGATGATATCAGGGAGCTTTTTTCAGTTCACAATATTAAGTTGCCTTTAATCCTTATTACTGACACCGATCAGTACATTACTAAAGAAAAATTACTAAATTCGGGTGTTGCCAAGCAGGTTTTGATAAAACCTGTCTCCTTGAAGGAAATACATAACGCAATTCAAATGTCTTTAGTCTGATCAGCCATGGCAGGAATACTAATTGTTGAAGATGACAATGACCTCAGGGAAATGCTAAAAGTTTCCCTATTAAGGAGGAAATATACAGTGCTTGAAGCCAGTAATGGCAAAGAGGCGCTTAACAGGTTCAAACCTTCAATTGTTGACCTGGTAATTACGGATATTATTATGCCTGATGAGGATGGGCTTAAGGTTATTATGAGGTTAAGGGAACTAAAGCCTTCAATGAAGATAATTGCAATATCCGGCGGAGGAAAAGCAGGACCCGGCAACTACCTTAATATGGCCAGGGCACTTGGGGCGGATGAAATTTTTCCCAAGCCATTCTCAATAAACCTGCTTATGTCGAAAATTGACGAAATTCTTGAACTGGAACACGAACAAGATCATACTTAATTTGTTGTTATTTAAAATCTAGTATAATATGTTAAAAAAGAAAGTTGAAGATTTATGTAACAGGCAGGTTGAAAGAGAAGGCTATTCTTCAAACCTGTACCTTTCAATGGCATCCTGGGCAGAGAATAATGGACTTCCGGGGATCGCAGCCTGGCTTTATGCCCAGGCAGAAGAGGAAAGGATCCATTTCCTGAAATTCATCAGGTATATAAATGAGCGGGGTAACTCGACCGTTATACCTGCCTTTAAGAAGCCTGCTTCTGAATTCAAAGGTGCTGAGGATCTTTTTAAAGAGGTCCTGAAACACGAGGAGTTTATAACTGCAAGCATAAACGAGATCGTGCATCTGACCCTTGAAGAAAAAGACTACAATACTCATAATTTTCTCCAGTGGTTTGTCACCGAACAGATCGAGGAAGAGTCTTCCGTAAGAACAGTCATCGACAAGCTTAAACTGGTCGGAGCTGCGAATCTTTATATTTTCGACAGGGATATCCTGAGCTTAAGAAGACCCTCGGCAGGTGCAGGTGCCAATGCCCAGGCCTGACATTATTCCTTATATTGAAACATAGAGTTTAAGTCTGGCTGAAGTACCCGGATGGCGAAATGTGATTAATATGAAGAACTGGTTGATACTTTTCCTGATTCTAATTATAATCGCAACCGGGAATATTTCGTATGGACAGAAATCTGTACACACAACCAGCATTGTCAGTAAATGCTACGCTTCCGGGAAAGTAAACAAGGTATATGTCCCACCTCCTAAAGAATTCTTCCTTAAGCGGGGGGAAAAGGGCGCAAATATAACAGTCTACTATTCAGGCTTTACCGTCGCAGCCAAAACGGCATACAATTATGCGGTCTCCATACTTGCATCCATTCTTCCCGAAAATACCAGCTTCACAGTCAGTGCAACCTGGGGTCCTCTTTCAGACAATACCGTTCTGGCCAATACGGGTGTCGGGACATTCATTGATGGAAAATCAATAAACGCACTAAACCCATCAGCCTATTATCCTGTAGCCCTAGCCGGTAGATTAGCTGGTAAAAATTTGAGCCTGGGGGTTTCCGGCGACGTTATTATGAATGTGAACAGCAATGTTTCGTGGTACACCGGCACCGATGGGCACCCTGGCGTCAATACCTACGACCTGGTCACCGTAGTTCTTCACGAACTGTGCCACGGAATTGGGTTTATCGACAGTTTCAGCGCTTCCGGCACAAGAGCAGCTTATGGTTTCAGCTCAATACCAGTCATTTACGATACTTTCGTGCAGGATGCAAGCGGACAGTTCCTTACCGATACGACAGCCTATTTAAATAACTCAATGCATTTATATAGCGCCCTGACCAGTAACTACATTTACTTTAAAGGAAAGGTCCTCACAAGCCGTGCAAGGCTTTATGCTCCTTCAACCTGGGATGCCGGTTCCAGCATTTCACACCTGAATGAGGATTCATACATCAATATACCGGATGCACTCATGACACCATTCCTTGCAAAGCAGGAGGCAATACACTCCCCGGGTCCGGTGATCAGGGCTATCCTTGGGGATATCGGATGGATCAATACCAGGATAATCCATACGCCTTTTACGGATACTGAGAAGAATCTGGCCCAGGTAACCTTCGGTGCTGTTATTCAATCAGATACTTCCTTTATAAAAAATAAGGTTGGACTCGTTTATTCATTTGACAAATTTGCAAACAGGGATACTATCTATCTTAACCAGGTCCAGTCTGGAGATAGCTTCAGAGTTTCACTGAGTGTACCTTCATATGACATACCCGTCAGCTATTACTTTTTTGTTACGGATTATTTCGGAAGGATATACAGGCTGCCTTCGATGGGCGATTCGGCACCATATTCATTCTATATCGGGACGGATACTGTTAAGCCGACAATAAATCATAATCCGCCTGATTACATTATTGACAGGTTGCCGGCTCTCAGATTGGAAGCAATGGCCGACGATAATATTGGAATTGATACCGTATATGTTGAATACAGGAAAAACGACGGAACGTTTAGTTACCTTGGACTGCACCACGACAGCCTTGATATATACAGCAACAACGTTGATATTAAATCGCTGGAAATCACCAGTTCAGACTCTCTTCAATACAGGATTGTCGCAATAGACAGTTCGTCATCTGCCAACAGGAATTATTCTCCCGGAACAGTATATTATACACTTAAGCCTGAAAAGACATTTAATGTGGCAGCAAGTTATACAACCGATTTTTCGGGCAGCGCAGGCGACTTTATTAACCGCGGGTTTTCCGTAATTATCCCTTCAGGTTTTTCAGATCCCGCACTTCACACAAAGCATCCCTATGAGAGCCCTGACAAGGACGGAGACAGTATAGTCTATACCTCTGTCCTGAGGTATCCTTTAAAAGTTGATACTTCAGGTGTCAACATAAGCTATATTGAAATCGTCCTTGTCGAACCGGGTGAACCGGGGTCAGTATACGGGTCGCCGGATTTTTATGATTACGTAATTGTGGAGGGTTCGAAAAACTTCGGCGAAACATGGTTCCCTATGGCAGATGGATATGACAGCAGGATCTCTTCAACCTTCCTGAATGATTACAACAGTTCCATCGTTGGAATGAACTCAACATTTGTCGGTACACCCGATATGTTTGCAAAACATTCGATCTCAGTGAATACTTTCAATAAATTCAGCATGGGGGACACTCTGCTAATTAGATTCAGACTCTATTCAGACCCGTATGCACATGGCTGGGGGTGGGCCGTTGACGATCTCAGTATAAAGTCTGTCGCCGACGTTGTGCCCACGACAAAGCTCTCTGACATGAAGATCTATCCTAACCCCGGCGGTGGCCTTATCAAGGTTCAGTCATCTGAAGCAACAGGACAGGAATATGATTATCAGATAATGGATCTTTCAGGAATGGTGGTACAGAATGGGAAAATTACTGCGAGAGACAACATATTATTGGATATTTCCTCTCAGCCACCCGGCATTTACATCATCAGGATCAGGTCAGGTAATACATTTAACACTTTCAGGTATACCAAAATGAAATAGAATTCCAACCCCGCTTTTCTGGCGGGGTTTTTGATATTATATACTCCAGTTACCATACATTTGTGGTAAAATAAAACTAATTTTGCGGAAAATTTTAATAAAGTAAATACGGTTCAAAATGAGCATAATAAACAATGTTCTTGGCTTTTTCCTGGGTAATAAGTATGAGAAGGATATTAAGGAGATAGATCCCTATGTTGAAAAGGTGCACAGGGAATTTTCACTGCTTCAGACCCTGACCAATGATCAGCTTAGGGACAAAACGGCAGAGCTGAAGAACGATATACTCAATGGCATCGCTGAGGATGAAGATCAGATCAGGCTTCTTAAGGAGAAAGCAGAAAAGGAGGAGGATGTTTATGCTAAGGAAGAGATCTATAACCAGATAGACAAGTTTGAGAAGAAGATCGAGGAGAAACTTGAAGGAATTCTTGATGACCTCCTCCCGAGGGGATTTGCAATAATAAAAGAGACTGCCAGAAGGTTTAAGGAAAACAGCACTCTTGAAGTGACAGCCCGTCAATATGACAGGGATCTGGCGGCAACCAGACCCTCAATAGTTATAAAAGATGACAAGGCTATATGGAGCAATAAATGGATTGCCGGCGGAAACGAGATAACCTGGGACATGGTCCACTATGATGTCCAGCTGATCGGAGGTGTGGCACTTCACAAGGGAAGAATTGCAGAAATGGCAACAGGCGAAGGCAAGACAGTTGTAGCAACACTGCCTGTATTCCTTAACGCTCTTGTCGGACGAGGCGTGCATATAGTTACTGTAAATGATTACCTCTCAAAGCGTGACTCCGAATGGATGGGGCCTATGTATGAATTTCACGGACTGACAGTTGACTGCATCGATAAACATCAGCCAAATTCAGCAGAAAGAAGAAAGGCCTATTATGCAGATATTACATTTGGAACAAATAACGAGTTCGGCTTCGATTACCTCAGGGATAACATGGCTATCAATCCTGAGGACCTGGTTCAGCGAAGACATCATTATGCTATTGTCGATGAAGTTGACTCAGTGTTAATCGATGATGCAAGGACGCCGCTTATCATCTCAGGTCCAACCGCCCAGGCAGATAACCAGCAGTTTGATGAACTAAAGCCTAAGGTGGAAAAACTTGTTGCAGCTCAGAAAAGACTTGTAACTCAGATTCTGGCCGATGCAAAAAAAGTCATTTCAGAGGATAAAAATGATGAAGGAGGACTTCTTCTCCTGCGCGCCTTCAAGGGACTTCCAAAAAGCAACGCTCTCATTAAGTTCCTTTCAGAGGAAGGAAATAAGTCCCTTCTGCTGAAAACCGAAAACTTCTACATGCAGAACAACAGCAAGGAGATGCCAAAGGTCACGGATGAACTTTATTTCATTATAGACGAAAAAGCAAATACCATCGAGCTTACTGAGAAGGGACTTGACCTGATATCGACATCTGTTGAGGATGCAAGCTTCTTTATACTGCCGGATGTGGGAACAAAGATCGCAGATCTTGAGAAGGCAGGCTTGAACGATCGTGAAAAACTAATGGCCAAGGATGAACTTCTGCAGGACTATTCGGTAAAATCTGACAGGGTCCATACGATGACTCAGCTGCTTAAGGCATACACGCTATTCGAGCGGGATGACGAATATGTCGTGATGGATAACAAGGTCAAGATAGTCGATGAACAGACAGGGCGAATTCTTGAGGGCAGGAGATATTCCGACGGATTACACCAGGCAATTGAAGCCAAGGAGAATGTGAAGGTCGAAGCTGCAACCCAGACATATGCTACCATTACACTTCAGAACTACTTCAGGATGTACCATAAGCTGGCAGGGATGACAGGAACAGCGGAGACTGAGGCCGGCGAATTATGGAATATCTATAAACTTGATGTTGTAGTGATCCCCACAAATGTTCCATGCATCAGGAGCGACAGGGAGGATATTGTCTATAAAACAAAGCGTGAAAAATATAATGCTGTCATTGATGAGATACAGCAGATGTTCAACCAGGGAAGACCAGTCCTGGTCGGTACTACATCGGTTGAGATATCCGAGCTTCTCAGCAGAATGCTTAAGATCAAAGGTCTTAAACATAATGTGCTTAACGCAAAGCTTCACCAGCGTGAAGCTGAGATCGTAGCTGAAGCAGGTAAAACAGGGACAATTACGATTGCCACCAATATGGCAGGGAGGGGTACTGACATTAAACTTACACCTGCAGTAAAAGAAGCCGGAGGACTGGCGATAATCGGTACTGAAAGACATGAATCACGCCGGGTTGACCGACAGCTCAGGGGGCGGGCAGGACGCCAGGGTGACCCGGGATCATCGCAGTTTTTTGTTTCACTTGAAGATGAGCTCATGAGGATCTTCGGATCCGAAAGGATCGCAGGGATAATGGACAAGCTTGGTCTGAAGGACGGTGAAATGATCCAGCATTCAATGATCACCAAATCGATAGAGCGGGCTCAGAAGAAGGTGGAGGAGAATAACTTCGGGATACGAAAAAGGCTACTTGAATACGACGATGTAATGAATTCTCAGCGCGAGGTTATCTATAAAAAGCGCCGGCATGCCCTTCTGGGTGAGCGTCTCACCGTAGATGTTGCAAATATGATGTTTGACGTAACGGAATCCCTCGTTGACGAATATCACAAGGATGGTGACTTCGATGGTTTTGATTTTGATCTAATACGTTCTTTCTCCATGGATTCACCCATATTAAAAGACGAATTTCTGAAGTTGGGTACCGGGGAGATAACTGAGACCGTCTATACAAAGGTTCTTGAAACATATAAGAGGAAGGTCGAGGCAATTTCCTCGCAGGCATACCCCGTTCTCAAGGATGTCTATGAAAGAATGTCGCACGTTTACGAAAATGTCGTTGTCCCTATTTCAGATGGACTCAGGGTATTCCAGGTCATTACAAACCTCAAGGCTTCGGCCGAAAGTGGTGGCAGCGAGGTGGCACGGGCATATGAAAAGACTGTTGTTCTTGCGACAATTGATGAAGAGTGGAAAGAGCACCTACGGGAAATGGACGAGCTGAAACAATCTGTTCAGAATGCTACTTATGAGCAAAAAGACCCCCTTCTGATCTACAAATTTGAATCGTATGAGCTTTTCAGGGCAATGGTCACAAAAGTTAACAAAGATGTTGTGAGCACTCTGATGAAGGGACATATTCCCTCCCAGAGTCCTGAACAGGTGAAGGAAGCTGAAAGAAGACGGCAGGTTGACATGAGCAATATGCGCGCCTCAAAAAGTGATTTTTCACAATACAGCAGCACAGGAGGCGGATCTGGCGACAGAGAAAGAAAAACCGAACCTGTAAGAGTGGAGAAGAAAGTTGGCAGGAATGATCCGTGTCCGTGCGGAAGCGGAAAGAAGTATAAACAATGCCATGGTCAGTCTCAATCCGGTGCTTCGACACCTGCTCCGGGAGTGTAAGGATTATCTTATCTCCTCGACAGCCTTCTGAATTCTTGTGTAGATAGTTCTGCTAACCGGAACAAGCGGCAGCCTTAGAGTATTCTGACAAAGATTAAGAACATTCAGCATAGCCTTTACTCCGGCAGGACTGCCATCAATGAAAAGGAGTTCTACCATTTCAAGATACCTGAACTGTATTTCCCTGGCAGCTTTGAAGTTTGATTTGAGGCATTGATTTACCATCTCGCTACAATCTGCAGGAAAGGCGTTGGCCAGAACAGAAATGACACCAGATCCTCCGGCTGCTATTATAGGAAGCGTATTCAGATCGTCACCTGATATCACACTGAAATTTTCAGGTTTCCCTTTTATTATTTTCATTATCTGCTCGAAATTGCCCGAGGCTTCTTTTACCCCTACAATATTCTCGCATTCATGAGCAAGCTGCAGGCATGTATCAGCTGAAATGTTGCTCCCTGTTCTGCCGGGGACATTGTAAATAACTACAGGAACAGGGCTGCATGTGGCAATTGCCTTGAAATGCTGGAATATCCCGCGCTGGTTCGGCTTATTATAATACGGGGAAACAGAAAGAATCGCATCAACTCCCTTAAGATCATGCCCCCTGACCTGGTTTATTATCTCCTGTGTATTATTTCCTCCTATTCCCACAACCAGCGGCACACGGTCATCTATTACTTCAAGAATGTGACAAATTATTGCTTTTTTCTCGTCTTTTGTAAGAGTTACCGATTCACCGGTAGTTCCCATAACGACTATGTAATTGACTCCTCCATTTATTACATGGTTCACAACACGTCCGAATGCGTTAAAATCAATGCTCAGATCATTTTTGAAGGGTGTTACAATGGCGACACCGGTGCCTTTTAGTTTTTTCATATCAAGATTTATTATTCCCTGATTTTGTTTGAATCCGTGTTGATCAATTCCAGGTAATGAACAACCTGATCAAGATAATTGTTCAGCTCCCTGTTTGCATTAACCTCGATCATGAGATCAAAAGGAGACTGCTCATATTCATTGTTGTAAATACCAACCTTTAAGCCTGCAGAGGAAAGCGATGAGATATATTCAAGCTGAAAGATATTCCTGAAATTTGCATCGATCAGGATATCGAATGGCTTATTTATAAAGCGGTTAGCTTCATTTGAAACCGGGCGGTAGGAAAAGCTGATATCCTGCTGCTTAAGACATACCATATACCTTATTGCAGTGATATTGTCTGGAAGTTCTTTGCCTGGACAATAGCCGATAATTTCCAGGTCAATATTCCTCTCCTGCATTTTCTGGTGAAATTGTGAAAGTATCTGAAATTCCCCTGGATTAGTTGCATCCCAGACCAGTCCTATTTTCTTTGCCGAGAAGATATTTCCCCGGAACTTTGTCCTTTTTACGCGTGATTTTTTTTTCCTGAGAACCGATCTGCCTCTCGACAGGCGAATATTTTTAAACATTTCCATAATACAAACCTATAAGTTTTTTATTAAAGAATGACTAAGATTTATGATCATTCTTCTCCGGTAAGTTTCAGAAAATCATCTTCACCCATCAGTTTGATACCAAGTTCAGCAGCCTTCACTTTTTTTGAAGCCCCCATGTTCTCCCCTACAAGAATAAAAGAGGTATTTCCTGAGACCGTGGAAGAGTTTTTGCCTCCAAACTTTTCAATTATTTCCTTATATTCATCCCGGCTATGCCGCTGAAACACACCTGATATGACAATGATCTTTCCGTCCAGGACTCCGTAGGATCGGGTCTTTTGACTGCTTTCTGAAAACCTTAGTCCGTATGATCTGAGCCTGCTTATTATCGATTTGTTTTCTTCATCATCAAAATATGCTATTATGCTTGCGGCTATCTTCGGTCCAATCTCCCGTACCGAAATGAGCCGGTCAGGATCTGCCGATATAAGTTCATCTATAGATGGAAATTCCTGAACAAGAGTTTTGGCAACTGTCTCGCCGACGTGTCGTATTCCAAGCGCGAAGAGAACCCTTGCATAAGGAACGTTTACTGAATCCTTTATACTTGCAATAATATTTGATGCCGATTTTTCACCCATCCGTTCAAGTGGAACAAGCTGTTCTTTTTTTAGCTCGAACAGGTCAGCGATGTTCTTTATAAGCCTGTTGCTGAAAAGAAGGTCGACCGTCTCTTCACCAAGTCCGTCGATGTCCATTGCCTTTCGAGATATGAAATGTTCGATCCTGCCCTTGATCTGGGGAGGACAATGCAGATAGTTGGGACAGAAATGATTGGCTTCGCCTTCATTTTTAACAAGCCTGGTTCCGCATTCCGGACAGCTCGTAATAAACTCAGCCCTGGCAATGCCGGATGTTCTTTTTTCAAAGTCCACCCCAATGATCTTAGGTATTATCTCACCTCCCTTTTCAACAAAGACAGTATCCCCGATGTGAAGATCGAGCATTTCCATCTGATCGGCATTATGTAAGGTGGCGCGTTTGACCGTTGTGCCTGCAAGCTGTACCGGTTCAAGATTAGCAACGGGAGTGACTGTACCTGTTCTCCCAACCTGGAAAGCAATTGACACCAATCTTGTAGAGGCCTGTTCAGCCTTGTATTTATAAGCAATTGCCCAACGCGGTGACTTGGCGGTATAGCCAAGCTCTTCCTGCTGCCTGAGCGAGTTGACTTTTATAACAACCCCGTCGATGTCGAATGGAAGCTCTCTTCGATCCGTTTCCCATTGGTGGATGAACTGGATCACACCTTCTATATCATTGCACAATCTGATGCTGCCAGGCACTTTAAAGCCCCAACCTGCAGCCTCCATCATATTGGCATAATGATTATCGTGAGGAAGGTTAACGCCAAGCATCAGGTAGAGGAAACAGTCAAGTGAACGTGAGGCTACCATCCTGGGATCAAGAAGCTTAAGCGTTCCCGATGCGGAGTTACGGGGATTTGCAAATACCTGGATCCCGTTTGCTGCTCTCTCTTCATTCAGCTTATTGAAGACCGATCGCGTCATTAATACCTCTCCGCGCATTATTAATTCCCCAGGTACATTTTCAGCAGAAAGGTTCAGGGGAATGCTTTTGATGGTCCTTATATTCTGAGTTACATCATCTCCCGCAGTTCCATCACCCCTGGTAAGGGCCATTGTCAGCCTTCCGTCAATATATGTCAGGCTGATCGAGGCGCCATCATATTTAAGCTCGCAGACATATTGAACAGGAGAGGAGAGAGCCCTTGCGATCCTGCTGTCAAAATCCATGAGATCCTGCTCGCTGTACGTATTCCCAAGTGATAGCATAGGATACTTGTGCTCGAATTGCCTGAATTCCCTGACAAGATCACTTCCTACCCTTTGGGTGGGGGAATCATCTGAAATAAATTCAGGGAACTTTTTCTCAAGTGTTTCCAGTTCATTCAGCAGCAGGTCAAATTCAAAATCTGAAATAACAGGCTGGCTAAGAACATAATACCTGTGATTATGATCACTGATCAGGCTCCGCAGTTTTGTTATCCTTTCCTTTGCCTCGGATGGTTTCATTCAGCTCAATTCTGAATTAATGAATAAGATAAGAAAATTATTCCCATATGCCATCAACTCTCTTTCCGCAGGATGGACAGTTCCCTTTCTGCAGCGTGTTTGAAACAATCCTGAATCCCTCTCTTTTAACAACAATAACTCCGCAAGACGGACATTTTGTATCAGCTATTTCACTTCCCGGAACATTACCGATATAAACATATTTCAATCCTTCCTCAGCCGCTATTAAAGATGCTTTATTCAGCAGATCGACAGGCGTGGGTGGCAGTTGCTCAAGCTTGTACATAGGATAGAATCTGCTGAAATGCAGCGGAACGGATGTAAATCCATTGTCGGCAAGCCACTTGCACATCTGCCTTATCTCATTAGTCTTATCTGTCCATGTCGGGATAATGAGGTTGGTAATTTCAAGCCAGACGCCCATTTCCCTGAAAATTTTCAGACTGTCAAGCACCGGCTGCAGCTTTCCTCCTGAAAGCTTAAGGTAAGTGCTGTCTGTTATGGCTTTCAGATCAATATTGGCCGCATCGAGCACCTCGCATATCTTTTTAAGAGGTTCAGGATTTATATATCCGTTTGACTTGAATATATTCTTGATGCCTCGCTTTCTTGCAATCTTCGCAGTATCGTAGGCATACTCATAAAAAGTGTTTGGCTCAGAATATGTATATGCTATTGAACGGCATCCTTGCTTTTCGCATTCATCAACGACCTGCTCCGGCATCAGCTCGGCATTCATTGTTTTATCAGGGCTGGTCTGTGAAATTGTCCAGTTCTGACAATTGAGGCAAACCATGTTGCAGCCGGCAGTTGCAATCGAAAATGCCCTTGAACCAGGGTAGAAATGGTACAACGGCTTCTTTTCGACCGGATCTACAGCAACTGAGCATGGGTTTCCATATGCCATAGTGTACAGTTTCGACTTGTAAACCTTCCTGTTATTGCATTTGCTTACTTCACCCTCCTTCAGGACACATTCATTTGGACAAATTCTGCACATAATGCCCCTTGCAGATTCGTCCTGAAACATTGCGACCTTCCTGTAAATGCTTTGATCCCCCTCCTGCATCAGGGATGAAGGCAATCCGGAAGGCAAACATACCACACCCGCTGAGAAGGCCGCACATCTCTTTAAGAAATCACGCTTGTTGATATTTTTCATTTTATTTCCCATTTACACCATACCCTTGGCCCTTGTTATTAAAACTACTATTTCTAAGCTATTGTTCCAAAAAGAAATCCCGCAAAAATCATTCCGGACAATATTAAAAGTGAGTAGTAAATACCGAGCAATGGTACTGCAATAGCTGAGATGACAATAAATGCCAGTGCAGACCCTGCAAGGTCAGCGCTGTATACGGAAGGAGATGAGGCTGTTCCGTTGTTCCCTGTTATGGACCTGAATATCTGGCCTGTAAAAAATGATGGGATCATCGTCGACAAAACTATCAGTGAGATACCTGCTGTTTTTATCTCAATACCAAGCACCCTGTTTACTATCAGTGCCATGACGGCATAAAATAATATCAGAAAAAAAGAATTGATCAGGATCGGATATTTCCTCGCAAGAGTCCATTCAAAACCGCTCCCGAGAGCAAGTCCTGTCATCAGCCCTGCAATGATCAATCCTGTCATCTGGTAAATATTTCCTGCAGTTGATTGAAGAATTATCAAAACTATTATCTCAAAGCCTGCCAGGGCACCGGCTGAAAAGTACATTACAAAATTTTTTCTCTTTATCGAAAATAAGGGCAGGATAAATACAGCAATAAGGAGAAAGACCGAAGGTATTGTTTCAGGCGAGGTTCTGCTTAGGTTATATGTCTGGAAATGGAAGCAAGCTGCAGGCAATGCAAGAGTGTTGGGCAGAGTTTTCCTGTCGATCGTCTTAAGAAATTTTAATGATTTCTCTGAGATCAGATCATCTGCAAGGAAATCAAGGTTGACGTATGTGTTGGTGATCCCTCTTTTTGCCGTCAGTGCACATATTCCGGTTGAAAGAGAATCGTCCGAGGCTATATAATAAAGCTTGTTCCCGACAATGGGGACCACATTCCTGAAAACTGCTGAAAGACTGTTAAAAACAGAAGAATAAAGGACAACGGATTCCTTGTTGAAGTAATTCTCTCCGATGCCCGGGGAGCACATAAATACCCCGCCTTTAGCCAGCCGCTTCCTCAGGACTGCAAAAAAATCGGTCGTGTAGAACCTGTTCAGCAGCAGTGTGGAAGGAGGTGGAAGTATGAGCAATATAGCATCAAACGTTTCGTTTGTCTCCCTGATGAACCTGAACGCATCTGAATTTATCACTGTAAGCTTATCACTATTCTGAAGCTTATTCCCCGACCTCATTTTTAAAAGGTCAGGGTCTCTCTCGACATACCAGACATGTTTTAAATTATATTTCAATAACTCCTGCATGATGGATGTAATATCCCCTGATACAACAAGTACTTTTCCGGGAGCTTCCCGCTGGAGCATGGCATAATGGACATTCTCCTCCCTTTCAGTTTCGTCATTCTGATACCGCAAGAGCCGATGGTCGTAATACAGGCTTTCCTCACCACCATATTCTCCCATGGTGATATTTCCATAAGGTGTGTCGGTAGTTGAAGTTACTCTTATCCCTGGAAGCAATAACTCTCTGAAAAACCTGTCCGGCCGGAGTAAAACAACTGAAGAAATGGATAATAGGGCAAGTATCATTATCAGAATAATGACAGATCTTTTTCGGCAAACGAATGTTATGATGACATAGCTGAAAAACAGCAGGCAGAGAATAAGAAACAGCTGGTATGTATTGAGAAGATCATAGCTGAAAACAGAGATGACGATTCCAGAAACCACTCCGCCAGCTGTCTCCAGAGAAAAAGAAATGCCACTATGAATGTTGTAATGTTCGCCTGATGCAGAAAGTATCTTCATGAAGATGAACCCTGAAACGAATGTGAACGGCAGAAGTACGATCAATGTGTAAATGACGCTCAGCAAAAACGAAGGTGTCTCACCCGGATTAAGATAAATTCTGCCAAGAAGCAGCATGAGGGTCATTGATATGATAATATTAAGACCGAAAATGATATTCAGCTTTTTGAGCTCTTTCAGTCCTGAGTTCCTTGAAGCAAATGATCCTGCTGCTGATCCTATAAGCCAGGATGCCAGAAAGGTACCCGTTATTAGTTCGTAGCCGCCTGAAATATTCAGTATCTCCCTCATCATCAGAAGCTGTACTGAAGTGCTTGTAAAACCTATGACAAACAGGTTGCCTGCATTTTGCCTGGCCGACGCCGGGACAGCCTGGCTGTCATCAACCGGAAGATCACTGTTCCTGTCCTTCCTTGTGAAATAGGAGAAGTGCCAGATTAAATGGAACAAACCAGTGAATGCGAGTCCTATCCCGCACTCAACATGCCATTTCAGTATGGATTTTACAAATGGGATATCCCACTTATAGTTGACCTGGAGAGCAAGAAACAAACCTGCCAGGGCTGCCAGGATAAATGCCGCGGCTAGCGCAAAATTCCATATCTTCCTGTGGAAAGAGCGGCTGTAAAAGCCATTAAGGTAAAAGATGTAGCTTAATAAGTATAGGATGACAGCTGTTATGCCGATGCTCAGGACATGGTACATACCTGTTATTTGTTTTCTTCAAGCACTACCGCTTCATATATATACAGATCGGCCGTTTTCCATCCATCCCAGCCAATCCCTGCCTTGTCGCGTGATGTATATCCCAGAAACTGTTCTACCGTCCAGTTATTTTCAGTCAGGACCTGGGGGAGCATTGTTCCGGACCGGAAATCTTTTTTTATATAAATACCATCCTTTCCGGGTACAATTTCAGATATGTCCTGTATTTTCTTTAGCGGCCCCAGGACAGATATTTCTATTTCAATTTTGCCATATTCCTCCTTTGAAAGAGGATCAAATCTGTTATCGCTGAAAGCCGAAGCAACTGCCATCTCATTCACAACTTCATACAGGGGTTCTTCAGAGATGAATCTGCCAATACAACCCCTGAGATTCCCGCCGATCTTAAGCGTGACGAATGCCCCCATCTTTTTTTTAAGGTTTGGAGGCAGCGCAGAAGGATCGATCACCTGCCGCTTGTTCTCATCCAGCATCATCCTGATGCTGGACCTTGCAATTTTGAAAAGCTGATCTTTCTCAGCCTTGCTGAATGACACTTCATACTCGTCCGTCTTGGTCCCTTTATTCTTATCATCACCCGACTGTTTTCTCTCGATCAGGACAATGGCATTATAACCGACTACATCATCCTTACTCCCGAATTTCGAATCGCCTGAATTGCAATATGCTATTTTTTTAAATTCAAGATCCGGAGAATTTGCAACGAGGTAGAGAAGAGTCAGGCCGGAAGTCCATCCGCACATGCTCGTTACCAGTCCATCTATTTCCTTCGAAGCATTGCTTGTAAGAGTCCCGAGAAATTTATCAGGATTCTTTGAAATGATGCTTTCTGCAGTCAGATTATCAACAATTTCTGCATCATTATATGGGGGATAATGTGAAAAATCGCTGCTTATGACAAAAAGATTCTCTTCAGTAAAATATGGCCGGAGAGCCTCGGCGATCGCCTTTATAGTCTTAATATTATCAGTTCCGATGATAACAGGTACTATTTCAGGCGGTTCAGGAAAGTAATACTGAATAAATGGAATCTGAACCTCCAGACTGTGTTCCCCCATATGAGCAGTTTCAGGAAAACTGAATACCTTATTCTCATTCTTAAGGCGGAGTGCTATCTCTTTATTGACTTTTATTTTACCCAGAGGAGTAATAAAGTCGCCTGAGCTGTATATGGATGCCCCGTCAAATGCCATTACATGACTTGATCCTATAAGGAAGATGTTCTTATAAGAGCTTTTCTGGGGTATCGCAGAGAATGCCGCTGCTGCGGTTGTGCCTGAAAAAATATAACCGGCATGAGGAGCTATGATAGCCCTTACCTTCCAGTTATCCTGAGTTTTTATACAGGCTGAGAACATAACCGAAAGATCATGTTTCAGCGTATCACCGTTGGCTGGGTAGAATCTTCCGGCAGCCCATGGTTCCCTGTCTCCTGACCTGTTTTGTGCAAACATGTTCATTGTAATAGTAGTTGAAAGGACAAACACAATTATCTTTCGCATGGCGAATGTATTTAAATCCGTACTAAAGTTAGACCAAAAAAATAAATGATTGCCTTTTCAGGTAGTAAAAAAGGGCGGAAAAATCAGATCAGAACCATCGATTCCTTTATTATTTCTCCTTTTTCGTCGGTACCGTAGATCTTTACACCGATACTTATTGTTGCATTGTTTACAATGTCAACCACAGGACTCAGGGCATCCTTTACATCTTCTGTTTCCATGCTGTCGAACTCCTCAACGCTGAAATAGAGATGAATGAACAGGATATTCTCTGGATCGCTCATCCTGCTTAAAACCCTGACGATCTTAGCCAGCCAGATCGAAGAAGCGGTATTAAAATACTCGAGATTGATCCTGAAATTGGTAGTCTGGCGAGGTTGCTGGATATATTCATTGACCCATTTTAATATAGGCTCATATAGTTCAGTTGCGTTTTCAGGAATTGACCTTCCTGAAAGGATCAGGTCTCCAGAAATACAATTAAAATCCACCTGAGGCGTTTTTGGGCTGGATTCAATGAATATGTTCTTCAACTCTTTCATAACAGATGGTAAACAAAGAAGGACTTCAACAATAGAAGCCATGACTATCCAAAAATAGAATTTCTTTTCAATTGTCTCCTATAACTTCATCAAAAAGTAACGGCTGATAGTCAAATAATTCTTACTGTTAACAGAAAGAAAAATCGGAGAATCATTTTTTATTGATGGTTTGTAGTTGGCTAATTGGTAATCAAAGTATTAAAATATTATATTTGCGGCTGAATTTTGAGGTGCAAAATGGAACAAATTATCAGGGAAAAGTTAAAGGAAGCAGTAATGTTTCTGTATAACTGCGAAGTAGATGACAACCTGATCCAGATTCAGGAGACAAGGAAGGAATTTACCGGGGATTTTACTTTTGTGGTTTTCCCGATCCTGCGATTTTCAAAGAATACACCTGAACAAACCGGTGAAAGCATAGGGAATTGGCTGAAAGAAAACCTGCAATTAATATCCGGTTATAATGTAATCAAAGGTTTCCTGAACCTGATTGTTTCAGAAAAATGGTGGCTCAGTGAATTTAAGAAATTCGCAGCCCTGAGTGATCTCTTTAGCGAATGCAAAAACAAACATCCGGAGATCATCCTGGTGGAATATTCATCGCCTAATACCAACAAACCTCTTCATCTGGGCCATATCAGGAACAATCTCCTTGGTTACTCGCTTTATAAAATTCTTTCAGCCTGCGGGCATAAGGTCATTAAAACCAACATTGTTAACGACCGTGGAATTCATATCTGCAAATCCATGCTTGCATGGCAAAAGTATGGAAACGGGGAGACACCGTCAACCTCAGGCATGAAAGGAGACCACCTTGTAGGCAAGTACTACGTCATGTTTGAAAAGGAATACCGGTCACAAACCGATTCCCTTATTGCCAGTGGATCAAATGAGGATGAGGCCAGGAACATGGCTCCCCTGATGATTGAGGCCAGAAACATGCTTATTAAATGGGAATCGGGAGATCATGAGGTAATGGAATTGTGGAGGATGATGAATTCCTGGGTTTATGCCGGCTTTGATGAGACATACAGGAAGCTGGGAGTGGATTTCGACAAGATCTACTATGAATCAGAAACATACAGGGATGGCAGGGAGATCGTTCTGAAATCACTTGATGAGAAGATTTTGTACCGCAATAGTGACGGCTCGGTGTGGGCTGATATGACCTCGGAAGGACTCGATCAGAAGCTTTTGTTAAGATCAGATGGCACAGCAGTGTATATGACACAGGACCTGGGAACTGCTATGCTGCGCCATAATGATTACAACTTTGACAAATGTCTGTACGTTGTCGGCAATGAACAGAACTACCATTTTCAGGTTCTTAAGGCTGTCCTCAAAAAAATGGGCTATGCCTGGTCCGACGGGCTCATTCATTTTTCATATGGAATGGTGGAGCTTCCTGAAGGTAAAATGAAATCCCGCGAAGGAACTGTGGTTGATGCAGACGACCTGATCCTTGAAATGACAGATACTGCCAGGGAAGTTTCTCTTGAACTCGGTAAGCTTGAAAATTATTCTGAAGCTGAAAAGGAAGAAATATTCAGGAAGATAGGTCTTGGAGCCCTTAAATATTATATCCTGAAAGTTGATCCCAGGAAGAATATGACATTCAATCCGGACGAATCTATCGATTTTAACGGGAATACAGGTCCATTCATTCAATATACCTATGCCCGCATCAGGTCAGTTCTCAATAAGGTCGAAAATGGGAAGATCGGAGCGTCAAACAATGGATTCGCCACTATTCAACCCGCAGCGAAGGAGCTTGAAGTGATAAAAATATTGCATAAATTCGCACCAGCGGTCTCTGAAGCAGGAGCAGGTTATAGCCCTGCATTAATTGCCAATTATTGCTATGAGCTTGCTAAAGAATATAATCAGTTTTATCACGATTATTCTATACTTGGCGAAGCTGATCAGGAAGTTAAAGATTTCAGGATTGAACTTTCACTGTCTGTAAGTAAAGTTCTGGCACAGGGAATGGGATTACTGGGGATTGAGATGCCTGAAAGAATGTAAGATCCATTAAAAGTAAAAATTGATGTTTGAGAATTTAAGTGAACGGCTTGATCGCTCCTTTAAGATGCTTAAAGGGCAGGGGCGGATCACCGAAATTAATGTTGCAGAAACTCTTAAGGAGGTCAGAAGGGCGCTTCTAGATGCTGACGTCAATTTCAAAATAGCAAAGCAATTTACCGATACAGTCAGGCAAAAAGCTCTTGGCCAGCAGGTTCTGACAGCCGTCAATCCTTCGCAGATGATGGTCAAGATTGTTCATGATGAGCTTGTCGAACTTATGGGATCGGATAAATCCGATTTAAATATAAAGATCAATCCTTCAGTTATTCTCATCGCAGGTTTACAGGGATCGGGGAAAACCACATTCAGCGGAAAGCTTGCCAAATGGGTAAAAAGCAGGAGAGGAAAAAATCCAATGCTTGTTGCAGGAGATGTCTACAGGCCAGCTGCGATCGAACAGCTTAAGATCATCGGACAGCAGATCGAAGTACCTGTTTATACCGAAGATGGTAATCAAAATCCTGTCCTTATTGTAAAAAATGCTGTAAGAGAGGCAAAAAAAACCGGGCATGACGTCGTAATTATTGACACGGCCGGACGTCTGGCCATCGATGAGGAGATGATGAAAGAGATTGCATCTGTCAAGGATGCCGTTTCCCCGGAAGAGATTCTTTTTGTGGTTGACTCAATGACGGGTCAGGATGCCGTCAATACAGCGAGGGAATTCAATGAAAGGCTGGATTTTGATGGAGTGGTCCTTACAAAGCTCGACGGTGATACCCGTGGTGGTGCAGCTCTCTCAATAAAATCGGTCCTTAACAAGCCTATAAAGTTCGTCAGCTCCGGTGAGAAAATGGATGCCATTGATATTTTCTATCCCCAAAGGATGGCTGACAGGATACTTGGGATGGGCGATATTGTATCTCTGGTCGAAAAGGCACAGGAACAATATGACCTTGATGAAGCAAGAAAACTTCAGAAGAAAATAGCCAAGGATCAGTTTGACTTTGATGATTTCATATCACAGATCCAGCAGATTAAGAAAATGGGGAATGTTAAGGATCTTATGGGCATGATCCCGGGAGTAGGAAAGGCTGTAAAAGATCTTGATATTGACGATAATGCCTTTAAGGGTATTGAGGCGATCATAAGAAGCATGACACCGGTGGAGCGCCATAATCCTTCCGTACTGAACGGTTCAAGGCGAAAACGGATTGCGGAGGGAAGCGGCACAAGTGTACAGGAGGTGAACAGGCTCCTTAAGCAGTTTGACGAAACCAGAAAGATGATGAAGATGGTTACAAAAAGTGGTAACCAGTTGAAACTTATGGGCAAAAGGTAATCTATAGCCATGTATACATTAATTGACGGGAAAAAAACTGCTTCCGAAATAAGGCTGGAGATCGCCGGAGAGGTAAAAGATCGGATCTCAACTGGTAAAAAGGTCCCTCATCTGGCTGCAATTCTTGCAGGCAATGACGGGTCGAGTGAAACATATGTGTCAAACAAGGTCAGGGATTGCGGTGAGGTCGGATTCAGATCGACTCTCATAAGATACTCGGCCGATATCTCCGAATCTGTCTTAATAGATAAAATTGCTGAGCTTAACGATAACGATGAGGTTGATGGCTTTATAGTCCAGCTTCCGCTCCCTCCTCATATATCGGAAAATCGTATAATCGAATCGATAGATCCTGATAAAGATGCCGACGGATTTCATCCCGTGAACCTGGGCAGGATGATGATCGGGCTACCCTGTTTTCTTCCTGCAACACCTTATGGGATAGTAGAGCTTATCAGGCGATACCATATCGAAACAGCCGGAAAGAATTGTGTCATTCTGGGCAGAAGTAACATAGTTGGAAGGCCAGTCAGCATTCTCCTCTCACAAAAAGGGATGGATGCAACTGTTACGGTAGTACATAGCCGGACAAGAAATATAGAAAAGAACTTGATTAATGCAGACATTATTGTTGCTGCCATGGGCTTACCGGGCTTTGTTAAAGCTGAAATGGTGAAAGAGGGAGCTGTTATTATTGATGTCGGCACAACAAGGATCAGCGCGCCTGGAACAAAAACCGGATGGAGGCTTGCAGGCGATGTAGATTTTGTGAATGTTGCACCGAAATGTTCTTTTATAACCCCGGTTCCCGGAGGGGTCGGTCCGATGACACGCGTCTCCCTTCTAAGGAATACATTTCTTGCGACTCAGCTAAAAGACCGGCCGGACAGACGTTGATCTGCTTATTGGGGAAAATCAACTCCTGTAAAGTAGAGATCATACCCGCCCTTACCGCCTGGTCTGTCAGAGGAGAATATCAGGAAATAATTCGTGAAATCCTGTGAATATCCTATAACAGGACGGTATTCATTATATTGTGTATTAATACCCGGACCAAAATTTACAGGGGCGCCCCATTTACCATTCTTGAAGATCGAATAGTACAGATCCAAACCTCCCAGTCCGCCATCCCTGTCAGAGGTAAAAACCATAATGTTTTTATAAACAAACGGGCACTTGTCATCTCCCGAGGAGTTCAGGCTGTCAACCAGGGTAGAGGCTGAAAAACTTTGCCCGAGCCATGTAACTAAAGGAACTGAATCCGGCCGCGTGTTGACATATATATCATAATTTCCGCCACGGTTTGAACAGAAGTAGGCAGAATCCTGGTTTGAATCAAACGTTAAATAGGAATCATCATAGGATGAGTTTAATACGGTTACGGGGTTGGGCCCGTTTATCACAGGAACATTGTTGCCATTGCGGGGGAGGTATCTTTCATAATACAGGTCAAGCTGACCACCATTTACCTGCGAGGCAACAAAAAGATACTCATATCCGTCCGCGTTATTGAAAAGAGTAAATGGTCCCAGATCATCACCTGATGTATTGGCCTTCTGCGCTATAGTGCTATAGAAAGGATCCGTTCCGACACTGCCTGTTACGGTAAAGTTCCCATTGGTCTGGTCAAAATTGTAAACAACAGTCCCGTTTATAAGATCGAACTGCTCGCCACTGCTTCCGCGATTGGTAGAAAAGATTATTGGCATGCTGCTCCCAAGAACATATACATCAGAGTTCTTATCATCATATGAACTGTTAAGACCCTCAAGATTATATACCGTATCGGTGGGAAATGTTCCCAGTTGATACTTTACAGGATTTTTTGTTTTCTTGCATCCATCTGTCAGTGGGAGCAGGATAATTATAGCCAGCATGATAGATCCTGTAATCCAGCGGGAGCTCTTTTTCATAAACATACCATTTGGAACCAGATACAAATATATTAATATATTCAGTATTATTAAAAAAACCGGGTTTGCGGCCCGGTTCTTCGAAGTTAGAATTTAGGTTAATTCTAGGGTATATTTGGGTATGAGGGTTCAATAATTTATTACAAACATAAGATGAGTATTTGGGAGCTTCGGTTGCGTCAGTCTAATAAAAAAATAATAACAAAAACGCACTCGAATATGTACTGCTCTAATTATTAGGTGTTTGAAAAATAATAAAAATGTTAATAATTGAAAAAACACATAACAGGTGTTGTTGAAAATAGTATTAATTTTGCTGGTAGTTAACGCATGAGAATGGAAGAAGAAAAGTTTGGCATCTCCCATGAAGAGGAGATCAGAGAGGTTGTTCAGCGTTTTGAGAGAATGAAAAGAAATAATGAGAACTATTTCTTTGATGTTATTGAATTTGAAACTATTATAGATTTCTATATCGAAAGCAATAACCCTGCTATCGCATTCGAGGCAGCATCGATAGCAAGCAGCCAGCACCCCAACTCAGTATCGATCCAGCTTCGTAAGGCTCGTGTCCTTCTCGACAAGGGCAGGGCAGTTGAAGCGCTCAGGATCCTCAAAAAGCTTGAGAATATTGAACCAGGCAATCATGAAATATACATTGTAAAGGGAACAGCTCTTGGTATTCTTGGTGACATAAACGGAGCAAGAAAAATGTTTGACAGCGCTCTTACCAAGGATTCAGATGATGTGGAAAATATACTCTTCTCGATAACTTCTGTTCTTCAGAACCTGAATTATTACGAGCAGCTTATCCCTTACCTGAAAAGGCTCATGGAAATGGAACCCGGTTTCAATGCTCATGTGTATGACCTTGCTTATGCATATGAGAAAATACATGAATATGAGAACAGCATAAAATATTATTCCATTTACCTGGAGGAGGAACCATTTTCCGACAGTGCCTGGTATAACCTTGGCATTATTTATAACAAGGTTGAGCAGCCGCTGAAAGCTCTCGAAGCATATGACTATGCACTGGCTATCAATAATCAGAACAGCTTCGCACTGTTCAATAAGGGAAATATCCTGAGCAACCTCGACAGATACAATGATGCAATACCAGTATATCACGAGTATCTCGAAAATGAACCGGACAGCTTTGAAGCAATGACCTACCTTGCTGAATGCTATGAAAAGACAAACAACATCGTTTTAGCAAAAAAATACTATAACGAGGCTATCGACCTGGCACCGGAATTTGCAGATCCGTGGATAGGACTGGGTGTAATAGCCATGAACTCAGGCAATATTGAGAAAAGCCTGGGATACTTCAAAAAAGCTTCCAGACTCGATAATGAGAATCCCGAGATCCTGTATTTTACAGGGAAGGCGCTTTATATGAAAGGAGAAAAAAAAGCTTCCCTGAGGTGTTTGCGTGATGCTCTTAAGATGGACGCATTCTATGACGAAGCCTGGGCCGATCTGGGAAGAATAATTATAGGTGAGGGATTGGTCTCAAGAGCTCTGCCCATTATTGAAAAAGCATATAAGATAACCGGAGATGTTCCCGGAATGAACTACCTTCTTGCCTCATTATATCTTTATACCGGTAATTTTCAATCAGCCTTCTGGCACCTCTCAGCGGCAATTGAACTGGAGCCCAGGCTATTCGAGGAATACGGCGACCTTTTCCCTGAATCTCTGACCGATAAGAAAATGAAAAGACTTATTAAAAAGACAAAACCTCATTAAAATGAAAAACATACTTCCGTTCATTCCGGAGCGACCGCCCAAACCTAGAACTTATGGACTTACGATGGTGATGGATAAAGGGCTCAGCATAAGGGAAGCCGAAGATTTCATGTCCATCGGAAGCGAATATACAGACTATGTGAAGCTTGGCTTCGGCACTTCACTTGTCACTCCCGGATTTGAAAAAAAAATAAAAGTTTATAAAAAAGCAGGTACAATACCATATTTCGGAGGGACACTTTTTGAAGCATTCATAATCCGGAATATGTTCGACGAATTCGTCGAGTTTATTAAGAAAAACCTGATTGATCTTGTTGAAATATCTGATGGTTCTTATGATATCGAACATTCCAGAAAGCTTGATTACATAAGCCGTCTCGCAAAAATTGTCACCGTGATCTCAGAGGTCGGTTCCAAGAAAAAAGAGGTTGTCTATTCTCCCGACGAATGGGTTGCCATGATGAAAGCCGAACTTGACGCCGGATCGGTGAAGGTAATTGCTGAAGCACGTGAGTCCGGGACGACAGGCATTTATAATGAAGACGGATCGATAAATCACCAGATTATTGACGCTATATCGCACCATGTGAAGCTGGAGAACGTGATATGGGAAGCTCCGATGAAATCACAACAGGCCTGGTTCATAAAGAATTTCGGAGCAAATGTGAATCTGGGCAATATCGCTCCAAATGAAATTATACCGCTAGAGACACTCCGGCTCGGATTGAGGGGAGATACCTTCTTCCAGTTTCTGCCGGATAATCTCAAATAGAACAGAGGTGAGAGGTGAGAGGTGAGAGAAACAGGTCCGGTTAAAATAACAGTAGTTATATATGAGAAAATTTGGCCTTATTGGATATCCTCTTGGTCATTCTTTCTCAAAGAATTATTTTACTGAAAAGTTTGCAAAAGAGGGCATAAATGATGCAGTCTATGAAAATTATCCCCTTGAAAATATTGAACTTCTTCCCTTGCTGATCAGGGAAACCGATAGTCTTGCCGGACTGAACGTGACCATTCCTCACAAAACAAATGTTATAAGATTCCTTTCTGAGACAGATAGTGAAGCCAAAGCTGCAGGGGCAGTTAATGTCATTAAAATAGTCAGAGAAAACGGAGTTAATAGGCTTAAAGGTTATAATACAGACATTTATGGTTTCAGGGAGTCTCTGCTTCCGGAACTTAAAGCAGACAAATATAGTGCTCTGATCCTTGGCACCGGAGGCAGTTCACTTGCTGTAAGATACGTACTGACTAGCCTTGGCATCAACTATATCAGTGTATCGAGAACTCCGTCGGAGGTAAATATAGCTTACGCCGATCTGACAGATGAAATAATTAAGGAGAATAACCTCATAATAAATACAACTCCCCTGGGGATGTTTCCAAATATTAAATCGTACCCTGATATAAATTATAATGCCCTTACCGAAAGGCATATCTTATATGACCTTGTTTACAATCCAGGATTGACAAAGTTCCTTGCGAAAGGAAAGGAGAGAGGGTGTACTGTAACAGGGGGACTGAAGATGCTTTATCTTCAGGCAGAGAGATCATGGAATATCTGGAACGATCCCGGTATTTAGATAAAAATATCAGCAGGATATTCAACCTCGGAGAGAAAAAGTCCCTTGGCAGGAGCCGACCTGCCTGCACGCCTTCTGTCTCTTGCCCTGATGATCTCATCGAATTCCATCCCGGTAATCTTACCCGACCCTACATCTGCCATAGTCCCGACAATGGCTCTGACCATATTGCGGAGGAACCTGTCTGCCATGATCGTAAAGATCAGCCTGCCTTCGGATTCTTCCCACCCTGCATGCATGATCCTGCAATTGTTGGTCATGACATCTGTATGAAGACGACTGAAACTTGTGAAATCGGTATGGTTAAGAAGCAGGGCAGCGGCCCTGTTCATGGCATGGATATCAAGATCTCCACGAAGATACCATGATGAATCTTCGGTAAACGGATCCTTCTGCCTCGATATATAATAGGTATATGTTCTTGATAACGCACTGAATCTTGCATTTGAATCACTTTTGACTTTTCTTACAGATGAAACCGAAATATCTTTTGGAAGATAACTGTTTAGCCTGTAAATGAAATTCTTCCTGATGTCGAGCTCCGTGGCCACACTATCGAAATGAGCACAAAAAACAAGGGCATGAACTCCTGTATCAGTCCTGCCGGCCCCTGTAGTCGAAACCTTTTCATCCAGGATCACAGAAAGAGCTTCATCAAGGATCTGCTGTACGGTTATGCCATTTGGCTGGACCTGCCAGCCGTGATAGGATGTACCCTTGTATGAAACGAATATGAAATACCTGGTCTTCATGCTCTTTTTTGCAAATAAAGGTTAAAAAATTAATTGATACTCGGTCATAAAATGTATTTTTACTCTGCTTGTCAATTATTTTGGCCCCGATGTGCCGAAGTGAACAAGTAAAAGTTAAATCGAAATAAATTATCATGAAAGTCGAACTTGGCTGGATAGATTATCTTATAATGATGATCTATTTCATTTTTGTGCTTGGTATTGGATGGTTCCTTAGAAAGCATATGAAGACTGCAAATGCCTTTCTTGAAGCCGGAAGATCCATCCCTGCTTGGGTGGCAGGACTGGCTTTCATATCTGCAAATCTTGGGGCTCTTGAAGTTATGGGTATGTGCGGTTCAGGTGCCAAGTACGGGATGATGACAACGCATTTCTATCTGATCGGGGCAATCCCGGCCATGATATTCCTCGCTCTCTTCATGATGCCTTTTTACTACGGTTCCAAAGCCAGGTCCGTACCCGAGTTTCTGAAGCTGAGATATGACGAAAAAACACGCGGCCTGAACGCGATACTTTTCGCGATTATGACAATACTCGCCTCCGGTATCTCAATGTACGCCCTCGCGATCCTGATGGAGAAAGTGCTGGGTTGGGACTATAACCTGAGCCTCTGGATATCAGCATTGATTGTTCTTACATATACATATCTCGGAGGACTCTCTTCAGCCATCTACAATGAGGTAATTCAATTCTTTATAATTGTTATCGGGTTGCTGCCTTTGGCATTTCTGAGTCTTAAAGATGTAGGTGGATGGAGCGGGCTAAAGGCACATATTTCTCAAATCGCCCCCCATCATCTTCATCCTGACGCATTTATGTCGATGTGGAAATACACTGGAAGTACTGGATCAAACCCCATGGGAGTGGAATGGTTCGGTCTGTTTTTCGGTCTTGGTTTTGTACTGGCATTTGGATACTGGTGCACCAACTTCCTTATAGTTCAGAGAGCATTTGCAGCTGAATCAAAGTCTGCAGCCCGGAAGGTGCCTCTTATCGGAGCCCTTCCAAAAATGTTTCTCCCTATACTGATTATAGTTCCCGGGATCATTGCACTGGTTCTCATGAACGATCCAACTAAAGGATTCAGCCTTCCAACAGATCCCTCGAGCGGTAAACCGATCTATGATTACACAATTATTATGCTGCTTAAGCAATACCTTCCGACCGGTGTGCTGGGCCTTGGAATAACGGCATTACTGGCTTCATTCATGTCGGGTATGGCTGGTAATGTATCTGCTTTCAATACCGTTTGGACCTACGACATTTACCAGAGTTATATAAGAAAGAGAACCGTTGATACTGTTTCTGATGACAGGCACTACCTGAACGTGGGACGGATTGCTACCATTGCCGGAGTTCTTCTGAGTATCGCCTCAGCATACATTGCAAGTAAGTTCGGAAACATAATGGATTTTCTGCAAACGATCTTTTCCCTGATAAATGCGCCTCTCTTCGCAGTGATATTCCTTGGTATGTTCTGGAAACGCACAACCGGTCATGCAGCATTTACCGGACTTCTAACCGGATTCCTGATGGCCCTTGTGCACCATGGACTGACCATACCGGCCGGCGCAACTACATTCTTCAAGGGAGGCTGGCTAGGTCATATTCATACCTATCCCGTCGAAATGGCTCAGAACTTCTGGACGGCCATAATCGCTTTCACCGTGGCCACAGTAGTAACAGTTGGATTATCTTTTGTTACAAAACAGTTAAAGGATGATGATGAATTACGTGGCCTGGTATATTCACTTACCCCTCATGAAATTAAAGAGGATCTGTCATGGTATAAGCGCCCGGCAGGCCTTGCACTTATAGTTGGCACAATTTTCATTGTTTTAAGTATTATATTCTGGTAGGAGGAAAGCAAAATGGTTGATATAAGAATTCCAATTGGATTTATGTTCTCAATATTTGGCGTACTGATCACATTCTTTGGCCTTTTTACCAGGTCGGATGCAGGTATGTATCAGAAATCCCTTGGCATAAACGTGAACATAATAATGGGTATCCTGATGCTTGTTTTCGGCCTTGCAATGCTTTGGTTTGCCCGAAAAAAGAAAAAGACCAACTAATATAACTTCTATGAACCGCAGAAAATTCATTGAAACTTCAGGAGTGGCAGCGGGCGCTGCCGTGATTGGAGGCGTAAAAGCTTCAGCACTTGAAAAGGCCACTGAATCCAAGGCAAGACCATCCATGAAGAGCAAGATCAAGCTTGGCCTATATTCCATTACCTATGGCGGTATCTGGTATCAGGGTGCAGCGCTTGCATTTGATGAGCTATGTATACGGGCAAAAGAATACGGATTCGACGGTGTTGAACTCGACAACAAGCGTCCGATGGGATGCCCACTGGATCTGGATAAGAAAAAAAGGGATGATATGGTCAATTCACTGCAGAAATACGGACTTGAGATACCTGCCGTTGCCGCTAATAATGACTTTTCAAGCCCTATCCCTGAGCATAGGGAGTGTCAGCTGCTGATGGTAAACGAGACTGCAAAACTTGCAAAAGACCTTGGGGCAAAAGTTGTAAGGCTCTTTGCAGCCTGGCCAGGTGTAGCAATACATGAAGGGGTGGGAACATACGATCTGTCAAGAGGTGAATACTTTACTTTCCAGAGGCAATTTCCTTTTGCGACCAGGCTCGACCGTTATAATTTCGTTAAGGATTGCCTTCGCGAGGCTGCTAAAATGGGAGAGGAGAATGGCGTTGTGATGGCTCTTCAGAATCACGCACCGCTGATCAGGACATGGAAAGACACATACGACCTTGTTAAGGAGGTCAACTCACCGTGGCTTAAGATTTGCCTGGATCTTCCGATATTTGAAAATCTCGATAAGGAATATATTGCTAACGCGGTCCGGACAGTTGGCGGTCTGCAGGTACATTCTCATTTCGGAGGAGAATATTACCGTGATTCATTCCAAATAATAAAAGCCAGGGTGTTGGATTATTATGCAGGCGGAATGCTTCCCGATTATTCACATTACATTGAATTAATGAATGAGATCGGCTATAACGGGTACTTCACGTTCGAGCTTTGCCATAACGTCCTGAATGAAGATCATACCCGGGCAGGTATTGAGTACGTTGATAACCAAGTAAAACTTGCCCGGGAATTTATGAGTAAAATAATTGGAAGGTAGAATTTAGAAAAAATAAAAAATCATACACTCTTTTAATATGATTAATGAAGTGAATAAACGTGGATTTGCCAGCGATAATAATGCAGGGATTCATCCTGAAATATTAAAAGCAGTTATTGAAGCAAACGATGGACATGTCATTGGTTATGGAGGAGACAGTTATACAGAAGCTGCAAGACAAGCATTCAGGGAACAGCTTGGAGCTGATACCGATGTCTATTTTGTTTTTACAGGAACAGCTGCCAATGTCCTGGGCATTACCGGAGTAACAAACTCATGGAACTCAATAATTACAGCTGCTACTGCTCACATTGAGACTGATGAGTGCGGGGCACCAGAAAAATTCTCCGGTTGCAAGGTTCTGTCGGTTGATACTCCGGATGGCAAGATCACTTCTGCCCTTCTCAGCAGGCACATTCATGGATTTGACTTTGAGCATCATTCCCAGCCCAGGATCATCTCAATAACCCAGTCCACTGAAATGGGGACAATTTATACTCCTTCAGAGGTCAGAACCCTGGCACAATATGCCCATGAACACAACATGCTTCTTCATATGGATGGGGCACGCATCTCAAATGCTGCCGCAGCTCTGGATCTGCCCTTCAGAGCATTCACGACGGATTCTGGGGTAGACATATTATCATTTGGAGGCACCAAGAATGGAATGATGTTCGGTGAGGCGGTCTGCTTTCTTAAACCAGGACTTTCAGAGAATTTCAAATACATCAGGAAGCAGGGGATGCAGCTTGCCTCCAAAATGAGGTTCATCTCTGCACAATATATCGCTTTTTTCAAAAATGATCTTTGGAAGAAATGTGCCTCTCACTCGAATAAGATGGCCCGGCTACTTTATGATAAGGTCAAAGACATCAAAGAAATAAAAGTCACACAGGAAGTCCAGGCGAACGGGATTTTTATCATTCTCCCCGATGATGTGGCAGAAAAGGTCAGAGAGCAATACTTCTTTTATCCATGGGATGAAACCCGGTCTGAATACCGCTGGATGACCAGCTGGGATACAACTGAAGAGGATATTGAAGGTTTGGTTGAATTATTGAGAAAAGAATTGCATTTGACCACAAAGTTTTACTAAGGTCCCGAAAACCATCGGGATCATCAGGGAACACGAAGTTCATTTTCAACAGCCCAAAGTGGTAACTGATTTACCCCCATTATGCCACCTTTTTATAGATATCAAATTTAATTTCTGATATTTTTTCTGATTTTGCAGCAAATCTCTTTGTATTAATAAAAAGTAAATTAAATTTAAGTCTGTTTTGACATGGGAAACAGGGGACTAACCTAATTTGCCTTAATATATTATTTTCATTCTAAATGAATAATAAACCTATTGGATTTAAAACTGATATTGATAATAAGGTTTTGGAGTTTTTAAACCACTTAATTGAAAACGGGGGACCTGAACCACATGAATATGAGGAATTCACATCAATAGTCAATAATCTTGACCCTGCCGGTATCGATTATTTCAGGGAACAGATAAAAAACATCCTCAATGAAAATACCCTTATTGGACATGGATTTGTAAAACCTTACGGTTACCCGGGAGATTTTGCCCTTATTGACAAGATCTATAAATTTGATGTCAATGCAGATACCAGATACCAGAACTGGGACCGATTCTTCCAGAATCAGCCGGCCGCCATGGCTGTAAGAAACAGGAAGGATTTCTTTATCAGATATTGTAACAACCTGACCTCAAATAAGGAGAACTCCAAAGTTTTAATTCTAGGGTCAGGACCTGCATCAGATGTCTATGAATTCCTGATTAACTATAAAGGGAAAAATAAAATCAGCTTTGATCTGATCGATTTTGACCAGTCAGCAATTGATTTCTCAATTAAAAAAAATGAGATGTTTAACGGCCAGATCCAATACACCAAGATCAATGTTTTGCGTTTTAATTCATATAAATTGTTCGACCTTATCTGGAGTGCAGGATTGTTTGATTATTTCAAGGAAAAGCATTTTACTTTTCTTGTCAGAAAATATGTTAACTGCCTAACCGAAGACGGGGAAATGGTCTTGAGCAATTTCAGTACTAAAAATCCCACAAGAAGATTAATGGAGGTGCTCTCGGACTGGTACCTTAATCTCAGGACGGAATCGGACCTCTACAAAATAGCTGCAGACGCTTATATTGATAAGGAAATGGTGAGCGTAGATGAGGAGCCCCTTGGGATAAACCTTTTTCTTAAGATCAGGAAGAGCTGAGTATAACAATTTATAAAATTTTCTAATCAGGCACTTAACATATTTCTAATGAATTTTCTAGAAAACCTAATATCAAGTATTGCAGGACTTCCCTCAACTTCACAGGAACCCTGGTCAATAAACCGCCTGACCCTGTCCTTTACCGGATCACTGACACATTACGAGAAGGATTTCAAGGAAGATTATTTCATAAGATCATTGAATCCTTTCAGGTTTGCGATTATTCTGTCAATGATCTTTTACGGTGCATTTGCCATTCTTGATGCTGCAACGGTTCCTACCCTGAAAGGTATTTTCTGGTTTATCCGGTTTGGAGTTGTTTTTCCTGCACTGATTGCTGTATACATCTTTTCTTATTCCAGCACCTTTAAGAGATACATGCAATATATTATCTCCTCCATAATGTTCATTACCGGTTTCGGGATCATAATAATGATAATATACGCTGCCAAAGTTGGGAACTATTCCTATTATGCCGGTCTTATCCTGATATTTATATTCGGATATACTTTCATCAGGGCTAGATTCATATATGCGCTGATTGCCGGATGGTCGATTGTCATTTCATACGAGATCTCGGCAATCTGGATCTCACAAACTCCCTTTACGATCCTTATTAATAATAATTATTTCTTCATAAGCGCAAATATCATCGGAATGTTCATCAGTTATTTCCTTGAGCTATCGGCACGCAAGGAATTCTATATGAGGATACTGCTGGAGCAGGAGAAGGAAAATGTCAAAACAGCCAACGATGCACTTGAAAAAAGGGTGCTGGAACGAACCAAACAGCTTTCAAATGCAAATATAGATCTTAAAAAAGAGATCGAGATCCGGCAGAAATTTGAAAAAGAAAGAGCCGAACTTGAAAAGCAGTTGTTTCAGTTACAGAAAATGGAGACTATCGGTACACTGGCCGGAGGAATTGCACATGACTTCAACAATATTCTTACACCGATTCTGGGCTATACCGACATGGCACGCGAAGAACTTCCCGATGAGAGCAACCTGAGATTTGATATTGAACAGATCAACAATGCAGCACTCAGAGGGAAACAACTTGTACAACAGATACTTACTTTCAGCCGTGAAGTTGACTTTGAAAAGAAACCAATTCAGCTTCAACCAATTATTGCTGAAGCATTGAACCTGCTTAAGTCCTCTCTTCCGCCAAGTGTAAAAATTGAACAACATCTCGATTCAGGAATAGGAACTGTTCTGGCTGACCCAACTCATATCCATCAGATAGTGATGAATCTGTGTACAAATGCCAATTACGCAATGATGAAAACGGGAGGAATCCTGGAAGTCAAACTCGATGCAGTAAGGGTCGATCAGAAATTTACGGAAAAAGTTCCCCGCCTGAAGAAAGGAGACTACCTGAGACTGACAATCTCCGATACGGGTTACGGGATGGATATAAAAACAAAAGAACGGATCTTTGAACCATTCTTCAGCCGCAAAGAGATTGGTTCAGGCTCGGGTCTTGGTCTTTCAGTGGTTCATGGTATTGTAAACAATTACGGGGGCGGAATCGAAGTTGAAAGCACCCCGGGCAAGGGAACCACATTTACAATATATCTTCCCAAATATGGAGATGATCTGCTGGGTTCAAATAAATCAGTTAAAAAACTGGTAAAGGGACACGAATATATTTTGTTCGTCGACGATGAACCTGAGATTACTTTTATGGGGAAAAAAATGCTTGAAAATCTTGGCTACAAAGTTTCAATAAGGAATGACAGCCTTTCGGCCCTTGAAGAATTTGAAACTCATCCGAAAAAGTATTCCCTGCTTATCACCGATCAGAAAATGCCCAATATGCCCGGGACAGAACTTGCATCCCGGATGAAGGTCATAAATCCTCAATTAAAAGTAATTATCATTACAGGATTTGCAGATAACCTCTCCGAAGAAGTTCTGTCACAAGGCGGGATTTCCGAGGTTATCTTAAAACCAATGATACTGGACGATTTCAGCAAGGCAATAAGAAGGGTACTGGATAGTAAAAACATTAAGACAACTTAAACGATGGGAAAGATCCTTGTTATCGACGATGAACCTTCAATTGTTCTTATGATCAAAAAAATGCTTGAAAAGGCCGGGCATGAAGTGGACATGGCATTAAACGGGCTGGAAGGGATTGAATTATTTGAAAAATACAAACCAGATCTTGTGATCTCAGATATTATTATGCCTCAAAAAGAGGGTCTGGAAACGATAATGATGCTTAGAAAAAACTATCCTGAATTAAAGATAATTGCTATCTCAGGCGGAGGGAGAATCGGGCCAGAGGGGTACCTGCCTACTGCAAAACTTTTAGGAGCTGATATGGTTTTTCAGAAGCCCCTGGTTCAAAAAGAATTTCTGGAAGCCGTTGCAAAATTGTTGAATCAGGCAGAGAAAAAGAATCGTCCCGTCCAATTATAAGATATTGTCATAACACCCGTCCTTCACTCTTGCCCCGGAAATATTTCTTAATAATATCGTTTAAACGCTTTTGCTGGATAGGTTTTGAAAGATAATCATCACATCCAGCATTAAGTGCTTCTTCCTTATCAGATATCATTGCATAAGCAGTTTGTGCAATTATTGGTAACTCAGGCCGCCCCTTTTTTATTCTTTTGGCGGCATCCAACCCATTAAGTAGCGGGAGCTTAATATCCATAAAGACAAGGCTGATTGAAGGATCAGTTTCACAAAGGCTTACGGCTTCAAGTCCGTCTTTTGCCCAGAGCACTCTTACAGACATCTTTGTGAAAAATATTCTAAGAAACTCATAATTGGAAGCTTCATCTTCAACAATTAATATAGTCTTCCCTATAAAACTATCTTCTTTACTACCTGTTGTATCCGGAAAATTCCTCTCTGTTTCAAGTTTTTCAGATTTCTGAGGCACCGTAAAATAAAAAATCGAACCTTTCCCAAGCTCAGACTCGACCCATATTTCACCGCCCAGCATTTCAATGATTTTTTTTGCAACGGAAAGCCCAATTCCCATTCCGCCAAATCTTCTTGTCTGTGTATCATCGATCTGTCTGAAATTATCGAAAATGACAGGATGATGCTTTTTATCAATACCAATACCCGTATCTTTGACGTAGAATTTCAAATACTTATTATCATTCTTCTCAATCACAGAATAACCAAATTCGATATACCCTTTATCTGTAAACTTCAGCGAGTTTTTCAAAAGGTTAATTAGCACCTGTTTTATTTTCCTTTTGTCCGAGAACAGGTAAGTTTCAACTATCCCCGGATCCACTTTCAATATTAATTTGATATAATTTTTATTTTCTTTCAGTTGTTCCCCTTGAATAATGTCTTTTACCTGAGATAAGATCGAATTTATTTCAATTTTTTCATAATCAATCTTTATCTGACCTGTTTCAATCATTGAAATATCAAGAATATCTTCCACCAGGCTAAGAAGATGCAGACCGCTGTTCAAAATGACCTTCACATTGGAAATATTTTCCTCATCTTCTAAGGTCTCTATCATAAGTCCAGAGAATCCAATAATAGCATTCAGCGGCGTTCTAAGCTCATGAGACATATTTGCAATGAAAGCAGACTTTAGCTTATCGCTTTCTTCCGCTTTTTCTTTGGCAGAAATGAGTTCCTTGTGAGCTTTTTTCCTTTCAGTAATGTCGATTGAAATTCCGATTAAAGCGATTGTATTACCTTTTTCATCCCTGATGGGCGCTGTGGATAATTCGACAGGAAATTCTGTGCCGTCTTTTTTAACATTCATAAGCTCCCCGCTCCATCCGCCAGGAATAGTATCCGACAACAATTCCTGAAGTTGCACATTCGGGTCATTGACTGGTCTTACAATGGAAATGTTTTCCCCGATCAATTCCTTCTGATCATACTGATATGTCTTGCAGAAAGCGTTGTTGACAAAGATGATTTTATTCTCCCTGTCAGTTATCGAAACACATTCCCCGATGCTTTCAAGGGCCCTCGAAAGTGTCATCATCTTTTCCTGCGAACGTTTCTTCTCCGTAATATCATTGGATACAGAAAGTATGCCGGGCTTACCATCGGGCAAATTGATCATGGTTTCATACAGCTCAACTTCGCAAGTCGTTCCATCTTTCCTGATATTGGTTACTTCATGTTTAAGCGTTTTCCCGGAAAGGATCTCTGATATATTATTCTCTACCTCAGTTTGGTATCCCGGAGAGGCAAATAACCTGATATTTTTTGAGATCAATTCTTTTCTGGAATAACCTACGGTTTCACAAAAAGTCGAATTAACTTCAATAATTGAACCATTTTTATCTATCAGGATCATGCCAGCCGGTGATAATTCGAACATTGTCCGGAACCTCTTTTCACTTTCGTGCAATATAATTTCAAGGGCCCTTCTTCTCTTCTCCTCCCTCAGGATTGCGCTTGCCTTGAATGATAGATAAAAGTAAGTGATCATCACGATAATGAAGAGAGAAAAAAGAATAAGCAGACGATCGCGAAACGCGGCAAGGGAGGCATATACTTCCTGCTCAGGTGTAAATATTAAAATTGTCCAGAAGGTATTATCAAGAGAAACCCGATAAAATGCTGCAAATGTTTTTGATAGTTTCTTGTTCTTTCCTGTCTCGGGGGAAGTATTGCAAATAGTTGTACCTTTTTCTTCAAAAAACGTTTTATCAAAAAGATCCAGTACGGACTGGTTTCCATTATATGTCTCCTTTATGGATTTTCCTGAATGACCGGGTATCGGATTGAACAGTTCAGTACCATTCTCACTTATCATCATTCCGTATCCCGTTTTCCCCGTTTTTATGGGTTCAATGAACCGTTGTCCAAGCTTATCAATAGGTATCAGAATAGCCAGGCTTCCTTTGTATTCATTTCCTGACATTATCGGAATATGATAAGCTATTGCCCTATACCCCTGGACTGAAGTAAATACATCACTGACTGTCGGTTTCCTGGTTTCTATAACTTTTTTGACATGATTCTGTTTTGAAAGGTCCTGGCCTATTACATCTTTTATATACGGATATGTAAATATAAGTATCCCCTTTGCATCAACCACCGATATGGCTGCTATCTGACCGGAGTGGTTCTGATAGAAGTCTGTCAGCAAGCTCATTCCCTGATCGTTCAGATCAGAAATAAAACTGATCTTTGATAAACCGGTCAGTTCTTTCTGGTAGTAGCTGAAAAAGCTTTCTATTCCTATCGAGGCCTGGTTAGCCAGAGCAAACTGCTGAGAGTTAAATTCATTCAGGGTCCTGTCCTTGACATCCTTATATGCTGTATAAAAAAGATATAAGAATATCAGAAAAACCGATGGAGCAAGAAAAAACCGTTTGGTCACTTTCATCATATGAATTAGCTGAAAAACTATTCTCAATAAGAATGACACAAAGATTATAAAATTTTTGCAAGCAACACGAATCTATATCTGAAGAACCTCATTCGGTTCCTGTGGTACTTTTTTGCCGGGTTTTCGCTTTATCCAGTATCGTGGATCGCAATTTACACATTCCTGTCTCCAGTAACCCGGAGTCACATAGCCGCCTTCTTTATTCTTCAGCAGGCATTCATACACGGCGAAGACAGGATTGAAGATAATGTCGGTGACACCTATGGTATATTTTGGCTCAGCGCCCTCCATGGCATCAGGTTCCTGCAATTCCTTCACCTCAAGGTTGTTGAGCTCCAAAAGATCTCTCAAAAAAGCCGCTCTTTCAAGTGATGTTCCAGTTTCCACAACAGTGCAGCGAACACCGTCAATTTCCGCTATTATATGCTTCGCATTTGTAAGTTCCATATACTACAATATTATTTAGACCCCGTAACTAAGATTTTTAATCATCTCAAAAATAATACTTGCAAAGCCGGTCATGAATATACCTGCGACACAAATCATAAGCGCAACTTTTGTAAGAGGATCACTTCTGAAAGTTGAAATCGGTGCATCATTCTTATTGATGAACATTGCCTTGACAACCAGAAGATAATAATAAAGTGAGATAATCGTGTTCAGTACTGCTATAAGGACCAGCATGTAAAATCCCTTCTGGGCTGCAGCTGTAAACAGGAAGAACTTTCCGAAAAAACCTGCAACAGGAGGGATACCCGCCAGGGAGAAGAGTGCAAGTGTCATTATTAGGCTCAGTTTCGGATTGGTAAGGTAAAGTCCGTTGTAGTCACTAATATTCTCTTTACCTGTTGCGTTCGAAATGGCAGCCACAACACCGAATGCCCCGAGATTTGAGAATATATAAACAAGAACATAGTAGATAACAGATGCCATTCCAAGCTGATTTCCTCCGATAAATCCCAGCAATATATACCCTGCCTGTGAAATTGAAGAAAATGCTAGGAACCTTTTTATGTTATTCTGCCGGATGGCAAAAAGGTTTCCGATTGTCATTGTCAGGATTGATGTAACGTAGATGGTCTTCTGCCATGCGGCTATTATAACAGGGAATACCGTAAAGAGTATTATTATCAAGATGAATATGGCAGCACCCTTCGAAATAACAGATAGATAGGAAGTAATATTTACCGGTGAACCTTCATAAACATCTGCAGTCCAAAGGTGGAACGGCACTATGGAAATTTTGAATGCCATTCCGGCAAAGAAAAAAATGAACCCAAGTACCTGTAGGTTGCTTCCGGAAAATGCCTTCTGTACTTCGGCGAAATACAGCGATCCGGTTGTACCGTATATCATTGATAAGCCATAGATCAGTATTCCAGAGGACAGGGCTGATGATAATATAAGCTTTATCCCTGCTTCGGCCGAAGTGTTCCTGTATCTGTCATAGGCAGAAAGCGCGGCAATTGGTATCGTCGCAAGCTCTATTCCGATATAGAACATAAGGAAATGGCCCGATGAGATCATGAAATTCATCCCGACCAGCGTAGAAATAAGCAGAATGAAGTACTCGCTGATCCTCTCCGCGTTCTCAGCCTTCCCAAGCCATGCTGCGGACTGAATGAATACGAGCAATGCCCCGATGTTAATAATGTTTTTCATCAGGATAGTTGTCGGCGAGGTCACATACATTCCACCAAAAAGCGATCCTGCCTGCGTTGGAATGAATCCTGCAACTGTAATAGCGGCAAAAAGTACAATTGAAAACATGCTGATCGATTTCTTCTTTGCAGGATCCGTAAAGATCTCAGCAACCAGAACCAGCAGGGCTGCAATGGTAAGCAGCAGTTCATGCCGCATAAGGAGTAAATTGTCTAAGCTCATATAATGTATTTAGCAGTATATTATTCTTCTTAAATTACATTGGTACTATAGCCAGTATCTTGTCAACGATCGGCTGAAGGCTTATCCCAATCATTGAGGCAAGCCAGAATGGTGCAAGCCCGATGGCGGCAACTGAACCGATCAGAGTAACAGCAGATACTTTTTCGAACCATTTTGCATCAGACAGATGGCCATAATGCTCATTCGTTGTTGGTCCCAGAAGCAAGATCGCAATAACTCTCAGAATATATACAGCGGTTATCACTATCGATGAAACAGCCAGTATTGTAACCGTCCTGTGGAATATGTCTGTATGCTGGAAGGCGCCTACAAAGATCGTCATCTCGGCAACAAAACCACTTAGTCCGGGAAGACCCAGTGAGGCAAGACCTGCGATTACATAGCATACTGAAAGAAACGGAATCACTTTCATAAGTCCGCCCATCTCATTTATCATCCTGGTATGAGTCCTGCCATAGATCATGCCAATAAGCGCAAAGAACAGGGCTGTCATGAGTCCGTGGGAGATCATCTGGATAATGGCCCCGTCCATCGCGGTCTTATTCATCATAAGAACAGCAAAAAGAACGAGTCCGCAGTGGCTTATAGAAGAGTATGCATTGATGTATTTCAGATCTTTCTGAACTATAGCACCGAACGCACCATAAATTACACTTATAGAGGTAAGAATTATGAAAATCCACGAAAGTTCCCTGGCGGCTTCAGGCATAAGGAAGATTGCAACCCTGAAGGCACCATATCCACCCAGCTTCATAAGTACTCCCGCATGTAGCATCGAAACAGCCGTGGGAGCTGAGGCATGACCGTCGGGCGACCATGTATGGAAAGGAAATAATGCACCAAGGACACCAAATCCCACAAAGGTCAGCGGAAAGAATAACCTTTGAGCCGACATAGGGATAGTCACTTTTGATATCTCAAGAATATTAAATGTTAGTCTTCCTCCGTTGGGTGCCGAATTGAAGTATATACCTAGCAGACCTACAAGCAGAAGGGCGGAACCACCCATAAGCATAAGGGTCAGCTTCATCGCAGAATAATCTTTCGGTCCGCTTCCCCATATCCCTATAAGAAGATACATCGGTATCACTGCAAGTTCGTAGAAAAGGAACATAGTGAAAAGATCTATTGAGATGAAGAAACCGAATACTCCCGTAGCAAGCAAAATCAGGGAGATAAAGAACTCTTTCCTGAGGAACTCAACCTCCCATGATGCAAAGATGCCGGCAAAAACAACAAGCGAGGTAAGTGCGATCATTGCAACGGATATTCCGTCAACCCCAACGGCATAACTGATGTTCAGGCTTTTGAACCATTCAACATTCTTTACGAAAAGCATCTCCGCGGTGTTTCCTGCATGACGCTCGGAGAGGTAAAGGAAAACCAGCACAGCGGCCATAACAAGCTGCATTCCCATCCCAACAGCTGAGACAAGCCTAGTCTGTTTTACATCCTTCACCAGAACAATCGCTGTAATCGTCAGGACCGGGATAATTATAAAAAGTGTCAGTATATTCATCTTAAACCTGCTTTTCTTTTACTATTTCCACAAATAAACTATTAAAAGGGCCAGACCAACTGCTCCGGAGACAAAGACAAACGCGTATTTCTGAAGCTGTCCTGACTGAAATCCTCTGATCCTGAAGGATGCCTGTTGGGTTGCTTCAGCTATCCTGTTCATTGTACCGTCCACTATATGCCTGTCGAACCAGGCAATAGGAGTGGAGATATACCTGAAAATTATCTTTTTTGTCACAAACAGATACAGCTCATCAAAATAAAACTTGTTATAAGCCCATTTATAGGAATATCTGAAAGTGGAGGCGATCATGTCGGGGATCTGGGTCTCTTTCTTATACATCACCCATGCTGTGAAAATACCTGCAAGACCAATAAGCACTGATGGTATGGCAACAATTAATTCAATTGATGATTCGAACATTTTACCATCCGTTGTAACCAGCTTGTTGAAGGGAATGAAACCAGTAAATACAGATCCAATTGCCAGCACAATAAGCGGGATGGTCATAACTGACGGGGCCTCATGCGGAGTATGATGATAATTGGTCTCTTTACCCCAGAATATGTTGAAATAAAGTCTGAACATATAAAAGGCAGTAAGACCGGCAACAAGATATTCAATTCCCCATAGCACCTTGTTATGCTCGAAGGCAGCCGCAAGAATCTCATCCTTGCTGAAAAAGCCTGAAAAGGGAGGTATGCCGGCAATTGTAAGACATGCTATAAGAAAGGTCATGTGGGTTATCGGGAGATACTTTCTCAACCCGCCCATATCTGTCATATAGTTGCTGTGTACTGCATGAATAATTGCTCCTGCACAAAGGAAGAGCAATGCCTTGAACATTGCATGAGTGAAAAGATGAAACATTGAGGCCATGAATCCGAGTCCCTCATGTCCTCCATACCCTGATACACCAAGGGCAAGCATCATATAACCGATCTGCGACATGGTTGAATAAGCAAGTACTCTCTTGATATCTGTCTGAGTGCAGGCAACAATAGCGGCAAAAAGTGATGAAAGCGCACCAACCCATGCTACTACCCCCAGTGCCGTGGGAGCGGAGATGGCATAGATCGGGAACATCCTGGCGACAAGGTAGACACCTGCGACAACCATTGTTGCCGCATGAATAAGGGCTGAGACCGGTGTAGGACCTTCCATTGCATCGGGAAGCCATATATGGAACGGCATCATAGCCGATTTACCAACACCCCCAAGATATACTAGTATCATCGACCAGGTCATCACCGACAGACCCAGGAATGCAGCGCCGGATCCCTGTGCAATGGCCGGCCCTGCCGGATCTGTAAGTGTTTTGAAGTCAAAGGTCTTTGTTATAAAAGAGAGCATAAGAATACCGATCAGGAATCCCATGTCGGCAAACCTTGTTACAATAAAGGCTTTTTTCGCAGCCCTGACTGCTGAAGGCCTTTCGTAATAGAACCCAATCAACAGGTATGATGAAACCCCGACAAGTTCCCAGAATATATACATCTGGAATATATTTGTGGCAAGTACCAGTCCCAGCATTGAGAAGCTGAATAAGGAAAGGAATGAAAAGAATCTTTCATAACCGCGTTCACTATTCATATAGCCAATGCTATATATATGGACCATGAAGGACACCGTGCTGATTACTACGAGCATCATAACAGAGATCGGATCAAGAAGTACTCCAAGGTCTATATGAAGCTTGTCAGTAAACTGCAGCCATGTGACATTGAAAGCCTGGATCTTCTGGTACGCACCATCAACTTTTTCTGATGTGAAAAAGTAGAAGTATGCCGTAACATAGGAGAGAAGGGTTACAAGTCCAAGTCCGCCTGTTCCGATCAGCCCCGAAAGCTTTGCTTTAATCTTATGACCAGCCAGTCCCAGGACGAGGAAGACAATGAAAGGAATAAGCGGGATCCAAATAGTATAGCCGAAATTAATCATATCCTGTTATTAGTCGTTTGTTATCAGTATCTCATTACATGAACATCTTCAACATTGATAGTGGTAAACCGCCTGTATATGTTTATTATAAGGGCGATCGCAACTGCTGCCTCGGAAGCGGCTATGGCAATTACGAACAGGCTGAAGAACATACCCTCAAGCTTATGGGGGAAGAGGTAACGATTAAATGCCATAAGGTTGATATTGACCGAGTTGAGAATAAGTTCAACAGACATCAGAATGGTTATCAGATTACGGCGTGTTAGGAAACCGTAGATCCCGACAAAGAACATAATGGTTGCCAGGACAAGAAAATATTGCAATGGAATGCCTGAATTCATATTATTGCTGTGTTATGTTTTGAGATTCTGGTTTCTGCGGACCGCTTTTCTTGGCAACAACAATTGCTCCAACCATTGCGGCTATTAGAAGAATAGAAATAACTTCGAACGGGAGAATATATCCATCGGCGTTAACTGACAGAAGGCTCTTTCCGATAAGTTTCATGTCTACTTCTTTGGCTGCTTCAGCAGTCGCTGAAAACTTGTAATCAAGTATTGTAATTATGCAAAGTATGGCACCGGACAGAGCTGCAATAGCAGAGAAAATTGTTTTTCTCCATTCAACCACTTCGAATTTCTGGCTGATATGACTGGTCAGGAGTATGGAGAAAATAATCAGGACGACAATGCCTCCTGCATAGAGAGTAAGCTGAACAGCCGCCATGAACTGGTAATTGAGCATGAAATATAGCCCTGAGGTTGATACCAGAACAAACAGGAGGTAGGTGGCTGCCCGGAGTATCCTCCTTGTAGTGACTGTCAGGATCGAAAAAATTACGATCATGGCAGAGAAAAGTACAAACATAATCTGGTTAGAGGTCATTACTCAACTCCTTTCATTAATTGCGAACCCGGTTTATTCAATACTTTAATTAGAAGCTTCCTGTTAAAGACTGCATGTTCAAATTCCTGAGAGAAAGCAAGTGCATTTGAAGGGCAGTTTTTGACACAGAGGGCACAGAATGTGCACATTCCCAGACGGTAAATATGCTGATCAATTGCACGTTTTTTCTTTCCGTCTTCAGTAATTATCGTTTTGGAAATGACTTCAATTGTACCGTTGGGACAATTTATTTCACAAATACCGCAGCCGTTGCATTTGTGCTCATTATTCTCGTTGTGCGGCATAACGACCTCACCCTTGAACCTTTCAAACATCACCAGATCCTTCCTGTTATTCGGATACTTCTGAGTGACGATCTTTCCCGGGCTGAAGAAATAACCGCTGGTTACACGCATCCCCTTAAGGAGTGACCAGAGACCCTGGAATATTTCTTTAAAATATTGTATTATACTACTCATATTTAAATTATTATATCGGTTCTGAGGCCTAGAAATGCCATCCCGTCAGAACCAGGAAAGCCATAATCAAGACGTTTACAAGATTAATCGGAAGGAGGTATTTCCATTCAAGAGTCAGAAGCTGGTCGATCCTCAGACGAGGGAATGTCCATTTGAACAACATTATTATCCATATCACCATAAATGTTTTACCAAAGAACCAGACAAACGGGGGAATATAATCCATAATTCCGTTGAATCCCTCCCAGCTTCCAATATGAAATGGCATCCATCCTCCAAGGAACAGGGTAGCCGCTATAGCAGCAACAATAAACATATTAATAAATTCCGCCAGGTAAAAGAATGCGAATTTTATGCCTGAATATTCGGTATGATAACCTGCTGTCAGTTCAGATTCAGCCTCTGACATATCAAATGGCCCACGGTTGGTTTCTGCGGTGCCGGCAATAAGATAAACTACAAAGGCAATTATTGCAGAAATATGCCCTTTAAAGATAAACCATCCGGTACGCTGTGATTCGACTATTACGGAAAGCTGCATGGAACCTGCGAGTATCACAATTGTTATCAATGACAAACCTACAGAAAGCTCATAACTTACGATCTGGGCTCCGCTTCTCATAGCACCGATCAGAGAGTATTTGTTATTGCTCGACCATCCTGCAAGCAGAATACCGACAACGCTCATTGCAGAAACTGCGAGTATATAGAATATGCCTATGTTGAAGTCTATGGCATGCAGTCCTTTCCCGAAGGGGAGAGCAGCAATTACCATGAAATTCACTATAATAACTATATAGGGTGCGAGGTTGAAAAGAAATTTGTCAGCATTCTTTATTACTATCAGCTCCTTGAAAAGCAGCTTAACAAGGTCGGCCACTGTCTGGAATATGCCATAAGGACCGATCCTGTTAGGACCAAGCCTGTTCTGAATAAATGCACATACCTTTCTTTCTGCATACACCAGGAAGAGACCAATAACGGCATAGAGAAGGAGGAATATGATGCCGATTATTACCATCTCTGTAACAATAGTCCAGAACGGCGACATCGAATTCCTAAGCCCTTCATCGATCCCTTTTGTCAGTAAAGAAAAATCGTAAAAGACCTTCCACCAGGGGCCGGCCAGCGCGGATACTAAATTTGAAATAAGATCAAATCGCATGTTTTATTTTTTAATCTTTTGTCTTTCTACTTTTATCTTTTATCTTATAAAGAACCCACCCCTAACCCCTCCATGGAGGGTATTATATCGCTAATCTCTACGCTCTACGCTCTACGCTCTCTTCTTCTTTCTACCTGTCAATGTCGGGGATCACAAAATCAAGCGAACCGGCAATGGCAACAAGATCAGCTATTTTGAAATCCTTTGAAATATGATTCAGTACTCCAAGATTCACAAAATTGGGGGATCTGAATTTTATACGGTATGGATTCTTATTCCCGTCACTGATAACAAAGACATCCAGTTCGCCCCTGGCGGTTTCCACTCTCTGGAAGTACTCTCCTTCGGGAAGTTTTATTACAGGCTTCATCTTGACAGCATAGGGACCTTCCGGAATATTATCAATTAATTGTTCAATGATATTCATCGATTCCCTCATCTCCTCCATCCTTGCAACATATCTATGGTAGGTGTCGCCCTCTGTAAAAAGGACCTCGTTGAATTTCACCCTGTCGTAGGCGCTGTATGGCTCATGCTTTCTAATATCGCACGAGAAGCCCGAAGCTCGTCCTGACGGACCTGTAACACCATATGAAATTGCATCTTCAAGCGACAGGTTTCCAACGTTTATTGTTCTCAATTTGAAAATCACATTACCCGTTAGAATCGCATCATATTCAGGTAAAACCTTTCTGAAGTATTTTATAAAATCCTTAACCCTTTTCTGAAAATTTGGATGAATGTCATACATCAGGCCTCCCGGACAGTTATAGCTTACCAGCATCCTGCCCCCCATGGTCTCTTCAAAAATATCGAGTACCTTTTCCCTGTCGCGAAGACCGTAGAAGAAGCATGTCTGACCTCCCATATCCATTCCATAAGATGCCCAGAAAAGCTGGTGCGACTGGATACGGGTGAGTTCGGAAACTATCGTCCTTATTACTTTTATCCTGTCGGGAATATCAACCTCGAGTGCTTTTTCAACAGCGAGGCATACGGCTTCATTGTTTATGCTTGCGGATAGGTAATCCATCCTGTCGGTGAGATGAATTATCTGAGGATAAGTTATCTTCTCACACATTTTCTCTATCCCCCTGTGGATATATCCGATATGAGGCTGTACATTTTGAACGATCTCTCCCTTGAGGGAAACAACAAGTCTTAATACACCATGCGTAGATGGGTGCTGGGGGCCCATATTTATTATGTACTCCTCCTGCTCGCCTGTAACAGTTTCCTTTATAATCTCTTCCATAATTATTTGCTGACGATATTTATATCATCCACATAGTCTTTTCTCAGGGGGAATCCCCATGAGCTGTCGAGAAACAACCTGCGCAGGTCCGGGTGATTATTGAATTTGATGCCAAGAAGGTCATAAACTTCCCTTTCGTGTAACTCTGCTGTCTTCCAGATATCGCATACCGAGTCGACAACTGGATTATCACGTCCTGCAGTCCTGGTTTTCAGCACGATCATATGCCTATGCTTTGTCGATTCAAGATGGTAGATGACAGCCATGTCAGTTGCATAGTCCACGCCGGTGATGTCAACAAGAAAATCACATGAAGTCTCTTTATTGTCATAAAGAGTTTTTGCAGCTGCAAAGAGGTCAGCTGATGCCACAGTTATTTCGGTATAGTTTTTTCCCAGCTTTATCTCCGAGTCAGGTAACAGAGATTTAACAAATTCTGCAAGTTGTGGTTTGTCCATTTGATTTCAGGTTTCCGGAAGTTATTTTGAATCGTTTTTTGCGGCTCTTTTTCTTCGCGATCTGATATTCTCAGTTTCAATAAGCCGTTGCAGCTGAAGCATTCCGTAAAGCAGTGCTTCAGGACGGGGAGGGCATCCCGGGACATAAACGTCCACCGGAATTACATGTTCCACCCCTTTTATTACACTATATGAATTCAGGAAGAATGGTCCGCCAGATATAGCACAGGCCCCCATAGCCAGAACATATTTCGGCTCAGACATCTGATCGTACAACCGCCTGAGTACCGGTGCCATTTTATTGACTATGGTTCCGGCAACCACTATTACGTCGGCCTGTCTGGGGCTGGCACGGTATACTTCCATACCGAACCTCGCAAAATCATGCCTCGGGGCGCCCGTCATCATCATCTCTATCCCGCAGCAGCTTGTGGCAAACGTCAGCGGCCATAAAGAACTTTTCCTTCCCCAGTTAATTACATCATCTATTGTTGCTAAAAGAACATTCGTTCCTGATTCCCTGAGAAGTTCAAGGCTTTCATTGTCCTTGAATTCTTCATATTTCATTCCTTTTATTCCCATACGAGAGCATGTTTTTTCCAGGCATACAGCAGCCCCAGACCAAGTATCACAAAGAATATCAGTATCTCAACAAAGGCAATCATTCCGACCTCCTTCATAACTACAGCCCATGGAAATACGAGGACTGTCTCTACATCAAAGACCAGGAAAAGAATAGCAAAAAGATAGTAGCCCACGTTGAACTGAAGCCATGTGACACCTTTTGTAGGTATACCGCATTCGTATGGGTCGGATTTTACAGGATTTGTAGATTTTGGCGAAACTATACCGGAGAAGATAAGAACAGCTCCCACAAATATGGCTCCGACCAGAAAGAATAGAATTAACCATTCATTGCTCATATTCTGACAGGTTTATTTTTCAAAGTGGCACAAAAATATGATATTATTTTTTGATTGTGAAATTCGTAACAGAAGATTGAAGTGATATATATCACATGGTACAGTTGTATTGATTTCACCATTTTAAAGATAATGATTCCGGAATAAAAACCTGACCTGGTCGCTTTAAAAGAGATAAATAATCCTTAATCAGCTTCTTATATCCATGGCCAGTAAATTACACAGGAAATCAGCATTCAATCAAGCGGCAATATTAATGACATATATCAATTCTATTAATGATAAGTATCATTAAAACGAAGGCTTAAAAACAATCATTTTATAATTTGAAATTTTGAACAGAAAAATTGATATAAAACTCAGAATATCAATTTATTATAACTGTTCTTGTTTTTAATCGGAGATATTATTGACGGTGAAAGTTAATTTTTTGTTGATGATTAAGTAGGGTTTGGTTGTACAGATGTTGAGAATATTTAATCTACTTTTGTTAGTTATTTAACACCAACAGATACAAAACAAAATATGAGCACAGAAACACATCATACTGCAGTAAGCGGACTTTCAGGAGAAGTTCATGAAGGGACCGGTGTTACTGTAAGTAAATGTTACCAGTGCGGTAAATGCTCCGCAGGCTGCCCGCTCTCAGGTGAGATGGAATATCCGCCAAGCTATTTAATGAGAATGCTGCAAACTGGCGATCCGGTGCTGGAAGAGAAAGTTCTCAGATCATTCACGATATGGGTCTGTCTTACCTGTGAAATGTGCTATGCCAGGTGCCCCATGAATATCGATATCCCGCAGATGATGGATTTTCTGAGGCAAAAATCGCTCAGAGAAAGGAAGGTACATCCTGAAGCAAAAAGGATTCTCTCTTTCCACAGGTCATTCCTCGACTCAATAAGATATACAGGACGTCTTTACGAGATCGGATTGCTTATTGACTACAAAGCCAGGACAATGAAGGTAATGCAGGACATGGCATTGGCTCCAAAGATGCTGTCAAGAGGAAAGCTGAATATATTCCCTGAGATGATTAAAGACAGATCCGGCGTCGCAGGTATTTTCAAAAAATCGAATAAGAAAAACAAATAATATGACACTTGGTTTATACCCCGGATGTTCCCTTAAAGGCTCTTCCCGCGAATACACCGAATCGGTTCTCGCCGTGGCAAAAGCCTGTGGCATTGAGCTGACAGAGATCGAGGACTGGAACTGCTGCGGCGCGACAGCTGCCCATAATCTGAATAAGGAACTCTCCCTGGCATTACCAGCAAGGATACTTTCCCTTGCTGAAAGGCAGGGGATGAAAGAGGTTCTTGTGCCATGTGCTGCCTGTTTCAGCAGGCTGATGGTTACAAAACATGAGCTGTCAGAACATCCTGATTTGTCACAGGTGGTAGTAAATGAGAATAAGCTGGAATATAAAGGGACCGTAGAGATCATTAATATCATTCAGTTCCTTGATAAATATATCCTTCCGAACCTGGAAGGAAAGATCTCAAAACCGTTCGACCATAAGGTGGCATGCTATTACGGATGCCTGCTGGTACGGCCACATGCCATTCTTAAGTTCGACAGGGAAGAGGATCCCCAGACTATGGATGAACTGATGCTTAAATCCGGTGCAACACCAATTGACTGGGCTTTTAAGACAGAATGCTGTGGGGCAGGCTTATCCGTATCAAGAACAACCTCTGTCGGAAGACTCTCGGGAGAGATCATCAGGGATGCAGTTGAAAGGGGCGCTGAAGCAATGATAGTTGCCTGCCCGATGTGCCATTCAAATCTTGATATGCGCCGTGAAGCAATAAATACCTACCTGGGTAAAAAGATTGATATCCCGGTAATGTATGTTTCACAGGCAGTTGGCCTGGCTATGGGAATTGACAGGAAAGAGCTTGGACTTCAAAGACATTTTGTTGCTGTAAATATATAATAGTAAACAAGTTATAAGACAATTATATGTCAAAAATCGGAGTATTTGTATGCCATTGTGGTGAGAACATAAGTGCAACCGTCGATTGTGAGAAGGTTGCTAAGATCGCCGGTGGCTATGATGGGGTGGTTAACAGTGTCGATTATAAATATATGTGTTCCGACCCGGGGCAGAGTCTTATTAAAGCTGCAATTATTGAGAAGGGTCTTACAGGGGTGGTTGTTGCAGCATGTTCACCAAGGATGCATGAGCCGACATTCAGGAAGGCTTGCGCCGAGGCTGGACTGAATCCATATCTCTGTGAAATGGCCAATCTGAGGGAGCACTGTTCATGGGTTCATGAGAAAGGAGAATCGACAACCGAAAAGGCTGTCGACCTGGTAAGGATCCTTGTTGAAAAGGTAAAGAAAAACGCTTCGCTTAATGCCATCAAGGTACCCGTTACCAAAACAGCACTTGTAATAGGAGGTGGTATTGCTGGCATTCAGGCCAGCCTCGACATAGCAAACACAGGTCATAAAGTGATCCTCGTCGAAAAGGATCCATCGATCGGAGGCCATATGTCGCAGCTGTCGGAGACTTTCCCCACGCTCGACTGTTCGCAATGTATACTTACACCGAGAATGGTAGAGGTTGCACAGCACCCAAATATCACTCTTTATTCATATGCAGAGGTTGAAAGCCTTGAAGGCTTTATCGGGAACTTCAAGGTTAAGATCCGGAAGAAATCAAAGAGTCTCGACGAAAAGCTTTGTACAGGCTGCGGATTGTGCACCACCAAATGTCCGGTAAAGAAAATTCCCAGCGAATTCAACGAGGGGTTGGGTAACCGACCGGCTATTTATGTTCCTTTCCCGCAGGCAGTTCCTAACAAGCCCGTCATCGACAGGGAACATTGCACCTATTATATTAAAGGGAAATGCAAGGTCTGCGAAATTGTTTGTCCGACCAAGGCGATCAGGTTTGACCAGGAGGATCAGATCGTTGAGCATGAGATCGGGGCAATTGTTCTTGCAACGGGCTTCACGGTCAAGCAACCCGATTTCTTCCCGGAATATGGCTATGGTAAATATCCTGATGTCATTACGGGGCTTCAGTTTGAAAGACTCGCCTCTGCTTCAGGACCAACGCTCGGGGAGATCAAAAGGCCCTCTGACGGAAAGATCCCTGAAAAAATTGTGTTCATTGCATGTGCAGGCTCAAGGGATCCGGCCAAAGGAATACCGTACTGCTCAAAAATATGCTGCATGTACATTGCAAAGCATGCAATGCTCTATCAGCATAAGGTCCATGGCGGAAAATCATATGTCTTTTATATGGACATCAGGGCAGGAGGGAAGATGTATGAAGAATTTGTCAGAAGAGCAATTGAGGATGATGGAGTTAATTATATAAGAGGAAGAGTTTCAAGAATATACGAAAAAAATGGGAAGCTGATAGTGAAAGGTGCTGATACCTTGCTTGGCGCAATGCCTGTTGATATTGAAGCCGATATGGTGGTCCTCGCCACAGCCGGAGTTGCAAATGAAGGCTCAGATACGCTTGCCCAGAAACTCCATGTATCTTACGACACTTACCATTTCTTTTCTGAGGCTCATCCAAAACTTAAACCTGTGGAGACCAATACTGCCGGGATCTTTCTGGCAGGCGCATGTCAGTCCCCACGCGATATTCCGGAATCCGTTTCAATGGCTTCAGGCGCTGCAGTTAAAGTTGCGGCTCTTTTCTCTCAGGATGAACTGACACGCGAACCGCTTATCGCTGTTGTTAACCGGCAGGCTGCACCGGTTTATTCAATATGTGTGGGATGCGGTCTCTGCATGACGACATGCCCGTATCAGGCGATAGAGTGGGAGGAGATCAAAAACCGCAATAATGAGGTTCTTAAGAAAGTTGCGAAGGTAAACCCGGGACTCTGTCAGGGATGTGGCACTTGTGTTGCATTTTGTCGCACCAAGGCAATTGATATACAGGGATATACTCACGATCAGGTGTACTCTGAAGTAATGGCTTTATTGAATGAATATTAATTCCTTATTTAATGGCTGAATTTGAACCAAGAATAGTCGCCTTTGTCTGCAACTGGTGCACATATGCAGGGGCAGACCTTACAGGTACGAGTCGTATCAAATATGCCTCCAATGTGAGGATAATCAGATTTCCCTGTACCGGACGCATAGATTATATGCTTCTCATCAAGGCATTTGATGAAGGCGCAGATGGAATTATCGTATCCGGCTGTCATCCCAATGATTGTCATTATACATCAGGCAATTTCCATGCAAGACGCCGATGGATAATGTTCCGCGGCCTATGCGATTTTATTGGTATCGACATAAGGAGGATAAAATTTTCATGGGTATCAGCAGCAGAAGGGGCAAAATGGGCCGATGTTGTAAATTCGACGGTAAATGATATCAGGGAACTCGGACCTTATGATGACTACAAAAAGATAACAAATCACCCTGTAAAGGAGGTTAGCAATGGATGATTTAAGAAACAAAGTCAGGGAACTACTTGGCTCAGGCGCCATTAAGGTATTTATAGGGTATGGAAAGGGGACTGGCAATTCAAAGAGGGCTCTCTTCATTGAGAAACAGGAGGAGGCCTCTGAGCTTGTATTCGACAGTACCTGTATCCAGAACCTGGCTGTATATATTACAAAGCAGGAAGTGAAAGAAAAGGGTAAAATGGGGATCGCAGCCACGCTTCCTGTAATGAGAAGCATTATTCAGCTTGCTTCTGAATTCCAGGTAAGTGATAAAAGCCTTGCAGTTATTGGTATCACTCCCGAATCAAAGCTTATAGAATTCAAGGATCTTGCTGAAGTTGAAGCATATATTCATAAGTTCCAGATCGAGATAGATGAAAAGAACAGAATAATGCTTGAGAAGCTGGACAAAATGACACCTCAGGAGAGATGGAAATTCTGGCTTGACGAGCTTGCTCCATGCTTTAAATGCTATGCCTGCAGGGCCGCATGCCCCATGTGCTACTGTCACAGGTGTACGGTTGAATTCAATCAGCCCCAGTGGATACCCGTTCCATCGCACGAAACAGGTAATCTTGAATGGCATATCATGAGAGCCACTCACCTTATCGGACGATGTATCGATTGCGATGCATGCGCAAATGCATGTCCGCTGGCTATTCCTTTTAATCTTTTGAACAAGAGGTTGCTGGAGGATACAAAAACACATTTTGGTGGCTATCAGCCTGCATTGAAAGGGGAGCACCTGATGTCCACTTTCAAACCAGAGGATAAAGAAAACTTTATTAGATAAACAATGAGTATCGAAAGACGACTGATCCGGAAAGATTCCCTGAAAAAGCTATTTGACGCCCTGGTGCGGAATGGCATGCAAGTATATGCTCCTGTTACAAAGAATGAAAAAACTTCTTTCCACATTGTTGAAGACTTCAGCTCAGTTTCCGTCAATTATATCCAGACAACACAGTCATCAAAGGATGTGTCATTCCCAAGGACTGAAAAGCTGCTCGATTACACTAAAAGTAAAGATGGCATCTCCATAAAACCTTTTGATCTTCAAAGTGTTCCGGAATCGGTCATATGGGGGATAAGGCCGTGCGATGCAATGGGAAAAGGTGAGCTGGGAGCCATTTTCAACTGGGATTCCAGGGATGAGATATACAATGCGAGAACAGATAAAACAACGCTGATTGGATTCAGCTGCAACAGGGCAGATGAGTATTGCTTCTGTACATCTGTCGGAGGTAACCCTGGCAATACTGAAGGAAGTGATATTCTTCTGACGATGCTTGGGGATGGTGGCGATTATCTTGCCGAGATAATCACAAAAAAAGGATCTGCTGTCGCGGAGCTTATTCCGGAGATTTTTGAAAATGATCCCGGAACTGACAAACAAAAATATCTTGCCGGGTTGCCTGAAAGGTTCAACCATGAAGAGATAAGAGGCAAGCTTCAGAAATTTTTTGAAAGTGAAGAATGGGTACACCAGTCACTGAGGTGCATAGGATGCGGAGCCTGCGCATATGTTTGTCCAACCTGCGCCTGCTTCGATATCCAGGATGAAGCACACGGGAAATCGGGCAGTCGGGTAAGATGCTGGGATTCCTGCGGATTCTCTCTTTTCACACTTCATACTTCAGCACATAACCCGCGCGAAGTCCAGTCTCAACGATGGAGACAAAGGATCATGCATAAATTTTCATATATGCCGGAAAGGCTTTCGGTTTTTGGTTGCACTGGCTGTGGCAGATGTTCCAGGGGATGCCCGGTTGATATGAATATTCTTGAACATTTAATTTCTATCCAGGAGGTTTCGATATGATGGAAAATATCTATATGCCTTATCTCATGAAGATTGAAAGGGTTACCTACGAGGCACCCGGCGTAAAAACCTTTATGCTTAAATTTGTCAATGAAGAGGATCAGTCAAAGTTTGACTTCAGGGCCGGTCAGTTTGGCGAGTATTCTGTATTCGGAGTTGGTGAGTCAACATTCTGCATAGCATCATCCCCCACAAGGAAAGGTTATATTGAGTGCACGTTCCGTCAGACCGGAAAAGTGACAAATGCACTGGCTGGATGTGAAGAGGGAAGTGTTATAGGATTCAGGGGGCCTTATGGAAATATCTTTCCCATTGATGAATGGAAAGGCAAAAACCTTCTCTTCATAGCTGGCGGGATAGCACTTCCACCAATGAGGTGCGTTATCTGGAACACTCTTGATCTGAGGGAGAATTTCAAGGATATAACAATAATTTATGGTGCACGAACGGTTAAGGACCTGGTGTACAAGCATGAACTGCAGGCTTGGGAGAACCGAAAGGATGTGAAGCTGATAACAACTGTTGATCCTGGAGGTGAATCGCCCGACTGGAGGGGTGAGATAGGGTTTGTTCCGACCATTGTGGAAAAAATGGCTCCATCATCGAAGGATACAATTGCAATTGTATGCGGGCCTCCTGTAATGATAAAGTTCACATTTCCCGTGCTTGCCAGCCTGGGCTTCACAGATGAGAATATCTATACTACTCTTGAGAACAGGATGAAGTGCGGTTTCGGGAAGTGCGGAAGGTGCAATGTTGGTAAGGTTTATGTATGCAAGGACGGACCGGTATTCACTCTTGCCCAGCTGAAGAAGCTACCTGACGAATACTAGAAGTAAACAGGTTAACCACCCCATCATGCCACTTTGGGCATGACACCCCTCCTTTACAAAGGAGGGGAAATTGAGGAATTTTTTAGTTAAACTTTCTCCTCCTTTACAAAGGAGAGCCTGCCCCGATCCATCGGGGAGTACCCCGACCAATGTGTCGGGGGGAGGTGGTTGGCAAATTAATAATATACAGTCATTTAGTACTTACGAATACCTTTTTGAATTTATATAATAATAGTTATTCGCAAAAAAAAAGCTGCCTTCCGGGCAGCTTTTTTATTATCGTTCAGCGAGTATTACTTCAGCTGGAAGGTAATCGGAACACTGTACCAGACGTTAACAGGTTTTCCACCCTGTTTGCCTGGTTTCCATGCCGGAAGTGACTTAATAACTCGTATTGCTTCATTGTCGAGTGAAGGATCAACACCTTTCATAACTGATACCTGGTCGACGCCACCCTTGTAGGTAACGCAGAACCTTAGTATGACTCTTCCCTGGATGTTATTTTCCTTTGCAATTTCGGGATACTGAATATTTGCATAGATGTACTCCATCATAGCTTTATCGCCACCGGGATATGCCGGCATCTCTTCCACAACAACGAACACTTCTGTAGGAGCTTCTTCCTCTTTTACCTCTTCCTGAACAGTTTCCTGAACCTGCACTTCTGTATTCTTAACCTCAACATTTGCCTGATCGGCCGTCATGAGCTGATGGGCCTCTTCAGGTTTAATAGAGTCAACAATTACCGGAGGTACATAACGCACCTGGGCAACAGTTTCAGCTGGTGGAGGAGGTGGTGGTGGAGGTGGAGGAGGAGTTTCCTGAGGCTGATCGAGGTTCTCCATCTGAATCTGTACCTGTTTTTCAGCACGTTTTTCACGATTCACCAGGGCTTTGGCGTTAATATAAGGAGCAATAACAGCAGTACCGATAATGATAATACCGATAATCATACCTATAAGCAGGTTCCTGTTGTACTTTCTCCTCAGCTTGTAGGCGCCGTATTCCTTATTCCTTTTTTCGAAGACTATGTCGTCGAAAGCGGGAGCTTTAAATTTTACTTTTGCCATAATCTTGTTCTTTATGGTTTATTTGGGTTTTTTGGTATTGACTGCAAGAGTTTCCGGTGCTATGCCAAGTTTATCCTCCAGCATTTTCACCTCAACCCAGTTGATATCAACGAAGATATAATGCGCAATACCGATTATAGCCATCTCGTCGAGAATATCGACAAAATTTCCGTAGCTTGCTTTCTTATAGGCTTTTATAAGAACAATAGGCCCAGTATCATCATCTCTTTTAAGTTTTCCTAACGCAGCATTTACTGAATCGTGCGGAATTTTGATCTTCCCCGATGTAATATCATCATTGAACTGCTGGATCTTTTTGAAAAGGGCTCTGTTCCTATCAAGGAGCATTTCTCTTACTCCTGTGGGACCGCTGCTGAAATCGGCTACCTGCAAAGGAGGAGCAGATTTAGGATCATCAGCTTTCCCATTGTAGAAGTAAATTTTATCTTCAGGACCAAGGATAAGATTTATTGTGCGGCTTGCAGCTGCTTTTGGAGCTTCTTGCGGTTTTTGCTTATTGATTCTTTCTGGAAGAATGATCTCCATTATCTTGGGCTTGGTTAAAGTATTTGCCAGCATGAAAAACGTGATAAGAAGACACATAAGGTCAACCATCGGCGTCATATCAATATGAGGAGCATGCTTTTTGGCCTTTTTCTTCCCGCCTTTTCCGGTTTCCTCTTGAATAATTTCTGCCATTTTACTTTGGTGTTTTAGTGTCTGTTACTTTAACTGCCTCAAGATTCGTAATCAGATTAAACCTGTTGACGTTTTTGTCCTGAAGAATATCAAGAACTTTTTTTATGACAGGAAACTCGGTTTTTGAGTCCCCTTTGATACAGGCCTGTACATTAGGATTAACCTGACGTGCATAGAGAACCCATGAAGCAAGCTGATTGTCAAGCGAGTCAATCGGAATACCGACCTGGAATTGCTTCTTGGTCTCGTTATCCTTGGCATCAAGGAATTCCTTCATTTTCTGCATCGGAACACCGATGGATGAAGGGTTCTTATCAAAATCCCTTAACTCAGGTTCCGTAAACTCAACATTATACTGCTTACCCATTTCAGCCAGAATTTTATATCTGACTTTATAGGCGGTATCATGACCGTTGTCAATATTCATAAATACTCTGCCGTCTTTTGAGATGAGAAGTGTAAGCATATTGAATTCGGGTGTTGGCTTTTCTGAAACAGATGAGGGCGTATCGACAACAGCAGGCTCAGGCTGCCTCATGGTTGTAGTAAGCATAAGGAATGTGAGCACAACCGAGAAGAGGTCAACCATCGGCGTCATGTCGATATGGGGTGACTTTGTTGGTAATTTAATCTTTGGCATTGTAGTTTTTTATTATTTCGATTTAGACCAAAAGATAAATTCTGTTCTCAGTTGCTTCTCAGTGATGCAGCAAATGTCTGTGTCAGACTGAAACCGGCTTCATCAATTTTAAATGTATAACTGTCTATTGTTGATGAGAAATAGTTGAATGCAATAATTGAAAGGGTTGATCCTGTGATACCAAATGCGGTATTGACAAGAGCTTCTGATATACCGGTTGCAAGAGCAAGGGAATCCGGAGCGCCTGCTTGTGCGAGAGCGGCAAATGCGCGGATCATACCAAGAACCGTACCAATAAGACCGATCAACACTGAAATCGAAGCAAGGGTTGAGAAGATAACCATGTTCCTTCCAAGCATCGGCAACTCTAGAGCTGTAGCTTCCTCGAATGATTTCTGGATCGAAAGGATCTTCTGGTCTTTTTCAAGTTCCTTGTCTTTCTGCAGGTCGCGGTAGCGTTCCAGACCTGCTCTCATAACGTTTGCAAGTGACCCTTTCTGTTTGTTGCATGCATCCAGAGCTTCTTCAATTTTGTCTTCTGCGAGAAGGGTCTGAAGAGAACGTACGAAAGTGTTGAGTCTGCCTTTACCTTTAGCTCTCGTAAGTGTGAATGCTCTTTCGAAGATAAAGATGATAAGCACGAGTACGCATGTCATAAGGATAGGAACAATATATCCACCCTTAAAGATTATACCCAGGTAATTATTTGTCATCGGCTCACCATGGATATTTCCACCCTTGAAGTTTACCGGATTTCCCATAACCTGTGTAAACAGAATATAGGCGACAATAAAAGCTATTAAAATAGCACTCATTGCGAAAACGTTCTGCAATGCATCTTTGAATGAACTTCCTTGTTTACTCATTTTTATTTATTTGTTTAGGTTAAGAATTTCTATAGTCTGCAAATATAAATTAGAATTTTAATTTTCCAATACTGAAAGGATAAATGTTATCCATACATTTATAATAGCCGTCAGTCTGTACTTAAAGACCCTTTGTCCTTTCCTTAACCCTATCCTTTCACTTAAAAATTGTCAATTAAAATCCTTCTATTGTTCTATGGTAATAGTCATGGCTTTCAGAGGCCTTGTAACGGGTATCTCTTTTGTTTTATAGCCTGGTGCATTGATTATGATAGACTCTGACGCCTGCGGGATCTCAAATTTAAATGCACCGGTTGCATTCGTATATGTCTCAGCAGCCGTATCCTTCACTCTTACTGAGGCATTTGGCACTGGCTGACCTGCAGCATTCTTTATTACGCCTTTAAGTTCATTCGGATTAATGCCTTTCTTTACCTGTGCTTCATAATCCTGAACATATTTCAATGCTGTCTTTATCAGTTCATTATTTGGATCATAAGCCAGGATTTTCCCGTACCACTCTTCAGCTTTAGTACAGTAAGGCAGTTTACCCTCGATGGTCTTTTCATTGCCCGCCATTCTTGTTTCAAGCTGACCCAGTCCTGAATATCCTCTTGTGATGTACTCCTTGTTTTTAGGATCCATCTGGGTCATATTTGTGAAATATTCCTTTGATTTTTGATAATTGTCATTCACCATATAATGGTAAGCAAGATACTGGTAGGCTTCCATTATTGCTTCCTCATTCTTTACTGAATCTGTTTCTGCAACTTCAAGGAGCTTTTCAAATTTTGGTTTCGCCATTCCAACCTTTGGATCTCCCTCCATTTTTGAAAATGTTCTTGCATCAAAAACATAGGCTTCTACCATTTTGGGATTCTTCTTTATAACTTCTGAAAAAACGGAATCGGCTTCCTTGTAGTTCTCGGCGTTGAGATACCATCTTCCAAGCTGCATGTAGTCTTTAGGTTCATTTTTCCCAAGTGAAATGAGCTTCAGCCATGTTTTGGCTGCCTGATCATATCTGTGGAAGTTATAATAAGCATTCGCCATCTCTGTAAGAGTAGCCATATCTTCGGGGTCAAATGAGAGCGCCTTATTGTATTCACCGAATGCCCGCTCGACATCTATATCCGAGGCAGCGATCTGCTTGTTATTCCTGGTTATTTTACCGTTAAGGGAATCGAGGTAAACTTTGAATTTTGCCTTTTCAGCTGCTGTTGTGGCATTGTCGACCCTTGCCTTTTCCTTTGGAAGCTGTACGGCCATCCTGTCCTTATCCTTCAGCAAATTCTGGTAATTCTGATTTTTCTTCAGAAGTATCCTTCCAAGGTAGAGGTAATCTCTTTTTATAATAAGTTCCGGAGAAAGGTTTTTGAAAAGAGTTTCCATGTATCCCAGCGCCTTGTTGTAATCCGGATCTTTCTTTTCATATTCAGAATAGGCAGCAAGACGGTTCAGATAGGATTTTGATTTATCTACAGCAAAGATCTCATCAATGTTCTTGATAACCTGGTCATACTCTCCTGCGAAATACAGAGAACGGACATAACTAATTTTAGCTGGAACGTTTCCCTGAGTAAGGTCAAGATATTTCTCATAATATTTTTTGGCATCATCATACCTTCTGGCCATCGAATATAGGGCACCGAGTTCGCGATAGGCAGGCGCGTAGTTTGCATTCAGCGAAATTGCCTGTTCAAAATAAGGAATGGCAGCATTAAGATTTTTAGCCTTTACATAAATGCTTCCTATTTTCATATTTGCAGTAGGAGAGGTGGGATCATATTCCTGTGCCAGGTTATAATTCTTTATTGAATTGGATCCGTCATTCTTCAGGTTATAGATATCGCCTGCAATAAGGTATATGTCCGGATTTTTGGAATCGATCTTTATTGCTTCCCTCATAAGCGGAAGAGCTTTGGCTGTATCGACCTTGAACCTTGCAGAAATATATGATTCAGCTATTTTGGCCAGAGCATAGGCATAATCCTTGGCTGGTGGATTTATTTTCTTTATGCTCTTGTAGGGAAGAAGAAAACTCCTTGCCTTTGCCCTCATCTCATCGGCAGTTTTGTTATCCCCATTGAAAAATGCGACTTTGGCGAGACCAATATAGTTAAGAGGTTCATTGGGATTTGCACTCACTCCTTTATCGTATAGTGCTTTGGCCTCCCTCGTAAAATTTGCAAGGTTGTTCGAAATTGTATCGGAGAAATAGTCCTGCAACCAGTTTTCTCCATAAAAAAAGTAATTCCTGCTGTTGCCTGGCTCTGTCTTAATCAGCTGCTCAAACATATCTTTTGCTTTATCATATGCTTCACTTCTTGTAAGCAAAGTGGCTGACTTAAGATCCTGGGCGCTAAGCCTGAAACTGCCAGAAAGCATCGCAAACATCAACCCTGTCAATAAGAGACCCGTCTTTAAAATCGAACGTTTCATGATTATACAGTTTATTTTATCGTATTTGGTTACTTATAATTATTCTCTTCAATATGCCAGCTTCGTTGCTGGGTGCTCGGTCTAATTCTTGCCTTTTGCCTTCTAATGTTTAATCTGCACCAGCCTTATGGGCATGGTGGCAGGTACAAGTCCGGATTTCAGAACAATACGCTGTCCCTGTTCTGCACAGGCCCAGTTCATAAAACCTGAACCAAGACCCCAGAAAGTTTCTCTCGAAATTATATAAATCTCTCTTACGAAAGGGTATGATTTGTCATAAATATTACCCTGGTAGGGTCTGTAATATGAGTCATCATCGACATAAGGCTGTGAGACAGCGACAACCATTATCTTTTTTATGAAGCTCCTGCCTACGGGATCATTCTTATCGCTGATCCAGTTTGCACTCACAATACCCATCGCATCCTTATTGTTCTCAACAAAATCTATAACATCCCTGTTGGTATTTTTTGCATAGAAGTTTGAAGGAAGCTGACCCTTGATATCGAATCTTTCCTTGAAGTACCTTATGTTACCTGATCTTGAGTTGTCAAAAATGACCCTGATCTTTCCGAGATGTGATTTTTTATTTATTTCATTCCAGTCGGTGACCTTTCCCGTGAAGATATCCCTTATCTGATCAAATTTAATAAGCGAATCGGGGTTTCCCCTGTTGATAACAAGTGCCAGCGCATCCCAGGCAAATGTTGCCGTTCGTGCAACGATAAGCGTATCGCGCAGGTATTTAACCTGGTCGTCAGTCAGTTTCCAGCTTGTAATCATAAGCTGGGATGAATCTTTCATGAAATCATTTACTATATCAATTTCCGGTTTATATACAGGCTTAATCTTTGCTTCCATGTAAAGACCCATAAATGTACTTACTTCTGTTTCAATAAGTGGCTGAAATGATTCATCTACAAGGATCCTGATATTACCGGCTGTCGGTGTTTCTCTGCTATTCTTTCCACCACCTCCCGTGCAGGATGAGATGAAAAGCATAAATACAATTAATATATAAGGTATACTTCTCAAAGTGACTCTTAAAATATTTTGTACATTTTTCCCTTTCATGGAAGAAATGCTACGGCTCGCAATAATAATAAAATTTTGAATAACTGATACTCTGCTCATATTCTTAAATTTTTGAAGTTCAACATTCAAAATCAATTATAGCAAAGCACATGCCAACAGACATTCAAAATTTAGTGAAATCTCTTCTTCAACGGTCATCTTCGTTATCGGATTTTCTGAAAAATGAATCTCTCAGTTTCTGGTAGGTCCTGAAACCCCTGTAAACACCAAACAGAATAAAAGGGTATGCGACCAGGTTCTTTATTGCATTATCTATAGTTAATTTCGCGTAAAAAGCAAGGTAGATGCCAACACCTATATAAAATGCCGTCATGAATATTCCGAACACGGCGGTTACCTGATCCATCATTCTCTGCTGATTCATAAAAAACAATTTAAAGGCAAGTAAGGAAAAATCCAAGATAAAATCAAATGTCGGGAAGACCGAAGACCGAAGACTGAAGACCGAAGACTGAAGGTTTTCAAACTTCCTACTCCCGACTTCCGACTTCCTACTTCCAACTCCCGACTTCCGACTTCTATTCTAACAACAGTGAACTGTCACCGTAGCTGAGAAACCTGAAATCATTTGCCAGGGCAAAATCATAGATCTTCTTCCAGTCACTTCCGGTCCATGCTGCGACAAGGAGAAGCAATGTACTCCCAGGCTGGTGAAAGTTGGTGATCATTCCATCAATGATCCTGAACTTATATCCGGGTACTATTATGATCCTCGTTGCTGCCTTGAGTACCCGTGTTTTTGTCCGCTCCATCCATTCAAGCAATGTCTCAAGGGCCTGAAAAGAAGGCACCTTGCATTCACCTTCATAAGGATACCACTGGTCAATGAAGAGTTCTGATGGTTCAGCCGAAGTATTCTTGTCAAGCTTAACCCCCAGCCAGTAAAGGCTCTCAAGCGTCCTGACTGAAGTAGTGCCCACTGCTATTATTTTTCCCGTGTTTTTAAGCAGAGATTCAATTGTGTTTCGCGAAACAAAGAAATGCTCTGTGTGCATTACATGCTCTGATATCCTTTGTGATTTCAGCGGCTGAAAAGTGCCAGCGCCCACATGCAGAGTCAATTCCGCTCTTATTATATTCTTTTGGTCGAGACGGTCAAAAACCTGCCTTGTGAAATGAAGTCCTGCGGTCGGAGCTGCAACCGAGCCGCTGATCATTGCATATATTGTCTGGTAGGTTACGCTATCGCTGCTCTCATCATCCCTCTTTATATAAGGTGGGAGCGGAACATGCCCTGCCGAATCGATCATCTCCCCGAAATTCAGATCCTGCGAATCCCATGAAAACCTCACAAGGAATGCCTCTCCCTGCTCTGAGACTTTCTCTGCTGTCAGTCTTGCCTCCCTTCCTCTATCTATAAAGAATGTTTCAAGAATCCCGGTTTTCCACTTTTTCAGATTCCCTATAAGGCACTTCCATTCGACCGGACCCCTTGAACTAAAAGCAGCAGAGTATTCGGCAGGCAGAAATGGTTCAAGACAGAAGATCTCAATCCTGGCCCCCGATTTTTTCATGAATACCAGTCTTGCCCTTATAACCTTCGTATTGTTGAATACCAGGAGAGAATATTCAGGAATATGATCATCAATCCTGTAGAAAAAATCACTTGTTATCTTTCCGTCCCGGTAAACAAGAAGTTTTGACAAGTCCCTCTCTTCAAGAGGATACTGGGCAATCTTCTCTTCTGGCAGATCATAAAAATATTCTTCGGGAATAAGGTCAGTCATTGCTACAAATAATAGTTGATCAGCACATATTGTAATATACTGTGGGGCGCAAAAGTAACAAATTAACCAAAATTATTCTAATTTTGCAGTGCAGCAGGCTGTTCCATCGTCCCGTTACTGTAACTATCCGGATCGGGAAGGAAAGTCCGGGCAACAAAGAGCGCCATGCTTCCTAACAGGAAGATATCCGCGAGGGTATAGAAGCGTAACAGAAAATAACCGTCACGCCTTGGCGTGATAAGGGTGAAAAGGCGAGGTAAGAGCTCACCGGTCATGATGGCGACACCATGGCCGTACGTCTCATGGGTTGAAAGACCATGTATACCGGCTTATAAGGGCTGCTCGCCCGATGCCGGGGGGTAGGTCGTATGATCATGTCAGCAATGACATGACAAGATAAATGATGGAAAATGGTCCTGTATTCTTTCGTAGAAGCCTGGACCATCACAGAATCCGGCTTACAGGCCGGCTGCACAAAAAAGACGGGGTCGTCGAAAACGGCCCCGTCTTTATTTATAATGACTGTATGATTACAGTTTTACGGTAAAAATGTTGTCATCCATCTGGATGTTGGTCTCAACATTGGTATATTCCATTACAAATTCCATTCCGTTTGCTGACGTTGTGGTCTTTGCAGGCAGGAAAACACCATTGAAATCTTTATAGTCTGACGGATATATTTCAACTGTGACCTCTGTTCCCTGGGTTGTAACATTAGCAGTGTTTTTAACAAGACGATAGGTCGATTTATCAATGAACATAAATAAAACCGTGCCTCCCTCTACAACTGTCCTGAGCTTGAAACACGGAGCGCCGTTTACAGCCTCTTCAGGTTCCAGCGACAACTTACCCTCTTTAAGATAGTTTGCCAGGAAATTCTGGAAAGGGTCATTTCTCAACAGGCTACCTGCAGTTTCCTGGTCAAGCTCCACAGGAGTAGAAGAGCCTGTCATGGGATTTATCATATAACCTTTCTGCCCGTCAAATACCTGTATGATATCCTGTCCGTTCATGGTCATGACCGATTTGATCTTGTCTGGATTTTTCATCCATGTCTCCACTGGTATTTCCTGGCCCATCATTGTCATCTTACCGGTAATTTTAATTGTTTTAAAATTGGTTATCTGGTCGAGTTTATTGGCTACCGTATACTTCTTGACGATCTCGTCCAGTGTCTGGGCATTGATAACTGCTGCAGCAAGCAGGCAAGTTGTTACTAAAAATAATTTTTTCATAGAATGATAATTTGGTTAAATATTAAAAATTGGTATAGTTTCTCTTTTCAGCAATAGACGGTCCAGCGATCAGAAGAAAATTTCCAGCTTCCTTTCAATTCCCGGAAGGTATATTATTCCGGAGTATATTATAAATGGTGTAAAAATAAAAAATTTATCTGTCTCCAGGTTCACCATAATCATAAATATCTTTCCAAATCCTTGATAGCCGCTTTCTTATCTCATCCTCTCTGGGATTGGAACCAGGATCAAAAAAAACGGTTCCGCTGATCTCTTCAGGCAGAAAATTGTCAGCTACGAAATTCCCCTCATAGCTGTGTGCATATTTATAATCCTTTCCATAACCCAGATCTTTCATGAGTTTTGTCGGAGCATTCCTTATGTGAAGCGGGACAGGAAGGTCTCCGGATTCCCTGACTTGTGCCATTGCATTGTCAATTGCCATTATGGAAGAGTTGCTCTTGGGAGAGGTGGCCAGGTAAATAGCGGCCTCAGAAAGAATTATTCTTGATTCGGGCCAGCCTATTACATTAACAGCCTCAAAGCATGTCTGGGCCATTAGCAGCGCATTTGGATTAGCCAGTCCAATATCCTCTGCAGCAAGGATCACCATCCTTCTTGCAATGAATTTAGGATCTTCACCACCCTCCACCATCCTGGCCAGCCAGTATACGGCAGCATTAGGATCACTGCCTCTCATTGATTTGATAAATGCTGAAATAATATCATAATGCTGCTCGCCTTTCTTATCATACAGCGCCAGATTCTTCTGCACATGGTTCAGGACTTTGTCGTTAGTTATGATGATCTTCTCATTTCCCGGCTCGTCCATTTCAGACGAGATAACCAGTTCTAACGCATTGAACAGCTTCCTGGCATCTCCCCCTGAGAACCTTAGCAAAGCCTCATTCTCAACAACTTCAATATTAAGCGCCGAGAGATAAGGATCTCGTCTCAGAGCGCGGCCCGTCAATTCAATAAGATCACTCTCTGAAAGTGGATCCATAGAATAAACCTGGCATCGTGAGAGCAGGGGAGATATGACCTCAAAAGAGGGATTTTCAGTGGTGGCTCCTATAAGAATCAGAATCCCCTGCTCCACGGCACTTAAAAGGGAATCCTGCTGTGACTTGTTGAACCTGTGGATCTCATCAATAAAGAGGACAGGGTTTGGATTATTGAAGAACTGCTGTTTCTTGGCCTTTTCAATGGTTTCCCTTACCTCCTTTACGCCGGAATGGACCGCACTAAGATGGAAAAATGATCTTTTGAGAGTCGCTGCTATTATGCCTGCCAGGGTTGTCTTTCCTACTCCGGGAGGTCCCCAAAGGATGAATGAAGGAATATTTCCTGACTCGATAACCCTGCGAAGAACGGCATTTTTTCCGACAAGATGGGCCTGCCCGATGAAATCATCAAGATCTTTAGGCCTCATCCTTTCAGCAAGGGGTTGATTTGCAAGCATACTTTAAGTTTGTGTAAAGTTAAAAAAAACTGATCTTCATGAAATGCAGGTTCAATAAATTGTGATTAATCAAAAATAACCTGTCGCCTCTGTCACTATTTAGCTAAATTTGGAGTCTTGTTAATAATGACAATACTGAGAAAATATTGCTTTACGATTTTTCTTGCACTGCTTGCGGAAAGCTGTGCCGGCCCTGCTCAGCAATCTGATATTATACTGGAAGGAAGGGGAATCGTTGCCAGGAACGGTATGGTCGTCTCTGCCAAACGTGAAGCCTCAGGGATCGGGGTTGAAATACTTATAAAAGGCGGGAATGCAGTGGATGCTGCGGTTGCAACAGGTTTCGCCCTGGCAGTCTGCTATCCTGAAGCCGGGAATATCGGTGGGGGAGGTTTCATGGTCATCAGGCTTGCTGACGGGAATTGCGATGTCCTTGATTACAGGGAAAAAGCACCCGGCAGCGCAACAAGAAACATGTACCTTGATGCTTCGGGTAATGTGATTGACGGATCTAGTACTGATACACACCTTGCAAGTGGCGTGCCCGGGTCGGTCGACGGACTGATCGAGGCTCACAGAAAATATGGAAAACTTCCATTCAGTCAAATAATTCAGCCTGCAATTGATCTTGCGGAAAATGGATACATACTTACTGCTGAACAAGCTAACTCCCTGAACCTTGCCAGAAAGGACTTTATTGACAGGAACCTTAAGGTGCCGGCACTCGCAGGCAGATCTCCCTGGAAAGAAGGAGATGTACTCAGGCAGCGGGAGCTGGCAGCTACCCTGAGGCTTATAAGGGACAAAGGGCGAGATGGCTTCTACGCAGGCAAAGTGGCATCCCTGATAATAAATGAGATGAGCCGCGGTCACGGAATCATTTCACAGAAGGACCTGGATGAATACAGATCGGTATGGAGAAAACCGCTGGAAGGTGAATACCATGGCTTCACCATAATCACCGCACCGCCTCCGTCAGGCGGAGGCATAACACTTCTTCAGATCCTGAACATGATCGGACCAAGAGATCTGAAAAGCCCGGAATTCCACTCCGCAGGCAATATTCACCTTATAATCGAAGCGGAAAGGAGAGCTTTTGCCGACAGATCATTTTTTGCAGGTGATCCGGATTTTACTACTATTCCTGTAAATAAGATGCTCGACCCCAAATACCTCTCTGAAAGAATGTCCGATTTCAGATCTGACAGGGCATCATTGTCTGTCGATATATCTCACGGTTCGCCCGAAAAACCAGTTCCAGAGGAGACTACCCATTACTCGGTGGTTGACAGTGAAGGAAATGCCGTCTCCACAACAACGACCCTCAACGGAACTTTCGGAAATTGCATTGTGGTGGAAGGAGCGGGGTTCCTTCTGAATAATGAAATGGATGATTTTTCGGTGAAGCCTGGTTTTCCGAACATGTACGGACTTACAGGAGGTGAGGCTAACTCCATTGCACCCGGAAAAAGAATGCTAAGTTCAATGACCCCCTCAATTGTACTGAAAAACGGGAAAATATTCATGGTGGTCGGTTCACCAGGCGGATCGACGATTCCGACTACGGTTTTACAGGTTATCTTAAATGTGACAGATTGGGGGATGAATATACAGTCAGCAGTAGATGCCGGCAGATTTCACCACCAGTGGATGCCCGATGTAGTATATACTGAAAATGCTGCAATTGACAGTGTTACTGTACTGAAACTGGTATCAATGGGGCATCGTTTCAAAACCAGGGGCCCTATAGGAAGTGCAAATTCCATTATGAAACTTAAAGACGGATCATTACAGGGAGGTGCAGATCCGAGAGGAAATAACATTGCAGCAGGATACTGAAAGATGCTGCTGTTGAATAATTTTTACTAAATTGGCTGAAAATTATTTTCTTTAAAAAAAATAAATTAATACTTTTAACAAGCGAAATTGAATTTTGGAATATCACAATACTAATTTGAAAGCATTTACGGTACTTGAATATTCTCAAATATTTGAGCAGTTATGAAAAAGCCTCTCCTTATTGTTGTAATCGTACTGGTTATAATCCTGGCTCTGCCGGTAATTAACTTTGTCCGCTGGACCTTTCAGGCAAAGAAGCCAATGGATATCATTGTCCTTGACAAAACTGTGCCCACACTGGAAAGGATAAATCACAAATCTTTTTTCTGGATACTTACAAACGACAGATTTGTGAAACCTAATAAAAGCAGCTATTCCTTCAGAAAGGATTATTACGGCTTTTTTCCAAAACGACCGCTCCGTGAAAAACTCTGGACAAAGGAGGATCTCCACCTTCCTGAAATAATGGACATGGTCAAAAAAACTGATGCCCTGTATTATACTGATACCTACGGCGTCTACTTTAATGACTGGTACAAGGGAATAAACAAAAGCCGCAGATCAAGAAAATTATATGGAGGACTCAACCACACTGAGTATTCCTATCTTCTTGAAATGCAAAAATTAAATAAATTGTGCATCCTCGAATATAATACCTTTGATTATCCCACACCTGAACTCGAAAGATATAAAATCAAGGAAAAGCTTGGAATTGAATTTGGCGGATGGACCGGCAAGTACTTCAGCACACTGGATACTTCTGCTACAGTAAATGAAGACTTTCCAATCTGGATGACTGCTATGTACCGTAAAGAGTACAGGAAGCCATGGACATTCTCAAAACCAGGAGTTGTGTTTATTAATGGGAGCCAGATAGTGGTTCTTGAAGAAGGAGTTCATCTTAAGAAGGCTATTCCTTTCATTATTACAGATTCTGCCAACTGCAAAAAATATAATGTTTTAAGCAAGGTTGGATTTGGAGGATGGTTTGATGTTATTGATCCCCTGAAGGATCGCGTGATCTCTTCCTACCATCTTGAAACTACTGCCATGGGTGATTCCATCCTTTCTGAAAATTCGCTTTCAAAAAGCTTCCCGGCAGTTTTAACAGATACGCTTAACCAGAGAACATGGTACTTCTGCGGAGATTTTGCCGCGAATAAAGTTGACTTCTGGACGGCAAGATTTAAAGGACTGAGCGGCATAAAGGGAATTTCCTACTCCGACAGTGAAAACGACATGAGAAGATTCTTCTGGCTTTATTACAGGCCTCTCATAAGCAGTATCTTCACTGATTATTACAATGCAACGAAAAAGAAATAAGTATTTCAAATTTATGATCTAAAATAGCAGGCCTTTACGGGGCCTGCATTTTTTTTATGAAAATAACCATCCTTCAGCCCGATATTTTCTGGGAGGACAAATCGGGAAATCTTGACTCCCTTGGAATGCTGATAAGCAAAATTTCAGGGACTACTGATATGGTGATCCTCCCCGAGATGTTCAATACCGGATTCTCAATGAACACCCGGAAACTTGCCGAAGAGAGCAGATCGGATACATTCAGATGGATGAAAAACCTTGCCATGAATTGCGGACTTGCAATTTGCGGAAGCTATATAGTTAAGGAAAACCAGAAATACTTTAACCGGTTCCTATGTGTTACAGCTGAAGGCGAAGCCTGGAGTTACGATAAAAGGCATCTTTTCAGCATGGGAGGGGAGGATCATTATTTTACCAGGGGAATAGAAAGAAAAATATTCTTATATAAAGGATTTCGGATTAACCCTGTAATATGCTATGATCTGCGTTTCCCTGTCTGGATCAGGAACAGGAACGATTTCGACCTCCTTGTTTGTGTGGCAAACTGGCCTGATTCGAGAAAGGATGTCTGGAATACCCTTCTAAAGGCAAGGGCTATTGAGAACCAGTGTTTCGTTGCAGGAGTGAACCGTATCGGCCGTGATAATGATGGAAATAACTACTCAGGCGAATCTGTGATACTCGATCCCCACGGAAGGATCATTGCCAGTCTTCCGGCGGCTGAAGCGGGACATGCAACGGGTGAGATACTTATGTGCGACCTCGAAGAGTTCCGTGAAAAATTCCCGGTCTGGAAGGAATCTGACGATTTCAGTCTAGGAGTCTAGAAGTCTTGGAGTCTAGGAGTCTTGCGGTCTTGCGGTCTTGCGGTCTTGCGGTCTTGCGGTCTTGCGGTCTTGCGGTCTTGCAGTCTTGCTGTCTTGCAGTCTTGCTGTCTTGCAGTCTTGCAGTCCATAAGCTTACAAACCTTGAGATATTAGCTTTTCATCTCCCCTCACCATTTCTCCACATCTCCCCTTCGTTCTTTTTAAGTGCCTCATACAGAACCTGCACCGGATGAAGAGCGACCCTGCCTGTTCCATCCCTGATATGGTGCCTGCAGCTTGTGCCTGGTGCCGCAATAATTGTATCATTAGTTGCATTCCTGATCTCAGGAAAGAGTACCAGCTCACCTATTTTATTTGAGAGATCAAAATGCTCTTTCTCATAGCCAAACGACCCTGCCATTCCGCAACAGCCCGAAGGGATCTCTCTTACTCTGAAATTTGCCGGTATGCTTAATGCCTCTACAAGAGACGCTGAAGAGGAGACAGCCTTTTGCTGGCAATGGGTATGAAACAGAATATCCCTGGCTGCATCAGTAAAAACCTCTCTTTTTATTCTGCCCTCCCTATATTCCCTGGCAATAAACTCATCTGCAAGGAAACAGTTTTCAGCAAGCTTCCTGGCCGCATCTTTAAGATCAGGACCAGCCAGGTCGGGATATTCATCCCGGAATCCCAGTATCGCAGAAGGTTCAATTCCAACAACAGGAATATTCTCATTTATTACCGGAGATAACAGTCGTATATTCTTGCGTGCAATCCTTCCTGCTTTCCGAAGAAGCCCCTTGGATATAAAAGTTCTTCCGCTGACGTCATGATCTGCAGTCATTACCTCGTATCCAAGGGAGGTGAAAAGCCTGATCGCTGAGATCCCTGCCGCGGTATCATTGTAATTTGTGAATTCATCGATAAATAGGAAAAGCTTTCCTTTCGGTAGGGATGGGACCAATGCACCGGAGTTTTTCCTTATCCATCTTCTGAGAGTTGTCTTATATATTAAAGGTATAGACCTTTCCGTGGCGAACCCGATACTCTTTTTCAGAACCGAAGACAAGAGTCTGTTCGAAGCGAAGAAGTTATAAAGCGAAGGTATATATGATCCAAGCCGGTTCACAGCCGGAAACCAGGCTATTAGCCACGATCTCAAAGGTATCCCGTTTTTGTCGTACCAGTGCTGGAGATACTCAGCCTTTATCTTGGCCATATCGACATTGGAAGGACATTCAGACTTGCATCCTTTGCATGAAAGACACAGATCGAGTATTTCATATATTTCCTTATGATCCCAGGGATCTTCACCTGTTTTGCTCATGAATTCCCTGAGAACATTAGCCCTCGCACGAGTTGTATTCTTTTCCTCCCGCGTAGCCATAAAACTTGGGCACATCAGACCTCCCGTTATGACAGACTTACGGCAATCGCCCGATCCGTTGCAGTTTTCAGCAGCCCTTATTATTCCTTCGGTTGAGGAAAAATCAAAACATGTTGCAGGCTGACGGATTTCCTTACCGGGAATATACCTTAAAAAGGTATTCATTGGAGGAGTCCCGGTTATCTTTCCCGGATTAAAAATATTTTCAGGATCCCAGCAGTCCTTTACCTGCTTGAGAAGGTTGTAGTTCTGTTCACCGATCACAAGGGGAATAAACTCACCCCTAAGCCTGCCGTCGCCATGTTCGCCGCTCATCGAACCTCTGTATTTTTTCACAAGCAGGGCTATCTCCTTTCCGATGATCCTGAAAAGCTCAACATCAGCAATATCCTTAAGATTAAGTATCGGCCTTATATGCAGTTCGCCCGTACCGATATGCGCATGATAAACCGATTCCTTATTATGTGAAGAAAGAATTCTTTCAAGCTCCTCCATATACGCAGGAAGGACCTCCACGCTGATGGATGTATCCTCAATAAGGGTTACCGGTTTAGGATCACCCTTCATGTTTGATAAAACGCCCAGTCCGGCCTTTCTTAGATCCCAGACCTTTGTAATATCTTTCCCTTTAATCACCGGATAAGCGTAGCCATAGCCATTCCTCTTCATAGCTGCGGTCATGGCTGCAATATCATTATCCAGATCTGCAGGATCAATCCTTTCAAATTCAACGATAAGTATTGCCCCGGGTGTGCCTTGAACAAAGAATCTGTTCTTTCGCTGGCTTATATTCTCTTTTGTGAGATCAAGGATCCTGTCATCCATCATCTCAACTGCTGAAGGACGGTATTTAAGGGCAATAAGATTTGCCTTGAAGGCATCGTTCCTTTTATTCAGGTGAACGCAAACAAGAGCTTTATTTTCAGGAGGTAACGGGATCAGATTTAGTTTAATTTCCGTAACTATGGCCAGGGTGCCCTCAGATCCTGCAAGCAGGTTGCAGAAATTGAATTTCCGATCTGATGCAGAAGAAAAAATCTTTGAATCGAGAAGAAGATCCAGTGCATACCCCGTATTCCTTCTTGGTACCGACCTGTCGGGGAATTCGTTTATGATTCTTGCAGCGTTATCTTTATCTGACAGTATATCCCTTATGTTCCTGTAAATCCTTCCCTCAAGAGTTTCGGCATTGCATTTCGCATCAAAACCTGCTTTATCCAGAGGACCAAAAAGCGCCTCACTGCCATCCGAAAGAATTGCCTTCAGCTCAAGGGTATGGTCTCGCGTTGATCCATGAACCAGTGAATGCAGCCCACATGAGTTATTACCTATCATTCCTCCTATATTGCACCTGTTTGCAGTTGAGGTTTCGGGACCGAATAACAAACCATGTTTCTTCAGAACCTTGTTCAGTTCATCGAGCACGACTCCAGGCTGGACGATCGCATACCTGCTTTCCGGGTTAATCTCAATGATCTCATCCATATACCTGGAGATATCGGCAATTAGGCCGCCACTTACAACCTGCCCTGCCAGTGACGTGCCGGCTGCCCTTACCGTCAGAGGAATTCTTTCAGCTGAAGTAAAAAGTATCAGCTTTTTTATATCAGACACACCTTTTGGCCAGGCAACCGCTGCAGGCAACTCCCTGTACACTGAAGCATCGGTCGCATAAATTGTCCGCGTAATGGAATCATACCTGAGTTCACCTTCAAGATTCCCGCTGAGTTCCTTCAGTCTGGAGATAACTGATCTCATGTTTGTTTTTGAAGTTTAATGCGCTAAAATATGAAATGATTTAAACTTATTTTCCTGAGGTGATTATTAATATTAACTTTTGTTCAAAAAATTCAATTACTGACATTAATCATGTTCCTGAAAATTGTTTAATAGGCATTTTTTTTCGTACATTTATCCAAAATCTTCTAATTATTTAAATTACTGATTTACAATGGAATTGTTAGATAAGATCAAATCAAATGCAAGAAAACTTAATAAGCGTATTGTACTGCCCGAGGGATATGAGGAAAGAACTATTAAAGCAGCCGATATTGCCATAGAGGAAAATCTGGCACAGATCATATTGCTGGGAGATCCGGATGAGATCCGGTCCCATGCAATAAAACTTGGCCTCAGGAATCTGGGGAAAGCAAGGATAGTGGATCCCAGGTCGCACGATATGAAGGAGCACTATATCAGCATGATGGTCGAGCTCAGAAAAAACAAGGGTCTGACAATTGAGGAGGCTGCAAAGCTTATCGAGGACCCTCTTTATCTTGGTGTACTGATGATCAAGAACGGTGATGCGGATGGCGAGGTATCCGGAGCCGACCATTCCACAAGTGATACCATCAGACCGGCCTTGCAATATGTAAAAACAGCTCCTGGCATTTCAGTTGTATCGGGGGCATTCATAATGATCCTTCCTGATAAGAGTTTTGGTGAGAATGGAGTGCTGGTCTATGCCGACGGTGCAGTACATCCGGATCCGACCGACAGGCAACTTGCTGAGATTGCAGTTGCTACAGCTCATACAACAAGGGCAATATGCGGCTTTGAGCCCAGAATTGCAATGCTGAGTTTTTCCACAAAAGGCAGCGCCTCCCACGAAATGGTGGATAAAGTGGTAAGGGCTACAAAAATTGCCAGGGAAATGGCACCCGATCTTATGATCGACGGTGAACTGCAGGCTGATGCTGCATTGATCGAGTCGATAGGGCAGAAGAAAGCACCCGGAAGCAAAATTGCGGGAAAGGCCAATGTTCTTATCTTTCCTGATCTTAATGTCGGGAATATTGCTTACAAGCTTACGCAGCGACTGGCCCATGCAGAAGCGATTGGACCAGTTTTGCAGGGTATGGCAGCTCCTATTAACGATCTGTCAAGGGGATGCTCAGTAAGCGATATTGTGAGCCTCATTGCAATAACGGCAAACCAGGCTGCTGCAAAAAAATAGAATAATTCAATACATTTTTATATTTATCCGACCATGATAATTCTTGTTCTTAACTGTGGAAGCTCCTCGATCAAATACCAGGTATTTGATTTTACTCATGGGTGTGATATGCGGGCAAAAGGTCTGCTTGAGAGGATTGGTCTGAGCGATGGAGTATTCGCGCATAAGCCTACCGGAAAAGATCCTTATAAAATAACCACTGATATACCCGACCATACAATTGGAATAGACATGGTGATTAAAGCCCTTACTGATCCAGTTCATGGAGTTATAGCAAGCATATCAGATATAATGGCAGTAGGTCACAGGGTAGTGCAGGGCGGAGAAAAATTCCAGGAGAGTGTCCTCATAGATGAGGATGTCAAAAAGGCGATCGAGAAATATATTGAACTTGCACCTCTTCATAACCCGGCTAATCTTAAGGGGATCTTATCCGTAGAAAAGATAATGCCAGGAGTACCGCAGGTTGCAGTGTTCGACACATCTTTTCACCAGACCATGCCCGATCATGCGTACATGTATGCCATCCCTTATGAGTTTTATGAAAAATATAAGATCAGGAAATATGGCTACCATGGCACAAGCCACAAATTTGTCGCCGGAAAGGCAGCAATGATACTCGGGAAAGATATTGCCAGACTGAAGATCATTACATGTCACCTTGGCAACGGATCGTCGATGGCTGCAATTTTGAATGGTGTATCAGTCGATACATCCATGGGATTCACGCCGGTAGATGGTCTGATCATGGGAACCAGGACCGGTGAGATCGACCCGGGTATACTGATCTACCTGGCCGACAAGGAGCATCTGAATCTTACGGGGATCAGCAACCTGATAAACAAGAAAAGCGGCTTGGCCGGAATATCCCAGCTATCGTCCGATATGCGTGATCTGGAGATGGCTGCCTCGGAGGGCAATCCAAAGGCCAGGCTTGCCCTGCGGATGTTCGCCTACAGGGTAAAGAAATATATCGGGGCCTATTGCGCAGCTATGAACGGACTGGACCTTCTGATCTTTACCGGTGGGATAGGGGAAAACGACTTCAATATGAGGAAGATGATATGCTCCGACCTCGAGTATCTGGGTATTGTTTTTAATCACGAAATAAATGAGGGAGTAAAAGGGAAAGACCTTGTCATTTCCAAACCGGAGTCGGAGGTTATTGTTATGTCAGTGACGACAGATGAGGAATTTGTCATAGCCTCCGATACAAGATTCATAGTTGAACATCAGACAGTCTAATCAGGAAAACAAAATATCATGCTCAGGAAACTGGAAGACCTCAGGGCAATAGTCATAAATGAACCCGTCAGAAAACTTGTTCTTGCAGCAGCCCAGGATCAGCATTCTCTAAGCGCCGTGCTGCGTGCTGCTGAGGACCATATCATTGAACCGATATTGATCGGAGACAAGGAATCGATACAGAATATTGCAGCCGCAAATGGCTTTGATATAACCGGGCTCAGGATAATTCATGAGCCTGAAATGAATATGGCTGTCGAGATGGCTGTAAAGATGGTCAGCAGCAAACAGGCCGACGTCCTGATGAAAGGTAAAGTGGGTACATCGGCACTTCTCAAATGCGTCCTGAACAAGGAATGGGGTCTCAGGACCGGGCACCTGTTATCACATTTCGCACTTTTCGAGGTTGATACGTACCACAAACTGATAGCAGTTACTGATGTGGCTATGAATATCGCCCCTAATCTCCAGGATAAAATAGCAATTGTCAATAATTCCATTGACTGCCTGCATAAGCTTGGTATCCCTATGCCGAAAGTGGCTGTACTCGGAGCTGTAGAGATGGTCAATGAAAATATGGAAGCTACCCTGCATGCAGCGTTGCTCTCCAAGATGAATCAGAGAGACCAGATCAAAGGCTGCATAATTGACGGTCCGCTGGCCTTTGACAATGCTGTAAGCCTTGAGAGCGCCCAGTACAAGGGAATAAGAAGTGAAGTGGCTGGTGATACCGACCTGCTTCTTATGCCGGACATAGAAGTAGGCAATGTACTGTATAAATCGCTGGTATTCTTTGCAAAGGCAAAAGTTGCTTCAGTGATCCTTGGAGCCCTGGCGCCGATTGTTCTTACTTCAAGATCAGACTCCGAGCAGGCCAAGTATGACAGTATCCTCCTTGCTGCTGCCGCAAGTAAAAAATAAGCCATATGATCAGGACACTGGACCAGATGGTTGACACGGTGCTTTCTTTAAAAAAAAAGCACAGGATCGCTGTCGCCTGGGCTCAGGATCCAAATACAATTTCAGCTTTAGCAAGGGCAGTAAAAGATGGGTTTGCCGAGGCAGTTATGATCGGGAGAACCAAAGCAATTACTGAAACATGCAAAAGACAATCTGTTGATCCCGGGCTTTTTACTCTGGTCGATTCGCCCGATGAATCCGATGCATCAAGGGAAGCTGTCCTGCTTACAAAGTCGGGAAAGGCTGACGTTGTAATGAAAGGACTGGTGGGAACAGATAAATTCCTGAAAGCTGTAATGGATAAAGATAACGGGATTATGCTTCCTGGCGCTGTGCTTTCATATGTATGCGCCATCCAGATACCCTCATATCAAAAGCTCCTGTTTATTACTGATCCGGCTGTAATTCCTTTCCCTGACCTTGACCAGAAAATAGCTATGGCTGAATATGCAATAGAAATGGCGAACAAATTTGGTGTTGAAAAACCCAAAGTTGCACTTATTGGTGCATCTGAAAAAATGAGTCGTCATTTCGAAAACTCAATCCATTATGCCGTGCTATGCAAGATGGCTGAAAGGGGACAGATCAAAAGCTGTATCATGGATGGTCCTCTTGATATTTTTCTTGCATGCGATAAAAAAAGCATTGCTATAAAGGGTGTCGAAACGCCCGTCGGAGGAGATGCCGATATTTTGTTGTTTCCCTCCCTTGAATCATGCAATCCATTCTATAAGGGACTGATGCTCTTTGCCGGAGGAGAACTAGGTGGCCTTATAAGGGGAACGACCAGGCCCGTGGTGGTAATGTCAAGAAGTGAAAGCGAAAGATCAAAATATTATTGCATAGCCCTTTCATGTCTTATGGCCTGAGGGGATTTTTAATGCCAAAACCTGAATAAGTTATGCCTGTCAAACTCATCCTGGCTGTAAACCCGGGTTCAACCTCGACAAAATTCGCCCTCTTTGAGGAGGAGAAGCTGCTGTTTGAAAAAAACCTTTCACATACACCTCTGGAGATGATCGGGTTCAAAAATATTACAGACCAGTTTGGATTCAGGAAAGATCTTATAATGAAAGAACTCGTAGGCAGGAAAATTGATTTTTCCCTGATAGCAGCTGTCGTCGGCCGAGGTGGTCTTGTTAAGCCAATTGAATCAGGGGTTTACAGGGTGAATGAAGAGATGAAAAAGGATCTCCATGAATGCAGGAGAGGTGAACATGCAAGTAATCTGGGTGCGCTTATTGCTGACGATATAGCCAGAAATCTGCCTTCATCCATTGCATTGATCGTAGATCCGGTTGTAGTTGATGAACTCGAGCCTTTGGCCCGGCTATCGGGTCACCCATTATTGGAAAGACAGTCAATTTTCCATGCACTGAATCAGAAAGCCGTAGCCAGAACATATGCATTATCAACAGGTAAGAAATATGAGGATATGAATCTTATCATTGCTCATATGGGCGGAGGTATCAGTGTCGGTGCTCATATGCACGGCAAGGTTGTGGATGTAAATAATGCACTCAGTGGCGAAGGACCGTTTTCTCCAGAGAGATCGGGAGGTCTTCCTTCACTTCAGCTTGTTGAGCTCTGTTTCAGCGGTAAATATTCATATGCGGAAGTCAAATCAATGCTTACAGGCAAGGGAGGTATGGTAGCATACCTGGGAACAAATGATTTTCGTGAAATAAGCGCTCGTGCCGAACAGGGAGATGTTATGGCTTCGCTTGTGAAGGATGCAGCAATGTATCAGGTTGCCAAGGAGATTGGCTCTGCCGCTGCAGTATTGCACGGAAAGGTGGATGCAATAATACTTACCGGAGGTATTGCATACCAGGAATCGGCAGTGAACTTTATAAGGAAGATGATTGGTTTTATAGCAAATGTTGTTGTCTATCCCGGCGAAGATGAACTTAAGGCATTGGCATTTAACGGATTGATGGCGCTAAATGGCGAGATTGAGATAAAAGAATACCACTGATTAAAATAGTTGAAAGTCCGAAGACGGAAGTCAGAAGTAAATCCATTTATAATTTGTTATTGCTTCGGACTACGGACTTCTGACTTTCACGGGGTTGTCAACGCCACTGGTAATATTTTGCCATTAAAGAACTTATTGCCGTTCAAAGCAAAATATGAGATAAATTTACCCATCTCTGCAGCAGTTACCGGTGCTTTATAGCCGGGGAACGCTTCCGTAAGCATTTCTGTCTGTACGCTTCCAAGGGCCAGGCAGTTAACTGAAATACCGGATAAGGATAATTCACCTGCAAGGCATTCGGTAAGAGAGGCCAGTGCAGCTTTAGATGCACTGTAGCATGTCAATCCCTCAAACTTCTCGCTTCCCTGGAATCCACCCATGGATGAAATATTCAATATGTGACTGCCTTTTCTCATCAGGGGAAGGAGGGACCTGACAAGATTTACGGGAGCAAAATAATTGACCTCCATCATAAGCCTGATCTCATCATCCCTAAGATCTTTAAATTTTTTATTTACCAGGGTTCCTGCATTATTGACAAGTATATCTACAATGCTGAACACTGAATTGATCCGCTCGGTAAGATATTTTATCTGCATACTGGCATCAGATAAATCAACTACAAACCAGGAGATATTATCATTTGCTGCCGAATCTGCAGTCTCCCTGAGAGCTCCTTCATCTCTTCCTGTGACCATTATCTGGTTATCCCGGTCTTCCGCAAGGCTGAGAGCGATCTCTCTCCCAATTCCCCTTGAACCTCCGGTAATTATTATATTCATATTAATCCTTGTATATAATAAACCTCATTTTTTTCGTTTATTTGCAAAGTTATTATATCAAAGTTACAATTTTATAGAAATGAAAACTACTAAAATCAGAACTGAATATCATTATAAAACGTGGCGTCTGTTGCTAATTGGACTTATTGCAATATTTTTTTCAACCGAAGGTTTCAGCCAGACAATCACGGAAGAGAAACCCCCGATTAAGGAAAGGCTCTTCTTCGGAGGAAATATCGCACTTCAGGTAGGATCAGCCACTGATATTGAGATCCTCCCTGTTGTAGGTTTCTGGGTTCTTCCCCGGCTTGCGATCGCGGCTGGTCCGGGCTTCAGATATTATTCGGGCATTATTAATGCTTACTCTAATGAGAAAATATCTACCTCCATTTACAGCTTCAGGTCCTACGCCCAGTTCGTTCCTATCCGGGATATCGATAAGCTGATCCCCCTCGGTGTTCATACAAGCATACTTCTTCAGCTTGAGTATGAGGCTATGAATTTGGATTCATATGACTGGCAATATGTCACATTAGAACCGCACAGGTTCTGGGTAAGTTCAATCATGGCCGGACCTGGTATAAGTCAGCAAATGGGACGGAGATCATCTCTTAACATAGTGATACTCTGGTCGCTCCACGATACGGGATATGAGATCTACAACAGCCCGGTCATAAGAATAGGGGTTGTCTTTTAACTTGCCTGATATAATAGATTCTCCTGCATCTCCACATTCATCAGACATAATTGCCTTACTATTATTTTTAACATTGGACCAATAGTGCTATTTTTGCACTTCATTAAATTGAGAAAATATTTTTATGAAAATTGAAAGTAATAAACTGGTATCGGTAATATACGAACTGAGGGAAGTTGATAGCAACGGGCGGATCCTTGAAACAGTTGAAGAAAGCAGGCCACTTAATTTTGTTTTCGGAACGGGCAGGCTCCTGCCTTCATTTGAAGCCAATCTGGGTACACTTTCAAAAGGGGACAGGTTCGGTTTTCTTTTGAATGCGGCTGATGCCTATGGTGATAGAAGAGAGGAGATGATGGTAAATGTTCCAATATCCTTATTCCAGAATGAGGGCAAAATTGACGAAACCATATGTTATGTTGGAAACATTGTTCCCATGTCTGACAGTTCAGGAAATCCACTGGAAGGAATGATAAGTGAGATTGCCGATACTTTCGTACGTATGGATTTCAACCACCCTATGGCAGGTGTAGACCTCTGGTTTACAGGAAGTGTGATAGATGTAAGGGATCCATCGAAGGAAGAACTTGCAGGAGAAGGCAGGTCATGCTCCGGTTGTGGAGAAGATGGCTATTCGTCCTGCTCCGGACATTGCTGAAAAACTTATCTGTATATCTGAATATCCTGAGGAGATATTTTCCCCACATGATGATCGGCATCATAACGATCACCATGGTTCTGATTGTCTTGAGAGTCAATAATATAATTGATATCTCGCCCGTAACAGTCATGATTTTCCGGATATTGACCATCGGGATGTTTGTTATTTATGCAATCCGAAAAAGATCTCTCACTACCTGGATACTTGTCTGCATGTTCGCCGGTGCTGAATTCGGCCACGATCTGCCGATAGTGGCCAGGCAGCTTCAGGTGCTCAGTGAGATCTTTCTCCGGCTCATCAAAACTATAATTGCCCCGCTTCTTTTTTCAACGCTTGTGGTGGGAATTGCAGGCCATGCGGACCTGAAGCAGATAGGAAGGATGGGCTGGAAATCACTTCTATATTTTGAGATTGTATCTACCATTGCTCTGTTTATAGGACTGCTTGCGATCAATATTGGCAAGGCAGGCGTTGGAGTTGTCCTGCCACCAAATCCATCTGCACCGCCGGTCAATTCCCTGTCATCGATGACAACGAGTGAGTTTATCCTGCACATATTTCCCGAAAACATAGCAAAATCAATATTCGAGGGTCAGATACTTCAGATAGTGATATTCAGTGTCATTTTCGGGATTGCGGTAGCCATGGTCAAGGAAAAATACCGTTCTCCTATGATCAGGTTCACAGAGAGCCTGGCAGAGGTGATGTTCAAATTTACAAATATCGTCATGTACTATGCCCCTGTGGCGGTATTTGCGGCAATTGCTTATACGGTAGGACATATGGGGCTGGATGTTCTTTATAACCTGCTTAAGCTTCTTGCTACACTGTATGTGGCCCTCATATGCTTTCTTCTTTTCGTACTGTTCCCCGTTGCACTCCTGTTTAAAATTCCGGTAATTCCATTTATTAAAGCAGTATCCAAGCCGGCTACCATCGCATTTGCGACTTCAAATTCAGAATCAGCTCTTCCTTCAGCCATGGAATCGATGGAGAAATTCGGTATCCCAAGGAAAGTAGTTGCTTTTGTTATTCCCACGGGTTACAGCTTCAATCTTGACGGAACGACATTGTATCTCTCGCTGGCATCAATTTTTGTGGCGCAGGCTGCTGGAATACATCTGCCCCTTGATAAGCAGATACTCCTCTGTCTTACACTTATGCTCACAAGCAAAGGGGTTGCTGGTGTTTCAAGAGCCGCGCTTGTGATACTTATGGGAACTGTTGTCAGTTTCGGTCTCCCTGTTGAGCCTGTTTTCATAATTCTTGGAATTGATGTCCTTATGGATATGGCACGCACATCTGTTAATGTAATAGGCAACTGTCTGGCAACTGCTGTAATTGCAAGGTGGGAAAATGAGTTTGATGAAACACAGGCACGTAATTTCAAACTTGAATAGGGAAGAAGAGCCGAAATTACAAATGTAAATACACAAATCATCTATCCATTACATTTCTAACGCTAAAACTATACTCATCTTAATTTACAATTGTCATTTTTGATTGTAATAATAATAATATATCATACCTGTCACATTATCAGGTATTTAAATTAGTCAATTGTCATTTATAATGACACCGCCAGGATATAAAAATCTCATTTGCATTAAAATTTATTTAGAAATATCTCATATATAACTGTATACCAGTAATATATTAAGCTAATTTAACGTAATAATTCAAATAAAGCTATAAATAATAGCCTCTTTTATAATTAGTTAGTATTAGTCATGATCAAACATCGGAACGGGTAATTGTAAATATTACATATGTAAACCATAATAATTACGTATGTAAATAAAATACTGTTTACATTTGTAAGATGGACGTTGACAACATTAAAGAGAGGATTTTAGAGTTTCTCAGAACAGAGAACAGGACTTCGGCACAATTTGCCCAGGAGATCGGGGTTCAGCCATCTGGTATATCCCATATTATTTCCGGACGGAACAAACCAAGCCTTGAATTCATAATAAAGATGCTTACCAGGTATCCCTCCCTTTCAACTGACTGGTTGTTGTTCGGAACAGGTCCTATGTTCAGGGAAGGTGAATCCATTGATCTTTTCACTTCACAAAAAGAAAATTTAACCTCTGCTAGAGATATTTTTTCAAATATGGCGCCGACGGAAGTCAAAAAAACCGATCCTGGCAGAGATAAGATCAATATACCAGGTGACGAAAGACCCTCGCCTGGCTCATCTGATAAGCCCAGAACATCGAGGATTGTGATTTTCAAAGAAGATGGTACTTTCAGCGAACATTATCCTGAATAAAATCTGAATTCTAAATCTTATTCGTTAAGATTTAATTAATCTTCTTTAATTATCTTTGCCGAAACTCAGAATGATGGCAAAGAGAGTTCAGGATCTTTTCGTAACCGAAAACCGGCAGATAAAGAGAGACATCTGCATCCTTGAACTTTCATCCTCAGAAAAATTCCCTGAAATAATGCCGGGCCAGTTCGTTCAGATAAGGGCCGATGGCAGCCCCGGTACTTTCCTCAGAAGGCCATTCTCCATTCATGATGTCGATTACGAAAACAGAACCCTTAAGCTTCTTGTTCAGGTTGTTGGTAATGGGACAAAGGCTCTTTATGAACTCAAGAAGGGTGATCTTCTGAACATTGTCTACCCGCTGGGCAATGCATTCTCATTACCTTCGAGAATGGAACAGATTGTCCTGATAGGCGGAGGCTCCGGGATAGCTCCCCTTTATTTCCTTGCAAAAAATCTTGGATTACAAGGATATAAGCCAGATATTCTGCTCGGTTTCAGGAATAAGGAAAGAGTAATTGAATATGATGAATTCAGTAAATTCGGGAATATCCACATCACCACGGAGGACGGTTCAGAAGGTGAGAAAGGTTATGTGACCGACCATTCAACATTGAAGATGACTAAATACGACAGAGTGTACTGCTGCGGACCGGATCTTATGATGAAGGCTGTAGCAAAATACGCTAATTCTAAAAATATTTTTTGTGAAGTATCGCTCGAAAACCTTATGGGTTGCGGCTTTGGAATCTGCCTCTGCTGTATTGTCAGTACGACGCGCGGAAATATCTGCACCTGTACGGAAGGACCGGTATTCAATATAAATGAGCTAAAATGGTGAACCTCAGGTGCAGAATAGGAGATCTTGAATTCAGGAATCCAGTTATGACCGCATCGGGAACATGCGGATACGGACCGGAACTGGAAGAATTCTTTGATATCGGCAGGCTTGGAGGAATAATAATAAAAGGTACGACTATGGAGCCCAGGGAAGGTAATCCGTATCCAAGGATGGCCGAAACACCTGCCGGTATGCTAAACTCTGTCGGTCTGCAAAACAAAGGCATCGACTACTTTGAAAAGAATATCTACCCGGGGATATCATTATACGACACCAACGTAATAGTCAATGTAAACGGCAGCTATATAGAAGATTATGTAAATCTGGCTGCCAGAATAAACAATCTGGAAAAGATACCTGCGATCGAGCTGAATATATCATGCCCGAATGTGAAGATGGGAGGAATGGCTTTCGGTATCAACCCCGTATCTGCCCGTGAAGTCATAAGGGCTGTGAGGAGGGTATACTCGCGCGTCATGATCGTCAAGCTCTCACCCAATGTGACAGATATCTGCCAGTTTGCCGCAATAGCCGAAGAAGAAGGAGCAGATTCAGTTTCACTCATAAATACGCTGCTGGGCATGGCTGTGGATATCAGGACAAGAAAGCCGTCGCTTGCAACCATTACGGGCGGGTTGTCAGGTCCTGCAGTCAAGCCGGTCGCTCTCAGGATGGTATGGCAGGTTGCCAGGGCAGTTAAAATACCGGTCATAGGAATCGGAGGAATTATGAATGCCGGCGACGCTCTTGAATTCATAATGGCAGGAGCCACTGCCATCCAGGTTGGTACAGCAACATTTATAGAACCGGATGCTCCAGTCAGGATCATTGAGGGTATTGAGAAATACCTAAATGATAATGATATTGCGGATTATTCAGAACTGATAGGCTGTATCAACAGGTAAATCCTTTCGGAAGAGGGGTTTTATTTTCCGCTGGTTGAAAATAATAAAAAACATACTCCTGATTTAATGTTTTATTAACTATCACTTTAATATTTCGCCTTTTTGCTTTAAATTTGTAACCCGGAATTGAGATTTTATTAGATACATAAATTTAAAATTAATTATATGGCGGAGAATTTACAGATCGATAATCTTGACAGAAAGATACTCGACATAATTACCAAGAATGCCAGGATACCGTATCTTGAGGTAGCAAGGGAATGCGGTGTTTCAGGTGCTGCTATTCATCAGAGGGTGCAGAGATTGATAAGGATCGGCGTGATAAAGGGATCAGAGTTCAAGGTTGACCCTGTAATGGTCGGATTCAAGACGTGTGCCTATATCGGGGTATTCCTCGACCATCCCGGTCATTACCGCGACGTGATCAAGAAATTCAGGGAGATCCAGGAGATCATTGAATGTCATTATACTACAGGGAACTACTCTCTTTTTATCAAAGTCTATACGAACGATAATGAACATCTGAGGGTGATCCTGACAGATAAGATCCAGACTATCCCGGGTATTGTCAGGACAGAGACGCTTATATCCCTTGAGGAGTCGATTAACAGGCAGATCCCCTTGCTGTCGAAATAAAACCAGAAAATTATCCCGTCAAAATAGTGATTCTTTAAGGCTGTCAGTTGGACAGCCTTATTATTTTCTATTCCCTGGCACAGGGTCGTGAACTGCAAATAATTCAAGAGCGAGAGTGTTCACTCTCGCTCTCACTCTTTTTTATGTGATCCAGCTAGGGCTCCCTGCCCGACTGACGCTGTCAGCGGTCAGGCGGGGAACCCAGGACCCTCCCGCAAAGCGGGATGCTCTACCTCTTGTTTAAAAGTTCAATTATATACACTTTGGATTTTTTACTCTTGATGAATGATTCTCTGGCCTTTGCTGATTGCCTGTTTGG